>NZ_OZ239769.1:0-600000 GCF_965196625.1 Cardinium endosymbiont of Nabis limbatus | reverse complement strand
GCATGCAGCCAATTATGAGGTTACCGCAGCTGAGCGGGGGATTGTTTATGTAGATGAGATTGATAAAATTGCCCGTAAGGGAGACAACCCATCTATTACCCGAGATGTAAGCGGTGAAGGGGTACAACAGTCTTTACTAAAGCTATTGGAGGGTTCTATTGTCAATGCACCCCCACATGGAGGAAGAAAGCATCCAGACCAGAAGCTAACAGCTGTAAATACAGAAAAGATTTTATTTATTTGCGGAGGCGCTTTTGATGGCATCTCCAGGACCATCAGCAATCGAATCAATTTCAATTCCATAGGATTTGAGTTTTGTGCAAAGCGTAATACCAAGATAGATGATAAAGATATGCTTAAGTATGTTTCTGCGTCAGATATAAAAGGGTATGGGCTGATTCCTGAGCTAGTAGGCCGCCTTCCAGTAATCAAAGGGCTTGAACCGCTTACAAAATCTGACCTGCGGCGTATTCTTACAGAGCCTAAAAATGCACTGGTTAAGCAATACATTAAGTTATTTGCAATAGATGGCATTACCCTAACCTTTACAGAAGAAACACTTGACCTGATTGCAGAACAAGCCATTGCACTAAAACTAGGTGCCAGAGGGCTGCGTTCTATCTGTGAAAGCATTATGGGTGAAGTAATGTACACTGCTCCATCGTTGCAAGACCAACAAAAACTAGTGGTTGATAAAAAGTATGCATTGGAACAACTCAGTAGAACACGGCTAGAACTGCTTAGACAAGTAGAAACAAGCAGCCAAGATGAGGGGCTAAAAAAAATGGCCTAACCATACCTATTTCATAAGATGAACCCGCTTTAGATTACAGCTTGTTTTCGTGCATAATGCTTTATTGATACCCATTAGAGTAGGGATATTTTTTGGAGGGCAATCTAGAGAACGTGAGGTTTCTTTTGCCGGCGGGCGTACGGTGTACGACCATTTAGATCGGAAAAGATTTGAGCCCATTCCCGTTTTTGTAGATAGCCTAGGGAACTTTATCCTACTCCATACACAATATCTTTACCAGGGCACCATTCGAGAATTCTATCCCTCTGCTGCTGCAGCTAATTTTTGGGGCATTCCCCTTTACATAGAATCACTAGCTGCCACTGAAAGCCATGAGCCATTTATCGAAAAAATAGGGCACAAAATAGAACCCGCTGATTTTTCAAAATATTTCGATATCGCTTTTCTCTGCTTGCATGGCCCTTATGGAGAAGATGGCGCGATTCAAGGGCTATTGGCATGGTACCAAATGCCCCATACAGGATCCGGCATATTGCCATCCGCACTGGGCATCCATAAAATATTTCAACAAAAGCTTTTACAAAATGCAGGTTTTTTAGTCGCCCCTTCTTTGGTTTTAACGCAACAAGAATGGCTGAACAGGGCGGATAAAAGCAGGCTACTAGACGAAATCATCGCTGCCATCGGTCTGCCTTTCGTTGTAAAAAGCGGCAAACAAGGCTCCTCTATAGGGGTGGCGATTGTACAAGACGATAGACTAGATGTCTTTACAACGGCCGTTCATAAAGCATTCTTTATCGAAACCATCAGCTATGATCGCTGGACAAGCTATACACCAGCAGATAAAAAAGCTTGGTTTAATAGACTCATAGACCTACGCGAAGGCATAGGATTCCCTTTATTAGTAGACGAACAAATTTTCTATACGCCCCATGCCTTACTAGACTATATAACGCACTATTTGCAAACCAAGCAGGCGCCTATCCTACTCATAAGCGCACATAGAGAAGAAGCCATTATCATAGAAGCCTTTATAGAAGGGCGGGAATTTTCTTGTATTGTACTAGAAGCCGAAAAAGGCCACCCCATTGCACTGCCACCAACTGAAATCTTAAAAGGCAATCTTCATTTTGATTATAGAGCCAAATATTTGCCTGGTATCGTACGGAAACAAACCCCTATGTGCTTGTCTAGCCCGCTACTGGATGCCATTCGCAAAGAGGCAGTGGCCCTATTCCAACTATTGGCCTGTACAGTATATGCCCGTATAGATGGCTTCCTTACCAAGGATCATACCATCCTATTAAACGACCCGAATACTACCGCTGGCATGCATCCTGCCTCCTTTTTATTTGATCAAGCAGCAGAAATTGGCCTCCACCCTACCCAGCTGCTTACCTTTATCATCAAACGTTCACTTGAAGTAAGCAAAGACAAAGGCTACCTGACCGCTAATGCCCTTTTGAAAAAACTTGAAGCCAGCCTATAAACGCCAATACATTGGTTTTTTAACACGAAATCAGCAGATTACTTAGACAGTTGCACAACCCATTTGCAAAGTCGGTATGAATGTCTTAGATTGGAGTATAGATAAAAAACTATTTTTCTGTTAACATTTTTCTGAACAACCCATATGGGAAGTGTTAATAAAGTGATTATTTTAGGCAATCTGGGCAAAGACCCAGAAATACGCCACTTAGAAAATGGGCGCATGCGCGTACAGCTTACCGTGGCTACACATGATAGCTACAAAACCAAAGAAGGTGAAAAAATAAACCATACAGATTGGCATGAAATAATACTTTGGACCCCTCATGCAGAAATTGCGGCGCAATATTTAAGCAAAGGCAGACAAATCTACATAGAAGGGAAGTTAAGCCATAGGTCTTATATAGATAAAGATGGACACCAAAAGTATGTTGTACAAATTGTTGGCCAACACTTTGTATTATTAGGGGATGGGAAAACTAAAAACCAAGGGGTACACGTAATCAATCATAGGCCACAAAATCGGGCAAATGAAAATGATGATATGAGTGAGCTGCCGTTATAAGCGATGTATAGCCTATTTTTTCTTGATTTTGTAGCGTTACCCTACAGCAGCCACTAATAAATTCCTTATATTTAATGAGCGTTTGGTGGCAATAGGTGTATTGTACACCGCTTGATACAAAAACAAAGGTTGGTTACCTACTGAAACTTTCAAATAACTACTAACTACTATTTTTACTATGCAGTATCCTGAATTTCAATTTTTAAGCAGCCAAGCATCACAAGTAGCACACAGCTGTTATGCATTTGGTATTTTTGAAAAAAATCATACCACCCCTGAGGCCAGCCATCTAACGGATGAACCGTTGTACCATGATGTCCTCTTACCTTTGATAAAGGAGTCTCAATTTACGGGCCAACAAGGCACAATTGCTACAGCCAACGGTTTGCCTACAGTAGGCAAAGTAATACTGGTTGGTCTAGGGAAACAAGAAGCCATTGGCGAAGAAGCCATTCGGCAAGCTGCAGGGATGGTCTATAACGCATGTATCAAGTTGTACAGCCCATCGGTAGTAGTGCATTTCAACACGCTATTAAACGATACAACCCACTTAAAAGCTTTTGCTGAAGGCATCTTGCTGGCTGCTTATGTAGACGAACGTTTTAAATCCCAAAAGGATACAAAAACCACCTATCTAAAAAAAGTATATTTACTAAATGCCAAAGCAGATGACCAAACCATTCAACTAGCCCAAAAGATTGCAACCGGCGTCAATCTAGCTAGAGACTTAGTAAATGCTCCGCCCAACTATGCAACCCCTTCTATGTTGGCACAAACCGCCACTGAATTGGCCCAAAAGCATCATTTGGCGCTCAATATATTAGAAAAAGAGGATTGCGCAAAATTGGGCATGGGTGCCTACCTTTCCGTTACACAAGGTTCTAACGCCGTGCCTAAATTTATCCATCTCTGTTATAAGCCAAAATCACTTGATGCCCAGTCCCCTTTTCAAAAGATTGCCCTAATCGGCAAAGGCGTCACCTTTGATTCTGGTGGGCTCAACTTAAAAATAGGGAATGCGCAGATTGAGTTAATGAAATGCGATATGGCTGGTGCAGCAGCCGTGCTAGGCGCAGCAGAAGCTATTGGAGCGATTCAACCCCGTAAAGAAGTACATTTTATTATTCCTGCCACGGAAAATATGATCAATGGAAGCGCGACCAAGCCTGGTGATGTCGTAACCGCGTCTAATGGCAAAAAAATTGAAATAGACAATACAGATGCTGAAGGGAGACTGATCCTAGCAGATGCATTGGTCTATGCAGAAAAACTCGGTGTAGATGCCATGGTCGACTTAGCTACTTTAACAGGTGCCATGGTCACTGCACTCGGCACACATATGTCAGGTATATTTGGTACCGATCCACAACTGACCAACAGCCTGATGGCTGCTTCCCCAAGAACAGGTGAAAAAATTTGGCAAATGCCTTTAGAAGCATCTTATTTTAAGAGTATGCAGTCTATTGTTGCAGATATGCGCAATACAGGAAGCAAAAAAGGAGCGGGGTCTATTACAGCTGCGCTATTCTTAAAAGAATTTGTTGAAAAGACCGCTTGGGCACATTTAGATATAGCAGGTACGGCCTGGAAAGAGCAACCTTGGTGCTACCACCATGCAGGTGCTACAGGTTTTGGCGTACGCCTGCTAGTAGACTGGCTGCTAAACAGCTAGCCCTTTATCTTTAAAGTCAATTATTTGACCCCTCTGGTGATGAAAATAGATGGGCTGCCTTTGTATGGGGTGGCCTAAGCCTTAGTAAATCTTATATAACTTTATTTCTACCTTACTATTTATGCCAAGCACTATTGTATGGAATATAGCTCCAGAGTTATTCACAAAAGGATTTTTAAACCTTCGCTGGTATAACCTGCTCTTTGCTACCGGTGTATTAGGAGGTATTCCCATCTGGTATCATATGTTTGCTAAAGCTGGTAAAACCAGAGAAGAAGCGGACAAAATCAAAGGTTATGTAGTGCTGAGCGTATTGGTTGGTGCCCGCTTAGGCCATGTTATTTTTTATGAATGGCACTATTACCAAGACCACCTCTTAGAAATATTTTTGCCCGTCGTCTTTTCACCCAAGTTTAAAATAACTGGCTTTAGTGGCTTGGCAAGCCATGGAGCTGCTATTGGGATCGTACTTGCTGTTTTCCTATATGTAAAACGCATTACCCTATCTCTTTTCCCGCCCTGCATCCGTTTTAAAAACCGACGATCAGCTGGGGAATTTTTATGGCTTGCAGATCACATAGTCATTTTAGCTGCTTTAGGGGGCGCAATGATTCGAATTGGTAACTTTATGAATTCTGAGATCATTGGCAAACCTACTGGATCAAACTATGGTGTAGTATTCGTCAGAGAGTTGCATGATGATTTGCGCAAAAAGCATGATTCTACAATCGAAAGTGTAGTCATAAGTAAAGCATCTAGCACCAACATGCCACCCATAAAAGCCAATTACCAACCCATTAAATTAACTATTTCCTTTAAAGAAACCCTTCAAGATGAAAAGATGATTAAAAATTTTCTTGCACAATCTTTAAAAAACCATTTAGTCCAGGAAGCCTATTTTAATAGCTCGCCTAAAATCTATGAAACCTATGGAACCCCGCTCTCTTACACCCTGCACAAAAAGGATCAAGGCTACCAAGCAGATGTCTATACCTGGGGTATTCCAAGGCATCCAGCACAACTTTATGAATCTTTTTCATGTATACTGATTTTTATCACACTATTTTTATGGTGGAAACGAAAAGGCCAAACCCTAGCGCCTGGCCGCATCTTTGGAACATTTATGATCATACTTTTCTCCCTTCGCTTTTTTTACGAATTCTATAAAGAAAACCAAGTTGAATTTGAAAATAACATGTCACTCAACATGGGTCAGTGGCTTAGCTTACCTTGGGCTATAGTAGGATTATTTTTAATACTCCGTCGGCATCCCAAAACAGTACCCCAAAAAATGCAAAACAAATAAGTCAAGCCCATAGAAGCGCATCTTGTTTTCTGATTTGATTTATTGAAAACTTGTTGAGATATTTGTATATTAACTACAGATAGCCAGAAAATACTGGTTCAATGGATGCCTACAACAGACTATAATCAATATTTCGCCATTTGAAAAACATAATAAAAGAAACCCATAATGTAAACGAACGTATTACTGCACCTCAGGTACGTTTGGTTGGTGACAACGTCGTGACCGGTGTGTATCACATCCGTGAAGCTTTAGCCATTGCAG
This sequence comes from Cardinium endosymbiont of Nabis limbatus, assembly GCF_965196625.1. Classification (GTDB taxonomy): domain Bacteria; phylum Bacteroidota; class Bacteroidia; order Cytophagales; family Amoebophilaceae; genus Cardinium. The sequence continues at coordinate 593,951 of NZ_OZ239769.1, read as the reverse complement.
AAGCCCAAGAACTTGACTTAGTGGAAATTGCTAAAGCAAGTGACTTCCCTGTTTGTAAAGTAATGGATTATGCTAAATTTAAATACTTACAAAAGAGGAAGCATAAAGAAATAAAAAGTAATGCCCAAAAGGTCGTTATAAAGGAAATCCGTTTTGGCCCCAATACAAGTGATCATGATTTTGACTTTAAGTTAAAACATGCAATTAACTTTTTACAAACTGGTGCAAAAGTAAAAGTTTGTGTTAAATTTGTAGGCAGGGAGATTATGTTTAAAGAAAGAGGTGAGTTAATCTTACTTAGATTTTCGCAAGGATTAGAAGCTTATGGAAAAGTAGAACAACTGCCTAAACTAGAAGGTAGAAAAATGAGCCTAACCATAGCCCCATTGGGCGCCAAAAAATAAGATTACTTTGAATAAAGGTTTATAGTTATTTTGAATATTTTTCGCTAAACTTGGGGTTTATATAAGCCTTTTTCGATATTTCTATCTATATTTACAGTTATATAAAAGGTAGTAAGCCTATATAAGGCGCAAGTAGCGCGCCAGTTGCATTAAGCCATTTAAACATCCGTTATAACTAAAGATATGCCAAAAGTTAAAACACATTCTGGTTCAAAAAAAAGATTTCAGGTAACAGGTAGTGGTAAAATTAAGCGGAAGCATGCTTTTAAAAACCACTGCTTAGCCAAAAAAATTAAAAGCACAAAGCAAAAAAGGCATCTTACGCACAGCGCACTCGTACATGAAACCAATGCGCCCACTATTCGTAAGCTGCTCGTGATGTAATGGGCGGGGCGGTCTAATCTCAACATTCTAAATTAAAATGTAATTATGCCAAGGTCGGTTAATTCGGTAGCCTCAAAGGCACGTAAAAAGCGCACATTAAAATTAGCAAAAGGTTACTGGGGCAAAAGAAAAAATGTTTGGACAGTAGCTAAGAATGCTGTTGAAAAGGGTCTTTTATATGCTTATAGAGACCGTAAAACAAAAAAAAGAACCATAAGAACATTGTGGATACAGCGCATCAATGCAGCGGCTCGTTTGCATGGAATGGCTTATGGTCAGTTTATGGGCAAGCTGAAGCAATGCAATATGGATATAGATAGAAAAACACTGGCTGACTTGGCTATGAACCATCCAAGTGCATTTGAAGCTATTGTACAAATAGGTAGCCTAAAAAAGGCAGTATCTGTTCAATTCACCGCTGCTGGCCCGCCCATAAAAAGTTTGACGCATAGTAAATCGTAAGGGAACGAACTGTTGTTCAGCGGAAAAAACAGAACTCGCCCGCTGCGCGTGCTCAAACATGCTGTTTTTCTGATCCGCTGAACAACAGTTCGTCAGATAACTACAAGCTTACTGAAGCGCCGAGTTTTTTATAGGCGGGCCATTAGTGCTTTAACTTGACGCAATGGCAACAACCGCCTATAAAAATGATGTTGTATTGGATAGTCAATAAAATATACTCCTTAAGTTAACACCATTGGTTAAATGGATACATCCTTTACTTGCTCCTAGTATGGCCATGCCCTTAAGCAGATATATGATCATATGATTGAAAAACTAAAATCCATCCAGGAACGGTTCCACGAGGTAGAAGCAGCCATCTATCAACCAGACGCTTTGAGTGATATGAAGGCCTATGCGGCACTCAATAAAGAATATAGAAAGCTATCTAAAATTGTTGATTTATACAAAGACTATGAGCTTGTATTAGAAAATATAAAAGAAGCAAAAGAAGTATTAAATAATGAAAAAGAAGAAGCTTTCCGTGAGATTGCCAAACAAGAGCTAGCATCTGCCTTAGATAAAAAATCCAATTTAGAAAGCGCATTGCGCGATGCACTTACGCCAAGCGACCCCAATGATAGCAGGAACATCGTTTTAGAGATTCGAGCGGGTATTGGTGGGGACGAGGCCGCGATTTTTACAGGAGATCTTTTTCGAATGTACAAGCGTTTTGCAGAAAAAATGAAATGGGATTTTTCCATTGTATATACGATAGAGGGCACTGCTGGTGGATGGAAAGAAATTGTTTGTACGATAGCGGGTGAGGATGTATATGGCCTTATGAAATATGAATCTGGCGTGCACCGTGTACAGCGGGTCCCTACTACTGAAACACAGGGCCGTATACATACTTCAGCAGCCAGTGTAGTTGTATTGCCAGAGGCAGGGGAAGTGGAAATCAACTTAGATTTAAATGAGGTACGCAAAGATACTTTTTGCTCTTCCGGTCCAGGTGGCCAGTCGGTCAACACTACCTATTCAGCTGTACGACTAACCCATATTCCCACTGGATTGGTTGTATCCTGCCAAGATGGCAAATCGCAAATCAAAAATTATGAAAAAGCCTTAAAGGTATTGCGCTCTCGCCTCTATGATATGGAAGTAAAAAAACAACAAGAAGCTATTGGTGTAGAACGCAGATCTATGGTCAAACGTGGCGACAGAGGGGATAAGATCAGAACCTATAACTTTCCCCAGGCCCGTGCAACAGATCACCGGATTGGCTATACAGAGCATAATTTAGCGGCCATATTAGATGGGGCTATATTGGATATGATCAAGGCATTGCGTGTGGCAGATAATGCGGAAAAATTACAAGCAGGTAAAGAGGGGAGCTTATAATAAGCCTTAAAAAGTTATATAGCATGGCGGTCTGTTTTGTAAGCGCGATGGTATTGCTCTGTTGTACGATTTGTTTAATCCTCAATATGGCTGGTTTAATATTTCCGAAGTGTAGATATCACTCCCATCTTACAAAATTTTCCTCTATAGAAAATTTTATATCATCCAAATGTGATAATGCAACTTGAGCAAAATCCTACATACAAGGAAAAAAGATCTCGCCATAGAAGGCTTAATTTGTAATATTAGTACGATTATTGTGGGTATGATTTTTTGGATGATGCATTGGAAAATATACAAGCTGAGCCCGTGATGCAAATGGATCGTTCGCATACTCCAGCGGCCATTAGCCCTTTAATTTGACGCAATAGAAACAACCCACCCATTAATTGTCAATTTTTACCAAGTATATCAAAAGCCGTTGCAATAGAAAACTAAAGGCCCTGAAAATACGTATATACCTTAAAATGTATGTACACCAAGATGAGGCTCAATAAGATGGGTGAATAATTTTTATTTTCACTAAAAAATGAATAAATTTACAATTATGCAATTGATGTTGATCTCGTAGCTCAGCTGGTAGAGCATCTCCCTTTTAAGGAGAGGGCCCTGGGTTCGAGTCCCAGCGGGATCACGTTGCTAAAACGGTTACACATAGAAAGCTTTATAAGCGCTTGATTTTGTCTATACTTGATTTTATCAAGCACACGGTGTAAGATAAGTGCCTTTTTACCACTAGCTTGAACAAGTGCTTATTTTCAGCTTTTATGCTGCTTTATGCTTCCCTCCTACTGCAATAGGTATCTATTCAAACAATGGCGTCAAGTTAAGGAAACGCTAGTCTAGCACAGCGATGCAAATGGATCGTTCGTATGCTCCACCGCCGCTGGCCGACGATAAAAAGTTAGCGCGCAGTAAAAATAAAGATAGGCTGATCAAGTTGGGATTAGTATGTCATCATAGCTATTAGTCTTACGATTATGCCGCCTATGCATTAAAAAAATACGATAATAAAAACCATACCTGCTATTTTAATAAGTACTTAATGTTCTTGGAAACTAATAAGCGGACTAGTATTCAGTCAGATATAGATGAAGATTCGATTATAAATGCATGCTTACAAGAAAAGAACAAATTATAAACAGATGGTTGCTCTTAACTAATAAAATTATTAAATACAAGTGATTGTTAATGTTATTTTTTATTATTATGCATAGCCATTTATAGAAATGAACAAGTATTGTTTGCTAATTGATCAATGTAAAATTGAGGCATTATATTCAATGCTTGATGTATAAACAATAGGTTTAGTAGCATTTACCTGCTGATTTCTGATGGATGTTGTTATGAAAAATCTTTAACGATTATGACCTGTAATTAGTATTATTTGGCATCCAATTACAACTCTAATATTTTTTAAGGCTTTATGTAAGTAGTAAAATTATTAACATAAGTTGGAACTCTTAATGTAAAGGTTAAAGCTAATCATGAAAAATATAGTTGCCCCTGATAAAAAGATAGCGGCCCTGCTTTTTTGCAGTATCTCTGAGAAATTGTGGTCAAGTTTTAATTATATACTTGAAGCTACCAGTAACCAGAACGTTGCTTTTTACGATCTGGTTCAGCGTATGGATAAAAACGAAAAGCCATCACCTTTCTTTTTTGCAGCCCATCACATACTTGCTAACCATTAAGGAGCTATTGGATGCATGTTGTCAATTAGTGGACAAGACATTTATTAACATATGAAAATGAATATTTTAATCGGATTTCTGGCTATGGTCGTATTTCTGTCAGGTGATGGGGCTAGGGCACTTTATTCTTCTTTTTTTCTTTTTAAGAAAATAAATCCTTTTTTAGTTATCTTTACAGCATCATTTATTTCGCTTCTAGTTACTTTGATTATTGCGTTTGTTAATAAAACTAACCACACAAAAGCAGCAGAAAGCAATAGCGATAAGCATAGAAGATTAAATTTAATACTGAATTATGTAATGTTGAATATTTTTACTGTACTTAATTTAGTGACGGGCTACCTATCAATAGGTTACATTATTCCTGCTGTTTCATCTGCTATTGCAGTTTCAGTTGGCCCTATGCTTCATAATTTGCTTCGTTTTAATAAAACCTCATCTGTTGAAAAATGGCTATCTTTTTTACTTTTTATATTGTCAGCTCAGCTCTTATTATCTGATGCATCAGTTATTGCATTACGTAAAGGTAGTGCAAACATTATAATAGGTTTTTCACTATCACTAGTATGTGGCATAGCAGTCCTATGTAATACCGTTATATGCAAACGGTTGAGTAGTGCTGGAGAATTTCCGCTTCGAATCAATACACTACGTTCTATACTTGTATTGGTGGTGACTTTTTTCTTATGTATAAAAAACAATCTATTTTCTATAAGCCAGTTGTCCTTTTATCATTTAATAGTTTTTGCTTTGTTTTTTGTTCTTGTGCCTCAAATCTGTTTGCAACTTGCTATTAAGAACTTTGACGTTGGTTTAACTAGTCTTGGCATTGCAGCTGCGCCCATTTTTTCAGCTATTGTGCAGGTGTTGTTTTTTGACGCATATATGGGTTACAATTTAGGTGTATTGTTATGCATGAATTCTTTAGTGATCGGTTCTTTATCTTTTATACAAATATTTAGTATAAAACGCGTTGAACAGCAATAGCTCATAAGACTAATAAGCTTAACACTTTATCCTTTCTTTCGTATCTATTCATGGCGTCAACTTAATGTATATATTTAATTGATTATCACATATAAAAACATGATTTTTTAGCCTTACTTTTGAGTTCGTTTCATTATTTTTACTGCGTGTCAAATTCATTTATCGAGGTCCGAAAGCGAGGAAAACAAAAAAAACAAGACAAACAGCACTTTATCTATCGCATAACCAAATCCAGTTGACCATGTACCTTGCACACACCCTTGGCTATTTTAGTGACTTAGTAATGGTTACAGGTGGCCGAGTCATAGCTGAAGCAGCTCATTGGCCCATAACAGAACTAAGCATAGATAGCAGAAGCAAAACCCTGACGCCATTTCCTATTTTTTTTGCCATTGTGGGCATTAACCACAATGGACATCATTATATAGCAGAAGCGTATAACCAAGGCATACGCCAATTTGTAGTAAGCCATCCATATAACAGCACTATTAGCACTATTATAGAAAAACACAACGATGTAAACATTCTAGAAGTACCCCATACATTAAAGGCATTACACCAATTTATTTCTTTTTACCGATCAAAACATCATTTGCCGATATTGGGTATTACCGGTAGTAATGGCAAAACGACTGTAAAAGAGTGGATGCATGAATTGCTATCCAGAAAATACAAAACCGTTAGCAACCCACACAGTTATAATGCGCAAATTGGTGTACCACTTGCGATAAGTTTGTTACAGCCCAACCATGAATATGGAATTTTTGAAGCAGGTATTTCGCAAACCGGTGAAATAGAAAAATTGGCACCACTGATTCAACCAACCCATGGACTGCTGACCAACATCGGCGCTGCGCACAGCCAAGGCTTTCAAAGCACTACGCAAAAAATTGAAGAGAAAATAAAACTATTTACCAGCTGTACCACCATTTACTATTGTAAAGACCATCAGCTGGTTCACCTAACCCTTAATCAGTTATATGGAAAGGGAAAGGAACTGGTCAATTGGTCTTTTCATAACCCAACAGCAGACTACCTGGTTACATGCAAACCACAAACAGACCAAACTACGCTACAAATTACCAAAGCAACCCAAAGCGATAGACCTCTTTCGAAAGCGATTTGTGATGCACAATTTTTAGGAGCAGCGCAGTCGAGCACTGCAGAATACTCAGGTGTATTTGAGGAGCATAGACAAGCTTCAACACCAAAATGGCCATTAGAAATCGAGTTTCGAAAGAGGTCTAACACTTTTGCAATCCCTTTTAAGGATAGTGCTTCTATAGAAAACATCACCCATTGCCTCGTCTACCTATTAAACAATGGCTTTGAACCCGCACCACTGCAGCGTTCCCTGCTTCAGCTTAAAGCGATACCGATGCGCATGACCCTCAAAGCGGGTGTGCACCGATGTCAGATTATAGATGACACCTACACCAATGATATCGTCAGTCTAAGGCTTGCATTAGATTTTATGCAACAACAACAACCCACCAAACGCACCGTTATTCTATCAGATATGCTCCAATCTGCCACATCTGATGGCCAACTGTATCAGGAACTAGCTACCTTATTGGCCAAACACGCCATCCATCGATTGATTGGTATTGGGCCCACTATAAGCCAGTATAGCGCTCTTTTTTCCATGCCAGAAACTATTTTTTTGAATAGCACAGAAGATTTTATAGCCCAAAAGCCATCCTTTAAAGATGAAACCATCTTGGTAAAAGGGGCACGTACCTTTCGGCTAGAACGGGTCGTACAAGCCATCGAAAACAACAACCATGGAACCATTTTAGAGATCGATATGCATGCCATTCGGCACAACCTCTCCTATTTTAGAAGCCAATTAAAAGTTGGCACCAAAATCATGGCTATGGCCAAGGCCTCCACCTACGGAAGTGACAGCAGTAACTTTGAACTAGCTTCCGCACTACAGCGCCATGGTGTGGAATACCTAGGAGTTGCCTATATGGATGAGGGCATCTCATTGCGTCAAAAAGGCATTACCTTACCGATTATGGTAATGAACCCAACAGATGACCACTTTGATGCCATCCTAAACCACCATCTAGAACCAGAAATATACAGCTTGCCCTTATTGGATGCCTTATCTTGCTTTATAACAGAAAGATCGATTCAATATATGCCCATCCACCTTAAATTAGAAACGGGTATGCACCGTTTGGGCATAACAGAAAAAGAGCTGGACCAACTTATAAGGCAGTGTAAACAACTACCTGCGCTACACATAGTAAGTATTTTTAGCCATTTAGCGGCTGCACAAGCAGATGTACATGATGCATATACCCATTTACAAGCAGAAAAATTTATAAAAATGGCCGACTATATCGCATCACACCTGCACATCAATCCTTTAAAGCATCTTTTAAATACCAATGGGATACTACGTTTTCCAGCCTTTCAATTGGATATGGTACGGCTAGGGATTGGCTTGCACGGCGTAGGGGTTGACGAAACCATACAACCCCATTTACTGCCAGCCAGTACACTAAAGACCACCATTTCACAAGTCAAATTGATTCAAAAAGGAGATAGCATAGGATATGACCGAAAAGCCATAGCTACACAGGATATGACAATTGCTACTATAGCAATCGGGTATGCAGATGGTTTAAGCAGATCATTTGGCTGTGGAAGAGGCAGGGTAGTCATTCAAGGTCGTGAATGTCCTATTATAGGCAATGTATGCATGGATATGGCTATGGTTGACGTGACAGGCATTACATTAAAACGCGGTGATGAAGTGGTTATTTTTAGTCCAGAAGTCTCAATAGACCTACTAGCGGAAGAGTTAGGTACTATTTCCTATGAGCTACTGACTCAAATAAGCCAAAGGGTAAAGCGCATTTATTATACTTGATCCGCTAGATTTATAGCATATATACTTATATACTGTTCTAGACATAAGGCTAATTTTATGTTCAATATAGCATAAGCAATAGCCACAATACCTTGAGTTTGGTGCTATTACCATCTTTAATAGTCATTTTATGGGTCTTTTAGTGCTGCAACTGCAGCAACTTCTCCTGAGTCTCCTTATCCTCCAGATTCTTCCGCTTCCAATACAATAGCCTATCAGTCTGATCCAGAAGTGCATTCTGAATCTCCATCTGCGCCTTCACCTGCTCCAGCTTCTCCTGATTACCCAACTTCTCCAGGCACCACAGATCATCCGCCAGCTTGTTCACCTCCTCCTGTAGCCTCTCCTTCCGCTCCTGCAGGAGAGGTAGCTCCTCCCGCAGCTCGTGAATCTCCTCCTTCAGCTTCGCCTACAGGAGGTCATCCTGCCCCTGTTCATCCTGCCCCTCCTTCTGCTGCTTTGTTCCTGCTTGTACTGCTACAGGCGGAATAACAGCAGCTGCGCTTACAGGTTTTGAATAGGATACCAAATCATCATTAGACCGATCATTTTTAGGCAGATCTGATGAATCGGATGGAGTAGCTTTTGCTTTTATTGAACCATCTGGTAGTTGAGCAGGAGTTTTTGATTGATCTCTATAGAATGGCTTTAATCGGCTTGATTTTAGCTTATCAGGACGGCGGGGGCAATTGGATCCAGTTAAAACTAGACTACTTATAGAAAAGTAAAATAAACTGCTCTTTAATAAATTTTTCATACTATACGGCTTTGATCTAGGCGTATATAACTACTAGCTCAAGGAACAAACCTATATCTGCAAACTATTAGGTTAAAACGCCCACTTAGGTAGATGCAATCTAAATAAATTATGACAACTATGCAAAATTTTCTCTATCAAATAGAGCAGCCATTCAAGGTCATAAATGTCCTATTATAGGCAATATATGCATGGATATGGCTATGGTAGATGTGACGGGTATGGCATTAAAGCGTGGCGATGAAGTGATTATTTTTAGTCCAGCCCATTCAGTAGATGCACTAGCGGAACGGCTAGGGAGCGTTTCTTATGAATTGCTTACCCAAATAGGGCAAAGGGTCAAACGGGTGTATTATACGTAATCATACTTTTAATTGATAATAAACATATTAAATTTAATTTAAAATAAATCCATACTGTATACTTGTTATATTGAAAAATATATACCAGATTTATTATGGCTTAAATTTACTATACATAAATAGGTTGCTTCCTATTGGTGCGTAAAGATTAGCATCTGTATGGTAGGTATTGTTTTACAATTTTTAAGCTAAACCATTATGAAAACAAAGCTATGTTTTTTCTGAGCGCATCCCTTTATGCATTTATCTACTTATGCCTTCATGCATGTAATAGTAGTCTACCTATAAGTAGCGTACAGAATAGTGATACAAGCAGTGAAAATTGGGCTGCCGCTGAAAAAGCTGATAGAGCCGCATATTGTGCTAATTTTAGTATCGCAAATACAACCGCTAGGTTCCCTGAACAAATATGCAAAAAACCGCTTTACAGCGCTCAATATGCTCATATTCAAAAAAAAGCAATAGAAATCTATGCGGATGTCCTTACTGATCAAGTCATACCTACTGGGGTTGTAGAAGTAGAAGGTATTATGCCTAAGATCCGAAAGTATGCTTATAAACTATGTGAATATCTGCTTGCCATGAAGATCGCTTTAGAACAGCCTAGGCTTGTGGCGAATAGCAATGTGCTATATATAGCTCAATCTATCATCCACTACTCTACTTTTATTCTTGACACAAACGATCTTACAAACTATATCCACAGCATGTTGCAGCGTGTAGCACCTACTATAGTAAAAAGTTATAGTAGGCACATAGCTGACTTTCTACTAAACCACGCTGATGCTACGCCTGCCTATCATGCTTCTAGTGACCATGTTATGGATATGCTGCAATCTATACTAACCTACGCTTATGCTACGATCCATGAATTGGATACAAAATATTACAAGACTGATGCAGTATTCTTTACTACAGATCCGTTTAAATGGTTACGAAATAATGCATATAATGCTTCTAAAAAAGCGCGTGATACCAACAAAAAGGGTAAAAATGTATGGGAATTTGTTTTTACACATCATTGTTCTCTTCAAGAACTTGAACAGGCATTTGATTATACTTTAGAGGCCAGAAGTGCTGCTAAAAATGCCAGAAATGCTTACCGCCATTTTGCGGAATATTTTGATCAATTCATACCATCCATTCAAACCATGCTGAATAGTTGCAATGCATTGATACATACCACACAACCAACCGCAAACAGTTACACGAGTTACCTAAAGACTTGCCTGAATAACATAAGAATGACCAAGTCAGATATACAGGAGGTTTTGGATAGACTGACTGACATGATTTGGAACGCTCATCAAGCTGCTAATCAATATAATAACTCCTATGTTGAATACGGAAGATTTATACGTAAGATGAAATACACCATATGTACAGATATAACCAAAAAATGTATTTAACTAAAGAAATGACCATTACTTTTACTGTGTATCAAATTATGGGCGGCCATGAGTGATGGAGTATGCTAATAATCCATACAGGATATTGTAGATACAATTAATAAAGCGATTTTCAAATATCGCAACAAGATACAGGAGGCCTCGAATAGACTAAACAAGTCCATTCTAAAATCTGATAGGGCTGCTAAGCTATATGCAAAATGCCACAATGCTTACAAGCATTATGGCAACCATTATCTTAAATATCCTTTTTATACTAAACTTTAAATAGGTTGTTGCTCAAAACAATTCAAATGAATCATCTAATGCGTTGGCTTTACTCGAATGGATAACAAACTGCTCTGGTTGCACCGTAGCAGGCGGCATATCCGCATCCATAAATTTCATATATCGGCCCATAAATTGTAAATGAACCTGATCTAATGCACCATTCCGGTGCTTGGCCACAATAACCTCTGCTAGCCCTTGTGTAGGATTACCCGACTCATCTTCTGTTAATCCATAATATTCTGGTCTATATAAAAACAAAACCAGATCTGCATCCTGTTCAATAGAACCAGACTCACGCAAATCAGAGAGTTGGGGCCGTTTGCTGCCTCCACGTGTTTCTACAGCCCTGCTTAACTGAGAGAGTGCCACTACGGCAATGTCCAACTCTTTGGCAATGCTTTTCAGTGCCCGTGAAATCGAAGCAATCTCTTGTTCACGATTGCCCCCTCCTCCTCTATTAAGATCACCAGACATCAGCTGCAAGTAGTCAATAACCACCAATTTAATATCATGTTTGGCTTTCAGTCTTCTGCATTTGGTGCGCAACTCAAAAACAGAAAGGGCTGGTGTATCATCTACATAAATGGGTGCATTGGAAAGGGCAGCTGTCTTATGCAGCAACTGCTCCCACTCATGGTCCATTAATTTGCCTTGCTTTATTTTTTCGCCAGCTAGCTCGGCTTCAGCTGATATCAATCGATTAACCAACTGTAATGCACCCATTTCTAAGGAAAAAATAGCTACAGGTGTCTTATAATCTATAGCTGCATTGCGTAAAGCAGAGAGTACAAAAGCCGTTTTACCCATACCAGGCCTAGCGGCAATAATAATCAAATCAAACTTTTGCCAACCAGCGGTAATACGGTCTAAAGCAGTAAACCCACTTGGAATGCCGGTAAGTCCATTGGAACGGTTGCGACGATTAGATAAACTATCAAAAGCCTCTACCAATAATGAACGCATCTCCAGATAACTCTTGCGAATATGTCCATCAGAAACTTCAAATAGAGCTTGCTCAGTACGATCTAAAGTATTGAAAACATCCATGGTAGGGTCATAGGCATGCTTTTGAACCATAGTAGAAATTTCTATTAACTTTCTACGCATGGCATATTCTAAAATCGCCCTAGCATGAAATTCAATATTGGCTGAAGAGCTAATGCGTGTTGTGAGGTAGCTTACATAATAGCTTCCGCCTACTGCAGCCAGTTTACCATCTTTGCGCAGCTGATTGACTACCGTAAGCATATCTATAGGCTCTGAATCATTAAACAGCTGTATAATGGCTCGATAGATTTCTTGATGCGATTCTTTATAGAAACTTTCAGGCCGCAAGAGGTCAATCACACTCACCAATGCTTCTTTCTCTAACATCAATGCACCCAAAACACCCTCTTCTAAATCTAGGGCATGCGGGGGATATTTTGCATTAACAGCCAGCATATCAGATGGATTAGATGGTGCCGCTTCTAAGTTTTTAGTATACGTTTTCATGTGCCATGCTAGTTAAACGAGCCCAAAATCAGGCATGATAGATTAGACTTTACCATAAGCGAGTTGCGAAAAAAGTCTATTATTTGCTGCCACTACATCTAGCTAAACCGCGTACCTTTAAGGTTTTAATCATATGGGCCAACCCACTGGCGCGCTGGAACCCGATCAATGAACGGATGCCAATGGCTTCTATAAAGTATAGATCGGCCTCTACAATAGCTTGTACAGATTGGCCAGAAAATAGCTTCAACAGCAAACTAATTAATCCTTTTGTAATAGCGGTATTGCTATCGGCTTGAAAAAACAATCGTCCCTGTATAAGGGTATCGGCTACCCATACCTTAGACATGCAGCCTTGTACCAAGTAGCCATCTGTCTTATACAAGGGGTCAATAGGGGCCAGTGTATGGCCCAAATCAATAAGATAATCCAACATCGCGATTCTATCATCAGACAAGGTGCTAAAGGCATCTATGATTTCATCTTGGTGTTGATCAATGGTCTTAAATCCTATTTTTACCATATTAACGGTTTCCTTTATAAATAACCTGCTGCAATGCTTCTAAAAACAGATCTATTTCTTCAATGGTATTATATACTGCAAAAGAAATACGTACTACGCCTTCTATCCCAAATCGTTCCATAAGGGGTTGGGTACAACAATGGCCTGTACGAACGGCAATCCCTTTGGCATCTAAAAATAGACCTACATCTAAGTGGTGCATATTGGTTAAGTTAAAAGCAATAATACCTACTTTATGGGCAGCAGTACCGACCAATTTTACCTCTGGCATACGCGATAAGCCAGCCAATGCATAGACTAGTAAGCTTTCTTCATGGACAGCTAGCCTGGAATGGCCTACACTTAAAATAAACTTGAGTGCTTCTGAAAAAGAGATAATAGAAGCCAATGGCGGCGTGCCTGCTTCAAATTTATAGGGGGGATCGTGGTAGATGGTTTCTGTCAAGGTAACTTGTTTGACCATTCCACCACCTGTCTGATAGGGTGGCATCGCTTCTAACCACTTTTTTTTACCATATAGAATGCCGCACCCAGTAAGCCCATACATTTTATGGGCAGAAAAGACAAAAAAATCACAATCCAAATCCGTAACGTTAATGGGCATATGGGCTACCGCTTGTGCCCCATCGATGACGACAATGGCGCCTTTTTCATGGGCTTGTTCTATAATGGTTTGAATGGGGTTAATGGTGCCTAGTGTATTGGATACATAACTTAATGCCACGATTTTAGTGCGATTTGTAAAGGAAAAATGGGTTAGATCCAATTGCCCTTGTTCATCTATGGGTATCACCCTTAAAATAGCTTTTTGTTGCTTACAAAGGCGTTGCCAAGGAATGAGGTTGGCATGATGCTCCATTTCAGAAACCACTACTTCATCCCCTACCCCTACTACCATTGCGCCATAAGTGGCCGCAATTAAGTTGAGCCCTTCTGTAGTACCTGACGTAAAAACAATATTTTCTACCTCAGGGGCATGTATAAACTTTTGTACCGCTAGGCGGGTCTGCTCTAAAGCGGTAGTAGAACGCGTGGCCAAAGCATACATACCACGGTGAATATTGGCATTATCCTGCTGATAAAAATGGGTGGCACGATCTATGACTGAAAAGGGCTTGTGCACCGTAGCGGCATTGTCCAAATAGACCAAGGGTGTATTGTAAACCTGTTGATTGAGAATAGGAAAAAAAGCCCTAATCTGGCCTATATCTAAAGGACGTGTAGAAAACATGAGTAGCAGTTGACTAGGTTAATAGACCCAAGATACTACAATTTTATAAGCTTTGCTACGAGCTTATGGTGCAAATAATCTTGCAATGGTGCGCACGCAACGGAGTCAATGATTTCGCTGCCAAAGGCTTCCAGCAATAATCTTTTGGCCAAAGGGGCTGCGATGCCACGTGTTTGTAAGTAAAAGATTTGTTCCTCATCCAATTGACCAGCGGTTGCGCCATGGGAACATTTGACATCATCTGCATAAATTTCCAATTGTGGCTTGGCATAATGATGGGCCGCATCGGAGAGGATCAGGGTATTATTGGTTTGGTAGGCATTGGTTTGCTGCGCAGCAGGGGTGAGGTAAATTTTACCACTAAAACGGCCTGTTGAGTGGCCGCCTAAGATAGATTTATAATATTGTTTGCTCAGGCTATGGGGGGCTCTATGGATAACTTGGATCTGTTGCGCTGCTTTTTCTGTTTCCGAAAGGGCAGATAGACCATATAAGCCGGCAGAGGCATGGCTGCCACTGATTTGGGCTTTAATATGCATGCGCAACATAGCAATACCCAAGGCAAAGGTATGATGGGTAAAGGTACTATGGTCTTTTTGGTTACAATAGAGGCTATTGAACTGGCAAGATGACGCTGCATCGGTATAGAGGGTATGGTAAGCTAGCTGCGCAGCTTCTTCTAGCGTAATATTGGTAAAGTGGTTTACAAAAGGCTCTGTTTGGCCCGTACGCCAATTTTCTAGTATAGTTACTTGACAGCCCTTGCCTACTTTAATGATCAACTGAGGCACTACATGAGCGACAGAATCGGTTACAATATGTTCCAGGACCACCAGACGATCTGCTGTAATATCCAGTAGGTAGCTTTCTTGAGATAATAGGCTATTCAAGCCAATAAAAAGATCATTGCTTGATTGCATATCAGCCCTATAAGTAGCCAATAGCTCTTTTTGTTCGAGCAATGGTAGATCTGCTAGCCTATGCAATTGCATCCCCTGGGGGAAGCTTCCAGATGGGGACCATACTCCATTTACAAAAGTTACCGTCACTGCCTCAGGAAGCTGGACATACCGATTCATTTCCACTGGAAACGCAGGCGGAGTGGGTAGATCGGCATGGTAGGGCCGACCTGTCAATAGCTGAAGGATTTCACTCAGATTGGTATAGTCTTCCTTTTGGCTGGCTATAAAAGCAGGCTCACGCAGCCTATTGAATAGGCATAACCGTTCTGTATAAAAAGGCTCGGTAGCAGAAAGGGTTCCAAAGGCCTCTGCCAACCAATTTGTAAATGCAATCATAAATCATTAGATGCGTTGGGTAATCCAGGCATAGCCTTCTTTTTCCAACCGTTTGGCAAGGCTAGCATCGCCGGATTGTATAATTTTTCCATCATAAAAAATATGCACAACATCTGGCACCACATGGTCCAATAGCCTCTGGTAATGGGTAATTAATACCATCGCATTGGTGGGCTTACGCAACTGGTTGATGGCTTGCGAGACAATGGTTAAAGCATCAATATCCAGACCAGAATCGGTCTCATCCAAAATGGCCAAAGTAGGATCCAATACAGCCATTTGGAGCATTTCATTTCTTTTTTTTTCGCCGCCTGAAAAACCTTCATTGAGTGAACGTTGTACCAAGCCATGATCCATACGCAGCAGCTCGCGCTTCTCTTTTAAAAGGGCTAAAAAAGCAACGGCATCCAAAGGGGGCAACTCCCTCTGTTTCCTTATTTGGTTGACAGCTGTTTTTAAAAAATTAGTCGTGGTTACGCCTGGAATTTCAACTGGATATTGAAAGGCCAAAAAAAGACCCAGCGCGGCTCTAGCTTCTGGTGCAAGCTCCAATAGATCCTGACCTTGCAGCAAGATGCGCCCTTTGGTAACTTCATAACCAGCTTTACCAGCTAAAACAGCGGCTAAGGTGCTTTTGCCTGCCCCATTGGGCCCCATAATAGCGTGTACCTGACCGGCATCTACTTGCAGGTTGATGCCATTGAGTACGTTTGTGCCACCTATGCGTACATGTAAATCTGCTATCGTGAGCATGCGTTATTATTTTGGTTAATAGCCATTAAATCTGCCTCTTTTAAGGTCAAAAGATGGTTGATTTTATCAATGTAGCCATCCGTAAGCTCCTGCAATTTTTTCTCTGCTCTTTTTACAACATCTTCTGGTATGCCATCTTTTTGGGTAGCTTTTAGCATTTCTTTATAATCACGGCGCAGATTTCGAATGACTACCCTTCCTTTTTCTGCTTCATTTTTAATGAGTTTTACCAAACTCTTGCGCCTTTCCTCAGAGGGAGGAGGCAGGGTAACCATAACCACACGTCCATCGTTTCTAGTGGTAAACCCAAGTTGGCTTTCTGCAATTGCTTTTTCGATATGGGGAATGGTACTTTGTTCCCATGGTTGCACCGTCAAGGTACGCGGATCGGCGGTACTAATCGCAGCCACTTGATGGAGTGGGGTTGGGTTTCCATAATAGAGCACCATCAAATGGTTCAGCATAGTAGGTAGCGCGCGTCCAGCATTCACTTTTGAAAAAGCATCCTGTGCATGGAGGTAGGCCTTATCCATACTGCGCGCTGCTTGGTCTAAATGTTGTTGAATGGTTTCCATAAATGGTAAATTATATAGCAAAATGCGATGATCATGTAGATACTACACTTCATCTAAATCAACTTCTTCTTCACTTTCCCGTAGGTCTATTACCTCTAAGTCTCCATGTGCACTTATATCAAATGTAAAATAATCATCTGATAAGGGAATGTTAACAGAGAACTTATTAATTGTACAAATATACCTTGTTTCTTCGTTTTGTACTACTTCCCAGCTATGAATTTGTGCGGTAGCACGGTCCACTTCAAGGGTAATATGCTTAAAACTGCTATCCTCACGAAGAGGCGTTAACTGGACAATATCTCGTATGATCTTTTTCGCTTTGTGCACCACACGTGCGCCGATATAGACAAATCGATAGCCTTGTTGATAAAGGTTATATAACTCAGTCAAATTTAGATCAGCGTCTGTTTTAGCATATTCGCTAATGGTAACTTCTTTTAGCTCCTTATCATATGCCCAAACGGTTTCTCCATCTGTTATAGTCTCTTTTTGGCCATAGGATAGCCTATATTGCTGCCCCCGAGCAGTGATCTGCATTTTAATTTTATCGCACTGAATGGTATCTTCTTCTGGATATTTAATGGTCAATACATAGGTAGCCTTAAAGTTTTCTAGTGCTTGGTAATAGGCAGAAGTCTTGTCTAGAATTTCAAGTGCTTTTTCGTCCACTTCTGGCTCTGCCTCTGCCTCTGTAAAAAGTGCTTTTTTATCCACTTCTTCCTCTGCACAAAGAGGCGTAATGGCAACCAACCACCCTACAAACGAACTCAAGAGTACTGCTAAAAAGTGCCAACGCTTAGCGATTCGCATAACCATTTATACAACATATTACCAAGTATTACGCGGCTCATCATCCTCCCAACCAGCCGCCAATAGGTTGACTGCTTTTTCTACCCAATAATGGCCACTCTATAAGCCGACTGTTTCAGGTTTCTAGGCCTTCCAAACCATATGTACAGGGCCGCATACGCTGCTATGATCATAGTAGGAAAGGGGGATAAAAACCACAACCATCGATATAAAGTTAATCGTAAAGCTTAAGTTATTGAAATTTTTTAAGAGATTTAAGGGTTAATAAGGGAGATGTGGTTATTTGCCCCCACCGCTGCTGTCCGCCGATAAATGAATTTGGCACACAGTAAAAATAATGAAACGAACGCTTTTTCAGCGGGAAAATCAGAACTTGCCCGCGCAGCGGGCTTCAGACAAAACTGATTTTCTGATCCGCTGACAAAGCGTTCGTCAGTAAACTACAAGCTTACTGAAAGCGCCAAATTCCTTTATCGGCGGCCATGGGCGCTTTCAATGGACGCAATAGAATGACCACTGCAAACAACTAGCAGGCTACGTTTCCAATAATTTCTAAATATTAATGGTCAAATTATAGGTAGCTCCAAAGACCGAACTCTCTGATCGAAATTTTACTGTGCGGCAAGTTTTTTTATAGGAGTCCAGCAGCGTTTCAAAAAAATAGGAAAAACGCGCCCTTGGAAAAAGTTGTGATTAGAAAGTGCAGCTTGCAGATGAATAGAAAAACAGTTTGCAGAGATGGATAGCAGGATGGCTCCTGTTTTTCCATCTGTAAGTTGTACTTTCAGCAACTTTTTCCATCAGCGCTTGATTTTTTGTGCACTTTTTTATCAAGCAAAAAGTGCAATAAAAATCCTTTTTTACCACTGATTTGGACAGATACCTTACTTTTTTATCAAGCAAAAAGTGCAATAAAAATCCTTTTTTACCACTGATTTGGACAGATACCTTACTTTTTTATCAAGCAAAAAGTAAGGTGCTACTTCTACCCCTCTTCCTGCCCATATCTATTCGTTAAACACACTGCTCCAGCTTGATTATGAATCAGATTATAAGTAGCATAAGCCGCTACAACCGACTTCCTAGAAAAAGCAACACCGCATTCCACTACTTCTTTAACATACGGATATTGTAATATTTCAGTATGATAGGCCTGTTCTTGTATTTGCCCTAAAGCAAGTTTAGCTACGTTTTCAAGTTCTTCTTCTTTGCGTACTTGTTTAAATTCTAATAGAAGCGCTTTAGAAACTTCTTTTTTAGGGATTAATAGCAAATCATAGCGACCTAAACCATTTTCTCGATTGGAACGTATATGGCATCTATCACTGATGCTAGCCAGCATAGCTAAAACAAAACCATGGTAAAAACTTTCACCCTGTTTACCGGAATGCACATCAAAGAAACTAGCACTTTGTAGGAGGTAAGCACTTAAATCTCGTGTAAATGCATCTACTTGGCCCATCAGTAAATGGCTTAAAAAAGTATCATAGTTACGCTGACTAGGAAATTTGTTCAGAAGCCATTCCTCAAAAAATCGGTTATAAAGCTTCCGTACTTCATTATTAGGAATCCTAATTACACAATCATATAAATCGCTATTGCTACTTAAACTATTGTGTTCCCAAGTTAAATAGCCAGCAAATAAGAGTAAACTCCATAAAGAAGTTTCATCTCTACCCAATAAATCAAAAGCAAGATGTTTATCGATAGATACCGTTAATGCTTCTCGTTGCATCAATTGTTCGAACTGTTCTTTAATGCTATCATTAGAGGCAAGAATCAGTTGCTTTATTAAATCATTATTACCCGTATTCACCCAATAGAAATCAAAATAACCCTCCTCACTCAAACATGAAATGATAGACCATGGATTATACATCACTAGATTCCCTATCCTATAACCATTGTACCAACTTTTTACTTGATCCAAACAGGTAGAAAGATTTTGTTTGGTAAATAAATCTTTAACTTCTGATTCACTCAAACCAAAGTAGGCACTATAACCTTGATCTAAAAGAGTATACATTTTTAGGTTATTCAACCCAGAAAGCATACTATCTTTAGACACACGCAATATGCCCGTTAACACGCCTCCTGCTAGAGTAGTATTACCCTTTAAAGCAGCACTAAACAGGTTGCGCATAAATGCGACCATAGCATCCAAGTATGCCTTATTACCATAAGCCTTGTTTAAGGGTGTATCATATTCATCTATGAGTATATATACTGTCTGCCCATGGTGTTGATAAAGGCATTGACTGAGCAACTTTAAGGATTTTTCTAATGCTTGCTGATTGGCTTTTCTTTTGCGAATAAGATATAATTGCTCCAACTGTAACGCATTAACTTTTTCACTTGTGAATAGATAAGGATAAAAACTATACAATTCTAGTATCAACTCATAGACCGCATTATAAGCTCCTTCAAAACTATCTGCATTTACATCCTTAAAGCTGATCATAATAACCGGATGCTTACCTTGATGTTCCCTAACATATCTACCACCCTCTAACTGGCCAATCGATAGATCATCAAATAAACCTGATGTATTTACTCCATTTACCTCTGAGGCAAAAAAATGGTGTAGCATAGACATATTGAGCGTCTTACCCCAACGGCGGGGGCGCGCAATGAGCGTAACTTCTTCGCCTTTACGCAATAACTCAGCAATCATATCCGTCTTATCACAAAAAAGATAATCGTTAGACACCAACTTATGAAAGTTATCAACACCAATCGGTAACTTTTTCATGATGATATGGGAAGATTTTAAGGTTTACAATGATGCGAATGTTAAATAATTGGATGTATAAATACAGACCTGCCTCTTTAGGAGTGTAAATTATTTTTTTGTCTTTTAAATTCTACACTCAAATTTAATTAAAAAATGTGCCATAGCCTCTTTTACTACACGCCAAGTTTTTCATCGGGAAAATCAGAACTCGCCCGCTACGCGGGCTTCAAAGAAGATATCCCCCCTTATCCTTCTTGTTTATGCGCTGCATGATATAATACATCAAGACATTCAGGGTGGCTATTCCAGCTCGCTGTATCAAGCGGCGTTTTACCATACTTATTTTTTATCATGATCTGAATGCCTGTAGCAACCACCAATGCCTTAACCACCTCTAGCCGACCTTTAGATGCAGCATAATACAACGGAGTATTTTCATGCTGATTTTTAATATTGACATCAATATCTTTATTCGCCAACAACGCCTTAAGCAACTCTATATGCCCTTCAAATGCTGCATAATGTAAGGGTGCATTTTCATATTTATCCTTGACATTCACATCAATATTTACATTATTCAACAAGGTTTGCGTCATCTCCAAATGGCCTTTATACGATGCATAATGCAGTGGCGCATAGGTGTCTTTATCTATCGCATTTACATCCACAGCGGTTGATGCTTCTAGCAGCACTTTAAGAACCTCTACATGCTCTTGAGAAACGGCATAATGTATGGGTGCATTATAATAGTTATTCCTTGCATTTACATCAATGGTTTTGTCTTTCAATAACAATTGGGCTTTTTGCCAATTGCCTTCAAAAGCTGCTACATGAAGCGGCGTATCTCCATGGGTATTGCCTTGATAGATATCAATACTTGAATGCGGTCCGAGCATATTTTTGTAATTTAAGTAACCCTATCAGGATAACAAACTGAGCCAGACGTTCGGAGTGTATAATGTATAAAATTACAAATCATTAACGTAGCATTATATCCATGTTTTCCAGCTAGAAAAACAACCCAATGCAATTTGATTGAATCCTTAATTTAACAAATTTCTATAAAAAGTCCTTTACCCAAGTAATAAACTAACTGATACAGCGATACGATCTATATCAGCATGCAGGAAAAAGCCTAATCTAGATTAGGTTGCTCCCGATGATAACTTATATACTGTAGATAAAATAGTTTTAAATCTTCTAATAGCATCATGAAAAAATTACCAATTGGGATTGACAATTTTCAAGAGTTGGTACAAGAAGACTATCTTTTTTGTGATAAGACCGACATGATTGCTGAGTTCCTAGACAAAGGAGATAAAGTTACCTTAATCGCTCGTCCTCAACGTTTGGGGAAGACACTCAATATGTCCACGCTACACGATATTTTCTGCCTAAAAGATAAATGGCATCTATAAAACCAATGGGAAGGAAATAGAAAAAGATTTAAAATAGATTAAACCTTTAAATAAAAAGAGGAAAAAACTTAAAATAAATGCGGTAAGAAGAGAGAGAATGGCATTTACTCTATAAAAGAGATATTCCAGCCACACCTTCCGGTACGGCTACCTTGTTACAACTTAGCC
This sequence comes from Cardinium endosymbiont of Nabis limbatus, assembly GCF_965196625.1. GTDB lineage: Bacteria > Bacteroidota > Bacteroidia > Cytophagales > Amoebophilaceae > Cardinium. The sequence continues at coordinate 571,948 of NZ_OZ239769.1, read as the reverse complement.
CCAGTCGCTGGTCTAACACTAAACAGCTCCTTTTACGGCCACTGTCTTCAAGCTCTACCAACTCCCATGGCTTGATGGGCGGTGTGTACAAGGTCCGAGAACGTATTCACCGCGTCATTGCTGATACGCGATTACTAGCGATTCCAACTTCATGAGGTCGAATTGCAGACCCCAATCCGAACTGAGACATGCTTTTGAGATTTGCATCTTGTTACCAAGTAGCTTCCCTTTGTACATGCCATTGTAGTACGTGTGTAGCCCTGGGCATAAAGGCCATGATGACTTGACCTCGTCCTCTCCTTCCTCCCGCTTACACGGGCAGTCTACTTAAAGTCCCCACCATTATGTGCTGGCAATTAAGTAAAAGGGTTTCGCTCGTTATAGGACTTAACCCAACACCTCACGGCACGAGCTGACGACAGCCATGCAGCACCTTGTATTCCGTCCCGAAGGAACCCTCAATTTCTCAAGGTAGCAAAATACATTCTAGCCCAGGTAAGGTTCCTCGCGTATTATCGAATTAAACCACATACTCCACCGCTTGTGCGGACCCCCGTCAATTCCTTTGAGTTTCACCCTTGCGAGTATACTCCCCAGGTGGATCACTTAACGCTTTCGCTTAGACACACATGACGCATCATGTATATCGAGTGATCATCGTTTACGGCGTGGACTACCAGGGTATCTAATCCTGTTTGCTCCCCACGCTTTCGTGCCTCAGCGTCAGTTAAAGACCAGTAAGCTGCCTACGCTATTGGTATTCCTTATGATATCTAAGCATTTCACTACTACACCATAAATTCTGCCTACCTCTTCTTAACTCAAGCCTAATAGTATCAATCGCAGTTCTAGCATTAAGCACTAGGATTTCACAACTGACTTAATAAGCCGCCTACGCACCCTTTAAACCCAATAAAACCGGATAACGCTTGCACCTCCCGTATTACCGCGGCTGCTGGCACGGAATTAGCCGGTGCTTATTCTTACAGTACTCTCAAGAACCCCCGCAAAGATTTTTTTGCTCCTGTACAAAAGCAGTTTACAACTCAGAGAGCCTTCATCCTGCACGCGGCATGGCTGGTTCAGGCTTGCGCCCATTGACCAATATTCCCTACTGCTGCCTCCCGCAGGAGTCTGGCCCGTATCTCAGTGCCAGTGTGGGGGACCTTCCACTAAGAACCCCTACCCATCGTAGCCTTGGTGAGCCATTACCTCTCCAACTAGCTAATAGGACGCACGCTCATTTTACACCGCCGGAGCTTTTATCTTTTCAGCATGCGCTGATAAGATTATATGGGGTATTAATTCCCGTTTCCGGAGGCTATTCCCCAGTGTAAAGTAGATTGCATGCGCATTACGCACCCGTTCGCCGGTCGCCGGCGACACCGAAGTGTCCCGCTGCCCCTCGACTTGCATGTATGAGGCCTGCCGCTAGCGTTCATCCTGAGCCAGGATCAAACTCTTCTTTCTATTATTTATAAACGTTATCCCTAATCGTAAAACCAGGAATGATTTTTTGAGTCACACATTTCTCTCTCACTCATACTTAAATGAGCTTCTTACCTACATCTATTTCAAAGAACTAAAGCCAAATCAGAAATAAAACTACTGCTTTTTAACGAGCTTCCTGAGTTATTCTGATCAACTCTGAAACAAAGGTACGTACTTTTTTCTAATTTGCAATATGTTTTTCAAAAAAAAGCGTAAAAAACTTAGAGACCATATGCTGCGGCACTATTGTTGACCTTAAATAGCTTAGTCATCTAGGATTTTAGCCTCACCTAATTTGTATCCATCAAAATGGAATAGTTTTGTATTGCATATATCACGCCAATACAGATAATACATCTATCCAACCGCGCAAACGATCTAGGGAGCTACCATCTACTGTCTCGGATAAAGCTGCTCAAGCTAAAAAAAGAAAAACTGTTCAAAATAAAACGCCATTGGCCACTCGTTCTAGTTGCAATCAAAGGAGGGTAGCAACTACAAACCCATCTCCTATACCAGATGTGTATAAAGAATCAGTTCACCCTCAGTTATCCAGTCAGTTATATTTGAATAAAATGCAAAGTAGATCTACTGAAAAAAGTAGAAGAAACAATAATATTAATCCAAGCAATATGCTAAACAACCATAAAAAAGAAAGGTTGTTCAAACTGCTACCCAATAATCTTTTTTACACAGCAGTAAAACGGGACATAGATAAAAAAACTAGCCTATCCGTTCAAAACAGACAAAAAATAGAAGAAACAATAGCGCAACTTTTGATTTTACCTGAATTAGGGATACCATATACCTTGTTGAGTAGTACGCTAAGCAAATATAAGGGTCTAGATAGTTGTAACACTTTACTCAATAAAGTTTTGGTGAAGCACGATGGAGAAGGGTATGTAATAAAAAACAAGGTGCAGAACATAATGATACATAACCATATTACGTTAAGTGCTATAACTAACATGTTGCATCGCTGTGGCAATAAAACACCTGCATCATTTGATGCGTTAGTCAATAACGCTATGTGAAAAAAAGATGGTTGCCAGACTTTAAAAATTAAAAGAAGCAGGTATTGGATTCAGAAGTCTATCCAGCATGCTACGTGGCTGCGGCAATAAAATAGGTCAAACATTTGAGGCATTAGTCAACAAACTAAGCGAAAAACAGATGGCCTCCAGGCTTAAAAAATCGATTGATAACATGTAGAAAGATTCATGGTCCTGCTAAGCATAAAATAGATTATCGTATATATAAACTTCCAGGGGAAGCGGCTATAGAAGCACCCGATCAAGATTATTTTTCCGTTTCCTTGGCCCAATTGGATCAGTATAGATGGCGTGGTGCGCAATAAGGGTAAAAAAGGCATTCTTTGGCTGAGTCAATAGGATAAAATTACAACATAGCCTCTAAATAGCCTTCTGGAAGCCGTATCGTAACCTTCTTGCTGATTTCATCGACACTGACCAGAAATGGTTTGCAATAGGGAATCAATAACTCTTTGTCACGATGGTCCACAGCCATCATATATTGCTCGCGCATAGTATATATGGCTTGTATGGTACCTAGCTGACCCAATACAACTTCCTCTACGAAACCATCTATCAAACTATAAGGCAACGTAGCTTTTACCCATCTAGGTTTAAGGGCTATAGGAAGAAATAAAGGTAGGTTGCGGACCCTATACGCTTCCGTTTTAGATTGAATAAGACCTAGATATACAACTGTTTTATGCGCTGTAGCGATGCTATTTTTAATGAGAAAAGGCACTTTTATATAATTTATCTCTACAAATAGCGCAGGCAACTTAGCCCATTCAGTATGGCTAAACGGGTCTAAAAATGAGGCCACCAAGCCACCGTCTAGGCCAATGGGTTTTTTAAATGAACCAATTTGAAAATATTGCTCATTTTGAATAGATTCATAAAAAAGTTGTATGGGATACAAAGACATAAAAAGGCCTTTTTTACATAATGTGGAGCTGGAGGGAATCGAACCCTCGTCCGAACAAGAAAACCACAACGCTTTCTACATGCTTAGTTACTGTTTATTGTCGGCGCAACCAAGGTCAGCTACACACCTAATGTTACGCTTATGCGCGGTTGCTATTTATGCCCCCATCACGCACCTGGTGGCACTAGCCCTATGCATCGATGCCCCTATGCTGATCCCATAGAACAAAAACCAGCGGGACAAATCCCCCTTAATCTATCGATTAAGCAGCTAGAAGCATTTCTTCTTCCTCTTTTCTACGAGGACGAGCAAAAGAAAGCCTCAAGCGAGGATTAGCGATTACAGCTAAGTTGCCGTTTATGTACTTGTGTAAGTTTTATATTAGAGGTAATACTTACAACACCTCGCATGCTTACATTGGATTTAACCTTCCCGTCAATTCCAGTCAACCCCAATCTCTTTCCACATCTATATAGCCTAAGGCTATTTAAATTTAATACTTTTTACCAACCCAACCAAAAAATATAGGACATTCCTTTAGGCATAAAATTGCGATGCACCATGGCGTCTTGCAAGAGGTCTATTTTAAAGCTTCGAGCCAGACCGTTCTAAATCTCTCTCTTTAATAGCCTGGCGTTTATCATATAGTTTTTTACCACGTGCTAAGGCAATGGCTAGTTTAGCAAACCCACGTGGGCTGATAAACAATTCTATAGGAATAATGGTAAGCCCCTTTGCTTGGTTTTTAAGTAACTTTTGCAATTCTTTTTTCTGCAACAACAACTGGCGTTCACGTTTTTCTTCATGATTATAGATGTTACCATGGCTATAGGCAGCAATATGCATCCCTTTAATCCAAAGTGCCCCTCGATTAAAATAACAATAAGCCTCCTGAAGCGATGCTTTGCCCATGCGAATCGATTTTATTTCTGTGCCTTGTAAAATAAGGCCAGCTGTATACCGATCCAAAAAGGTATAGGCAAAATGGGCCTGTCTATTTTTAATGCAAACCTGAAATTCGGTTTTTTTACCTGACATAGAATTAAAAAAAAAGAAGATGGTCTAAATATAGATTTTCCAAATGTAAAAAATAAATTTGTAAAACAAGGGTTACAGAACCGCTACTACTGCTTAACAGATCTATACAAGACAAAAAAATAAACTTGACCAAGCTACCTGGATAGATGGGCAAATTTTAAATGGCATGCATCGCATTCTATAAAAATTATACTATATTGCAGCAGATTTCATTTCAAAATAACTTGGGTGTTTTTTTGAAAAAAGATTAAAATAGTTTTATATACTATCACTATGACACGAAGACCTTGGGTGCAACATTACCCTGCATCAGTCCCAGATATGATTGATGCTTCTAAATATAACTCATTAGTCCATTTCATGGAGGAAATTTTTGAGAAATATCAAGATCTACCAATGTGTGAAAACATGGGTAAGGTATTGACCTTCCATACAGTTGATAAATTATCTAAATCTTTTGCAGCTTATATTCAGCAACATACGAATCTATCGGTAGGGTCACATGTAGCCATTCAACTACCGAATCTACTGCAATATCCGATTGCCGTGTTGGGTATGTTGCGTGCTGGGCTGGTCGTAGTGAATATCAATCCACAGTATACCCCTTCTGAAATGGCCTATCAGCTTAAGGATGCAGGTGCACGTGCGATTATTATATTGGAAAACTTTGCCCACAAATTGGTTGAAATCCTGCCAGATACATTTATTCAAACGGTTATTGTTACCAAGGTAGGTGATATGTTGGGTTCGATAAAAGGCAAGCTGCTTAACTTTGCCATTAAGCATATTAAAAAGCTGGTTCCTAGCTACCACTTACCACAAGCGATCTCCTTCAAGGAGGTTTTAGCAAAAGGGAAGCAGGCTATTTTTCGCCCGGTTGCTTTAAAATCTTCTGATATGGCTTTTTTACAATATACGGGAGGGACAACAGGTGTATCAAAAGGGGCGATGCTATCCCATGGGAACCTTACCGCTAACTACCAACAATTAGAGCCTGTAATGCGGCTTTTATTAAAGGAAAAAGAAGAGCGCATCATGATTCCGCTGCCGCTTTATCATATTTTAGGATTAGGCAGCCTATTTGCGATGGCCAAACTAGGGGCAAAATGTTCGTTGATTACGAATCCTAGAAACATTCCAAGGTTTATAAAAGAATTGCGCAAAAATAAGCCGACCTGTTTAATAGGCATTAATACCTTATTCGAAAAACTATTGGCACATAAAAACTTTAAAAAATTAAAGCTTAGTTCTCTAAAGTTGACGATAGCAGGTGGCATGAAAACGCAAGAAAATGTTAAAAGTCAGTGGGAGCACCTAACGGGTAGCAAGCTTATGGAAGGGTATGGCCTAACGGAATGTTCACCTGGTATTGCTACCGATATGATTAATGGCATGCACCATATGCCTCTTCCGGGTACCTTTGTAATTATAGCGGACGAAACAGGTAAAGAGGTTCCTTACGGAACAGCTGGTGAGCTACTGATTAAAGGGCCTCAACTAACCCAAGCCTATTGGCAAAAACCGATAGAAACAGCAGGCGCCTTTATAAATGGATGGTTTAAAACAGGTGATATAGCCATTATGGATGAAAATGGATTTGTATCTATTGTAGACCGCAAAAAGGACATGATCAATATTTCTGGATTTAATGTATATCCGAATGAAATAGAACAAACCTTAATAGGGCATCCAAAAGTGTTAGAAGTAGGCGCCATTGGCATAACAGATGTTACGCTAAAAGAAGCAATTAAGGTGTTTATTGTCAAAAAGGATGCAACCCTTACTGCTGAGGAAATTATAAGCTATTGTAAGGAAAAAATGACCCGCTATAAAGTACCTAAATATGTGGAGTTTTGTAATAGCCTGCCCAAATCACCTATAGGTAAAATATTAAGAAGATTATTAAAGGGATAGATAAAGGGTTTATATGCTATATTATTTATTCAAATACCTCCATGCTACCTTTCAGTGGCCCGGTACAGGCCTGTTTAAGTATATCTCTTTTCGAGCAGCTATGGCCACGCTTAGCTCTTTTACCATTATTTTTCTACTAGGGCAACGTTTTATAGACTATTTAAGCAAAAGGCAAATCACAGAGCCCAATCGAGCATTAGGGTTGGATGCAACCAAAAAGAAAATCAATACACCTACTATGGGGGGAGGGCTTATTATATTGGCAACCGTAGTACCCACTTTACTTTTTTCAAAATTGCATAATGTATATATAGTTTTACTATTAACCACTACGATTTGGATGGGGTTAGTTGGCTTTTTGGATGACTATATCAAGGTATTTAAAAAGCAAAAAAATGGGCTGAATGGATGGGTCAAATTATTAGGCCAAGTTGTTCTAGGCTTTATCGTAAGTACTGCGCTTTATTTTCATAAAGACGTAGTGATACGTGAAGTATCTACAATAGCGCAAGCGCTATCTGCTAACCTAGCGGCTCAACCACCTTCCCCCTCTGGATACAACGATATAAAATCCACCAAAACAACCATTCCTTTTTTTAAAGGAAATGAACTAGATTATGCGCAAATAACAGCCTGTTTACTAGGTAATGTAGATTATACATGGATCGTTTACATGGCTATTGTAGCCTTTATTATTGCCGCTGTTTCGAATGGTTCTAATTTGACAGATGGGCTCGATGGGTTAACGGCCAGCACCTCTGTAATTGTGGGTACTACATTAGCCGTCCTTGCTTACTTATCTGGCCATATTATATTTGCTAAATATTTAAATATCATGTACATCCCAAATTTGGGAGAGCTTACTATATTTTGTTGTGCATTTGTGGGCTCATGTATGGGCTTTCTTTGGTATAATGCTTACCCTGCACAAGTCTTTATGGGCGATACGGGCAGCTTAACGATAGGTGCTATTATTGCCGTAGTAGCCATTTGCATTCGAAAGGAGCTTCTAATTCCCATACTATGTGGTATATTTCTTATGGAAAATCTATCGGTAATATTGCAAACTAGTTATTTTAAATTTACCAAAAAGCGGTATGGAATAGGTAAAAGAATTTTTAAGATGGCCCCCCTCCACCACCACTATCAGAAATTAGGATGGCATGAGTCAAAGATTGTAACACGGTTTTTAATTCTTAGCATTTTATTGGCCATTACTACCCTGGTCACTTTAAAAATCCGATAAACATCAAAACTTGCCGTATCTGTATGCAATGGCGTTAACTTAATGAAAAAAGTATTTTAGCGCAGATGTGCAAAAGGCGTTTTACAGATGGTTCCTATGCCCCCCTCGCTTGCCGCCCTTTGCTAAAAAAAATAAGACTAAACAACACTTACCACGTAGGCACCCGGAAGTAATCACTGATTAAGACTAAACGATCAGGGCTAAAGCTTTCCCGGCATAAAGGACAAGTAGGTTTTTTGAGCCAGTAGAAATATCTTAAGCTCCATGCACATAGGTAACTAGGAGGAGGGACTTGACTACGGACCCATCTCCAGATACATTCAAAATGAAAAATATGATCAGGATCACATGGAAGAGCCGTCACCCCCCCTTTTAGCTTCTCGAAACATATGGCACACTCCTTTTGTTGCTGTTGGACATCCGCTCCTACCTCTAACCACTTTACCTGCTCTTTATCTCTAGTCAATTGTGCAATTAAACCCTCAATCATTTCTCTAGGGCTCATTGCAGCAGTTTGTAATTCGGCCATACAACCAAGCATATTAGAAAGAAACTGAACAAACTCATTAGGGACAATTTTAGCACCATTCAATTCGATTACAAAATGAAGCACATCAGAAAGAAGCTTCCGAAACCGACTAAAGCTGGTTTCAGCAGCTTGCAATTTAGCTATAGAAGTAAAAGCAACTGAAGCAAACTGAAACACATAATCGGTTATAAATATTTCTTTCTCGGTCAACGCGTTTCCCTTAAAGGCCGTTTTAATATAATGGGTTAAGCGCTTCTGTGCATTCATCAGCAGAATACAAAAATTACGTATCAGTTCGCAATCATCATTTGAAAGCTCAACTTCTTTTTTTGGATCCATTCGGGCACAGCAAATAGAGCGATGTGCTTCTGCACACGCACTACTACCTGCCCTTACAGGGCCATCATCTAGGCCATGTTCGCCTGACGAATAGATGCCTTTAAAACAAGATCCTGAACTAAAAATAACAAAACCAAAGAGCGCTAAAATGACAAAAAGTTGCCTTGAATAGGTTATATATTGCATATCGTGTATTGGTATATTTTACTTGGTAGATCCATCTAGCCTATCTGCTTAAGGCAAAAAAGTGGACCTTTTCATGATAGCCATGCCGACCACCCTAAACCAGAACAGCCTGCTAAAAAAAATAATTTTTGTTATATACAAAAATATTTTAATATAAGCAAATAAATTAAAAAACGGCACCTGTTCAAAGCAGTGGTAAAGTAAAAGAAGTCTGATAAGGTTTCTATGCTGATTTAATCATCCAATTTTAATACCGCCATAAAAGCCTCTTGTGGGATTTCTACTGAGCCCACTTGCCTCATGCGTTTTTTGCCTTTTTTTTGTTTTTCTAACAGCTTCCTTTTCCGTGAAATATCACCACCATAGCACTTGGCAATCACATTTTTTCGTAATGACTTTACCGTTTCCCTAGCAATGATTTTTGTGCCAATAGCTGCTTGAATGCTTACTTCAAACATATGTCTAGGAATAATTTCTTTAAGCTTTTTACATAAAACCTTACCCCGGTCATACGCATTGGCCCTATGTACAATCGCCGAAAGGGCATCTACTTTTTCATTGTGTAATAGAATATCTAATTTGACTAGATCGGCATTTGCAAACCTAGATAATTCATAGTCTAAAGAAGCGTAGCCACGCGAAATCGTTTTGAGCTTATCAAAAAAGTCAAAAACCACTTCTGCTAACGGTAATTCAAAGATAAGTTCTACACGGTCAGCCGTTAGGTAAACCTGATTTTTAAAAATCCCTCTTCTATCCATACAAAGCTTCATAATGCCACCCACAAATTCTGATTTTGTAATAATTTGTGCCTTTATCAGTGGTTCTTCAATGCGATCAATGGCACTAGGGTCGGGCATATCTGCAGGTGCTTGCACATGAACCAACTGCCCTTTTTGATCGATTACATGAAACTGTACTGACGGAACGGTAGTGATAATGGTGATATTAAATTCTTTTTCTAGCCGTTCTTGTATAATTTCCATATGGAGCATGCCTAAGAAACCACATCGAAAGCCAAAACCCAAAGCAGCAGAGCTCTCTGGCTCCCAAATCAGTGAAGCATCATTTAATTTAAGCTTTTCCATAGAGTCTCGTAATGCCTCATATTCCGTAGTATCTACTGGATAGATACCAGCAAAAACCATAGGCTTTACCTCTTCAAACCCTTTAACCATTTCCCCCACCGGACGCCCAGTTTTATCTACATGGGTAACCGTATCCCCCACCTTCACTTCACTTGCATTTTTAATTCCAGCAATCATATAGCCCACATGACCTGCTTCTAAAGCGGGTTGGGCTATTTGTTGCAATTTTAGAATACCAACCTCTTCCACCCTATAATCTAAGCCGGTACTGATGCATTGAATTTGGTCACCAGGCTTAACCGTGCCATTAAAGATCCGAAAATAGACCTCTACACCGCGAAAAGTATTGTATAGTGAATCAAAAATCATGGCTTGCAAGGGTGCCTGCTTATCCCCTTTAGGAGCCGGTATACGGGTCACTACAGCCTCGAGTATCGCATCAATCCCAATACCCTGTTTGGCACTAGCAGCAATAATGCCATCTCGATCACACCCTATGAGTTCTACGATTTGGTCTTTGACCTCCTCTGGCATCGCCCCTGGCAAATCAATCTTATTCAATACAGGAATAATGGTAAGGTTCTGCTCTAAGGCCAAATAGAGATTAGAAATGGTTTGCGCTTCTACCCCCTGTGCAGCATCAACCACCAGTAGTGCCCCCTCACACGCAGCAATAGAGCGAGAAACTTCATAGGTAAAGTCTACGTGTCCCGGTGTATCAATTAAGTTAAGTAAATAGCGCTGCCCATCATATGCATATTCCATTTGAATCGCATGGCTTTTAATCGTGATGCCCCGCTCACGCTCTAAATCCATATTATCCAGTACTTGATTTTTCTGATCGCGTATGCCAACTGTTTTAGTGACTTCTAATAAACGATCTGCCAAAGTGCTTTTGCCATGGTCAATATGTGCAATGATGCAAAAATTTCGAATATTTTTCATTAAACTTGATTAAGTGAACATAAGAAGGTCTGATCTATCACTGCCTTTACCATTTATGGTACTAGGCTTCTATTCGAAATGCGCTTATGCTATTTCAAAAGAAATCTACTACAAGGTACGGAATTTCAAAAATAGTATTATCTTTGCATTAACTTTTCTGTAATTTTCTTAACCAACATGAATAACCTAATAAAATATGTTGAGGCGATGTGTAACCCTCAACCGACCCGTACATTTCCCTCCTTTAAGGCTGGAGATACCATCAATGTACATGTAAAAATACAAGAAGGGAACAAAGTGCGTATTCAACAGTTTCAAGGAGCCGTTATTCAACGCAAGCACCCCAACACCAATGGAGAAACCTTTACGGTGCGCAAAGTATCTAAAGAGGTTGGTGTAGAGCGAATTTTCCCTTTACTTTGTCCTAATATTGAGCAAATAGAAGTAAAAAGGAAAGGGCGTGTGCGTAGGGCTAGAATTTACTACCTACGGGGCAAGCAAGGTAAAGCAGCGCGTATTAAAGAACTTAGGTAAATGTGGTTTGTGTAGTTTGAACTTTATCGTATAGTTTAGTTGTATAAGCTTGGCCTTTATTCAGGGGCTAGGTTGTGTAATGCGCATTTTGAGATAAATGTTATTAACACATATATAGTATATTTTTCTATATTCTTCTACTGTTTTTAGCAGCAAATTGTTTATAGTGGCCTCCTTAGCTCAACTGGCAGAGCAACTGATTTGTAATCAGTAGGTTGCTGGTTCGATTCCGGCAGGGGGCACTTGTGCTACTCTATCCTCTACCGCCTACAGCCTTAGGGATATCTTCATATATAATTTGATCCCATACATTTACTTCATTTCGATATGCGTTTATCTATACATAAATGGTTTGGTAGTAAATTAGTAGTTTTTCTAATGGTTATTTTGGGTCCATTTCATCAAACCATTGCGCATGAATATAAATATGAACGGAGCTTTATAGGCCTTAGGGGCGCTATAGGAGGTGTACGTTTACCTCAGCTTAAGCAATATGCTACAGCGCATGGCTATAAGGATGTTCAGACACCCTTTGGTCATCTTGACCTTGAGGGAGCACTCTATGTTGAAAGCAGAATATGGAACCATATGGGTTTCAGAATAGAATTAGACCCTAGGTATATATATTCTTCTTTTGCAGGAGTGGCAGATCAAAATAAAAAGCAATCGATTGGCTTACATTGTAGTGGTGGGCATATTTCCTGCCTGCTCTATTTTTATCCACGTGGAAGATTTGCTGACAATGGCAGTTGGCATGGCCACATAGGGGTTAGTTTGTCTTCAGAAAGATCAAAAGATATAGTTACTTATGCAAAAACTAAAAACAATGATAAGTTTTATACTGATTCTGCAGGTCTTATTCTAGGTATTGGGTTTGAATTTACATCTCATTTACAACTAGAATGCAGGTATCGTGGGGGGAGACATTTATTCGGCTCAACAGACACACCAGAATTGAAAGGTATATCATTAGGTATAGGTTATGTACTTCTTAAGTAGGCTTAGTCATGAATCGTTTTGATGGTAATCTAGCAATAAAAGGTTTATCTGATTAAATTATACATATACCATATAGAACATTGACATGATATGTTTTTTAAATCACTTTTTATTAGTATTAGTAGCATAAGCTTAGCATCATGGGCCATTATAGCTCCAGTATCTGCTCAGCCATCCCGCCTTCCAATAATCCGAGAAAAAGCATTTTGGCAAGCCATTGATGAAAGAGATCCAGCTGCCCTTGAAGGGAAACATATTCCACCTAAATATTTCAAGCAGTGTAAAAAGAAGATAACCCCTTTAAATCACGCTATCTTAAACAAGGATACTGCGATGGTGCGTTTGCTGATAGAAAGAGGGGCTGGTGTAAACCAGCCTGACAAAGACAAAGATACACCGTTACATGCAGCTGTAATGATAGCCAGTAAAGAGATTGTAGAACTATTATTGTTGCATCATTCTGTTGATCTTGATAGGCAAAATCACTACGATCGAACGCCGTTATTCATAGCTATTAAAAACAATCAATATGACCTGGTCGTACAACTGGTTCGCAAAGGGGCCAATAAAGAAATTAAAGGAAAAATAAAATCCAATGGGGTATATAGTTACCAAACACCTTTAGGACTAGCAATTGAATCTTGCCCAAAGATAGCAGCTTTTTTAATTCAAAATGGTGTTAATCTATATCAAAAGGGGATACAAGGTTATTACCCTATTGTAGATGCAGTTTTGTATCAGAGAGAGGAATTAGTAGATCTAATGCGTGCACAAGGCGTTCCTCTTTTCTATCCAGAAGAGGTGGATTTTACGGTACTACATGCTGCTGCTTATCATACAGCAGTTTATCTAAAGCGCTATTTGGATATGGCTCCTGCTGGTAAACAAGATCAACAAGATGCACATGGAGATACCCCATTGCATTATGCTGCACGCTATGGTAAACCAGAAACTGTAGCTTTATTATTAGCAAGAGGTGCTAACTTTCATATTGCCAATAAATTGGGCTACCAGCCATTAAGCTTTGTGGTAACGCATCCAAATAAGACCAGTCAACTGGCCATTGCACGCCTCTTAATTAAGCAAGGCGCAGATGTAAATGCATTGGATCATAAGTTTACCGTGTTAGGGAACGCCGTTCTAAACGGTAAGATGGAACTAATAAAATTATTGCTTGAAAATAAAGTAAACATTGAACAATTGCCCACCAATCCCTTATACTTTAAGCGCTCTACATTAGACAAGTTATTTAGTCACAAAGTACGATTTATCAATAGCCAAACCACTCTTTTACATTTAGCCATTGGTCAAGGCCATACAGCCATTGCGCAATTTTTATTAGCGCGTAATCCTGCTTTGGTCAATCAAAGGGATGCTTTTGGTTGTACCCCTTTACATTATGCGGCCATCTTAGATAATATAGAAATTACACATGATTTATTGGCCCATGGCGCACGTTTGGATATACGTGAAAAGCAAAAAGGATATACTCCTATCGAATTTGCTAAAAATATGCGGCTGCAATACAGAGATGAAAACACCAATCGGCCAATACATTATGGCGGTAACCGTGTCACTCAGTTATTAGCAAGCTGGCAAAAAGAGCAAAAGAAAAAAGCGAAGGAGGAGAAACGCAAAAAAAGAAATGAAAAGAAAAAAGCGAAAAAGTAAAGCGTTATGCAACTTAAATTTCGCTTAAGTTAATTAATCTAACCATTACAGCCATCTAAGTATGTCCTATTTAAATAAAATTTACATCTATACTTGCGCTATTTTTCTTTTTGGTATAGCCTACGCACAGCCAGTAACCACTTATATGGACCCATCATCAGCCTCTTTATGGTCTACCACAAATAGTAAACTTACGCCCCTTCATTTGGCCGCAGCTAAGGGTGACCTATCGGAACTGAATAGATGCCTACAACAGAAAGCACATGTAAATAGTAAAGATCAAAATGGCCATACCCCTTTACACTGGGCAGCTTATTATGGGCATGAAGATTGCGTCCGTATATTGATAGCGCATAAGGCCATTATTACGAGCAAAAGTAAACAAGGCGCAACCTCACTCCATATAGCCATTTTCAGAGGTCATTTGCCCGTTGTTAAGCTATTGGCTAAAGATAAAAAAGCATTAAATATAAAAGACAAATATGGCCACAATCCATTACAAATAGCCATACAAAGCGGTCAGCCTCATTGTCTAAAAGTTTTATTAGAAAACGGAGGAGCCATCAATTGTAAAGCACAAAATGGCTATTCATTATTGCATTTAGCTGCTCATACGAATCAAGTAGCTTGTATCAAGCTATTGCTAGAACGTGGTATAGATCTCCATAACAGAGGTAAACATCAAGAAACAGCCCTCCATGTCGCCGTTGCAGCTGGTCATCTACCAGCCATACACTTACTCGTTGGAAATGGTGCTAATATATACAGCCAAGACAAAGCAGCCCAACTTCCCTTACATTGGGCTGTGAAAGAAGGCCATGCAGCCTGTATAAAAATTTTAAGTACAAAGGAGGGAATAGTGGATGCTAGAGACAAATCGGGCAAACCTCCATTATTTTTTGCTGTAAAAAAAGGATATGATGAATGTATTACCACCTTAGTGCAAGAAGGCGCAAACCCAAATCTTTTTTATTATTTAGACATAGCGGTCCGTGCAAAATATCCCAAATGCATAGCAGCATTGGTAAAAGGAGGTGCGAATGTAAATGAATTGAATGCTTATGGATTTAGACCATTGGATATAGCTATTACTAGAGATGCAGATTGTGTAAAAATGCTTATAAAAATGGGTGCCCATCTAAATTTAGCATCTAAGTGTGATAAGTTTAAGCCTATATATAGGGTTTTTGATTCCGATATGGATAACACTCAAACTGGTTTGCATTCTATGATAGCATTGATCCAAAATGGAGCGGATCTTGATACGAAAAACGACAATATTATTTATGACGCATGGAGAACACCCTTGCATAAAGCAGCTGGGCTGGAGCAATTTACTGTCTACATACAACCATTGATAGATGGAGGGGCTGACTTAACGATTCAAGACGAACGGGGTAAGACACCACTAGAAGTGGCCAAGCAGGCAAAAAATAAAAAAGCCATTGTGCTATTGGAAGCGGCTGTTATGATGGAGCAAAAACATCCTATGGAGGATGGTTTTACGCCTTTGCATAAAGCAGTAGGAAAGAGAGATATTCAACTGGTGAAAAAATTGATCGCTGAGGGTGCTCGTGTAAATAAGCCAGATCAATCCCACTTAAGGCTTAGGCCATTGCATCTTGCTGCACTGATCAATAATGTTGAGATAATGGAAATCCTGATTGACCATGGTGCATATGTTGATGCACAAGATGGCTCTGGTAGCACACCTATATTCCATGCAATTTTTAATAATTATGCAGAAGCAGTTGCCAAGCTGATAGAGAAAGGCGCTGATATTGACCTACGACAACGGCATAACGGACATACATTGTTAGAAGAAATAACTCAAAACATGGCAAAACAGTTTCCAGACAAACATTTTACAAAGATTATAAAACTGATACAAGCAGCCAGTAAAGAGCGGTAAAAGTGGTATCCATTTAGCCAATAGTATCAACATAAGGATAGCGCACTCGTATCAAATCAAATCCATTACCCATGCATATTATCAAATCCTGATTAACCTGTGGTACCGTATAATGTCTCTCTTTTAATGGTGTGGGCCTTTTTGGGATTGACCCTAGCAATAGGCCTCTGCGCTGCCCAGAAAACTACATTCCGGGCATATGCTGTGGGGGATAAGCGATTCCACACCAATACTTTGGTAGTTACCGTATTGGCTACGGCTTTTGGAGGAGGAGTGCTAATGCGCAATATGCCGCATATCTATGATGATGGTATAAGTTGCATACTCTATTCATTTGGCACGCCACTGAGTTTTTGGATCATAAGTCTACTGGGGATACGTATGGATCCATTTATGAACCATCTTTCTATTGCAGAGACGATAGGTAGCGTATATGGCAAATATCCAAGATGGATTACGGCGCTATTAGCTATCTGTTTTTCTATTGGTCTTGTTGCCATTCAAATTAATGTAGTCACCTCTGCTATAGGCATGTGTATCGATTCAATTAACCCTCGTATGGTAACTGTATGGGCAACCTTAATCCTTATTTCCTATGCTATACTTGGGGGGGTGCGTGCCATTACCACTACTGATGTATTACAATTTGTAACCTTTATCATTATTATTGCCCTGTTTATTAAATTTTTATTTATCAAAACAGGCAAATCATTTTTAGAAGTTGTATGGCAGCTCAAACAAGAAGAAAAATTTGAACTGAGTAATTTTTTCCAACGTGATCGCAACCTGTTTAATGTGATACAGGTATATCTAGCTGCGCTATTTTATCTCTCCCCCTCAATATTACAGCGCCTCTATATGGCTTCTAGCCCCATTCAAGCCTACAAGGTGTTCTTGCGTGCAACATTTTTTAGCGTGATTATATTGGGGTGCATCGTGTGGATTGGATTACTTGTTTTTGTATGCCATCCAACGCTATCAAAAACAGAAATTTGGCCATACATCCTAGCTGATAGGTCACCTGCTTATAGAGGATGCATGGTCATTTGTTTATTGGGAATGACCATGTCTACAGCTGATTCTAACTTACACACTGCTGCGACTATGGTTAGCCATGACATAGTGGGCAGTATACGAAACGTACCATCAAACAGCCATATACACCAGCTCCGATGGGCCAAACTAACACTACTGATTACTGGCCTATTGGCCATGATTGTAACGGCTTATTACCCTGATCTATATAGATTAGCGAGCTTTGTTATAAGCTACGGAATATCACTTTTTATCATTACCGTCATACCACCTTTTATCTTAGCCATTTTTGGTTTTCGGGGTAGCACTTGTACAGCTTTGATGGGCATGCTTACAGCTACACTGGTCTATCTAGTTTGGGAGCAGTGGATTCAACCCAAAACAGGAATAGGTTTTGGATGTTTTCCTTTGGCAGCCAATTTTTTGGCTATGATGGCAACGCATTATCTACTGCCACAGCTAGATGGTAAGGGGTGGATTGGAAGAAGCAATCAGCAGAAAAGAATGCAACAACTCATACAGGCCTTTAAAAAATATAAAAAAAGAATAGATCTAGAGTAGGGGATTTTTTTATCTCGGTTATTTTTTATTAAATTTGGTTCTCTTTGTAATAGTTGCACTATGGTAGTGGTATACTAAATCATGGATATATACAGATATACAGAAGGATTTTGATTTTTAAGTTGACTACAAAAAACAGATATGAAAGTAATAGAGATTTTAGGGTATAAAAGAGCAAATCTCGGTAAAGCTGAGTCTAAAAAGCTAAGAATAGCTGCACAAGTTCCAGGGGTGTTATATGGCGGAACAGAGCAAATACATTTCTATGTGCCTATGGTGCTTTTACGTGATTTGGTTTACACGCCTCATGCCCATTTTGTAGATCTAAATATTGAAGGATCTATTTATAGGTGTATTTTACAAGAAATGCAATTCCACCCTGTCAGTGAAATGATGCTGCATGTAGATTTTTTGCAAATTTTTGATGATAAAAAAATTAAAATGCAGATTCCTACGGCATTTGTTGGTAAGGCCGTAGGTGTAGCTAAAGGGGGAGTACTCTCTAAAAAACAGAGAAAGCTAACGATTACTGCTTACCCTAAAGATATGCCATCGATGGTAGATATTGATGTTTCTGACCTTGACTTAGGACAAATTGTGCGTGTACATCAAATTCCAATAGAAAACTATACTATTCTAGAACTGCCTAATACGCCGGTAGCCTCTATTGAAATTCCAAGGGCATTGCGTAGTGCAGCCAGTAAAGAAGAGAAAAAAGGCAAGAAATAGTCAGCTGATTTTTTGCAAAAGATTGCCATTGGCCAGATAAATAAAGACATGCATTCTATTAGCCTATAAAATAAGCGATGAAGTTACTACTGGTTGGGCTGGGCAATATTGGCGTAGAATATGCATATACGCGGCACAATGTAGGTTTTTTAGTAGTGGACTACCTAGCGGCTCAGCAAAAAGTTACCTTTCGAGTAAGTCGGTTGGCAGCTACTGCCTCTTTTGCTTGCAAGCATCATGAGGTGTATATGTTTAAGCCTACAACCTACATGAATGATAGTGGTAAGTCGGTTAGGTATTGGTTGAACCATTTAAAAATACCCGTTGAGCAAAGCCTAACCATTGTAGATGACATCACGCTTCCTTTTGGTACGATGCGTCTGCGGGCGAAAGGCTCTGATGCAGGCCACAATGGTTTAAAAGACATTGCCCTTGCTTTGCATTCAGATTGCTATCCGCGCCTTCGTGTGGGCATTGGGCATGATTTTCCCAAAGGAGGACTTGCAGATTTTGTATTGGGCAACTTTAATACAAAAGAAGTAGAAGCGCTAAATGCGCATTTAGATAAAGCTTGTCAAATATTGATTGCTTGGTGCAATGGGGGCATTGCCCATGCTATGAACCAATTTAACTAAATAAAAAGCAACCAAAAAGTAAAGCACTGATGGAAAAGCTACTGAAATCACAGCTTACAAATGGAAAAACAGGGGCCATTCTGCAATCCCTCATTGCAACTATTTTTCTTTTCATCTGTAAACTGTAATCTCTATTCGAAACTTTTTCCAAGGGCGCGTTTTTGCTTGTTTTCAGACATGCTAGCAAAACAAACCATTCAATAACTTATGCATCGTAATAATGATAAGCTATATACCCAACTTGATAAAGACTATAAGCCAACAGCTTTAATCTTTGCTGCAAAAAACTTAGAATGCTTAAAAAATGGAATATAGTGCTCCTCTACTACAATAGCAGTATTGGTGCTAATATTGCGTCCAATTTTTTTCGCCCGTTTCTTTTTAGAAAAACTACCAAATCCACTAAAATGAACCCGATGATTATCCGTTACAGCATTTTGAATAACACGAAATAACTCATCCAACGTATTTTTGACATCTTCTTTATCAATTCCCGTTTTACGAGAGATTGCTAAAATTACCTCTGCTTTGGTCATATTATATAATGATTTAAAAATTACAACAATTTATGTTGATTGGTGGTTGCGCATTAGACCAATCCACTCCATTCTATGGATAACAAATTCATTATCACGCCATGAATTTACATGAGACAGTTTGAACTTGCAATTATTTTTATAAATAAAACGATTATTTTTTTTGATAAATAGCAATTTATACATTATATTTGTATTTAAATGTAATAGTTCTTGCAAATCTTGAGGTCTGGTAGTTCAGTTGGTTAGAATGCCTGCCTGTCACGTAGGAGGTCGCGGGTTCGAGTCCCGTCCAGACCGCTTCTATCCGGGATTTAGATAGAAAAATGGTTCTTCTAGCAGATATAAGCTTTTTAGCGCTTTTTCTGTTTTTTATAGTGTTCCATATGATTCAAAGAATGCAATCTCTTTATTTAGGTGCCGTCTGCATCACTATGGCCGCCTTTCTTAAAGCCTCAATTTGGGTAAAAATAGATGTAGGTCATGTCTATACCATCAAGCCTTATGCACTTATTGCTGCTACAGGGCAGTCTATTACATTCCCTTATAGCATATCCGCTTTATTGGCCTCTTGCCTTGTTTTAACAGCAGCATATGCCATCATGCGGCATGACAATAGAAGGCTACAGCTTCGTTTAATCGCACGTATGAACCTAATATTCGTTATATTGATGGCCTTGATTCTGGTTTTGATTAAAAAGGTCCATGCCACCTATTTATTGAGTGGACATAGTAGCTATCAAATAGGCGCCATACTGCCTTTCATCGCATTAGTAGCCAGCCTATTGGCAAGGCATCATATTAAAAAAGATGAAAAACTGGTTAATGAAGATCGGTTAAGATAGACCCTTTGCTTGATAAACAAACGCTTTAGAAGAAGCTACTCATACACCAACAGCTCAGCTACTGTTATTGAATAAAATTACTATTGATTACTACTAAGATATAAGGGGGGTGCACTAGGTTAGCAGTCAGTAGCCTTTATTAGGTTAGGCTCCATCCTAAGAGCCTAACAGATGAATTCAATGGACAAAAAAAAATAAAGAAACAAAACCACACGATAAGTTTTTTAAGCAAACTTTTAGTAGGAAGGAAGTAAAAAAAATAGCCATGTCACTAGCTGAAAGATTCAGACAAGAAGGAGCACAAAAAGGTATAGAAAAAGGCAAACTAGAGGGAAAACTAGAGGGGGAAATGGAGAAAGCCCTTTCCATAGCCAAAGCTATCCTGTTCAAAGATTACCCATTGGAAGATATAACGCTGCTTACTGGTTTATCTCGCGCGCATATTGAAGCGTTTATATAATAATTAGGTGGGGATTTATAAAATCCCTACCTATCTAGAAGTTGACGCCATGGAGCGTGCGCTCGGAAGGACTCGAACCCTCAACCTTCGGAGCCGAAATCCGACGTTCTATCCGGTTGAACTACGAGCGCGCAACGAAAGTTTTATATATTTGGAGCATAAAAATACAAAATTTTATGCACATATGCTTGTAGCCACATCAATTTGCAAATCTTATCATGGACATGAGATCCTAAAAGAAATCAACTTATCCATCCATAGCGGAGAAGTAGTAGCCATTATGGGGCCTTCTGGTGCTGGAAAAACTACGCTATTGCATCTTTTATCTACATTAGATAAGCCAGATCGTGGTGCTTTAACATTGGATGGAATAGACCTTATAAAACTAGAAGGCAGTGCATTGGCCAGATTAAGAAATCAAAAAATAGGGTTTGTCTTTCAATTTCATAACCTATTTCCGGAATTCACACTTTTTGAGAACATTTGTATCCCTGGTTATATGGGTTCTGCTTCTAAAAAAGAAGTAACCCAAAAAGCCAATGACCTTTTAGCCTTACTGGACATTACCCATCGAAAAAACAACCTGCCAGAAGCGGTTTCTGGAGGAGAACGGCAACGTGCAGCTGTGGCTAGGGCATTAATCAATAACCCATCTATTATTTTTGCGGATGAACCAAGTGGCAACCTGGATGCTAAAAATGCAGAGAGATTGCATGCCCACTTTTTAGCGCTCTCTAAACAATTCAAGCAAACATTCATCTTGGTAACCCATAGCCAATCATTGGCAACTATTGCAGATAGAATTTTATCACTAGAAGATGGTATATTGCAACCAGCGTAAGCAATATACAACACACCTAACCACAAAAACTGCAGTCAATTATGATTCAATCTGCACAAACCGTTCTACAAGACTTGCAAAAGGGCATTTATGCCCCTATCTATTTTTTGCAGGGAGAGGAAGTATATTATATTGATGCAATTACCCAATATATCGAAGAAAAACTGCTCACACCTGCTGAAAAAACCTTTAACCTAACCATTACCTATGGCAAAGAATGCAACATGGCCACGTTGCTTACCCAAGCACGGTGCTTCCCAATGGCTGCTGCGCTACAAGTAGTTATCGTAAAAGAAGCACAAGAGATGGCAGACTTAAAAAACACCACTGGGCAATCATTATTACTGCATTATTTACAACACCCACAGCCTACTACATTATTGGTTTTTGCACACAAATATAAAACCATAGATGGCAGAAGTAATTTTGGCAAAACGTTAAGCAAACAAAATGCGCTAGTTACCGCTAAAAAATTATATGACCAACAATTGCCTACTTTTATCAAATCTTTTGTAAAAGATCTGGAACTATCTATAACAGAGCCAGCCGTTTGTTTAGTAGAAGGCTATATCGGTAATGACCTAACCAGAATTACGAACGAACTCCATAAGCTGCGTATCAACCTTACGCCAGGTAGTACCATTACCGATCAGATGGTCGAAACCTATATAGGCCTACACAAACCCTTTAATGTATTTGAACTACAAAAGGCAATTATGCAGAAAGATTACCCGAAAAGCTACCAAATCATTCGTGTGTGTGCATCCAGTACCAAGGAACATGCTGCACTACCCATTCTAACCATTTTATACAATCTTTTCTCTAAGCTGCTTGTATTGCATCAAACCAAAGAAACCGTTCCCACTAAAATGGCGGGGCAAATTGATATACATCCCTATTTTATACAAGGATATCTTGATGCCGTTCAAAACTATACGTTGAGCCAAACCATGCAAAATATAACCCATCTCCATCAAGCTGACCTACAGTTAAAGGGTGTTAATGCCCACATAAGTGATGACCAAATCATGAAAGAATTAATCTTTAAGTTAATGCATCACTAAAATAGATTTTTCTTCCAGCCCCACACTATGGAATAGGTCGCTTTTTTTAAAAAAATAAAAAAGAGCAGGTAATACAATAGTAAGATAAAATAGAAATCCATATTTTGGGCATATGAAGTATTCTGGTCATCTTTATAGATGAAAAAATACTAACTTTTGCATTTAACCTAATGATACCCATGATACAACCTATCTATGCTCTTAGCTTCATGGCCATTGTGCTAATGGCTATCCCTTTTAAAGGATTCTCTGTGGTTAACAACCCATCTGGTCGATGCCCACAGTCCATCTTTCATGAAGGTATGTTGTTTTTGAACCAACATCAATATGCAACTGCTCAAAAATATTTTGAAGCCTATTCAAATAGGCAAGGCAAGAAGTATCAGCAAGAAAAAGCCGCCTACTATGGTATAGTAGCTGCTTTAGCCAATAGAGACCCGCATATAGCAACCCTTTTACAGTATTTTATAGTACGATACCCTACCAGTGCATATATAGAAACCGTTCGGTATCATCTGGCAACATTCCTTTCTGAAAAAGGTCTTTTTGATAAAAGCCGCTCTTTATACCAAAAAATTAAACCAAATTGCTTACCAGCTAAAGCGCGCGCAACCCTTCCATATGCAATAGGCAATGCCTATTTGCAACTAAAAGATTGGGTAAATGCAAAAAAATACTTTGCAACCATTCATGATATAAATCATCCTTATTACTATCCTGCCCAATTACAAATGGGCTATATAGCTTTTGAAGAAGGAGATTACGATGGTGCCCTTAAAGCCCTAGAAAAAGCGAATAAACCATATAAACTAGAAACCAAAAGTTTAATTTTAAAGGTATACCATAAAGCCGGCAAATTTGAAGCATTGCTGGACTATGTACAAAGCTGCCCATCATCCTCTCTTGGCAAACAAGACCATCTGCTTATTGCAGACGCCTACTTTTTTCTCAAGCAATACCAACCAGCCATTATCCACTATCAAACGGCCTTAGAGGGAGCTGATCCAGATAGAACCACCTCCACTAAGCTGGGTTATGCCTTATATGAGACGCAACAATATGCCAAAGCAGTGGATTGTTTTCAGCGGCTCTTCTACCAGAATGACCATGCCCATCAAATGGCGGCCTACTACGTTGGCCTTATCTATGAAAAAAATGGAGACACACAAAACGCAATAGATTGCTTTTCGACAGCTGAGCGGTTAAAGTTTGACCCTACAATAAGCGATTTTTCCGCTATTAAGCTTGCAGGCTTGCACTACCAACAAGGCTCCCTTAGAGCAGCTATAGAAAGGATAACTGCTTTTATTGCAACCCACCAAGAAAGCAAACACCTTTCCACTGCACAAGCCCTACTGGTAGCGTGCTATTATAAAACAAAAGCCTACCAACTGGCTATAGATTATATAACGGCGCTCCCTTATAAGACAGAACCGCTCTTACGGTTATACCAAAAAGTACTTTTTTACCAAGGTATAGAAGCATATAATAAAGGCAGCCTAGATAATGCTATAAAATGCCTCACACAATCGATCCTTTTTCCCTTTGCGCCATCCCTCGTTTTACAAGCTCAGTTTTGGTTAGGAGAAGCCTTTTCTGCGCTTGGGAGATATGACAAAGCATTAAAATGCTATACGCAATATATGGAACAAGGCAGTTTAAATACCCTCTATTATGCGCAAAACCTATATGGCCTAGCCTATGCCTATTTTAACACAGGCGATTACACCGCTGCCGCCAAAACCTTTGAACAATATATAGCCATTACCCAAAAACAAGCTGGTTCTACCCATTATGATGCAACCCTTCGTTTAGCGGATTGTTATTATGTAAAGAAAAATTACCAAGAAGCACTTAATCTATATGCACATGTGTATACCTACCATCCTGCCCATGTTCGTTACCAAGAAGCTTTGATTTATCACGCACTAGGCGACACACTTCATGCAGATCGTTGCCTACAAAAAGTATTCACAAACCATGCAGAAACCAAATATTATGAAAAAGCATGCTACCATAAAGGCTGTACCATATTCAATGCAGGTAACTACGAAGCAGCCATTCAATCATTTAGCCATCTGATTCAAAGAGATGTAACCAGTGACCTACAGCCAGATTTATTAATGAAACGGGCCCTTGCTTATGAAAATCTTCAAAGATATGAAGCTGCTGCTGCGGACTATACAGCCATTTTAGACCAATACCCTACCCATCCCCATGCAGAAAGTGCTTTAATGGCCCTATCCAACCTATTTGCTGCACAAGGCACCCCTGAAAAAACAGATAAATATTTTAAAAAGTATGACCATATAGCGCAAAAAATGACTACCCATTCCGATGAGCGTACGATTGACGCAGCCAGGCAGCTCTTTTATAATCAGGCCTATGGTAAAGTATTGCAACAACTTGCCGAATTTGATAAAAAGTATCCAGAAAGTCCATTGCTGTCAGAAGCCTACTTTTTAATGGCAGAAAGCTATTATAGGCTGCAAAAACAGAAACTGGCTATAGGCTATTATAAAAAAGTAGTAGCTAGCTGCCCAACGCGTTTCCATAAAAAAGCATGGTTAAGAATGGCTGATCTTGCCTACCAAGCCAAACGTTTTCAAGAAGCGATTACCCATTACCAAAAACTGCAAAATATGCAGCTGACCAACAAAGAATACCATCAAACCTTAACGGGACTTATACAAGCTAGTTTTAGACTAAAACAATATGAAATAACCACACCAGCTTGCTTGCAATTATTGAACAATCCTAAGGAAGCACCGGTTGAAACCATGCAACAAGCTTCCCTTTACCTAGGAAAGGTAGCCATGCAGCGATCAGAATACAAACGTGCTAAAAGTCATTTTTTAAAGGCCATTAAACCGTTGGATACGCTTACTGCAGCAGAAGCACAATATCTATTGGCCCATACAGAATGTAAACTAAAAGCCTATAAAGCCTCCTTACATAGCTTATTTGATCTAATCGAAAAATTTCCACATAATACGGATTATATAGATGGTGCCTTTTTACTGATGGCAGATAATTACATCATGTTAGGCAATCTTACACAGGCCAAAGCTACCTTGGACTCTATGGTTAGCAAATCAAAAAATAAAAAGAACATTGAACTGGCCAAACAGAAAAAAGCCAAAGTAGTCTCTAAACTTAAAAACAGCTGAATAGATACTACAGCTGAAATGAAACGATACCATATATTTTCTAACGCATAGCAGGGCCAATTGTGAAGTGATATTCAAAAGAGCTTTTGGCACTGCGAATATCTTTTACAGGATCTAACCTGTAGGCAAAATCCAGGCCAAGCATTGGTATAATGGGTATAGGCAAACTAAGACGAACGCCACCACCTATAGATTTTTTGATGTTGGATAGATTAAAATTTTTATAATGCAACCAGCTATCCCCTATATCCATAAATCCCAATAGATAACAACAAATAGGCGCAAGCATAAGCGGATAACGCAACTCGGAAGCAAACTTATTAAATAAAACACCCCCCTTTATCTTTCTTGTATAATCTACTGGGGTAAGGCTATCATTTGGATAACCACGTAGCGAAACAACATTACTGCCCAATAGACTGCTTGACATATCAATTGATGTTCCACCCAAATAAAAGCGCTCAAAAGGTCCGATTGCACTGTTAGAGAGACTGTGTAAAAATCCAGCATGACCGCGAAAGTGCAAGACACAATTACCGAACAAACGTTTAAAGTAATAAACATCTGTTATAAATTTTCCATATTCCTTAAAACGTGGCATACCTTCTACTTGAGCAGAAGCATAGCCAAACAAAGCATAGGGAGGCGTCAACGTTAAAGCGTTAGACCACTCCCATCCAGCAGTAGGATAATGTGGATGATTTATACTAGAATGGTTTAATGAAAATTCTAAAGAAAAATCATGCAAAACGCCTGATCTTTTCTTGTGATCTTCTAATAATGGATAGTGTTGGTAAGTATGGCGGTGGTAACCTATACCCAAATGGGTTGCCCAATATCTAGCAAAGTGTTTGCCTAAACCTATTCGGCCACCCATTGAGGAAATTTTACTTTTTACATCTTGTTCCCCAACTGGAAATATATTTAAGAATACCCAGTCGTCTAATAGACTCCTGCGTGTATCGGAGGAGGAAACCTTTTGATACGCACTATCGAAACTAATAGAAAATATATAACGGCTTTCCCGCAACCAAAGCCAAGGTTCTTGAAAGGAAAAGCTAAAATTTTTGTAATCCTTGCCCTGCAGTTCAGCTTTTAGATGGAGGTTTTGCGCCGCTCCTATCGGGATTTTACCTCTAAAGAGATTCTGTAAACAAACATTATTCGAACCAAGTGCAATCCCGGCTACAATACCCATGCCATTGCTATAACTCCCATTGAGTTTAAGATCAAACTTAGGTTGTTCTTCTACCGAATAGATAAGGTCTACTGTACCTTTAGCTTCATTTGGCCGTATATCTGGGATTAACTTTTCAGGCTTAAATAATTCCAACATGTATAAGTTGCGTAAAGACTCTTGCATAAGTCTTTGGCTATATTTCTCTCCAGGCAATGTCCGGAGTTCACGGCGAATAACGTAATCATGGGTTAATGTATTGCCTACAATATCTACTTGGCCGATTGTGACCTGTTTTCCCTCTTGAATTCTAATTTCTAAGTCTATCTGATTGTCTTCTATACCGGTCTCAACAACTTCTGCACGGAAAAAAAGATAGCCATTATCGGTATATAAATTATTAATGGTTAAATCTGTAATCCCAGGAGCCAATCGGCTTTTGATATAAATCGGATCATATAGCTTTCCTGGCTTCAAATTGAGCAACCTATTTAGGGTCTCGTCACTATATAGATAATTGCCAATCCATTTGACATGACGAAGCATATATTGTTTGCCCTCTTTAATATTTAAATGCACATTGAGCTTACCAGCAGTAACAGGCTGCAAGCGTTCTTCTATAATAGCTACATCTCTAAACCCTTGTGACTGATAAAAACGCAGAAGCTCTTTTTTAGCTTTTAAATATTTTTCTTCTGTAAAAACAGATGGAAACAAACAAACATGACTAAGAAAATAACGTTTTACATCCTCTATCGTCTTAGGCAAGCTTAACAGGGTACCACCTTTTCGAATGGATACAAGGGTAATGCTTTTCTTTAAAATATCCTTAACAAGTGTAAAGCGAGGTCCTTCTTTGAGCGCTTTCATATGATATGTTAAGAGATTGGCATCTAAATGCGCATTGCCTTGAAAAATAATCTTATGAATGGTACTTTTTTGCCCTTTATCTATCTTAATTTTTAAGGCCACTTTCTTATCCATTGCTTCACCGGGCATCAACGCTGTAGAAACTTGAACTGCTCTAAATCCCTTTTCTAAAAAGATTTTTTTAATCTTAGTAGTTATTTTTTGAAGAAAAAGCGGCGATAATGCCACACGATTGCCTATGGGTACTTTTTCAAGAAGCGCTTTTTGTTCTTTTTTGCTTAACCCGTCTAAGGAATAGCTGGCCAACTGAGGATATTCCTCTACACGAATCACAAAATTCGCTAAACCATTTGCTTGATCAACCTGATCTAAATAGATTTCAACAAATTTGATGCCATCATGTTTGGCTATTTTTCGAATCGCATTACGAATTTGTCCAGTTGATGGATCAACCCTTGCGCCCTGTTGTAAACCAGAAAGCGCAATCAACAGATCAGCCTCTACCAACACATTGCCCACTACCTCAACCTTACGTACAGCATAACCCGTTGCACCAAAAATAGGCTGTACTAATCCTAGACATAGGCAGAACAGGCAAAACAAACGTTTAACTTTTTTAATACTTATATCTATCATTATCATAACAAGCAGAATAAACTTATAGGGTTCCTTTAGAAATCAAGCAACCCACTACAACCATCTGGCGTCCAGCTTCCTGTTAAGGGTTAAAAAATATAGGCCACAATAACTTTTTTCGAATATAGGAAAATATGAGCGGTATAGCACCCTGCCCTAATCTATATAATCAACATAGAATCGCCATATAAGAAAAATCGATACCGTTCCTTTATAGCTTCGGCATAGGCAGTTAAAATCAACTCCTCTCCGCCAAAAGCAGCTACACCAACCAAAGAGATAGAAGAAGGAAGATGAAATGTAGTCAACAATGCATTACACACTTTAAAGGAGCAAGAAGGCAAAATAAATTTATTGGTCCAGTCACTGGCTTCTTTTAGCTGACAAGAGACCGAAACAGAAGACTCTATAGCCCTTAAAACTGAAGTGCCCACAGCACAAACCTTTTTTTGATGATGCAAGCTTTCATTTACCACCTTTGCGGTTGCTTGGGTAATCATAAAACGCTCAGAAGAGGCCCTTACCTTGGTGAGATCTTCCATATCAATCGTACTTAGCTCACCTAAACCAATGTGTAATGTAATGGGTACAACAGAAATGTTCTGTAAGGCCAAATATTTCAATAAATAAGGGGTAAAATGCAACCCAGCAGCTGGCAATACAATACCGCCTATATTTTGTGCAAATATGGTCTGGTAATAGGTTCGATCTTCTGGTTTGGAAGGACGCCCTATTTGATGCGGCAAAGGCATATGACCAATCTGGTTAATTAGTTCATAGAATTCTGCTTCTGTTCTATCAAACAATAATTTAAGGGTGCGGCCGCGCGAAGTAGTATTATCTATAATTTCAGCTACCAGTTCACCATTGCCAAAATAAATTTTATTGCCTATTCGGATTTTACGTGCTGGCTCCACAATGGTATCCCATAAACCATGCTCATCGTTTAATTTGCGCAATAAGAGTACTTCTACTTGTGCGTTGGTCTTTTCTTTACAACCATAAAGCTTACAAGGTAAAACTTTAGAGTCATTGACCACTAAAGTATCTCCGTCACTAAAATAGGTGGGCAGATCTTTAAAGGTTTTGTGCTCTATTTTGCCACTATCTTTATGTACAACCATTAAACGTGCCTCTTCTTTTGCCTCAATGGGGTATTGTGCAATGCTATGCGCTGGCAGTTCAAACTTAAAATTTGATAATTTCATAATATTATATATATATTTAAAAAAGATTAGCCTCCCTTTTACAGACTGGTTTGGTCAGATGTACTGGCTTACGATCTACCATATAGTTACCCTTTAACCATTTACGCATGTTTAGAACCATTGCACATGCGTATGCTATTAAAATAAACACAGAGGTCAAGGCAAACAAAGTTATTATGACAATAACAGTCTATTCGACCATTATTTGAACCTTTCTTATACATCACGCCAGGCACATCCCAACAATAACTTAAACCCAAAGCCAAGCTATTGGTGGGGCTAAAATCATATCTTACCCCACCACCTAAAAGGATAAAACAGCCCAACGGTCGTTTCGTTAAAAAAGCCGGAGCACCTGACTGCGAGGGTAGAGTGACTCTGCTTGGCAGATTAATAGAGGGTATAATGCCTAACTTAAAATAGATACTGGTGTCAAGCATCACCTCACTAGTATAAAACCTGCATAGGACAGGTACCCACACATAACGTAAAAAATAGGCTTCATCTACAGAGGAGGTCAACTCAACCGCATCACGCGCCAATCCAATATGGCCTAAGGCATAAGAAAGACCTAAGCTAAGACTACAATGCTCCTGTAATGCAAGATGATAGGCAGCACCAAAATGGATCCTTACCGCACCTCCTTTATCATAGGGAGTCGGCTGCATTTGGCTATATACCCTATTGGTAGCGTAAGAAGGCGAACACTCCGCACTAAAACGGCCAGGCAATGCCATAGCAATACCATGCCCGATTGAAAAACACAAAGCTAACATTACAACCCTCCTCATAGGGAACTAAATTACAGCTATTTTATGGTAAAAATAAATTTATATTTATTTAAAAGGCGCGCTTTCCTTTTTGGGGACAACGCAGCCATATGGATACCAATCACCAAAATGAAGGGAAATCTATAGGTCCTATTCAGTGATATATAACAAATGGAACAAGCTTTTTTTACTTAATTTTATGATATAAATTGATGATCAGCAAAAAAACATTTGTACAAAACAAAAACAACGCAACACCTAGTATGGCTTTAATAGCATTAAATTAAAAGTTACAATATCGGAATAAGTATATTTATTACCAATAGTTTTTTATTATTATAGCCTATTGAAGTAAGATAGCGCAGACAAAACTAGTGCGAACGATTTTTTATGTTTAGATGGATGATGCGCATATAGCATACCACATTTTAAAACTATGCCCACAGAAAATATTGCGCAAGACTTTGGTCAATATGCAGAAATGGTTGCAGCAGATTATTTGGCCCAAAAAGGCTTTACCATACTAGCCCAGAACTTTCGTTACAAACGCTTTGAAATAGATCTTATCGTTAAAAAAGGAAAATTGATTGTCTTTGTTGAGGTAAAAGCACGCAAAAATAGTTTATTTGGAAACCCAGAAACCTTTGTAAACCAAAAGAAAATTCGTGCACTGCGCTTAGCTGCCGCACATTACCTGCGCATCCAAAATAGCGTGCAAGCCATACGTTTCGATATTATCGCTGTGCTAGGAAGCAAAGAACAAGTGACTGAAATTGTACACTTAGAAGATGGATTTTATTAAAAAAAAAAGGAGCCTGTTCAAGTCAGTGGTAAAACAGGTTTAAAGTTTCTACTGAACCAGTTAATCCATCGAGTTGCCGTTACTGCTATGCAGATTCAATCCATTGGATTACAATACTAGGCTATTGCGCATTAACCTTGGTGCTACAGTGGTTAGCCCTGTCGTTGTATTTGTTGTCTCCTTCATTACATCCGAATCTGCTGACGCAGCATAGAAATACAACTTTGTCGCTCCTACTCCTATGCCTATTCCTAATGAAACAAATAGCACGCCACGTCCTACCCAATACAATTTTTTTTTCCAGTCCACATTACATAATTTTTCAGATTCATTTTCCTGCACAGACAAACCCATTTTGATCCTTTGCGCCTGATATGTATCTAAACTTAACGTCCGACCTGTATGTACACAAGAAGACAATGTATATAGACTAAGCAACGAGATAAACAGACCTGTCTTATAACGTGTATATGTTTTTTTCATGGTATCGATTTTTTAATGGCATTTTATAATCAGTACTAATCAAAATTATTGCAATGCATATTCTGAAATAGGTATAGCCTATCCAAATTGCTTATCTACTTTCATGCGCATATCATAATTAAACAAAGTAAAAACAGAAAACTGCATGAAAAACAATGGAACAAATCTATTCACTTGCCTTTCACTTTAAATGATTTTATTTGTATTTAATAAAAAATAAATACAATTCCAAACAAAACAAAAGGTATATTTGGATAATTACAGAAATTTACATACCATCCATTAAAGGATATAAGATGATGGATGCATATATCACCTTAGGACCGCATAGCCACATACGTTTTCATAAAGCATTATGTTTCACAGTATAATAATTAGATAAAGCATGGAAACAACAAAAAACAAAACGATAGAAGGGATAAAAATCTTAACAAACGGTTCATTGTACTGCGCACTACTGGTTTCAGTTGGATGCGGCAGTTGGTTCAAAAAAAAAAGAGGATACACAAACCCAATTACCTACCATAAAAACAAGGCTACTCAAAGCGATAGATCATGAAACGGGTAAAGGAGGTATAAAAGAAGGTGTAATAAATACAGCTTATGAACTAGATGGCGATGAAAATAGCATAGATAAAAATAAAAATATAAATATAAATCCACCCAATACTAAGGATAACCAAGACAAAAAAGACCATCCACCAAAACAGCTACCAAAAATGCTTCAAACGGATTTAGGGGATAGGAATGCAATCAACAAGCAACTTGCTCCAGGGAAAAATGGCGACCTTAAATCGAGTACAGATAATGGATTAGATGGATTAGACAAATCAAAACAAA
This sequence comes from Cardinium endosymbiont of Nabis limbatus, assembly GCF_965196625.1. GTDB lineage: Bacteria > Bacteroidota > Bacteroidia > Cytophagales > Amoebophilaceae > Cardinium. The sequence goes on along the minus strand of NZ_OZ239769.1, from coordinate 539,438 downwards.
GGCTACATCGCGACAGCCCAACCGCACCAAACCCGTTCAACAGGCATACAAATGATCACAATGGACAAGGCAATATAACACTCAGGTCAAACGAGCAACTGGATAATTTAAACCCTTCATCAAAACCATTGGAAAATACAAAAGAATACAACACAGAACCAACCCAAAATATATCACCTCGACTACAAGAACTTCAAAGAAAAATCAATAAGATAATAGCTAAAAAAGATGAATGCACTATGCTATGCAAAAAAAAGGCAGAACAAAAACAACTGCTAAAGGATATAAACACATTCTGCAATGAAAACAATGTGAATGATGAAACTTTTGTAAAGATATTCCAGGATAACTCAGAAAAAGAACAAGAAGCGTATATAAAAATTACTTTCAAAACGGCAGATGACTACATAGAAAAATTAGAAAGCCTTATTCAGCGTAAACAAAAAGGACAAAGGACAAAGCAAAAAAGAAGAAAATAAATGATTAAAGCAGGAAAAGCCTGTTTCCCGGCTGAAAGGGAGGGATTTCTGTAGCTTTTTCCAAGGGCGTGTTTTCCCTAATTTTTAGGAGGTTTTGTCTTGCTTTGGGCATTATAGCCTACCAGTAGCCTAGCGCATAGGAACAGCCTATAAAGGCAAAAACTGACAGCTGAAGTGTAAAAAACAGGTGACGATGAACCCTGTCAGATAAATAAATAATTTTTAAAGTTTAAGTGAAGAAAGAGGCGTCATATTAGTAATCATTTTAAATTGATTGCATGCTACTATAACAATAAAAAAAATAGATAAACGAAAAGCATAAAAAAACTATACCCCCACACCAATGCGCTTGAATGCGGTAACAATCAAAAACGGGGCAATGGTTTGAAGATATTGGGCTACGGTTAATTTGCTATTCTTGACAAATGGCTGCTGCAATAGCGTATTTTCTTGAAAAAACTTATGCAACCTGCCCTGGGTTATTTTCGCTGCTTTTTCGCCTTCATAACCTTCATCTATCAGTTGTGCTTGTATAACGGCCGATTCTCTTTCTACTACAGCTGGGTCTACTTGATCTTTATCAACGGCTACTGGATTCATAGCGGCTATTTGCATGGCTACATCTCTACCTGCAGCCAATACCTGTTCGCCCTGGGCGCCTTCTAAGGCGACCAATACGGCCAATCGATTGCCTGTATGGATGTAGGGAACCGTTACTTGAGCGGCTAAGGTCTCATAGGTAGAAATAGTAATTTTTTCACCAATTGTTCCGGTAGATGCCATAATCGCCTCTTGCACAGTACCCTTACCCAAAGGCAAGACTTCTAATGCGGCTATGGAACTAGGCCGATGTGTTGCGGCAACTTCTAAAATGGCTTTACCGAGTTGCAGGAATGATTCGTTTTTAGCGACAAAGTCAGTCTCACAGTTCAATACCAACAAAAAAGAGGTGCTATTGTCCAAACTGGCACAAGCAAAAACAGCTCCTTCGCTTGCATGATGTGCCGCGCGATCTGCAAATATTTTTTGCCCTTTCTTTCTAAGCAAATCAATGGCTTGTTCAAAATCACCCTCTGTTTCCACCAATGCTTTTTTACAATCCATCATTCCTGCACCTGTTCTTTGCCTTAGTGCAGCTACATCTTTTGCTGTAATGACCATATACTTTTTTATACAATAGGCTAATAGACCTCTAATGAGTTAATGATTACTTTTCTTTTTCCGACTGATCCTTAGGTGGCGCAGTAGCTTGTATCGCCTTTTCTGACGGACCCTTAGGAGGAGCTTCTGCTGCTACTTTTTCTTTGGTTACAGGGGCAGAAGGCTTAGCCCTAGCAGGAGCCGCTTTCTTAATGACCACACCCTGTACGACTTTGATGCCCCGTCTAGGCGCAGGCTTATTGGCTGCATTACTGGCAGGCTCTTCTTCTTTTTTAGGAATGGCCTCCGCTTTCTCTTTTTTATAAGCAGCAATGCCTTCCTTAATCGCGTTGGCAAGATAACGCACTACAATGTCAACAGAACGGAATGCATCATCATTACCAGGAATAGGGAAATCAATAACATCTGGATTTGCATTGGTATCCACAAGGGCAAAAACAGGAATACCCAGTTTTCGAGCTTCCTCAACAGCAATATGTTCTTCCTTAATATCAATTACAAATAGTGCAGATGGCAGCCTGGTCACACCAGCCAATCCTTGTAATATTCTATTAAGTTTTTCTTGCTCTCGCGCAATGACCAACCTTTCTTTTTTTGCCAAGTTTTTATAGGCAATGGTATGCATGTTTTTTTCTATGGCAAGCATCCGCTTTAATAGCTTTCGAGTATTTACAAAATTAGTAAGCGTACCGCCAAGCCACCGTTCGGTAACATAGGGCATACCTAAATCTTTTGCGGTCTGCTCTACGGAAGCTTTAATCTGCTTTTTAGTAGCTACAAACAAAATCTTTTTACCAGCTTGTGCCATTGCATTTAACTGTAAAGCAGCACCCTCCATACAGGCAATCGTTTTGTTCAAATCGATGATATGTATGCCATTTTGCTTCATAAAAATGAAGGGAGCCATTTTAGGATTCCACTTTCTAGTCAAATGACCAAAATGGACACCAGCATCAAGTAGTGTTTTGAATTCTAGTTTTATCATTATGGATAACAACAAATAATAACTATGACAATAGACCACCTGCGAAACGCTAACTTCTGCTGGTAATTTGCGCGTCAGATCCGATGCGCAAATCTTCATATACATTTAGTACGCTCCGGTTTTGCACGCCGTTTTTCCTACAAATTACCGGACATAAACGCGTTTTGCAGACAGCCTAATTAGACCTAACGTTTTGTAAACTGGAATTTCTTTCTTGACTTTTTACGGCCATATTTCTTACGCTCCACGACTCTAGCATCCCTGGTTAAGAAGCCTTCTTTTTTAAGTATAGGTCTATTGTTTTCTAAGTCTAATTTACAAAGTGCCCTAGCAATACCCAAGCGAATGGCTTCAGCTTGCCCACGCAATCCCCCACCAACAACGTTAACTTTTAGATTAAATTGACTGGCTATAGCTAACTTTTCGAGCGGCTGCTTAACAATTAAGCTAATTTCTTCTACTGGGAAATAATCTAAAAGCGTCTTGTGATTAATTATAATGTCTCCTGTGCCCTTCACAAGATATACCCTAGCTACGGCGGTCTTTCTTCGACCTACTGCATTGACTGTTTCCATCCGTTAATAATTAGTACTTTAAGGTAATTGGAATTGGTTTTTGAGCGGTATATGGATGAAGTGCGCCTTCACAAACATGCAAATTGTGAAACAATCTTCTCCCTAATCTATTTTTAGGCAACATACCTTTTACAGCATGCTCGATCACACGCTTTGGCCTAGTCGCCTGAACTTCTTGCGGTGTAGCACGCTTTAACCCACCAGGATAACCCGAATAAGTGGTATAGGTTTTTTTTACCCATTTATTACCTGATAAAGCTACCTTGCCCGCATTTAAAACGATCACATGATCCCCTCCATCTACATGGGGTGTAAAATCAGGCTTATGCTTTCCACGAATGATGTATGCAACCTGACTTGCCAATCTACCCAACGGCTGCGATGAAGCATCAACAACAACCCATTGCTTGCTGACACTCTGCTTGTTAGCATATTTTGTTTTATAACTGATATAATCCACGCTTCTTAAAGAAAAGTTGAACCAACAAAAAAATTTGAGGGCCGTATAGAAAAAACTAAAGGCCTCAAATATAGTTTCTTATTGCATCAAATGCAAATTAAACAAAAACGGAGCCAGTAATGGCACCCACTTAAAGAAAATGGCATGCTGCCTTTTCGCAGCGCTGAGGCGCCACAATTACAAATAGCCTCCTGACATATATAAAGTACAGGTGCATTAACGGACCACCACTTCTGTAAATGAATCTAAAGATAAGTATTTTTGCGCTAAGTTTCTAACTTCTAGAGGGGTTATATTGCGAACCTGATGGTAAAATGCCACATAATAACTTTGATCGAGTCCATGCAGATAGGCGGTTTGAAACTTTTGCATGATGGAAAAAGGATCGTTAATGGTCGTTAAAAAATGGCCTAGTAAATAATTTTTAACATTTTGTAAGGCCTCCTCTGTAACGGGCTCATGCTGCAATATTTCTATTTCTTTATAGATTTCTTGGATGGTTTGCTTGGTCACTTCTTGGGCTACTTCTGTAGAAATGGTCAGGTAACCAGCTTGTAGCAAGGCTACCATATTGGAATAGATGCCATAGGTATAGCCTTTGTCTTCTCGAATATTCCGCATCAACCGAGAACCAAAATAACCGCCTAATAGGGTGTTGACGACAACCATGGGTAAAAAATCTGCTTCCTGCTTGACCAATAGTTTTTTACCGATTACAATGGCGGACTGCAAATGTGACCCATCGGCTAAATCTATTTTTTCAGGCAGATTACCAGATGGAATTGGGTCTACTGGCAGGCCGCTTTTAACGGACAAATGGGCTAGGGATGCTTTGATGCGTTGTAAGGCTACCGGAGTGACTTGGCCACTGACAAAAGCCGTACAATCGTTAAAGAATGTTTGCGCATAATGGTGGCACAAATGGTCCCGTTGAATGTGGGCTACATCTTGTACGGTTAAATGGCTACCATATGGATGTGCTGCTGTAAAAAGCGCTGTACAAAACCGCTTATAGGCTACCTGATTATTCTTTTTATCGGCCATTTGAATGGCTTGCGTTTTTACATTTTTTAGCAATTGGAGTGGCTTTTCGGGAAAACTAGGGGTCAATAGTAGTTCTACCAATAAGTCTAACAGTGGATCAAGGTGCTTAGCAAGCGTGGAAAGAGAGATGGTGCAAAAATCTCTCTGTACACAGGTACTAATGGTTGCGCCATAATAATCAATAATCTGCGCAATGGCTTGCGTATGCTTGGTGGCTGTACCCTCTAATAACATAGCGGCGGTAAAGTAAGCTGCACCTGGATGCAACTCATAGCAACTACCAGATTTAAAAATCAATTCTAACGCTATAATGGGCTGATGGCCAATATTTAAAAGATAAAGTGGAACCTTATTCTGAAGCATATGCCTTTCTGTCCATGGAAAATCAATGGTTTCAATCTCTTTAAACTTGGGTGGAATGGTTCTGTCGAGCATAAAAAAAATACTTTATCAACTATATCAATTATTTTTTTCTTTAAATTAAAATTTTTTCTGCTTTCTGGCAACACGAAACAAGAAAAGTTTAACAACTTTTTGCATTAGACCTCTTTCGAAAGCGAGTTTCGAAAACTAGGATATAGATTGCTTTACCATGAAACGACTTATAGCGGGACTACTAGATTTGCTTTTTCCACCCATATGCGTAGGATGCAACGGTAAACTTGTGCAAGGCGAAAAATGGGTTTGCACCATTTGTTTCGGTTCATTTCCAGAAACAAACTCCCATAAGCTAGCAGACAACGCCATTGTAATCAACCATTTTTTAGGTAAAACGCATATCGCCTATGGGTTTTCGCTTTACAGGTTAAGAAAGAAAAGCCATCTTGCGCAAGTACTCTTTGCCATGAAGTATAAAAACCAACCCAAAATTGGAGAGATGCTCGGGCAATACTATGGCCAGATTTTAAGTGAAACGCTGGCCATGGAAACAATCGATGGCATCGTAGCAATTCCTTTGCACCCCAAAAGGTTCAAAGAACGGGGGTATAACCAAAGCGATTTCTTTGCAAAAGGGCTTTCGGTTTCATTAAAAACTCCGGTATATACAAAATGCATAGAACGCATCCGCCATACGCCCTCTCAAACCACCAAAAACAAGAAAGAACGTATCGCCAATCTTGAGGGTGCCTTTCAAGTAACAGCACCAGCTTTACTATCAGGCAAACGCCTGCTACTGGTGGATGATATCCTCACTACAGGGGCTACACTAGCATCTTGCACCAATGCACTTTTAGCAGCAGGTGCAGCGGAAGTCAGCATTGCAACCATAGCTGTAGTAGAAGCATAAAACAGCCATTAGCGGCCTAAGCTAGAAACCACACATCGGAACCCAATTGTAGCGGTCGCACTATCTTTATGCAAATAACGCCGGGTACCTATTTGTAAAAAATAGGCGGAATCTGCCCAAGAACAACCCTTGTAAACCTTATTATTTTCATTCCGAGGAGCTTTATCTTGATGGCCACCACTATGACCTAACGCTGCACCACGTACAACAGGGTTTAAGTCACCTGAATTTTGTAGGGCAAGTGGGTCGTAGGTATCACTGACCCAGCAACAAACATTACCGACCATATCATAGATGCCCAGATCATTTGGAGGATAGGCATAGACGTAAGAAGTAGGTGCCGCATGGTCAGACTCACCCGCCATACCCTTATAATTGCCCTTTCCCCGCTTAAAATTAGCTAAAAATCGGCCATTTTTTCCCCTCGGAGAGGGGCTATCCCAAGGGTAAACACGTTGATGGCGCTGTAAATAGTCTATACTAGCTACACCAACTATGGCACGTGCAGCGTATTCCCATTGTGCTTCACTAGGTAAGGTAAATGTAACAGATGTATTGGCTACTTCTGAATGTATATCCTGATAATTGAGCGAGGTTGGTTCCGCTTCATGCCCCTCAACAGCGCGCTTTGCGCTATATTTTTCAATCTCTAGCTCTTGAAATTTTTTGGTACGCCACTTACAATATTGCATAGCTTGCTCCCAACTCACTCCCACAACAGGGTAGTACATAAACTGAGGCGCATCTAAATAGCTTTCTAAATAGGGATCATTGTAGCTAAAGCCCTCTAAAAGAGCCTGGTGATTGGGTATAGCCGCTTTATATGCTTCTACCAAACCGCTCTTTTGCAAATCATATAAATACTCTCTATAGTCCAAATTGGTAATAGGTGCTTTGTCTATGTAAAAAGAAGTTACGGTAACCGGTTTGGTCGCACACCCCCCTGTACCCAGCTTATCTTCCACTAAATTACCCATGACCATGTAGCCTCCTTCTATATAAACCATACCTGGAATAGGTGGCGCTTGCTTAGAAGGAACTACAGAAAGCGTATCTGATTGGTTAAAAGCACGCCCTGTCGTCAAGCTTACTTTACCTGGACGGGCACTAGTAGGGTGCTTTTTGGCATAAGCTGTAATCCACACCAAACCAAATAATGTAAAAAAATAGCCTAATCGGGAAATAGGAAAAATCATAGCCATACCAATAGTTTTGCGGATAATATATAAAAAAAATTATTTTCGACCACTAAAGACAAAAGAGTGCCGAATCCATAAAAATATACAAAAAGCGTGAATAGGAAAAAGCCATTAATAAAAATATGCTTTCTTTGTATCTATTCACACATGCCCCTCTCGCTTGCGACCGCCGATACTTGACGCAATGGGATAAATGGATACGAATTTTATACATATTTCAATAAAGTGGGTAAAAAATTACGGTTTGCAAACTAAATAATAGTTTAGAAGCTTTAATCCAAACCATAACTTTCTGTTCATCTGATTCCGATAATCCAAATTGTATCCTTACATCTAGAAAATTAGAATCTGATCTACAAACCCAAATAAGCTGATTTGCTAATCAGATTTAAGGATAGAGTGCCCAATCACAACTAAGGATGCCTATAAAAAACCATAGCCATATCATCTTGCTTACCCCCTATAAGGTGTCCATCAACTGCTCCATAGCGCGCTGTAAATCCATCTTTCATGTAACGCGCCGTTCTATCACCAGCTTCCAACGCCTTAAAAAAGGCTTTCCCAAAAGGGCTTATTTTATCTAGGTCTTTACTATTCTTCAATGCTATGTTTAGTAGATCCTTCACCATTATTTTTGGATCCGGATTGACATGCTCAATCATTTCTTTATCATCTACATTACCGGTCACCCCATCTGAAACCAATGCCACAAGATCTCCGCTCTTTAACGCAAATTTTTTGCAGACAAATCTCGTTATAAGTGGTCGACCGAGTAGATCTGGATCGCTTGGATCTAGATCGAATTCACACCCCATATAGCGTACATGGAGATCATTAAATGCATATACTGAATACATCAACATTTGGAAGTGTGTAACTGCAATTCTACGACAATTTTTATTAAAAAGCAACCAATCCAATGCCGCCGTTATTTACGGTGTCTAATATAATTTTTGGAATTAGTAATCTAAAATAGATTTTGAAGCCATTGCAATAGAAAACCACATAAGTTTTTTTGATACAAACACGCTCTTTTTTAGACTTTTTTGTAATGCTATAACAGGAAACTGGTATTCATCATATCCTTTTTAAGATGTAAGTAATAGATAGTTGAAAAATAACGAACAACAGATACTATTTTTTTTGTTTCTTATAAAAAAATAGATAAGCTTTCCCAGCTTTTGGCGCTCCAACTTCCTTTACCTGCTTATCATCTGCTTCATACCATTTTTCGCCACGTTTTACATAGGCGACATAGTGGCCACCTTTGGTACCATCTCCACGGTGTTCAATACACCCATTTAAATCAAATGTATCCGCCCCATTCTGCTTATTAGGGTCTGGTTGAATGGTAATCTTCATTGTCCCATCAACTGAGTCAGTTATTTTAGATTCATTAACGTTTCTATCTAATTTTATGTACAACTTATCAGGTAGGCGAAGCACTGTTTGCTTGATGCAATCTCTTGGAACCCCTCTCCAATGGTATCCTACAACAGGAGCTATCTGCGCTTGATTTTGTTGTACAAAAGGAGGGAGTGTATCTACATCTTTGCAAAGGGATGGCTTATTCCAATCTATCTCTACACTCACATCTCCCTTTAACACTTGTTCTTGATGGTGTCGAATCATTTGGCTAAGGTTATAGCCTTTCTTTATACCTATATATAACATGTGGGATTCTAAAGGTTCCTTATCATACCTGTAAATATCATATTGATTATCACTTTTTCTTTTTAAGAATAAAGTCTCAGTACAAGTAATAGGGTATATATTTGCATCGTTACCTAAGCATAAAAAATGGTCTTTGATATGTTCGATAAACTCATCAGAGTCTTGTTGCTCTCCTAAGTTTACGAAATCTTTCGTAGCTTGTGGGAAGCGTTCTATATACTTTCTTATATAGTCCTCACTTAATGGCTTACCCGGAGAGTTGATCTTAGTGATCAAGTCGTCTAGACAACGACCTTTTGCTTCATCTTCATATAAAGCTGCAATAACCTGCAGTACTGCATTCATATAGCAAGTACTTCCTAAATTTGCAAGCCCCGCAAAAGGGCGAGGATCGGTAGCTACAGGCGGCTCCTCTGAATAAGAACTACCACTAGAAGCCCCCGAAGAAGTATATCCACTATCCCCTGAGGAATTACTAGCTTGTGAAGCAATACTATCTGTAGAAGCATGCAAACCCTCTGATTTACGCTTATCTACTGGAGTAGTAGGCGGAGCAGTACCAGATAATTTTTCTGAGGGGATAGTTTTATTTTTCTTGACACATTCACAGCTACCTACTGTTGTATAGGTGGTAACAATTGGTATCAACCAGGTTTTTTGGAAGGATATAAAATTTTTAAGCATTGGAAAAGTAATTTTTTAATTTTACTGCTTCTATGATTTTTTGAATGGCTTCACTTTTTAGACCACAGGCACAGACCCGCCCAGTAGCTTTGCAAGGCTACTAAATATTCTGCAACAATATAGTAAAATTACTGCACTTTTTAACCATAAATGAGGCTGTTTTTTTGGGACAACGGCGACTAAAACTTTCTCCTGTGCATACACCATTCTGTTCAGCCATATAGAAAAAAGTAATTATATGTATTATGAAATGATGATCAATATTAAAAATAAAAAAGATGTACAGTATGGTTGTATCATCTATCATGAATATACTTTTAGTGATTTTTAAATTTGTTTTTTTGCCAACAAAATCGTTTTTTTAACACAAAATTAATCCAAAATACCTTGCTGATCATACTAGCTTACAGATTTTTGTACTCCTTTATTATAAATGATTTTGATTGTAAACCTAAAAACTATTTAATCCATGCCATTTAACCTATTGTATCTTGAGCGCTGGGACATTAGTTTTACACTTTTCGTTGATGTTATACTGGTTGGTTTTTTAGTCTATTGGGTATATACCCTGGTTAAGGGCAGTATCGCTGTAAAGAGCATCTGGGGTTTTTTGATCGTATATCTTTTTTACTGGGTGGTGCAGGCATTGCATCTAAAGCTGCTAAAATCTATTTTGAGCATATTTATCAGTCCAATTATTCCGATTATTCTTTTCCAAAGGGAAATTCGCCACTTTTTGTTTAGCATCGGCCAAAGCCTAGGGGGTAGTAAAGCAATAATTGTGCAACTTATTCCTTGGTTGGCACGTAAAAAAAGTGAGGTGGATGTAACACCAGTCGTAAAAGCAGTTCAAACACTAGGGGGGAGCAATACAGGTGCGCTGATCGTTTTTACCAAAGATGTAGACCTGCGCTACTACGAAGAATCTGGCGATTTGCTAAATGCAGTAGTTTCTGCCCGATTGTTGATTGCTATATTTAATAAATATAGCCCATTACACGATGGTGCAGTGATTATTCACAGCAATAAAATCGTAGCAGCAAGGTGTATTTTACCTATAACCGAGAATCAAAATATTGCTGCGCGTTTTGGATTGCGTCATAAAGCAGCGGTTGGGCTTACCGAAATAATAGATGCATTGGTTTTAATCGTTTCAGAGGAATCTGGACAAATATCCATAGCTAGAAAGGGCACAATGGAAAACAATCTTTCTGCTCAAGAGATTAGAAGTGCTTTAAAGGATTATCTCAGCTCAAAATGAAGTCTAAAGTGCTACTTCTGCTGGTAATTTGCGCGTCGGATCCGGTGCGCAAATCCTCACGTACATTTAGTACGATCCGGTTTTGCACGCCCTCTCTCCTACAAATTCCTTAGCATAAGTGTATTTCGAAAGAAGTCTAACCTATTATAGGTTATTTTTTCTTGATCTGCCCTATCTTTGAATAAAACCTATTTTTAAATTAAATAAAATGCGGACCATACAATTTAGAGAAGCATTGCGGGAAGCAATGATCGAGGAAATGCAACAAGACGAAATGATCTTTTTAATGGGTGAGGAAGTAGCTGCCTACAATGGTGCCTACAAGGTCAGCCAAGGTATGTTGGCACTTTTTGGCGCCAAAAGGGTTATAGATACGCCAATTAGTGAGGCAGGTTTTACGGGGCTAGGTGTAGGTGCGGCTATGAATGGATTGCGTCCCATTATAGAGTTTATGACCTTTAATTTTTCCCTAGTAGCCATAGATCAAATTGTAAACGGAGCGGCTAAAATGTATGCCATGTCTGGTGGACAATACCATGTGCCGATTGTATTCAGAGGGCCAACGGGTAATGCGGGTATGTTGGGTGCCCAACATTCTCAAAACTTTGAAAATTGGTATGCCAATTGCCCAGGACTAAAAGTAGTAGTGCCTTCTAACCCTTATGATGCAAAAGGATTGCTTAAAAGTGCCATTAGAGATGACGATCCTGTAATATTTATGGAATCGGAATTAATGTATGGTGATTTGGGAGAGGTCCCAGAAGCAACCTATTTGCTGCCAATCGGCAAAGCCCATCTGGTACAAGAGGGCAAAGATGTCACCTTGGTTTCTTTTGGTAAAATGATGAAGGTGGCCCATGAAGCGGTGCAAGCCATGCAAGAACAAGATATTTCAGTAGAACTCATTGATTTGCGTACCATTCGTCCGCTAGATCTTTCTACGATTATTCAATCGGTAAAAAAAACCAATCGTTTGGTAGTAGTAGAAGAGGCTTGGCCATTGGCTTCGATTGCCTCTGAAATAACTTACCAGGTCCAAAAACATGCTTTTGACTATTTGGATGCGCCTATTCAAAAGGTTAATAATTTGGATGTGCCGCTGCCTTATGCCCCTACTTTAATAGAGACTGTTTTACCCAATGTCGCCAAAACAGTAGCGGCACTTAAAAGGGTTTTATATCTAACCTAATAGAACACAGATGCAAAAAAAATATCTAATCGCTAATTGGAAAATGCACAAAACCGTGCAAGAGGCAACTGCTTTTATGCAAGCCTTATTGCCTCAATTGGAGGCGGTTGATCCGTCTCAATTGGCGCTATGTATTGCACCCTCTTTTGTGCATTTACCGGCTATAGCAGCATTAATAGATGGCCATGAATCTATTAGGCCTCTTTCGCTAGTGGCCCAAAATTGTCACCATGCGGCAGAAGGTGCTTTTACCGGAGAAGTCTCTGCTGCTATGTTGGCATCTATAGGGGTAAGTGGCGTGCTGATTGGGCATAGTGAACGCAGAATCTACCAAAAAGAAGATCATCTACTTTTAGCTAAAAAAATCAAAAGGGTACTAGCAAGTGGCATGCAACCTTTTTTTTGTTGTGGCGAAAGCTTAGAAGCACGTAGGCATGGTAGCCATAAGACAATGGTTCAGCAACAGTTAGAAGAAAGTTTATCTGGCCTTACTACCCAGGAAATAGAAAAATTAGCCATTGCTTACGAGCCTGTTTGGGCGATTGGTACTGGACAAGTGGCTAGTATAGAAGCAATTACAGAAATGCACACCTTTATCAGGCAAATGGTATCGACCCAATATGGTACGGAAAGGGTGCCCATTCTATATGGTGGAAGTTGCAACCCACAAAATGCAAAAGCGATATTTGATGCGCCTCATGTAGCTGGCGGCCTTGTCGGTAGCGCATCGTTACAAGTGGATCCATTGATGAAAATGGTTGCTGCATTACTTGGATAAAAGGATGATACGGGTTACTATTGATATGAAAATAGCGCAAATCGCTAAGATGGTACAAAAAGAGTTAGCCATGCTCTTCTTAACAGAGGGGCCTAGCTGGTTAGGCAATGCGCTCACCTCGGTTACCGCAGTTGACTTAAGCAGTGATTTGAGTCTGGCAAAGGTTTATATAAGTTTTTCTACGCATAATGAACAGAAAATATTGTTACAAAAACTTGAGAGTCATAAAAATACCATTAAAAGGCTATTAGGCAAAAGGGTAGCGGGTAAAATGCATAAGGTACCCAATTTAAAGTTTATGGTAGACCGTTCGGTTGTGCAAGGCGCACGTGTAACGGCTTTGATGGATGAATTAGATCTGGTTGAAAGATAAAAAGGAAAATAAATAATGAATACAACACTAGAAATTGCTATTTTTCTTTCTATGAAAGGTAGGGATCAAACTTGAAAGGTCTTTATATTATTTTTGATTAAGTTCCGCATCGGCGGCCACTATATTTTAAATAAAATGTCCTAAAAATAGGAAAAACGCACCTTGGAAAAAGTTGTGCTTTCAGCAGCTTTTTCCATCAGCGCTTGATTTTTTGGTTACTTTTTTATCAATGTTATGAACACATACGCTAATGGCCCTCGATAAATGAATTTGGCACACAGTAAAAATAATGCAACGAACGCTTTTTCAGCGGATCAGAAAATCAGTTTTGTCTGAAGCCCGCATAGCGGGCTAGTTCTGATTTTCCCGCTGAAAAAGCGTTCGTCCAAAGACTACCGTTTTACTAAAAGCGCCAAATTCCTTTATCGGCGGCCATTAGCGCTTTAACTTCACGCCATTGAGGCGAATGCAATAAGTATGATATTTTATGTTGATAGTCAATAAAATATTCTTCTTAAGTTGACACAATTGCGTGAATAGATACAAAATTTTTTGGCTGATTCAGATAATATTTAGGAACTGTAAGCGACCCTAGCGCTATGCGCAGCAAGCGCAATTTCAGCAAGAGGACGGTCAAGTTCATAAGAAGGAATACTACGAACTGCGGTACAAAGCTCATACAGAGTATTCCTATTACCAAGGGCTCCTCTGTAAGTATCAATCATCGCCCTAATGTGCGTACGATTAAACACAGCAGGATCAGGGGCAGCACGCGTGATGCGATCAGCAGCAGAATAAGCAGCAAAAATAGTAGTAGTTATAGCAGCAGACGTGAGCTGAATGCCTGCAGAAACAGCAAGCTGCGTAATATGATGAACGGCCTGAGCGTTAATAAGCGTATTCATAGCATTACCACAGGTCTCATCAATAAAAGTAGCAGTAAGTTGTGTAGCAATAGCAGCAATGGCAGCAGCGTTGAGCGCCTTATTAAGCGCCTTATTAGTAATAGTAGGCGAACGATGCATAGCATAAGCACGATGCGCGCTATAAAAAGCACAAATGGCATAAGCCTTACCAAGTTGGGTAACCACTTCAAGGGTCCAATTGTTACGCTCGCGAAGTGCCAAACAAATCCTATTAAACTCAGGAGTCAGGGTAAAGCCAATTCTAGCGGCAATATCATGGATGTCCTCAGCAGCAGGTAAATTGATCTTATCAAGGCTAGGATTAAGAACGTAAGCAAACACCTTATAAAGACTGTCAAGACTTAGGATAGCGATATCAGCTAGACCCGTAACTGTTTGCGCTTCCGCTCCACTAGGGCCAGTAGTAGGAGATTCAAACACCTGCCAATGATTATTGAGTAAATCAGCAAATTCAACACAATGCTGTGACAGAATAGCTTTATGATTCTTAACATAATTTCCATTAGGAGTGGCTTCACCCTGTGGGTGCGTATCTGATATGTGATTATCAGGTGTATCATTGTGGTACTGGGTTAGATGATTGCATCCAGCCAACATAAACAAAATGCATGCAACAAATTTTTTACTTGTCATAACTGATTTATCTTTATATGGGCAGTGGCCCTAAATAGTAACGTTAGCTTTTATGAACACCTAGCTTAGGTAAGACTTTAAGCTAAGGGTCATGCTATTAAATATAAGGCCAACTGAATAAAGTCAGATCTTACAAAATATAATTTATATATGCAAGTTAAAAGTATAAGACCCTTGTCATAGAAGTCAAGGTTTGTGATCAATTATGGAAACACCACGCTATACCCCTAGTGAGATACAACACCTGCCGACATTGCCCGGTATTTATCTATTCTATAACCAAAAAGAAGAGGTAATTTATGTAGGAAAGGCCAAAAATATAAAAAAAAGGGTAGGTGATTACTTTGCGGCCAGTAAAGTACATAACCTAAAAACAGCGCGTATGATTACGCAAATTGTCTCTATTGCCTATACTGCGCTACATTCCGAATATGAGGCACTGCTTTTAGAAAACAACTTGATCAAAGCGCTGCAGCCAAGGTATAATATCTTGCTTAAAGATGGCAAAACCTATCCCTATTTATGTATTACAAATGATCGATTCCCTAAGGTCATCATCACCCGTAAGACCGTCCCTCCTTTGGGAAAATACTATGGCCCCTTTACCAGCGCTTACGCTATTAAGCAAACCTTAGAGGTCATCAAAAAATTGTTTACTTTCCGTACCTGTAATTACAACCTCTCGCAGGTAAATATTGCCAACAATAAGTTTAAAGTCTGTTTGGACTATCATTTGGGCCATTGTAAGGGGCCTTGCCAAGCGCTTCAAGATGAAATACACTATCAAAAAGAGATCGATCAGATAGAGGCCTTGCTTAAAAATAATTTTACGATTTTAAAAAAAATATTTAAGGAAGAGATGTTAGCGGCTGCGCAGCGGCTAGATTATAAACAAGCACAACGCTTTAAAGAAAAGCTAATGGTATTGGATCAATACCAATCGAAATCTTTAGTGATCAATCCACTAGTGGGCGATTTAGATGTAGTAGCCATCATTTCAGATGAACAGCATGCCTTTGTAGGGTATTTACATATTAAGCAAGGCGCTATTTCTTTTACCCAACACCGTGTGCTCACTAAAAAGTTGGAAGAAGAAGTCACTGATCTAGTCCCTTTACTGGTCTGTGCGCTCCGTTCTTGCAGCAATAGTAATGCGCCAGAAGTGTTGGTGAATCTGCCACTTAGCCTAACGATAGGCCCCTTTGCTATCACCATGCCTAAAATTGGTGATAAACGGAAATTAGTAGATCTGGCCCTGCAAAATGCCTTATTGTGTAAAAAAGATTTTTTATATAAAAAATCTAATTTTCATGAAAACCCCAATTTAACGCTTGTAAAATTGCAACATGATTTAAAGTTAAAAGATGTGCCTTATTGGATAGAATGTTTTGATAATTCTAATATTCAAGGCGCGCATCCAGTAGCTGCTATGGTTTGTTTTAAGGATGGCAAACCCTCTAAAAAAGATTACCGGCACTATCATATTAAAACGGTAGAAGGGCCAGATGATTTTGCCTCTATGTATGAAATCATAAAGCGACGTTATAGTAGACCGCTTGCAAACACGCAAGAAGCATTGCCTCATTTAATTGTAATAGACGGTGGAAAAGGACAACTCAATGCGGCATTACGGGCACTAGAGGAATTAGGCATCTACGGAAGAGTAGCCATTATCAGTATAGCCAAACGATTAGAGGAACTCTACTTTCCCAATGATCCCTTCCCTTTGTATTTGAATAAACAATCTTCTTCACTTAAATTGCTCCAACAGTTAAGAAATGAAGCCCATCGTTTTGCGATTACCTTTCATAGAAAACAACGTAGTAAAAGCGCATTTCACACGCCTTGGAAGGATATTCCAGGTATTGGCCCCAAAACATTAGATAAACTGTTCAAACGGCTGGGTAGTCCTAAAACGATTCAAACGAGTTCTTTGGCAGCATTAGATGCAGTAGTTGGGCCGTCCAAGGCGAAGCTGCTGCATAATTATTTTTTAACGCAAACGATTTTACCTGAAGATAACTCAAACAGATTATAAAAATGTCAGCCTTTCTTCGCGCTATAGTGGTTATACCCACTTACAATGAACAAGAAAATATTGAGCTATTGCTAACAGCTATTTTTCAATTAAAAATAGGGTTACATGTACTGGTAGTAGATGACCGCTCCGCAGATGGTACAGCTGATGTAGTAATAAAGCTGCAAAAACGTTACCCTGACGAATTGCATCTTTTAAATCGACCTCAAAAAGAGGGGATCGGTCCAGCCTACTTAGCAGGCTTTCGTTGGGCATTGACCTATGATTACGATTATATTTGCACCATGGATGCCGATTTTTCGCATCAACCTACTGATTTGCCTTTACTTTTATCCATCTGTGCCAAGCCTAGCATCGATATGGTGATTGGCTCTCGTTACATTACAGATGGACGTGTGGTAAACTGGCCACTGCCTAGAATCTTATTATCCCGTTTGGCCAATTGGTTTGCGCGCTCCATTACAGGCATGCCTATCAAAGATACTACCGCTGGCTTTGTTTGTTATCGAAAAACCCTATTGAAAAATATTTTGAATATAGCTTCTGTAGGGTATAGTTTTCAAGTAGAAATAAAATTTCTAGCTTATGAATATGGCGCTGGTATAGCAGAACTACCTATTACATTTACAAATAGAATACGAGGGAAGTCTAAAATGCGTTTAATCATGGCAGGAGAAAGTATTTTTCAGCTTATTCAGATGAAATGGCGCAGCCGGTAAGCACTTCGTAAGATGATGCACAAGAGCAGCCTGGGCAAACTGAAGATCAACAGGCAGCTGAGCAGCAGAAACGTTAGAAAGCCCATCAAAAAGCACACTAAAAGCAACATTGTTGGCAACTTTAGCAGCAGATTGAGCACGAAGTGCAATATCATTAGCAAGCTTAGCATCAGCCTCAGTATAAGCAGCAATATGATCAGCAAGTGCAACCGTTGCATGAATAACACCCTTAGCATTGGCTCGAGCAGCAGTAGCATTGGTACGAGCAGCGGCCGCGTTGGCACCCTTAATAGTAGCCTCAGCATGATCAGCAGCAGCCTTACCACGCGCAACAGCAGCGTCAATAACAAGCATAACAGCAGGGACAAGCGTAGCGCCAACTTCAACAGCAGGCTTAACAAGCGCACGCGCAACATCTGCATGATCAGCAGCAACCTTAGCCTCATTACAAGCAGCAGTAGCCTTAACACACGCACGATCGAACATATCATTAGATATATTCTGAGCGATAAGCGTAGGATGGGAAACAATAGTACGCAGATACCGATCAGCCTCACGCATGCTATCAGCAGCATGGTACCTAGCAAGATCTTCAGCACGAAAAACATGCATAAAATGGTCAGCCATAGCAGCAACAATAGCAATAACAGGCGCAATATACCTACCATCAGTAGCCATACAAGTAGCACCAACAGCATCAGGAGAATCAGCTTTTAATCTGCCTTCGTAATTAACAGCATTTTGAATCAGACGATTACATCCAGCCAACATGGGCAAAGCGTATAAAAAAAAATTTTTAATGACCATAGCCTATCTTATTTTGATATGAAATATAAAAAACCGGATACAAATCTAGCCTATGAAGCCCTATAGGTAGGTTGTAAGCATAAACCAGATTGTATTGAACACATATATCACTTGACTTAATACACAAGAGTTGATATTATAAAATTTAATTTAAAAATACAATAATCTAAGATGAGTCTGTTCAATCATATGTTGAGTAATTGAAATTGCATTAACGTTTTCTTTAATAAGCCGTTCGTATGCCGCGCTCTGGTTGCCGCCGATAAAGAATTTGGCACACAGTAAAATAATGCAACAATCTGCGGTTTTAGTAAAACACACTTTATAAAATAAGTGCAGGATCAGAAGCTACAAAAATATAATCGCATAAAAACCAATGCGATGAAAAGACAACTGATCTATTGCACTAAATATATCTGCAGATAGGTTAGCAGCTAGAAAATCTAGCATAGCCTCCTTGTTACAAGGCGAAAAGAATGGTACGCAATATCAGGTTATAAAAAGCCACCATGCCTAACTTGTTTTTCGATGGTAGATCTGCAATGCCTGCTCAGCTGCGGCAGCTAATGCTTCTGCTATTTCGGGATCTAAATATTGCTTGGCCAGCTCAACATCTACTGCAAGGGTTTCATAAGCCATATATTTTACCTCCTCTAACATAGTGTACCCTGAAGCATGACGCAAGTCATAGAGTCGTTCGGCCAGTTTAATGAAAAGAACTGAAAGTTGTACATGCTCTTCTTTAATAGCGTCTTTCAAACGATTCTGTACACAGAGCAAAGAAGGATGATCTAATGCTTGCCGCTTATCTATACCCACCACATTTAACACAAAAGCATAGACGCCTACATTATAATGCTCCTTGATATAAGAAAAGGGCAAACAAGTATGGCGCACCAACTCATAAAGCAAAGAGGCATAAATTACCTTAGGAGAGTGAAAAACCCATTTTACGACCAATTCTGCAATCCCTACCGCACGTACATAAAACAATTGACCGGAAGCATGTCGCTTAAAGCCAAAGTGCTGTCTGAGTAATAAAAGGAGATTCGAAATCGTAGCTAGATCAATAGGATCCACGTTATAGGAAGCCTTACAGACATAGTCATGAAATTTCATTAATACCATCATCGAATCGGCCTGTTCCTTAGGCGTGACAGGCGTTGTTAAGGCTAAACAATCTATGGGTAGCTTTACCATCATCTTATCGCGAATTTCGGTAACATCAATAGGAAGTACCATCAGCATAGCTTTTTGATGGCCATTAGCAGGGTATTCGAAATAGCCATAGTGGGCACGAATCATACTGGATATGGTTTCCTGATGTAGATCTATAGATGGCGGCACTACCTGCCCCATTTCAGGACAGAAAGCCTCTACGCTATCATCGTACAAAGGCTTAACCTTAGCAAGGCACTCAGAAGAGATGGCCGCATCGCTGACCAATAGCCCAGTAGCCTGAAAAAGCATAAAAGGAGAATAGCAATGGTCAATAGAATCTGCTTGTTTAAATTGCAAAAAGGTGGCATGCAATTGTATCCGCACCATTGGTACACCAACGCCATCTAACTGATCAGCAACCTGTAAAATAGCTTTCACCAACGAATAGACTACCTGATTGACATCACATGTAATATATGGAAATGGCACACCAATCGCGTCCGCTGCTTGCTCTACCAATAGCCTAGGTGGATCAGCCACCTCTTGTGACAAGGCAAATTCTATTTTACGAATCAACTTATCTAAACTAATTTTAGTAGGTTCTAGCAGCGCATGGTCTTTGGCTTTTTCTTTCCTATTAAAATAGGCGATCCAATCATACAATTTATTAATAATACCGTGAAAATCTTGCTTATAAAGGGGAACATTGCTATCTAAAAAGGAGATAGACTCCTCTATTTTATGAACGACTTTTCCTAAAATAAAGCCATAGCCTTTAGCTGCACCAACACCAGTAGAGGGCACCATAGCTGCGTCATAGAGCGCTTCTTTGAGTTTTTGAGATGCGCTAATCTTTGCTCTATCCTTGAGATAGCCTACTTGTTCAAAGCAGCTATGGATCTTAGCCTTGAAGCAAATAAAAATGCCAAAAATAAGCAAACTGAATCCCAAATAGAGCAACAACATCCACGCTACACCTAGTGGTGGCAGTACCAATACCAATGGCTGGGTACAATAAATAGAGCTAAGATAGGTCGCCATGCATAGGGTAGTTACCAAAAAGCTTACACCCAGATACAAAGGAAGCACCAATAAGACAACCGCCAAATGGGCCAAAGATAAGCCTAAGGTTAAGAAAAGATTGGTACCATGCCACCAATGCCAAAGCACATTAATAGGAAAGCAAAAAGATAAACCGATCAGCCAAAATAGGCCAAACAGCCAACCTGGAATAAATTGTACCTTTTCTAAAAGAAATGTACTATACCCCAAAAAATAACCCCCTACCAAGAGTTGCGCAACAAGCCAATAGCCATGATCAGTAATAGAGCCTATGCAATACGTTAGTATATTACTGATGACCACATAAAGCCCCAAACAGGTTAGCGTAGCATGACTCGGTTGGAGCTTAGCCAAAGTATGGTTGATGTATCGCAAGCCATTTTTAATCGCTTCTTTGCGCGCGCGCTGCCTGCGTGCATAGAGTTGTCGCATTTGTATAAAAGCATGATCGGGTCCAACCCAACCTGAATCTTCTGGCTGTTTGAATAAATAATGGGCAACCATCATAGCCAAGCCATTGGCCAACATACAAATAAAAGAACCATTTATATCCGTTGTGGGTTCAATCCATTGATTCCAAGCTAAAATAGATACTATGCCTGTACATATACCGACCAAAGCTGTACGAGGGGTACCCCGAAAGCCTAAAACAGCTAAAATAAAAGGAGCAGTTGCTATAGGCAGCGAAAGATCTAAACTTAACTTGAGTAAATTCAACAGATCATTACAATAAAAAGTCAATAGCATAGCCAATAAACCTATCATTACACTCGTCCACGTAGCCAACCGGAGCTGGTGCGCATAAGGTGCTTTATTTGGACCACGTACACTTTGCACCATATCATGGCTAATCATAACCGCACAGGCATTCAACTTAGAATCAGCTGTCGACATAGCCATAGCTAGTAAACTGATACAAATCATTCCTTTAAAAATAGGTGGAACATGCGCCATTATATATCCCCAAATCGCTTCTACTGGTAATCCTGGTGCGCCTACAAAAACAAATAGACCAATTAGAATGATAAAAATAGTTATTATAAAGCTGAAAAGACTGATTTACCTGTATTTTTAAGCATAAACCACGCTAAAATAGGAATGATGAGGGTAAAAGTTATAAACTGCAATACATCCGTAAAAGCAACCGCACGAATGCCTCCAAAGCTAGAATAGAAAATAAGGATTATAGTAACCACAACCGTAATAGCTTTCGGATGTACTGAATCCAAACATAGACTAATGGATAAAGACATGGCACTGATTTGCATAGCAATAGTAGCAATCGCATCGCAAATACCAGATAATGCTGTAATCATTCGTGCATATTTACCATATACACTGCCTATCGTTTCTGGCATAGAAAGGTGACCCATAAACCGGCCCATATATAAAGCCAGCTTACTGATAATATAAAGATCAAATCCAGATAAAAGCGTTAAGATGATCCAGTAAAGACCAAGGTTATGCACTTGCTGTACATTCCGTATCAAACCTCCCCCTCCATAAGCAGTAGCCAATACAGTCGCCACCAAAGTAGCCGTAGCAAACTGTTTGTTACCTACAGCATATTGCCGAAATGAGGTAATATGCCTACTAAAATAAATACCTATAACTAAAGTTAATAACAAAAAAGAAACCACCATGTAAAGTGGTATATTAAAAAATGGTGCCATAGTTCAACTAGTCAATTAATTACGTATTAGTACACTGAAGTAAATTTTACATGTATTATAAGTGCAAATTTGTACGAATGCAATGCCTTGTTTATTTTTGATAAAAAATTGATCTATGTAGTACGTTTTTGATATTAAAAACTACAATAGGTTACTTTATAGTACATGTGCACCAACTTTTACCCAAAGCACTACAGCTGCTCAATCGTCCAATCGTTGGGATAGGCTTTTGTCTTTATTATAAAAAGTTTCAATTCATGCTTAGTTTTTTTTAGCTTTGGAAGCAAATGCCCTAGCAGCATCGAAGACAAACCACAAAAACCTGGCTGGGTAGTATAGTGGTTGCTTACAACAAGGAGTATCATAATTTTATAGATAAAATGGGGCGTGGTCAATCGGCATACCACGCACAGTAGACATAGAAGGCATGGAACAAAATCAATTTAAGGTTAAGTATATAGGATCTACGATGCTGACACCTAGTGTAGTACAGTTGACATTTATACGCTCTGATAAACTGCCGTTTCTATTTATACCGGGCCAGTTTATTACTTTTTTATTGCCCCACGCGTCTGGTAAAATAGTACCACGGAGCTATAGTTTGGCCAATAGTCCTGGGCAAAGCGACCAGTTAGAAATCGCCATCGCACCTGTTGAGGGCGGATTTGCTACTAAAATCTTATTTAATTTAACCATCGGGGATGAGTTGTACTGTGTAGGACCTAAAGGTAGGTTTATCCTTCAAGAATCAGACCAGCCTGCTCAATATATATTGGCAGCTACTGGAACAGGTGTAGCGCCCTATCGTTCTATGTTGCCTACCATTGCCAAACGGCTACAAGAAGATGAAAAGCTCAAGGTAACTTTGTTATTAGGTGTACGCCATGCCCATGACCTGCTCTATGCAGAAGATTTTATTGCTTTTGCTACGCAATACAAAAATTTTAACTTCTGTGGCTATTTGAGTAGAGCAGATACATTAACCAAATCTTATCAATATGCAGGATATGTACAATCAGCTTTTGAGCGTCTTAACTTAAACCCCATCACTGATTTAGTATACCTCTGCGGCAATCCATATATGATTGATGATGGTATTGAAAAGTTGCAAAAAATGGGTTTTAGCCCACAACGTATAAGACGTGAAAAATATATCTCTCGTGGTGTGTAAATAAATGTGCTGTTAAATCGGTCAATTGACAACCTAAATTATAGTATGGCTTTTCATTTTAGATTTTTAAAAGTTCCAGTATCTATTGATCTAAGTTATTGGATTTTTTTATTGTTGGTAATGGGTGGCATAGGTGGCCCATATATTGAAAGTTTGCTATGGTCTACTGTCTTTACCATGAGCATACTCATACATGAATATGGCCATGCGTTAGTGGCGCTTTTTTTCCGTGCAGAGCCTATGATTGTATTACAAGCTTTTGGTGGAAGAACCTTCTTTAATGAAGCACAGACAACCGCCAAACAAAAATTTTTAATTACCCTTGCAGGGCCTGTTTTTCAAGGATTATTGGCATTAACAGGCTATTTATTGCTTCAATTCAATATTTTTAACAGTTATGTATTGAACCATTTTCTCTTTGTAACGACGTATATCAATAGTAGATGGTTGTTATTAAATTTAATACCCATTGCACCACTTGATGGTGGCTGGCTGGTACGTTATATACTAGAAAAAAAATTTGGTCGTAAAGGGTATCTGGCCAGCATTATCATCGGATTGACCGCTGCTGCCATTGCCATTCCTTGCTTCTACTTTCAAGGATATCACTGGTTCTTTATCATGCAGCTCTTTATATGTGGATGGCATTACTGTAAGCTTTGGCAAAAGGAACAAGAATAGTAATATAAAAAAGACTATCATAGCATTTAACCTTTACAACTAAAACCCTATTGTATGAAATGGAAATTTGGCTTACTGCACCAGGTCCAGCTAGGCGTCATGAGTCTATTGCCGATCGTAATAGCTTGCAAAAGAAATGCGCCTAGGTATGAACCAGCTCCTATTATTTGTGGCATACCAATAAGTATAATACACCAACCAAATAATAGTATAGCTACCCAGCCTCGACCATACGCTGCTCTTTTGGATAAGCTGGATATAGATGAAACAGAATTAAAATATCTAATCCCTTTTTTAAAGAAAATAGGCTGGAGCGAAAACTTGACCTTACATAATCATCAAAATCAAGCTAGTAGCCCTACTTCTAATATGCTGCCCAATAATAGATTAACTTTCTTTTTTGAGAAAAATCAGAAAGATGGCGCGTGGTATGAGGAGCATCCATCCACATCAATTAAACTAGGAGATACAGTCATTAGATCCAATCCAATATTGCCCAACTCGAAAGCGCATACTTATGCTTGCGTAGGATTTGTAGTTAAGATTCCTAAGAATCCTAAGATTTCAGTAAATAATGATGCAAAACATCATATAATTGCTTGCGTAAAAGAGAGTGAAAAGTGGTATTATTATTATGAGGATAATGCTAAAAACAATAGTGATAAACATCTTCTTACTCCTAAAGAGGTAATCAACCTAGCATCAAACCCAGGTACGATCTTTTTTTACCAAAAAATTGGATAATACCTGTTCAAATCAGTTGTAAAAAAACGAGCGATCGACATCATGAATCCTTGTCTTTATGCCCTGTAAATGGATCCTCATCAAGATATTGCTTTTGTTTTTGCATCGCTTGTAACAATCTATCAGCAGGCCCATATTGTTTTAAGTAGTAATAACTATAGTACAAAGCTTGCGCAATAGCCTTATCTTT
This sequence comes from Cardinium endosymbiont of Nabis limbatus, assembly GCF_965196625.1. Taxonomy (GTDB): domain Bacteria; phylum Bacteroidota; class Bacteroidia; order Cytophagales; family Amoebophilaceae; genus Cardinium. Next base: position 514,483 of record NZ_OZ239769.1, on the reverse strand, counting down.
TTTATCATGCACACGTGCGCTTTTTAAGTAGTACAAAGCTTCTTTTAGATACTTTTCTAGTTCTCGTATAGTTTGCGCCCACTTATTACGAGCCAATGCAGTTGCATTTTTTGTATGGATATAGCCATATAAAGGCGTTGTATAGGGTAAATTTCCTGACTGAACCAAATCAACAAAACTACTGATCTTGCTATGCTTAACAAAGGGATGGTCATATACTACCCATACAAGGCTAGGAGCAAATGGCCAACCACTAGAAAAAAAAGCGCTGGGCAGTAAATGGCCCATTTCTCTCCACCCTATAGCATCGGGCCACAAACGGCGCACCATTACATGCATTAACCCACAAGAGTCAGCGGGCGTAACATTTTCTAATTGTGCCTTTTCTCCTACTGATTTTAGGGTATGGGCATATAGTTTAATGGCTTCATTATAAAATAAAAAACCCATCTGACGCAACGCATCATATTGATGCGGATGCGCCTTTAAGAGTTGCTGGTAGCAAGCAATTGCCTCGTCAATACGCCCTTGATATGCACAAAGATAAGCATATGCATAAGATGCATGTATCTCTTTACCTTGGCCCTCAGCCGTTAAAGAAGCAGCATACGCATCTATTCTGCCAGCAGTCGAATGGATGAGACACATTTCCTCTAATAACTCATTATTACAGGGAAATTGAAGAAGCGCCTCATTCAAAATGGCTATTGCTTTATCAAAATCTTTAAGTTTATGATAATAAATCGCAGCCATGGCACGCGCAACAGCAAATTGTGGCCCTTTTACGGCTAAGTAGTCTTGATAGTAACGCAATGCTTCTTCTGATTGGTCAAGGCTATGGTGCACAATAGCGGTATACAACAATGGAGTAGGCTCGTCTGGTAGAATACGCCTACAAATAGCAAATTGAGCTATTGATTGATCAAACGCCTCTTGCCTATAATAGCCCATGCCTCTATTTAAAAAATAACGCCATAGAGCAGCTAGGTTACTAAGGGCAAAACTATGAAACTGCTTGCTTTTAGATAAACTTAATTGCTTAGCTTTTTCATAGGCTGCAAGTGCTTCATCCAACAAGGTCAACGCTTTTTCTGAAGCAATATCATCCCTTAAGAGTCGGTCGTAAATAACCCCTCTATAATACCAGGTAGCAGGGTGGTTCGCCAGCTTATTATCTTTAATGGCTTCATCTATAGCTAACCGAGCCTGCTGCGCATTAGAAAGAACGGGTTGGTCCACTGGTTGGGCATTATTGGCTCTACCATCTGCCGATAAAGATGCAGCTCCATCACCCTTTTGCTTAGACTCCTTTTGCTTATTTTGACCTTGAAAGGTACGCACAATGCGTGTTATGGATCGAGGTATAGCAAAAAGCTGATCGGGCATGGCCAAAAAGATAATGAACCAATACAATAGATATACCCTTGTTCTATTGATAATCACCCAATATTTTTTACCCATTATTTTAATGTATTATTTCACACTTATATTGTAATGTCCACAAATTAAGATAGAATTTTGAAAAAAATATAAAAGTGAAATAAAAAAATAACCAAAACGAATGCTAGACCCGCTTATAACTGAAATATCAGCTTAATACGACCCGTTCTTCATAGATTATGAAACATTATTTCACACTTTTTTAAAAGTTTCTACAGCCCTTATTCTAGATAATTCATAATCAACCCTTTATCCTACTGATTCATCTGCTTGCTGAACGCTTCTCAAAAATATCTACACGACACTTAAAACGAAAGATCCTCTAGTGAATCTGTTCCAGGAGCTTATCTAATAGATCGAATTCTGAAATGATATCATTTTGTTTGTCAGATTCATGTAGTGCTAATAGTGGTTCAGCACATGCATGTAATGTTGCTATTAAATCCTTTTCTTGATCAAATAATTTTTTTACTGAGTCGTCTTTTGTACACGCTTGTGCGCATGCATCTAAGCAGAGATACTTTTCTAAAAAAAGTTTCTTTATAAATTTTATATCTGGATCTGTTGGATCATCACTTGTTAAGAAGTCTACCGATTTATTTAAAATTTTATGTACCATACTTGATAACGCCAACGCTTCTAATAATCTAGTTGTCTTAGTAGACTCAGTGTTAGCCCATTGGTTCATTTTTTTAGATTTAGAGATATATTGGTATAAAGGTTTCTAGTTTATCTGATGCTAATAGCTCTTTTATAAGCTTTGGCTGCTTATAATGCATTAACCAATATAACACAGGTAAATTTTCACCATCTTTTACATTAATGTCACATATAGCATTGCTTAAAAATTGTTTCAGTATCGCCAAATGGTTTGGACCACACGCTTCTGACGCATCCAAAATCAAATAATGCAAAGGTGCATAACCAAAGCGATCTTTTTGATTAAACAACCGCTTGACTTTATCCTCTTTGGTAGTCATTAGCCTATCGAATATGGCTTTACAAGCCTCTACATATTTGGCAATAACTGCCCAGTGGACGATACTGATATGATTGTTATCTAGGATAGAAACATCACAATCAGGATGATGTAAGAAGAGATGCAATATAGATAAATAGTCGCCTTTTTGGACAACGTTTAGGCCATCCAAAATCCTACGATCTAGGCACCATAGCAAAGGCGTATAACCATACTTGTCTTTTTGGTTCATTAACTTTTTAAGTTGGTCTTTTGGGGTAGTATTGATTTTTTTTTCAATAGCGATTACGTTGATATCTTGAACTAGTTGGTCGAACCGTTTAGCTATAGATAGGTTACTGCTGATTATATCCTGAATATATTTACTGTTAGATAAAACAGAAACGGGTCTATCTAGCCTCAGCTGATTGCCATATCGAATATACTGATCAGCTCTTTTTTGATCTTGACCAATTATTTGGTGTTTGAATAAATAGGGCAACAAAATGGGTGAAGCTATTTTTAAATGATGCACATTGCAGGAATAAATAGATGCCAAAACACATCTACACAACACCTAAAATAGGACGGTTAATAGCATCATAACTCAAAATTATTAGGCATACCTGCCATATAGCCTAAAAATAAAAACCCATTTGAGCGTTTTTATTGGCTTGGCCAACAAGTTTATACAAAACTTTTGAGTTATACAATACCAAACAAGCAGACTGGCTTATAGAACTTAAATAAATATTCCAACAAATTTTTTTGGGCTAATCGACAGGCAATGTCTCTATATTTTCTGCATATGGCGCTACTTGCTCATCTTGCGGATCAACTTGTTCTAAAACATCTATTCTGGCTACAGAAGCGATTTTATCACCTTGCCCTAATCGAATCAGTCGAACGCCTTGGGTAGCCCTACCTATAAGGGGCAAGGTGCTTACTTCAATCCGAATGGCCACACCAGATTGGTTCATAATCATCAATTCATCTTGGTTTTTTACGGCATGAATGGCCACTAATTTTCCAGTTTTTTGAGTAACCTGAATGGTTTTCACGCCTTTACCACCTCTTTTGGTAATGCGATAATCTGTAAGAGAAGAACGTTTGCCATACCCATTTTCAGAGACAACTAAAACATCTAAATCTGATGTGGGAAAACAGGCCATGCCAATCACACGATCGGCTGCATGGGCTAACGTAATACCCCTTATGCCAGAAACGACGCGTCCCATAGGACGAACATCTTGCTCATTAAACTGCGTAGCCCTACCAGACTCTAATGCCAATACAATATGATGGCTACCATTGGTTAGTTGGACCTCTAATAGAGAATCTCCCTCTCGAATTACAATGGCATGAATGCCATTGGCACGTGGCGTAGCATAGGCACGCAAAGGGGTTTTTTTAATAATCCCTTTTCTGGTACACATGACTACATAATAATGGTCAACATATGCATGGTCTTTCAGATCCCTAACTTGAATGATACTACGTACCTGGTCTCCAGGAGCTATATTGATTAAGTTTTGTATGGCTTTGCCTTGTGTGGTCTTTTTGGTTTCTGGTATCGTATAGACTTTTACCCAATAGATCTTGCCATATTCAGTAAATATCAGCAAGTATTGGTGTGCGGTAGCTATAAACAGATGTGCGGTAAAATCATCTTTTTTAGTGATGATACCCTTGGCACCTACTCCGCCTCGACCCTGTAGGCGATAGTCCACCAATGGGGTCCTTTTGATATAGCCTTGGTTGGAAATCATAATGACCATTTCAGTATCTGGAATCATATCTTCCATGGTAAATGCATCTGCATCATACTCGACTACCGTTCTACGTGCATCGCCATAGCGCTCTTTAAGGGCAACGAGTTCTTCTTTAATCAACTCCATACGAAGGGCCTTATCAGCCAATACCTTTAATAGATGGTCGATAAGTTCTTGGACTTGACGATGCTCTTCTACAATCTTAGCACGCTCTAGACCAGTAAGCCGCTGCAAACGCATTTCTAAAATGGCTTTTGCTTGTATTTCACTTAAAGGGAAGGTTTCCATCAATGCTGCTTTAGCAAGTTCTGGATCTTTTGAAGCACGAATCAGTGCAATCACTCTATCTAAATGGTCTAGCGCGATAAGATAACCTTCTAGCAAATGCATTTTCTTCTTTGCATGCTCGAGGTCAAATGTGGTTTTGCGTACCAAGACTTCATGTCTATGGTCGACAAAATGGACAATGAGTGCTTTAAGGTCTAAAATTTTAGGTCTACCCTCTACTAGTGCCACATTATTCACGCTAAAAGAACTTTGTAGCTGGGTTTGTTTGTAGAGATTATTAAGGACGACATTTGCTATGGCATCGCGTTTGAGTTCATAGACAATACGCATGCCCTCTTTATCTGATTCATCTCGAATATCAGCAATACCTTCTATTTTTTTTTCATTGACCAGGCTTGCAGTCCTTTCTATCATCACTGCCTTGTTAACCTGATAAGGTATTTCTGTTACAATGATTTGCTCTTTTCCATTAGCTGCTACTTCAATCGTAGCCTTTCCACGCAATACAACACGGCCTCTTCCGGTTTGAAATGCGTCACGCACCCCACTATAGCCATAGATGATGCCACCAGTAGGAAAGTCAGGTGCTATAATATATTGCATCAATTCAGGAATGGTAATATCATGATTTTCAATATAGGCTACAATAGCACTCAAGGTCTCTGATAAATTATGCGGCGCCATATTGGTTGCCATACCGACGGCAATACCAGATGCACCGTTTAAAAGCAAGTTGGGGAGTTTAGCAGGCAGTACAACGGGTTCTTCTAAAGAGGCATCAAAGTTAGACTGAAAGTCAACAGTATCTTTGTTTATTTCTTTAATCAGCTCTTCAGAAATACGCACCAAACGAGCCTCAGTATACCGCATAGCTGCAGGGGCATCTCCATCGATAGAGCCAAAGTTACCCTGACCTTCTATCAATGGGTAACGGAGTGACCAACCTTGGGCCATACGCGCCATTGCTTCATAAATCGCTACATCACCATGTGGATGATATTTACCCAGCACTTCTCCTACAATTCTAGCAGACTTCTTATAAGACTTACTTTGACTGAGACCAAGCTCATACATACCATACAATACCCGCCTATGCACAGGCTTTAAACCATCCCGTACATCAGGCAATGCTCTGGAGACAATAACAGACATAGAATAATCTATGTATGCATCGCGCATTTCGTCTTCTATATTGATTGGTATAATACGATCCGTTGGTGTGGTATCCATAAATAGAGGATTAAAATTTGAAAACGCTTAAAAATACGAATAAAATAGAGAAAACAGGATAAAGCACTGCAATTTTTATAGCATACATATACTTATATAAATAGGGATATAAAAGCTTTCAATTTTTGGAATACCCCCAATAGATGAATGGTATATAGCAAAAGGCAATTTGTTGTAAATATTTATAAAATTCTGAAAATTGTTTGAAACAATTAAAATATTTATTATTATTTGAAATGGATTATTATTCCTAATAAATCAACACACCTGTATGAAACAGGTTATTTTTTAGTTTAAATGGCTAATAGTATGTTGCGTAAAAAAATTTATCTGTTGTACCTATCTATGTTAGGAGGATGTAACCATATTATGCATCAACATAGTTATGTATAAGGGCATGCAACTGATCAGTAATAGTGGCTCTTTTACGAGTAAGAAGGATTCAATAAGCAAACTATGCAGTTTTATAAATACGTTTAAAAATAACCAGATGCTTAAAAACAGCCAGGTGATTAAACATAACCAGTTTGATGAGCTTAAAATTGATCTAATCACATTTTTTTTCAGTTGTGCTGAAGAAGCAAGTAAGGACAGCAAGCACAAACCAGAGCTTGCGCGCCAGTTGTTTCGTAGACTTATAAATAATACATTGCCTAAGCTTATTAGTGTAAACATAACTGATAGCCTTATTGACCTTTTTCTTAGGCATGTCAATGCAAAGGATAAATATAAGGATGCGGAGCCTTGTGCGAATGCATGTGTTAATGCTATAGCTGATACAGTTATTCAGTCTATGAAAATGATTCTAGACGCATTTTACAACAAATAACCTTTAGTATCAACTAAATAGATACCAGCTATCTACTCACTCACATGCCGCTGCCGCATTTAACAAGTTTTATTGCCATAGTCGTGAACAAAAACAATTAACCTAACAATCAATAAATAATAAAGCTTATGATTCCATAACAGCAAAAATAACCCTAGAAGAATAACAAAAATTTTAATGCCTACCTATTGTAACGGTCTCAGTTTGTATATTTAAAAACTTCTTTAATCTAGATATCAGCCTTGGTGGTAGCTCTAACAGCGAAGCTAGAGTAGCTTCTAAATGCAAAGCAGCTTATCAAGCTATAGAAACAACGATTAAGGCAAACAAGGTACTCCATATAGATGAGATGGGGCACTATAACAGCAGTAAACTAAACTGGGGTTGGGTCTTTACCAATAATATGACCACTTTATTTAAGTTTACTAATTCCAGAAGCAGAAAAGTTTTAGAAAAAAGTGGTCTAAATCCTAAACAACACATTGTAGTGAGCGATAGATATGCGGTTTACAGTTACTTTCCTCCCACTAATCGGCAACTCTGTTGGGCACATATTGCTAGGGATTATGCTGTGGAGATTTGAACAAGACCCAGTAAATATTCCTTTGACCAATAACTTGGCTGAAAGGCAAATCAGCCACTATGTCGTCTATCGTAAAAACCCATACTTTACACAATCACAAAGAGGTGATAGATTCTTAGAACGGGTAATATCTATCTACCTAACTGCCAAACAACAAAAAATAAATCCTTTTATACAGCTGCAAAGTTTAATCGCCTAAAAATCACTGCCATGAACGGGTACGAATAGGATAGCTATAAGTAGGCCTACACAAGCTCCTGAATGCGAGATCAGGATAAACCAGTAAGAGCAATAATATCTTCTAACGGGTAACGCTTTGCAAGCATGGCTCTAGCGATAGAAATGGCTTTCTCATTTTCTCCCTCTAGTTTACCCTCTAGTTTACCTTTATTTTCTCCAAGCTTCATACCCTCTAGTTTACCTTTTTCTTTCCCTATTTTGATACCCTCTTCCCTATATTTTTGTGCTATAGTTCTCATAAGAGCTTCTTTATCCTCTTTAGGAATGTGTTCCCTTATAATATTTTCTAAATCTTGATATTTATCTTCTGGTAATTTACTGCCAGTATACCATAAAAAATTCCTTATATAAATATAACCTTTTTCTTTATCTAGTAGAATACAAGACTTAAAGTTTTCTAAAAATTTCTCCCATAGCTTAAGCATATCACGCACGTGAACATATTTCATAAAGTATTCCATCATTCCAAGGTGCGCCTTATTTTTGATCTCATCATCTGGCATAGCATACAAATCTACCAATTGATAATCTCCTCCCATCAGCTCTTTAGCAAGGCTAGGTTCACTAAACAACTCCCATAAATTTCTTGGGACAGTAAAAGGTGTATTACCATGATAGAGGAGCAATGGAATTATTAGTGGAAATTTTGATTTCTTTTTCGTCTTATGTTTTTCAAGTAAGAGAAACATATATTTCCATAACTTAAACGCTGTCCAATACTTAGGGCTAACCTCTGCCTCAACTAGCATATATATGAAAGCTTTCTGATTATTTTTAGTATTGATAGAGAATACTAAATCACTAAATTTTTGCTTTAAGTTTTCTTCTACAAATGATTCTTCCTCAATTTTAAGCGTGTTTAGATCTAATAATGATTTACAGGAGTATGGTAAATAATGGTCCAAAAACTCCTGAGCAGCTATTGGATCAGAAAGATTTTTTTTTGCCAAACCATCGTGTTTCAAGTTTTCCGTCATAAAGATATCTTACTAATAAGCATTAAATAGTTAGAAAGGAATAATTACTTAAATGTATTTGTAGGAACAAATATAAAATACTAATTCTTATAAGTTACAAAAAAGTACTTATTTTTAATTTCCATGAGAGATATTTCTATGTTTTTGTTGCAACACCCTTTTTTTTATTTGTATTTTCATAATACTCTAGTGCCTGCTTGGCGGCTTGTTCTAAAGCTATTCCTATCTCTTTTCCTAAGTATGTATTGGCTATTTGCACATCTATAGCCAATGTTTCTTGCGCCATATGTTGAACCTCTGTTAGATGGATATAGCCTGAAGCATGGCGTAGGTCATAAAGCCGTTCAGCAAATTTTATAAATAAAATGGATAACTGTACGTGATCTTCTTTAATCGCTTCCTTCAATCGATTTTTTACATAAAGCAAAGAAGGATGATCTAAGTCTTGACGTTTATCTATACCTATAACATTTAGCACAAAGGCATAAACACCTAAATTATAATGTTTCTTGATATAAGAAAGCGGCAAACAAGTACGGCGAACCAACTCATAAAGCAAAGAAGCATAAATCACTTTAGGAGAGTGAAAAACCCATTCTACCACTAATGCAGCAATCCCTACTGATCGAACATAAAACAACTGTCCAGAGGCATGCCTTTTAAAGCCAAAATGTTTCCGTAATAATAAAATCAAACCTGAAATCGTCTTTGTGTCAATAGGATCTTCTTGGATAGATACTTTGGAAATGTAATCATGGAACTGCATCAATTCCATCATCGAATCAGCCTGTTCCTTTGGTGTAACAGGCGCATCTAAGGTTAAGGAATCTATAGGCAGGGTAATAGTCATCTTACTGAGGATATCAGTAACATTGTTCGGCAATACTAATAACATAGTTTTTTTTCTAGTATCATCAGGAACTTCTAAATATCCGTAGTGGGCTTCAATAATCGTAGATAGGGTTTGTTGTTGTAGATCTATGGATGGCGGAACTTCCTGTTTACCTTTTGTTCCCATATAATCCATGAGATCGTCATATTGATTCTTTACTTTAGGTAACGCTTTTGCATCAACGGTAGAATGGCTGATAACCAGATCAGTAGATTTAAAATCCATAAAGGTAGGGTAGCTGTTATCAATAGGATCCGCTTGTATAAAGCGCAAAGTAGTAGGATACAGTTGTATGCGAACAACTGATGGAATATCGTTTTCTATTTTACCGATCCGTAAAACAGATTGAACCAATAAATAAACTAATTGGTTGATATCGCCTATAATAGATAGGCTTTTATCAGCATCGTTTATTGTTTCTAACAGAACCCTAGGTGGATTAATAATCTCTTGGGATAGTGCCACTTCCACTTTACGAATCAGTTTATCGAAAGTAATTTTAGTAGGCTGTAACAGCACATGATCCTTATGTTTTTCCATCCTATTGAAATAGGCTATCCAATCATAAAACTTATTGATAATACTTTGTAAATCTTGCTTATAAATTGGAATATTATTATCTAAGAAGGAGATAGATTCCTCAATCTTACCAACTACTTGATTTAAAATAAATCCATAACCTTTAGGGGCACGGGAAGCAGAACCATTTGATGGAACCATTGCTGCATCATAAAGGGAGGCTTTTACTCGTTGGGATTCTCTGATTTTTTCTTGATTTTTTAGGTAAATATTCTGTGTGGTAATATTACCTACTTTGATTTTAAAGCAAATAATAATAGCAAATACTAGTATACCCATCATACATAATGGTAATAAAGAGCCTAATAAAGGAAAATAGCATGCAACATAAATCGGATAAATAGCTACTAATGATGTAATGGCAATAACCATTATACCTATGTAAAGAGGAAAAATCCATAAGATTATGAATAAATGGGAAAAAGATAAGGATAAGGTAAAGATAAGATCATGAGGATACCACCAGGTAAAAAGCAAACTTATAGGAAGATAAACTGATAAACCCACTAACCAGTATAGGCCAATAAACCAACTGGGAATAGATCTTATTTTTTTGGAAATATCATAAAGAAATGGATAGCCTAAACAACAAGCTGATCCAAATAACTGAATAGTAAGCCAGCAGCCATCATGATCCGTAATACGAATCATAGAATAAGTAAACAAACTAGTAATGGTAATATATAATCCTACATATACCATCGTAGTGTGGCTTGGCATCAACTTGGCTAAAGTATCTTTTCTATTTGTCCAATAATTCTTAATCGCTTCTTTGCGTTCTGCACGCTTACGGGAATTTTCTTGTTTAATTTGTTTAAATGTATCATCTATTCCAACCCACCATCTATCTTTTGGTTTTTTTGATAGATAATGAGCTGCCATCATAGCTAGACCATTTGCTAGCATGGCAAGGACAGAACCATCTATACCAGTAGAAGATTGAACCAATTCGTTCCATATTAGAATGGTCAACACACCTGTACCCATACCGATTAACGCGGTACGGGAAGTGCCGCGAAAACCAAAGATGGCTAGTAATAGCGGAGCAGCTGTAATAGGCACGGACACTTGAAGTGCCCAACAAAGTAACCGGAACAAATCTTTACAGTAAAAAGCTATTATCATAGCTAATAAACCAGTAACTAGAGAGGAAATCCTTACTATATATAACTGATTTTTTTCTGATAACATGTACCATTTTGAGTAAATATTAGCAAGTAAATCATGGGTAAGCATGGTAGCACAGCTATTTAAACTAGAGTCAGCAGTCGACATAGTCATAGCAATGAGTCCAATTAGAATGGATGCTTGCAGAATAGGTGGGCATTGACCGACAATATAGGGCCAAATTTCTTCTATACTTAAATGATTTATGGATACAATGGTAAATAAACCGATGAAAATGATAAAACCCACTATAAGTAGGTTAAAAATGCTAGTGTAATAAAAAACTTTTTTAGCTTGTATAACTCCAGAAGACATATATACCCGTTGCATCATACTAGGTCTTCCACTAGGTATTATGATCGCTAATATTAGCATAAATGCTCCAATAAATTTACGATTGAGATGAAATAAACCATCCAATTGAAATTTCGTCGAACACTTTAAGCAGGCAATTATCTCTGTTACCGACTGGTTGGTATGTATATACATATACCAAGTAAAAAAGGGAATAACAATTGTAAAGGTGATAAATTGCATAACGTCAGTAAAGGTGACAGAACGAATGCCGCCCAAACTAGAATAGGTAACAAAAATTAGACTAATGGCCACTGTAATAGCATAGGAATCTATCTTAGGTATACAGATAGCAACAGCTGAAGTGACTACATTAATTTGTGTAACAATAGTTATAAGGGAGCGTACTACACCAAATAGTGCAGAGATGATTCTAGGCCATGTACCATATACGCTACCTATGCTTTCTGCTGTGGAAAGGTGGTACATAAATGGTCCCATACGTGGTATAAGTAGCGTCCATATCCAAATAGAGATACTGTCTGCTAACAATATAATAATATAATATATACCCTGATTATAAATCTGTTGTACAGTACGCATCAAGGCACCTCCCCCATAAAGTGTGGCCAGTAATGTAGCCACTAAAGTGGCAGTAGCAAAATTTTTATTACCTATTGCATATTCACGTAAGGAAGTTATTTTACCACTATAGTATATACCTACGACTAATGTTAATAACAGAAAGAATATGACTATAGTTGGCAGAATATATAAGGTTAACATAGATATTTATTATTAGTTGAATGTGGGAAATGATAGATACAAATTGTAATATTGTAATATATTATTTTATATCTTATTAATGTTAAGTAAGTTATAGCTTATCCGTTACCTATTAGCCTTAGCATGGTACTTTAAATGCTATACAAGCGTAACCACCTTTTTTATCTTATTTCAATGGAGTTTTTTCCTATAGAATTTTGCCAACAGGAGACAGACAAATGGATTAATCCACATCAGAAGGGATATGAAAAACCATTATTGGAGAAACAGATACAACAATCTTATTTGAAGAATTTACATGAACGCTTTTTTGGTACTGCATCTCCTTGGGATCAAGACTACGTTAAACAGATTCTACAAACAGACATCTGGGCTAGTGAAAAAAAGCAGCTTACAATATTTTCTAATCAGGATGGTCTAGCGCAATCCAAATGGTATGGCCTTAACTTTAGACCTTATCCACACAAAAAGATACAAGATATAGCGGATACAATTCCATTAGACGAGCTGAAAATATTATCTTTTCATAAAGAAAACAGGGCAATAACCATTAAAAATTTAACAGGAAGAAGCCTACCTACAACAGATATTTGAGTTTGTAAATAAAATTGTGTAAATGCTTATTATTAACTAATCTAACGGATTAAATCGTTAGTTATAAATGAGTCATAAGCAATGGAACAACAACAAATAAATATAGATCCAAATCTACTAAATGAATTGTCGAAGTCTATTAAGAGTGAAAAAGATTTAGCTATTCTCAGCAAGCAACTATTAAAAATCACGGTAGAACGTGCTATGGATGCAGAATTAGAGGATCATCTTGGCTATGAAAAGCATGCTATAGAAGGCAGGAACACGGGAAATAGCCGTAATGGTTACTCTCCTAAGCGATTAAAGGGTGATTTTGGCGAAATGGAAATTAATACGCCACGTGACCGAAACAGCACGTTCGATCCTCAAATCATTCGCAAAGGGCAAACTCGCTTCACTGAATTTGATGAACAAATTTTGGCTCTTTATGCTAGAGGGATGACTACCAGAGATATTTCAGATACATTCAAAGAGCTGTATGGTACAGAGGTATCACACAGTTTAATTTCGAAAGTAACTGAATCTGTTATTGAGGAGATTACTGTTTGGCAGAATCGTCCATTAGAAACAGTATATCCCATATTGTATTTAGATTGTATCGTTATCAAGTGTCATCAAGATAAACGCGTAATCAACAAATCAATTTATTTGGCATTAGCCATTAATTGTCAAGGGCAAAAAGAATTACTTGGTTTGTGGATAGCAGAAACCGAAGGTGCAAAATTTTGGCTCTCAGTATTAACTGAGTTAAATAATCGTGGCATTAAGGATATTTTTATTGCTTGTGTTGATGGATTAACCGGATTTCCAGATGCTATTAATACAGTATTTCCAAAAACCAAAATTCAGTTATGCATTGTTCATCTTATTCGTAATTCGTTACGTTATGTACCCTATAAGGACATGAAGTCCGTCGCATCGGATCTTAAAGTTATTTATCGCGCTATTTCTCTTGAGCAAGCGGAAGAAGCACTTCTTATTTTTAGTGAAAAATGGGATAAAAAATATCCAGCTATTAGTCGTTCATGGCATAAAAATTGGAGCAACATTATAACTATTTTTGACTATCCTGATGAAATACGAAAAATTATTTATACGACCAATGCCATTGAATCACTCAATAGCGTTATTAGAAAATCTATCAATAACCGTAAAATTTTTCCTAATGACCAATCTGCATTAAAAGTAGTATATTTAGCCATACAGAAGGCATCACAAAAGTGGACTATGTCTTTACATGATTGGAGAGCGGCTCTGAATCGATTCGCTATCGAATTTGAGGGAAGATTCTCCTAAAAAACGGCACTTACACAAAATAATTTACAGGCTCACTACTACTTAACTATCCAGAAGATCCTAGCCTTAACTCACTATTAAGTAGGGATACGTTTCAAGTGAGCCATTTGAATCAGCTACCCAAAGGCTATCCTAAGCTTATACTACCCTATGTACTCTAAAATTATATTTACTGCCAAGCGTAGAAAATAATTGATAATTAAAGTAGTAGGCTTTCTGAAAAATAAAATACTATAAATCTATATTAACGTTCATTTTGAAGAAACTACTTAGAAAACTGATCTAATAGATCATCTAGATATTTACCATCGTTCGCATCAAACTGATATAAAAGAGATCCTTCCTTTCCATGATATATTTTTCCCAATCCTTATGTAAAGCATCATTACGAAGTATATCATCACCAGAATGGTGTATTTTAAATGCTAAAATAGCTCCTCGGACTGAATCATTATAAGTACCATCTGTTTTGATATTATATCCATATTCACGTAGCTTTTGGATCCATTCTTGTTCATCTTGTGACACCTACTATCTTTTGCCTTATAAGACACTACTATATCAGGGTTTGGACTTATGCTTAAGTCCTTTTTTCTGGGGTATACACCAAAATTTTTATTAATGTTAAGTTCATTAAAAGATGGTTCATCCTGTGCGTTGGCCAACTTGTCCCAAAAGAAATAAGGATTTAGATCAATTTTTCTACTTGGAGCCCAATCGCTATGCCCTAACATTAGTTTAGCATCAATGTTCCTATGCTGTTGAGTAAGCATTGTAGACAGCTCTACATTAGACTTGATTTGTGCCTCTGTATAAGGCTGATTACCATTGTTTACATTTTCAATTCCAATAGACCAGCTATTCATATCATTTTGTAGTTCGGAATAAGATACTAAAGCACTACTAAGTTTAGAGCTTTCAGCCAAACTACCAATTCCTGCGTGATAAGCTCTGTAAGGATCCGCAACAAAACGATATATGCTCCCATTAGTGTCAATAACATAATGAGCAGATACTGTATATTTTTCTTGTGTAAATATATCAACAGTACGATTGAAGTCTGCAACTGTATGATGCTGCATGAGGTATATAGGATATGCTTCCCCATATAGTCTACCTTTCCCATCTGGACCAGTTTTTTTGAATCTATAGTTGAAATTGTTACACTTTCCTATTTCTCGGTTGGTTGTCTCCCCACTTTCTCCATATTTTATGGGATATCTATCCATATCACGCAAGTAATCATTTTTTATTATGTTTTTTAACATAGGTTGATACGATACACGTCCACTACAAGCTATTCCCAATAAATTAAGTAGGAATAGGTTGAAAGTAAATTGTATTTTCTTCATAGCAGTATAAGTTTACAAGGTGTCATCAATACAACTATACATAAAATATGTGATTCGTATAGGTATGTTTCATACACTAAAAGTATAGGATTAAATGCTGACTAATACAATAGTAGATACTTGCTTTTTCCCTTAAACTTTATAAAAGACCTTAAATAGTTCCATCATAAGTAATTGGGGTGGCCTCAGAAAAGGGAGAATAAAGCACGTTAAGGCAATGGTAATATGCTTATCGGTATTAACCCTCACTAGAGAGGGTATTTTTATTAAAAGTAACTTTGGTTTTATATAGCCAACGAAATTGAAAGTCTTATAGCAGTAGAGTGGGTATAGATTAAAATCTAAAACTAAGTCTTTAACAAACAATTTTGATGATTATCATAATATATTAACATATCGATAAAAACTTGCTCTGGAAATTTTTAATGTTTTACAGATATCATTGATGACCATACCATGATCTTTGTGCATGTTTTTGGCCATTAATACCTTAGGATCGGGTCTGTCTACTTAAGTGTCGTGTAAATATTTTTTCGGTTGTATATTTATCTAAACAATAATCCTTGACCAGAATGAAAAGAAAAGACAGACCCAAAGACGGTATAAGCCAAGCCATAGATGTTCTCATAGACTCAGGCGTAGATCTATCCACCCTATTTGATCAAGACGGCTTACTCAAGCAATTAAGTAAGCGTCTTGTAGAAAAAGCGTTAAAGTCAGAAATGGATAACCATTTAGGTTATAATAAGTATGCGTATAGTGCTTCAGATAATGCACGTAACGGCTTATCCAGTAAGCAAGTTATCAACTGATAATAGGGTGATATCAGTTGATGTCCCCAGAGATAGAGCAGCCACTTTTGAACCTGTTTTATTACCTAAGCGTCACACAAGAATACCTGGCTTAGATGATAAGCTCTTATCTTTATTTGCCAAGTATGTCCGAGGCCATTTCTGCTGTATACCCAAAAACGGACCATCAGCTCTATATGATTCATGCCATTAGGAATAGCTTGCAGTATGTTTCATATAAACATAGAAAGGCATTAGTAGCTGATTTAAAACCAATTTATACAGCGCAGTTACCATGAACAGAGCCTCACTAAAGCCAAAGTAAGCACTATATTCTTCATCTAGTAAGGTATAAGTTTCTAGATTATTCAATCCAGAAAGCATAACGTTAATACATATGTCTAAATGGTCTTAGTGACGCTTGATAATCTCTTGGATATCTGAGTAGCCAATAGGTAGCCTATTTAACTTATGCATAAGAAATATAGCTTGGTAGTGATGAAATCACTTAAAGCTAATACGAATTAGGTTAAGATTTAGATATATTCAGGACTAGGTAGCAAAAATATACCAAAAAAGCACTTTTTTTAAAAGTTGAATGCTTTATATCAAGCTTTAAAATTGATATATAACTGTAACAATCTTAGATTGTGTAATTGACATAGGGGAAATTTTACTTATTTATTTTAGGATTTTGCTATAATTCTATCAATACTGATTAAAGGAAAGCATGCTCCTTTTTTAAGGAGTATGTTGATAGCGTTACATATTTATATTAAGCCCTTGATTTAATATCACATTTACACAGGGCAGAAGAGATTCTTTTGACTTAAAATTGTGCACATATAGACATTTTTATTGAAACAGTGCCCATGAAAATGGTGCCCACAGGCTTGTACCCGCACTAGTTTATTTTCTATATCATCCTGACATATAGCACATGTTTTGTCCTTTAATTTTGCTACGTCGGCTGCCTCTATTTCTTTTATCTTCCCAATCTTAATGAGGTCCCTCATCGGGGGAGTTTTGCCGTATGTGTATAACACATCGATATACTGTATATATGTGTCTTTGAGGGCAAGATTGGTAAGTTCCGAGGCAAGATCTAAAGCAGTGTTCTTGTCTTTATTTAGGGAATTACAAGGTTGTATATAGTTAAGATCAATTTGGCCTTTTTTTATTGCAGCTATGAATGCCTTGATCATTGATGGATTATTTACCATCAAGTGAAATAAAGTATTGTTATTTTTGTTTGATCCGCTAAAGTTAGTAGTCTTTGGTAATAAGATTTTAAATATTGTTAGATTACGTGCTTCAACTGCTAAAAAGAGTGGCGTTTTCCCAGCCTTATTTACTAAATTTTGTGGTTGTAAAGGATGACTACATAGCTTTTTCGCAACTTGTTCTAAAAATGTTTTTTGCTCTTTAGATAAGCCTTTATTGCTATGTGCATTTACTATAAAATGCAGATCATTATTACCAGTTTTAGCCTCATTAAAAATAGCTTTCTTTGGATAATGAGCCAATAATTTAGTCATGATGTTCTTTAAGTCAATGTTAATTTTAGAATCAGATCTGTTTTTGCCATATTCTTTTATTACAAGGCCAAGTAAATTAAGCCCTTGGCGCTTTTTTAGGTTTGGAAGGTCCTTAGTATTTTTTATTATCAATCTGTTTAGTTTCTCTATGAGAGTAGTATTATATAGATCGACTTGATCTATCTGAAACTTTCTATGCTCTAAAATTTCAAGTGTTAATAGTTCATGACCAAATGAAAATACACAGGTCAAATCTTGTTTACTAAGCTTAATAGTTGAACTATCTAACAACGCCTGAATGATCTTAGAGGCGTTGTTGCATATTTGATATCGTCCGGTAAGTTTGGATAGTGTTTTTTGCCACTGATTCTTTTTGTAATGGGACAAAATATCCAATTGGGTTTTATTAAGCGCCTTTTTTTTGACTTTTTTAATAAAATGCAGGATTGCTAACTGGAATGGTGTACATCCAGAAGGGTCTTGCACATTTGGGTCAGCCCCTTTACTTAATAGTTTTCTAACTTGCTTTAGATCGCGATGTGCACAAGCAAAGTGTAATTCTGTAGCTTCAGATTTTTTACACACTTTAGCTATATCGCTAGATGTCTCTTCTTTTTTATTTTGAATATCAGTGTATCCATACTTCACTTCCGTAATACATGAAATACATATACAACAAGTCAGTAAATTCCATGCCAGTAATCTACGGCAACTAAAAATGTGCAACGCTGAACGGCTTATTAAATGAAATGGGTTCATAATTGTAATAAAGTGTAATGTTAAGGTAGGCCAATCAACCCTGTGGCTAAAAGGATCATATCTAGTAGGATAATGGTATAATGTTCCATGACCCATAAGGCTGATACTACATCAGCTTAATGGGTGGGTTGTTCCTATTGCGTCAAGTTAAAGCGCTAATGGCCGCTGATAAAAAGACTTGGCGCTTCAGTAAGCTTGTAGTTTGCTGACGAACGATTGTTCAGCTTTTTATCGGCGGCCATAGGCGATGAAGTATATTTACCATTGATTTGAATAGATGCGTTCGTTTTAGTACTTAAAATCAATCATTAATTAGGGATTATCCTTTTTTTATACAAACTTAATTTTCTGTTGCATCAGGCGCCTAAATAAGGCCTCTACAATTGGGGCAGGTAGGTTTTAGTTTATTTTTCTCTATTTCATCGTTGCAGAAGAGTTGGGCTAAACACTTTCTATGGAAATAGTGTCCACAGCGATTTATCTTACATGTAATAAGATTGAAATTTTCAAAACATATAGAACATTTTTCTTTGCTTAATTGTACTGCTTCAGTTTTTGTGATTTTCCTCAACTTTTTCTCTGAAATTCCTTTAGTGACCATAAAATAGCCATAAAATGGGTTAGGCTTAGCGTTAGGCTTACGGGTAGGCTTAGAGTAAGGGTGATAAATGCATTCCATGTATTGAACTAGCTTAGGGTGCTTCCAACCCTCTTCCGTGGTGGAACTAAGCTCAGCAACTTTGTTTGAAACAATACCACAAACAGATCTACCTTCTCGATTTTTGAAACTATAAAATTCTTTTATACGATCTTCATGAATTGTTTCTTTTTCGATAGCATCTAGGAATGCGTAGAGTATTTTTGGATTATTTAATATCAAGCTAACTGCACTATTACCATCTATATCTTCTATAGTAAGATTAGTCCATTTAAATAAGATCTTGGCCATTGCTACGTTGCCGCTTTTACATGCTACATGCAATGGCGTTTCCTTCTTTTTATTCAATGCATTTACTGGATTTTTTAGACCCTTTATTTTTGCTAGGTCTTTAGCGTTACTGCTTATGGGTTGAACAAGCGCTTTTAAAACTCCCTTTTGATATTGAGATAAACCCTCGGTGCTATGTAATCTCACCATTAAATGTATTTCGTTATCACCAGTTTCACTTTCATTAGATGTACAACATTCTATTTTTATGGGATCACTACCCAATAATGCCATGATGATTATATGTATGTTTAGCTCGATTTTAGGGTTGAGATTTTTTTTGCAAAACTCTTTTATTGCAAGACCAAATAGCGTCAGACCTTCTTTATTTTTTTTCTTTGCGAGTTCTTTAGTATTCGGGTCTTCTGAATCAAGTAAGCACCACAATTTCCTTAGATTATCCTCGTTATCTGGTTCAGATATTATGCTATAGAAAAGAGTATACAAATTGTTCAACTTCTCTTCGTCTAATTTGACGTCTTCTTTAGAAACTTTATCATTAGCTTGCATCCCAGTTTTCCCTAAGGAACCGTTTTGATGATCCTTTATACCATACTTCGCTTGCATATTACATGAAACACATATACAACAAGCTAAGCTAATAGATTCCATACCAGCAATCTATGGCAACCAAAAATGTGCAACGCTGCACCGCTTATCAAATGAAAAAGGTTCATAATTATAATAAAGTGTAATGTTAAGTATATATAGATCAATCACCCGACGGCTAAAGGATAGTAATACTCCATCAGGCTTATTCTATCAAGCCGCTAGCCGGATACGCAAATTTAGCTAATTTTGGTCTGCGTTCAAAGCTTCTTCTAATAATTTACTGACCAGTGAGGCATTTGCTTTCCCTTGGCTATTTTTCATAATTTCACCCATAAACATGGCCAGTAGCCCTGACTTGCCATTTTTATAGGCTTCTACTTTGTCTGGATAGGTAGCTAATACCTCTGCAACGAGTGCTTTAAGGTTGGCTTCATTGCTATCCTGTATGAGGTCTAGCTTTTCTGCAAGGGCCATAGGGGTTATCTCTAAGTCTTGCAACAACAGCGGAAAGATTTGGCTGGCGGCAATGGAAAAACTCACTTTACCACTTTCTACTAAGGTGATCAGTGCTACAAAACGGTCTATCGTAAGGGGAAAGTCTTCTAAAGAAAGAGATAGCTCATTAAGATAGCCTTTCACAGGTCCCAACAACCAGTTGGCTGCAGCGGTATAATAGGGGGTATGGTCGCATAACGCATCAAATAGCATGGCAAAGGCTTTGTTTTCAGTTAGCACAGAAGCCGTATAGTGCGAAAGGCCATATGTTGCTGTGAATTTTTCAAAGTAGGCCCTTGGCAACAAAGGCATGGTCTTTCGGATGCTTTCTACCCATTCTTCTGAAACCCATATAGGGGGAATATCTGGTTCTGGAAAATAACGGTATTCACTAGCCGTTTCTTTGGCGCGTAGGCTAACCGTTTCACCTGAAGCAGCTTGGAAATTCCTGGTCTCTGCGATTACTGGTTCGCCTGCTTCTAATAGCGCGATTTGTCGATCAATCTCATAGGCTATGGCCAGCTGAACGTTGCGCATGGAATTCATATTTTTAACCTCTACCCTAGTGCCAAAGTGCTCAGCATCCTTTAGGGCGACTGAAATATTGGCATCACAACGCAACGAAGCCTCTTCCATGTTGCCATCGCAGATCTCTAAATAACGCACCAACTTCCGGATTTCAGCTAAAAACTGATAGGCTTCTTCTCCTGTCGTAAGTGCTGGAGCCGTTACCAATTCCAATAAAGGGGTACCCGCTCGATTGTAATCTAATAATGTAATATCCTCTACTATGCCATGTAAAGATTTGCCCGTGTCTTCTTCTAGGTGCATGCGGATCAGTGGAATCTTTTTTTCCACACCTTCATCAGAATAAATGGTTACAAAACCACCCCGGCAAATAGGCGTGGTATCTTGTGTAATCTGAAAGCCTTTCGGTAGGTCTGGATAGAAATAGCTTTTTCTTGCAAAAAAGTTTAAATTTGTAATCGTTGCGCCACAGGCTAGCCCTAGTTTTATCGCATAGTCAAATGCTTTTTTGTTTACCCTAGGCAAAGCACCAGGGCAAGCTAGGGTAACAGGACTAAGATTTGTATTGGGAAGGGCACCATATTCAGCTCTATCTGAGGAAAACATTTTACTATCGGTAAGCAATTGAATATGAATCTCCAACCCAATCACTACTTGATACTGCTCTTTTATAGCTTCATACAGTTTATTCATAACGTTTTAATTCAAATTTTTCACCCAGATAGAGCCTGCGTACCTGTTCATCTGCTGCCAATTCTTCTGCCGTACCTGCTTTAAGCAATGCACCAGCAAACATCAAATACGCTCGATTCGTAATCGAAAGCGTTTCATCTACGTTATGGTCTGTAATCAATACGCCAATGTTATTGTGTTTCAATTTGGCAATGAGCAATTGGATTTCTTCAACAGCAATAGGATCTACACCTGCAAAAGGTTCATCTAATAAAACAAATTTAGGATCCGTAGCCAATGCTCTGGCAATTTCGGTACGACGGCGCTCTCCGCCAGAAAGTACATTGCCCTTGCTCTTCCGTATATGGGTAATGCTAAACTCTTCTAATAAACCATCTAGTTTTTCTTTGCGCTCCTGTTTGGAAAGATTCCGCATTTCCAATACAGCCATGATGTTTTCTTCTACCGTTAATTGTCTAAAGACAGAGGCCTCCTGAGGCAAATAGCTAATGCCTTTCTGGGCACGTTTGTATAGGGGCAATGGGGTGATGCATGTTTCATTTAAATAAATGTTGCCACTATTTGGCTTGATAAGGCCTACCGTCATATAAAAGGTAGTGGTTTTTCCTGCCCCATTTGGACCAAGTAACCCTACAATTTCTCCAGATTTAACGGTTAGTGAAACGCCTTTTACTACCTTACGGCCCTTGTATTCTTTTATTAACGAATCAGCACGAAGTTGCATAGAAATGGTATATTATATGGTATAGAGGCACGATGCCTATCTCTACTCAAACTTCTAATTTAAGAGAAAATATGGATTTTATTGCTATTTGTAGATGCGCCCAGCCAGGCTTCATATAGGATAAGAGTAAAAAAGCATATATTTGACCTGAAAGCTCAAAAGGATTTTAGGTAAGCAGTGGTGGCTTACGCTGTTTGGCTTAAAGATTACTGAATCATTATATCATAATCCATACTTCATTGCAATTTTTAGTAGAACATGAAGATCTGCATTCCAAGGCTAGGGCAGGGCTGATCACTACTTGTAAAGGAACCATTCGCACGCCTATCTTTATGCCGGTAGGTACGATCGGATCGGTCAAGTCGATTCCACAGCAAGTGCTACAGGATCAGATTGATGCCGATATCATTTTAGGCAATACCTACCACCTCTATCTGCGGCCTGGCACCAAGGTATTGGATGCCGCAGGAGGGCTCCACGCTTTTATGGGATGGCATCGTCCGATATTAACCGATAGTGGAGGCTATCAGGTCTATTCTCTAGCGGGTACGCGCAAGCTTACAGAAGAAGGGGTTACCTTTCGCTCGCATATAGATGGATCCAAACATCTTTTTACACCAGAGTGTGTAGTGGATATACAACGCAGTATTGGCTCTGATATCATGATGGTATTGGATGAATGTACCGCCTACCCTTGTAGCTATAGCTATGCAAAAGCTTCTATGGAACGTACCCATCGCTGGCTTAAAAGGGGAATAGATTATTTTGATGCTACTTTAACCGAGCAGTATGCCCATCAAACCCTTTTCCCAATTGTGCAAGGGAGTGTCTATAAAGATTTACGGATCCAATCCGCGGAAACCATCGCTGCAGCTGATAGGCCTGGCAATGCGATAGGAGGGGTTTGCCATCCTACTGGTCAACTCTATGAAATTACAGAATTGGTTTGTTCCATTTTGCCCAAGTCTAAGCCTCGCTATTTGATGGGTGTGGGTACCCCCTTAGATCTTTTGGAGTGCATTGGGTTAGGGGTAGATATGTTTGATTGCGTCATGCCTACCCGAAATGGACGGAATGGTACTTTGTTTACCACACAAGGCATGCTCAATATTAAAAATAAAAAATGGGCAGATGACTTTAGTCCTATAGATGCCGCACTAGGTGGTCCGGTTAGTGGCTATTATTCAAAAGCCTACTTGCGCCATTTGATTACTTCTAAAGAGTTATTAGGTGCTCAATTGGCTAGTGTCCATAATTTAACCTTTTACCTATGGTTGGTGCGTCAAGCTAGAGCGCAGATTCAACAGGATAACTTTGTGGTATGGAAAAACCATATTCTTAAAACCATCATGGAAAAAATCTAACCAAAATGAAGCTAATAGATCGATACATTTCCAAGAAGTTCTTTTCTACTTTTTTGGTTGTATTTACCATTGTTACTTTAGTAATTATCATTATTCATGCAGCGGAAAATGCAAGCACGTTTAAAAAACATCACCTTTCCTTTTATCGAGTATTTAGATACTACTGTGTACTCGCACCTTATATAATCAACCTTTTGGCGCCTATTATTGTCTTTTGGACGACTATATGGGTTACCACTAGGCTCGCAAAGCGATCAGAGATTATTGCCCTATTAAGCGGTGGCATTAGTTTGCATCGCATTATAACCCCTTATATAATAATTGCATTGCTGCTTACTGGTGCCAATTTTTATTTAACGGGTTGGTTCTTGGCTAGTGCCAACAAAGAGCGGGTTGCCTTTGAAACAAAATATTTGAACATGACAAGTTGTTTTGTGCAATCAGACTACGTACACCTCAAGGTAAGCCCTAATCAATACCTTCATATTGCTAAATACTATGGTTATAATAATACGGGGTATGATGTAAGCTTAGATACCTTTGAAGATCACGCACTCATAGAGCGACTCCATGCTGAAAAGATACAATGGAATGCAGCAGACCAAACGTGGGTCCTACGGTCTTGGCAAAAGCGGACGCTTTTGCCCATGCATGAAACACTTGCTACAGGGGATGCGTTAACCATTCCATTAGAGGTAGATCCAGAAGATTTTTCCATTAATCCAAATCTAAAAGATGGATTAACGCTCCCTGAATTGAAGTTACATATTCAAAAGTTGATCTATAAAGGCAGCGAAAGTGTGCGTTTTTTTATAGCAGAGAAACATATTCGGTACATGACGCCCTTTTCGATTATCATTCTTATTGTATTGGGTTTTTTAGTAGCCGTACATAAACCTAGAGGTAGTGTAGGCAGGCGCATTACTTTAGGCAGTGTATTGGCTTGCTTTTATATCATCCTCTTTTTATCTGCCAAAATTGTAGTCGAGACACAAAGTGAGCACCCGCTCCTTGACATATGGTTGCCTAATATTATTTTTTCGATCCTGTGCATGACCTTCTATCGACTGGTACCTAAATAATAGACCTCTTCCATAATCCATTTCTAATGGCAATAATAACCAATAAACAATATATTACGTTATTTGTGCGAATAATTGCTATATTCGTGCAAATACTGTTGCTTCCGGTCGATTTTCTATCATACAAGTGTTAAAAAATTGTTTGATTATTTTAATGGACAATCTAAATTTTAGAAAAAACACCAAGCCATTACTTACAGAGGATAGGCAGATGCGTGACCTATTTTTAATAGTTTATAATCTGCACCTATCAAAGTTTAAAGAAATGCCACACCATGAAAACCAAGGTTCTTATTCTTACTACAACTGAGCCTGGTAATTCCTTTCCAGAGAATTTTAGCTGTTGGTGTGCTGGTGCATTAGAAGCAAAGGGATGTGATACAGCATTAGAAACCATAAATTTAGAAAAGGTAATCAACGCTTCTTCTAGCGAACCTTTACAGATTAAAGAAGAGAAGGCAACGGCACTACGGGATACCTTGGCCATCATAGAAAAGCTGGTACTGATTCTTCCTGAACACAACAATATGGTACCAGTTGGTTTAGAAAACTTTATCGAATTGGCTTCTACTATGAAAGACAAATATAAGTTATGTAAATTAATAGCGATTATGATGGATCCCTCTACGCGTGAGGATCATAACCAACAAAACCATTTGTTGTTTCGGTATCCACTTCATAAATTGGATCTGCTTTTTGGCTCAATTTTTAGTGCCAGTCGTGTACGCATTAAAAATAGTCCAACTGGGAATATGTGTCCGCTCTTTGCAGAATCTTATGGTGATCTTTGTCGGCTGGTTCAGCAGATTTTAGAATAGGGCTAGGGATGAAAGAGCTAAAAAATGCTTTATTTCTCTTTTTTTAGACAAAATTTGCATCGAATACCAGGTTTGTAATTTTCGTCTAGATCTTCTGTTGTTAAAGGCATACGGCAGCCATAGCAAAGCAGGCTACTTCCTTTTTTTAATCCATGGCCTAGGGATATGCGTTCATCAAATACAAAACATTCTCCTTTCCATCTGGAAAGATCTTCTTGCGTATGGGCTAAATATTGTAGAATGCCACCGCTTAGCTGATAAACCTCTTTGAAACCACTCGCAAGCATATAAGCAGATGCCTTTTCACATCTGATGCCTCCCGTACAAAACACAGCAATGGGCTGGTCTTTATAAGCAGTTAAATGGCTTTCCACAAAAGCAGGGAATTGACTAAAGTAGGTTGTTTTAGGGTTTAAGGCACCTTCAAAGCTGCCCAATCGATATTCATAGTCGTTTCGGACATCAACCACAACAGCTGCCTGGTCTAATCTATCATTCCAGTCTGCAGCTGAGACGTGCTGACCACGTAGCCCCATCGACTGCACCTCCGGCTTGTGCATGGTGATAATCTCTTTTTTGATTCTAACCTTTAGGCGGCGAAATGGCTTATCACTGGCTGTAGAATATTGATACCACAAGTTGCTAAGTGCTGGAATCACTTTTAGCTCGGCCATGGCATAGTCTAGTAGATCAGGCAGGCCAGCAATGGTGCCATTAATCCCTTCTGAAGCAATAAGTAGTGTGCCGGTTAGTGTTTTGCATATCGACTGCAGCTTTTGTTGTAGCGCTACTAGGTCATCTAGCGGGACAAATTTGTATAAGGTGGCTACTTTAAACATATATATCGATGGGTTAGGTTTTAGCTGCTTCAAATTTAGCTAAATTCTTGCATTATGCTTTACATCTCACGAGACTTCTTTTGAAACGCTGCTTATATGTCAGGAATTTGTAGGAGAGATGGCGCGCAGAACCGGAGCGTACTAAATGTACGTGAGGATTTGAGCACCAGATCGACGCGCAAATTACCAGCAGAAGACTTCTTTTGAAACGCTGCTTGTGGTCAGGAATTTGTAGGAGAGACGGCGCGGAAAACCGGAGCGTACTAAATGTATGAGGATTTGAGCACCGGATCGACGTGCAAATTACCAGCAGAAGTAGTGTTTCAAAAGAAGTCTATTGTTTATGCATAGGTGCTAATATAAAACGCTTACCCGGTAGTGCCCGTAATAACCCTTGTAATTCTAGTGATAGCAATGCCGCTTGTAATGCGCCAGGTGGCAAAGCGGTAGCCTCTGTTAGCCCATCAACGGTTATGGGTTGTGTAGTTTCCTGAAACTGGTTTAAAACCATTTGCTCTGGTTCTGTAAGTGGATCATTACGGTAAATGTCTACTTTGGGTTGATGGTTCACCTTCCAGTTCATAATATAAGCTAAGTCATCTATATAGGTCAGTAGGTGTGCCTGATTCCGTTTAATCAATCGATGGCATCCTGCCGAGGTAGCTGAGTAAATGCTACCTGGCAAGGCAAAAACTTCTCGATGGTAGCTATTGGCATAATAGGCAGTAATCAATGCACCACTTTTTTCTTTCGCCTCAATCACTATGGTTACATCTGCCAGCCCAGCTAAAATTCTATTGCGTGCCACAAAAGTATGGGCGCCCAGTCCACTTGCCTATAGGGTACTCTGTAAGCAAGCCTCCTCTTAGCCCACACATCTCCATCGCTATTTTTTTGTGTGCAGTAGGGTAGATTTGGTCCAAACTGGTTGGCAATACCGCTACGGTAGTCAGTCCCATTTCCAATGCTTGCTTATGGGCCCATATATCTGCCCCATAGGCTAAACCGCTCACTACAAGCGGCTGATAGGGAAGGATTGGTCTAAAGCAAGCTTTTTTACAAAAGCATGGAGATGATAAGAACACACTTATCCATTTAGGGGTTAATACTGCTAATTTAGCCATAGTAGAATGCTTAGTAAATTGGTTAAAGAAAGCTGTTAGAAATAATGGTGCCGAACTAATAGAGATTTGCAGTATGCCAAATCGATTGGGTATAACCCCGCTATCCATGGTGGCGCAAGCGATGTACGATGCTCCATTGCCATGTGATGGCCATATATATGATTCCGAATCTGAAACTCATGATTATGAATGCTTATGTGATTATGGAACTGAAAAAAGAGTAGCGCGGGAAGAAATTTTATTATCTCTACTAGAACTAGGTGTTCCTTTATGGAAAATATCCAAGAGCTATTACTGCTTTATTGAGTTGTTGCTACTCTATTATCCTTATTGCTACACAGATTTATATCTTATCTCAGGTTATAAGTGGATGTATAACTTCAGTGAACCCAGTATGCATTACTATATTGGCTGCTATACTACTTATTGCCTATACTATATTTGGTGGTAGCCGTGCTGTTGTATTGACGGATGTATGGCAATCTATAACTTTTGTGGGCCTTATTTGTCTCTTAGCCTGGTTTATGTTTATCAAGACAGGTCGTCCAATTGGTGAAACGTTTGCTTTTGTAACCACTCAAAAGCAATTTACATGGAATGGGCTGTTTGTCGGTCAAACCAAGTTGGGGCTTACGTTGCGTTATCTAACCTTTATGTTTGGCTTTATAGAGCCTGGCTATATGCAGCATATCTATATGGCTGCTGAGCCTGCTCAAGCCCAAAAAGTATGTTTATATGCTGGTATGATTAGTTTTGTAATCATGTTATGCTGTATGCTTGTTGGTGCATTTGTTTTTGCATGGTTACCACCAGATATACCAAAAAATGAGACTTTAAATTATATATTGATGCATATTTCTCCTTTATTTAAAGGAATATTTTGTGTCTGTTTATTAGCTCTTACGATGTCCACAGCTGATTCTAGGCTGCATGTCTGTTCGGTTATGATTAGCTATGATATATTACCAATATTACTCCGTGTGCGCCTTAAAAAGCACTTGTCCTGTATTGCCCATTATAGGGTAGCTTATATAGGCAATGCTAGTTATTGCTGTGTTGGGTATTTTCTTGTCTTTAAATAGTTCTACGCTTTCTGCTATTCGTACTATGAGTAATTGGTTTGATCGTTTTTATATACCCATAATAGCTGCTCCGTTTATTTTGGCTGTTTTAGGGTTTCGTACTACTGCACGTAATGCACTAATGGGTATGGCTGCAGGTGCACTAGCTGTTATCGCTTGGCGAAAATTGGTGGCTCCTCTATTGTTGACGGCTAGTGGTACCTTTCCTTGCGTATTAGTGAATGGTCTGGTGATGTTAGCTGTACACTATTTATGGCCACGGTCAAGGCGTGTAGAAAAGCTAGATGATGATGGGGGGTAAAACAATTAAATAACAGGTCTTGTTCGAAACTTGATTGCTGAGAAAATCTAGCAAAAGAAGTTTAAAAAGATACAAATGATGCGTAGGACAAATGCACTGCCTATTGGGTATTCAGATGTCCAATCAGTGATTGAAACAGGCTATTATGTAGATAAAACACGATATGCACAAGGGCTAATTGAAAAAAGAAATCCTGTATTTATAGCCCGGCCTAGGAGATTTGGGAAATCATTGTTTATCAATACACTGGCTACTATATGCAGTGGAGACAAGTAGGTATTTAAGGATTGTTATATAGGTGAGTCAGAAAATGGATATGAGTGGAAGAAATATCCAGTGATTAAACTAGACCATTCTAGATTAACCAATGACTCTGCAGAATTATTACAATTGTCTCTAGAAGAGACGCTTACAGAGGTGGCTTCAACATATGGGTTAACACTTAGAGGCCATTTGCTTAAAACAAAGCTTTCTAATTTGGTCGCAGATATGGCTAGCGGATGCCATGTTTGGCTATACGCAGCAAGAAATTGTAGCCATATTCTCAAAAAACTTAGCAGATATTGCTGAACAATGGTGCAAAAGAAAATAAAAAAATAACGGATTTAGAAGTTATGCGCCACATAGCAAGTTATTACAATGGATATAAGTTTTATGAAGATGGCGCAAGTGTATACAACCCATGTTCTACGCTAAAATTTTTAGAATCTGGTAAACTAGAAAACTACTGGTATGAGTCAGGTAGCCCTACCATACTCATTAACCAGATGTTGGCAGATCCTGATAGATTCGATCTGAATATAGATAACCTCCAAATAGAGGCTACTAGAGAAGATCTCATGTATACAGGGAGTAGGCGTGAGATTAGCTTAAAATCATTGATGTTTCAAACGGGCTATCTAACCATTCATGATTATGATGCATCTACTAGCCTATATACATTAAAGTTTCCTAATAAAGAGATAGCAGCCTCTTTTCAGAGGAGTATACAATACAGTTTAGAAAAGTGTGTAAAGGACTTTTTGTACAAGAGCGGGATGCGATTAGAAGTGCACTAGGTCATTAGAAATGGATGCTCAAAAGAGGTCTATTGTTTTAGAAGTAGAAAGTGCCATCTACATTATAGAAATCAAATATAAATCCGCCGGGAAAATAGCCTTAGCACAAATCAAAGCAAACGGGTATTATAAGCCTTACTTACTCAGGCAAAAAGCCATTATATTGCTAGGCATTAACTTCAATGAAGTAACCAGAATGATAGATGACTATGATTATGAAGTATATGAAGACCATTTAGAGGCGTAGCATGCCTTAGCCTACGCTACCTTCTAAGGTAAGTGCCAGTAGCTTTTGTGCCTCTACAGCAAACTCCATCGGCAACTGGTTGAGTACTTCTTTACAGTAGCCATTGACGATCAGAGCAATGGCGTTTTCATGGTCAATACCACGTTGGTTGCAATAAAAAAGTTGCTCTTCGCTAATTTTAGAGGTAGTTGCTTCATGGGCTACTTTCCCGGTTGGGTTTTTTACTTCTATATAAGGAAAGGTATGGGCACCACAGTTATTGCCCATCAATAAAGAGTCGCACTGAGAAAAATTAGTCGCATGTGCTGCGCCAGCTGAGAGCTTGACCAAGCCTCTATAGCTATTATTGGAGTGACCAGCTGCAATGCCCTTGGCTACAATTCGACTTTTCGTATTTTTACCTAGATGAATCATTTTTGTGCCCGTATCTGCTTGCTGTTTGTGCTTGGTTACGGCTACAGAGTAAAACTCACCTACCGAATGATCTCCCATTAAAATGCAACTAGGATACTTCCAAGTAATGGCTGAGCCTGTTTCTACTTGTGTCCAAGAAATTTTAGCATGTGCACCCGCACAAAGGCCGCGTTTGGTTACAAAATTATATACCCCGCCTACACCTTCTTCATTGCCTGGATACCAATTTTGTACAGTAGCATATTTTACATGGGCCTTTTTTTCAGCATAGATCTCTACTACGGCAGCATGTAGTTGGTGCTCATCCCGCATAGGGGCGGTGCATCCTTCTAAGTAGCTCACGTACGCATCTTCTTCTGCTACAATTAAGGTGCGTTCAAATTGACCAGTATTGGCCGCATTGATCCGAAAATAGGTGGAGAGTTCCATAGGGCAATGAACGCCTTTGGGAATGTAGCAAAAGGAACCATCACTAAATACAGCGGTATTGAGGGCCGCAAAGTAATTGTCGGTCATGGGGACTACTTTACCCAAGTATTTTTGAATCAAGTCTGGGTGTTTTTGAACCGCTTCACTAAAAGAACAAAAAATAATCCCTAACCTATTTAAGGTATCTTTAAAAGTAGTTGCAACAGAAACACTATCTAACACCACATCCATCGCTACACCGGTTAGTCTTTTTTGCTCCTCTAAGGAGATCCCTAAGCGCTTAAAGGTAGCCAAAAGGGCTGGATCAGCCTCTTCTAAACTGTTTAATTGTATTTTTTGTTTAGGGGCTGCATAATAAATAATGTTTTGGTAATCTATAGGTGGATAGGCCACCTTTGCCCAGATAGGCTCTTTTAATTTAGAGAGATGGTTAAAGGCCTGTAAGCGCCGCTTGAGCAACCAATCTGGTTCATTTTTTTTCTCAGCAATCAGACGAATGGTCGCCTCTGTTAAGCCCTTTGGAATGGCATCTACCGGGATATTGCTCTCAAAGCCATATGGGTAATCAGATGCATCAATAATATCTCGTATGTCTTTCCCTTCTCTTGCCATAATTTTTATAGATAAATGCGATCGTTTAGGAATAATGACCAAAAATGGCCGCTATTATTTTGCTTCTGTTTGTTCCGTATGGGCTAAAGCTTGCTGGGCAGCCATTTGTTCTGCACATTTTTTAGTTCTGCCTGTTCCTTCTCCCATAACTTTTTCATCCATAAGCACTTGAGCGGTAAATTCTTTATAGTGTTCATACTGTTTTTCCTCAAGAATCCTAAAGACTACTTGAAGGTGGTGTTTATGTGCCCATTGAATGATTCTACTCTTAAAATTGGTGTCATGTTCTATTAGCTCTTTGAGGCTTATATAATTGACGATAAGGCGATCAATAACAAATTTTTGACAGCGCTCATAACCATGATCTAAATAGACGGCGCCGATCAGTGCTTCTAATGCATTGCCATAAATAAATTTATGCCCACTTTTTCTTATAAGATTTGCATCGTAATGCAATAGCTTATCTAAATGAATCTTACGTGCCAATCCATTTAAGGAATCCCTATTAACCAACCTTGACCGTATGTCTGTTAAAAAACCTTCTTCTTTTAAAGGATATTTCTTAAAGAGGTAGTCTGCAACAATGGCAGATAATATAGCATCGCCTAGAAATTCTAGCCGTTCATTGGAGGTATGCCCTTCTTCTATAGAGCTATGCTGAAGGGCTACCTTATATAAGGCTAGGTTTAAAGGCACCATTCCAGTAACCGCTCTTACAAAAGAGACCAACTGTTGTGCAGCGGGGTCTTTCTTGCTAAAAAGGTAATAGAGTAAACTTAGGAATCTTCCCATTTTTTGAAGATTATAGAAACGTTATGTCCGCCAAAACCAAATGCATTATTTTGCGCAAATAAGATGGATCTTTTTTCTGCCTTGTTTAAAGTTAGATTGATCTGTGGATCAATGGATTCATCTAATACGTTATGGTTAATGGTTGGAGGTACTACTTGATGCAACAATGCTAAAACAGTGGCAATAGACTCTATGGCGCCGGCCGCACCCAGTAAGTGGCCGGTCATTGACTTGGTGGAGCTAATGTTGAGCTTATAGGCGTGGGCACCAAATACATGCTGAATGGCTTGTATCTCATTAAGATCCCCCAATGGGGTGCTGGTTCCATGGGCATTAATGTAGTCTATACAGTCTGGTGAAAGGCGAGCGCTGGTTAATGCACGTTGCAATGCTAAAATTACGCCTCCCATATCTGGTGCGGTAATGTGATAGGCATCTGCAGACATCCCTACACCGACTACCTCGGCGTAAATTTTAGCTTTTCTTTTTTTTGCATGCGCGTAAGACTCAAGGATTAAAGCACCTGCCCCCTCTCCCATCACAAAACCATCTCTTGTCTTATCAAAGGGACGTGAAGCGGTTAAGTAATCTTCATTGCGTGTAGAAAGTGCCTTTAATGCATTGAACCCAGCCATGCCGATTTGAATAATAGGCGCTTCTGAGCCACCTGCTACGATTACATCTGCATCCCCTAATTTAATCAATTGAAAAGCAGTTACTATGGCGTTTACTGCAGAGGCACATGCAGCTACTGTAGCAAAGTTGGGCCCTTTAAAGCCATACTTAATGGATAGGTGACCAGAAGGAATATCTGGTATAATCTTGGGAATAAAAAAGGGATTGATTTTGGGATCCATACCATTGGCAGCAAACTCTAAAACGGTTGCTTCTGTAGTACCTAACCCGCCTATGCCAGAACCCCATACGACGCCTACACGTTCCTTATCTACTAAAGGGGTGATTAACTCGGCATTTTGTATCGCTTCATCCCCAGCTGCCATGGCATACTGGGCAAATGGATCCATCCGTCTAACATCTTTTGCATCAAGGTAGTTATGTGGATCATAGTCTTTTAAGGTACAAGCAAACTTAGTTTTATGTTTTGCAGTATCAAATTTCGTAATGGGTGCTGCACCACTTTGACCGGAAAGCAGACCATCCCAGTATGCCGCAACATTATTGCCAATGGGCGTAAGAGCGCCTAGTCCTGTAATAACTACTCTTGTGGGTAACATACAAAAGGTACACTAAGCCTTACGCTGTGCCAAGGCCTCTTCTAAATAATCTACTACACTACCCACGGTTTGTAAATGGGTAGCTTCATTATCTTTAATGTAGACATCAAATGCTTTCTCAAGCTCCATAACCAATTCAACTTGGTCTAGCGAATCGGCGCCTAGGCTATTTGCAAAATGGGCCGTGGGTAAAACCTCTTGAGCTGAAACATTTAGTTTATCAACAACAATGGCTACTACCTTAGCCATAATATCTTCCCTATTCATTTAATTAATTATTTTATTATAGTTTGATCTTAATGAGTTGAATTATAAACGTACAGCGCCACTACTAAACATCTAAGCAAAATACATCAAGGAAGATTTAAAGTAATGCGCTAATGGCGATGAGCAGCTGTTTTTTTGACCCGCTCTGCTTTCCAACTAGCCAATTTTTCATTTGCTTGTGCTTGGGTAATAGCGCCCTTTATAACACCTAGCTGAAGATGTTTTTTAAGCATTACACCTTGCTTAGATAAAAGGTTTTTAACCGTATCAGTGGGCTGTGCGCCCTGAAAAAGCCACTTTAATGCACTTGCCTCATTAAGTTTAACGGTTGCAGGGGCTGTGTTGGGATTATAGTTCCCAATTTTTTCTATAAAACGGCCATCTCGTGGCGACCGTGCATCAGCTACAACGATGTCGTACTCTGCTAGATGTCTTCTGCCACATCTAGCTAATCTTATTTTTACAGCCATAGTATTACCTTTCTAGCAAATCTCGTTTGCAAATAGTGAATAGATTATTTTTTTGGTGATTAGCGGAGCCAGTGTTAAGCAGCAGTAGACTGAACAGCATCTACCGAAACAATAGCGCGCATATCTTTTCTTCTTTTAAAGACCACTACGCCATTGGCTGTGGCAAATAAAGTATGGTCCCTACCTAAGCCCACATTTTTGCCAGGATAATAACGGGTACCCCTTTGCCTGACAATGATGTGACCAGCTATTACCGCTTCTCCACCATATTTTTTTATACCGAGCCGCTTACTTTCTGAATCTCTTCCGTTACGGGAGCTACCGGCCCCCTTCTTATGTGCCATGTTATTATATTAGTTTATAATATCTTCAATAAGAATACGCGTGTGATCTTGACGATGGCCGCGCTTTACCTTGTATCCATTGCGTCTTTTTTTCTTAAAAACGATAATTTTATCTGCTTTGGTATGCTCCAATACCTTGGCTTTAACCGCTACCCCATTTAAGATAGGCGCACCAACGGCTACCTTCCCTGCTTCATCATCTAAAAGTAAAACTTTATCAAAAGTGAGCAAAGCACCCACTTCACTTTGCAACTTAGGGGTGTAGAGCCACTGCTCTTTGGAAACTTTAAACTGCTTCCCAGCTATTTCTACAATTGCATACATATATTTATATAAGCTAAAGAATAATAATCCTTCCTAAGGTTAGGAGGGATAAACCTTAACAAACTTAAGCTTTTTTCTATGAAATAAAAAAAATGGCCAGCTGATATTATTTTTTATGCTGTTTTTTATTCTATTTGTTTAAGTAGTGAAAAGTCAAAGTGATCTAAGTATTGTGTGGTAAAGTGACCGTTTTGAAAGGCTGCATCTTCTACCAAGGCACGATGAAAGGGTATATTGGTTTGAATACCCTCTATTACAAATTCTTCTAATGCGCACCTCATTTTGGCAATGGCATCGGTTCTAGTGTCTGCATGGACAATAAGTTTTGCAATCATAGAGTCATAGTGCGCAGGGACTACATAACCGGCATAGATATGGCTTGCAATGGTTATGCCGATTCCGCCGGGAAAATGTACATGGTTAATTTTTCCAGGGGAAGGGCGAAAGTCATGAAAAGGATCTTCTGCATTAATACGAACCTCTATGGCGTGACCTGCTGGATATAAATTGGGCAGGTCTAGTGGTTTCCCAGCGGCTATTTCAATTTGGCTCCTTAGGAGGTTAAAACCAGTAACCGCTTCTGTAACGAGGTATTCTACTTGAATACGGGTATTCATCTCCATAAAGTAGAAGTTTTGGTGTTTATCCACTAGAAACTCCATGGTGCCAACCCCTTCATACCCTATGGCAGAAACCCCTTTTATAGCTGCTTCTGTTATTTTTGCCCGTAGAGCTTCTGTGACAAAGGGAGAGGGAGACTCCTCCACCAATTTTTGGTGTCTGCGCTGAATGGAACAGTCTCGCTCAGATAGATGAATGACTTTGCCATATTGATCTGCTATGATTTGTATTTCAATGTGGCGGGGCTCTTCTATATACTTTTCTAAGTAAAGGCCCTCTTTACCAAAAGAGGCAATGGCTTCTTGACGGGCCTCTATCCATTTTTGATGGAATGCTTCTGGCGCATCTACCAATTTGATGCCTTTCCCGCCACCACCTGCAGTTGCTTTCAGCAATACAGGAAAGCCTATTTCGTGGGCCAATCGGATGCCTTCTTCGACCGATGTGAGGAGCCCATTCGAACCGGGTACAGTGGGTACACCAGCAGCCTGCATGGTTGCTTTTGCCATAGACTTATCACCCATTTTGCCAATGGCAGCAGCGGAAGGGCCGATAAACTTAATACCATATTCTGCACAAATGCTTGCGAAGCTAGCATTTTCAGATAAAAATCCGTAGCCTGGATGAATGGCATGGGCATTGGTTACTTCGGCAGCAGCAATGATGGATGGAATAGAAAGGTAAGACAAATGGCTTGAAGGTGGGCCGATACAGACTGCTTCATCTGCAAAACGAACATGGAGGCTGTCTTTATCTGCGGTAGAATGCACTGCAACGGTTTTAATGCCCATTTCTTTGCAAACCCGAATGATGCTTAAAGCAATTTCTCCACGATTGGCAATCAATATTTTTTGAAACATAGTAGATCAAACTGGAAAGATGGATGTAAGGTTTATCCGGTAACTGGGTCTACTACAAAAAGTGGTTGGTCATATTCGATAGGAGAGACATCATCAACCAAGATTTGAACGATTTTTCCAGTAACTTCTGACTCTATTTCATTATAGAGCTTCATAGCTTCTATAATACAAAGCTTGGTGCCTTTTACAATGGCATCTCCTTCTTTTACAAAGGGGGCTTCTGTAGGGCTAGGTGACCGGTAAAAGGTACCAATCATGGGGGATTTAATCGTTACATAATTGGTTTCAAGTCCATCTGCTTTGGCTGCTGGAAGGGAAGCTGCTTGAGCCGTCTGTGCAGATGCCAGTGTGTTGGGGGGAAGTGATGGGATATGCCCGGCCATAGGTATGCTTCTTTTTACATGGATTTTAATGGCTTCCGTCTCAATATGGACTTCTTCTAACCCTGACTTGGTAATAAAGTCAATGAGCTCCTGAATTTCTTTGGTTTTCATATTTACTTTTTCTGCTCGTTTACACGCTCCATATAGATACCCGTACGAGTATCTATCTTTATAAGATCTTCATTATTAATAAACAAAGGAACTCTAACCTCTACGCCTGTTTCTAGCGTAGCGGGCTTTAGGGTTTTCGTGGCGGTATCACCTTTAAGGCCCGGTTCTGTGTAGGTAATCCGCAATAGCACAGATGGGGGTAACTCACATTTTAATACCCTATTTTCATCATCGTGGTAAACGATTTCTACCTGTTGGCCTTCTTTTAAGAATTGGGGGGTAAAGATCAGTGATGGCTCAATAGTGAGTTGTTCAAAGGTTTCGGTATGCATAAAAGTGTAGCCTGCACTATCCTTATAAAGAAACTGGTAAGGCCTACGTTCAATGCGTGCGATATGGATTTTTACACCTGCATTAAAGGTATGGTCGATTTGCCTTTCTTTGGTTAAACTTTTTAATTTGGTTCTAACAAAGGCTGCGCCTTTTCCTGGCTTGACATGTTGAAATTCCACAACGCTATAAATATCATTGTTCAATACAATGCAAAGGCCATTTTTAATATCACTTGTATTTGCCATACTATCTTGTTTTTAAGCTCATTGCTGCCATTTAAAGACATAACCCCTTGTCTTTATATAGTTTTACATAGGTTTACAACTATTATACCCCCAGATCATATACATAGCGCCCCAAGTAAAGCCCCCGCCAAAAACGGTTACAATTAACTTATCACCTTTTTTGAGTTTTTGCTCGTAGTCCCACAAACAAAGTGGAATGGTTGCAGCTGTTGTATTGCCATACTTATTGATGTTCAGCATAACTTTTTCCATAGGCATGGCCACACGTTCGGCTACAAGCTTTAAGATGCGTCTATTGGCTTGATGGGGCACTAGGTAGGCAATATCTGATGCAGTAAGCTGGTTACCAGCCATAATTTCCATGACTACTTCTGACATAGCGGTAACAGCTGCCTTAAATACATTTTGGCCATCTTGCTGAATGTAATGTGCCCGATCATCTACCGTTGCATGGGAAGCAGGCAGCTTACTGCCTCCTGCTTTTTGGTAGAGCAAGTTTTGCCCTGCTCCATCTGCTTTGCAGATGGTATCTATAATGCCGCAGCCACTATCTAGCTCATCGGCTGTTACCAGCACGGCACCTGCACCATCTCCAAAAAGTATACAGGTAGCCCTATCGGTATAATCGGTAATAGACGACATCTTATCCGCGCCTACCACAATCACTTTTTTGGCTCTACCTGAAGCAATAAACTGAGCTGCGGTATCTAGCCCATAAAGAAACCCCGAACAAGCAGCTTGTAGGTCATAGCTAAAAGCGCGGGTCGCTCCCACTGCATGGGCAATGATGTTAGCGGTAGCGGGAGTGATTCTGTCTGGGGTAATGGTTGCACATATCAACAAATCTATCGCAGCAGGATCGGTAGCTGTTTTTTGCAACAAATCCTTAACGGCTTCTATCGCCATAAAAGAGGTACCTACCCCTTCTTCTTTTAGGATGCGTCTCTCTTGAATACCGGTTCTCGTGGTGATCCATGCATCGTTGGTATCTACCATCTGCTCTAATGCATGGTTGGTCAGCACATAGTCTGGCACATAGCCAGCTACACCTGCAATGGAGGCACGTTTGATGCGTTTCATCTATTATTGAGTACCTGCTCTATGCATGACTACTTTACCTTTGTAATACATTTTATCTTCATGCCAAAATGCACGGTGCGGCGTATGCATTACACCCGTAACGGGGCAAACCACCAGCGCAGGCATGGCAAGCTTAACATGCGTTCTTCTTTTATCTCTTCTAGAAGCAGAGGATCTTTTCTTTGGATGTGCCATCTTTCTATTGTTTAGTTAAAAGCTACGATCAGGCATATTGTGCCTTATTGAATTTATCCCTTTTATGGGGTAGCAAGCAACCAAATTTACAAATAATTTTACCAGGTAGAAAATTATTTTGCGAATGGAAGGCCGAAAAAAACATAAGTGATTCGTTTTTGTACAATGGCTGGTCTGGCTTAATCTTTTGTTTGGTTTATGGGCTGCCCTAACTTTTTAAGAGGGGGCTATTACATAGTTGTAGATAGGCCTGCTAAATTACTAAGGAAATTTATAGATTACGTACTGCTTTTCTTATCGCTCTTTTTCTTAGGATTTTCAGTTCCTG
Source organism: Cardinium endosymbiont of Nabis limbatus (assembly GCF_965196625.1). GTDB lineage: Bacteria > Bacteroidota > Bacteroidia > Cytophagales > Amoebophilaceae > Cardinium. The sequence goes on along the minus strand of NZ_OZ239769.1, from coordinate 475,180 downwards.
AACTAGATTTTTTTTTAAAAAGATTGGTAAATTTAAATCTTTTTTTCTTACCCTCAGTTGGACTTTGAGCACTTGCATCAAGAGCTAATTGAACAGCACCATTACTATTTACTTGGTCAGATGATGGTGGAATAGACGGACCCATTGCTTCTCCTTCGTTCTCTTCCTTTTCCTCTTCCTCATCATCTTCTTCTTCCTTGTTTTTGTCTTCGCTCTCTTGTGGCTGCTTGGTATCTAGATCTATTTTTTCAGTTTGATTAGGCTGATTGTCTAAATCGCTGTTCGGAATAGGAGCTGTCTCCGACTCATTGTTGTCATTTGTGTTGTCGTATTCTGTATCATCAACCTCTAGATTAACGTCCTCATGTGGGTTTGGGGTGTAATGCGTTTCTGTTTCATCACAGTTATTGGCATGCAATACATCAGTACCCCCATCTATTGATTTTATATCAGAAGAAGATTCATGATTATGATTAGGGTCATTAGGATCATTATGGTCTATATCTCTTTTATCTTTTCCATCCCTTTGAGAGCGTGAGAGGGAGTGTTTTTCTTTTTCATCGTCTTTGTGACCTCTATTTGCTAAAGCAGCATTTTTAGTCATAGGGTCTTTTGGTGTTGTACGCTCTTTCTTACTAAGAATAATTTTTTCTTTTTTTCTTTTTAGAGTGCGGTTTAACCGGAAGATCATCAAAATTACAACTTTGAAACGAAACGTTTATTAAACATATAGCACTAAGCTTTAGAATAGATCTACCTATTTTCATTTTTTTGTTTTTTAGATATGTTGGATTGCATGCTGGTGCTTTTTACACGCATAAGTCATCTGTAGCCAGGGTCTGCCTTCGTGTGACCCTCTTATCATTTTAGATGAATGGTTCACTTTTGTTGCTAGGTACCATTAATTTTAGACTGAATTTCTGTGCTTAAAGCACTATATCTTTAATGGTAAATAAAAAACAGGATTGTTGCAATTTTTTTGTGCAGGATTGTGTTTATATCCACTGACTTGAACAGGCAATGGCATCAACTTAAGTAAAATCTAGTCTAGCACAGAGATACAAATGGATGGTTCGTATACGCCAGCGGCCATTAGCGCTTTCACCTGACGCAATGGGAACAATCGTTTGTTAAATTTTTTTATTTGATAGTCAATAAAATATACTAATTAAACAGATTCTGATATTTCTTTGTTAAATTTTCAATGTAAGCTTGCTTGCTTTTGAGTGCTTTGTTAACCTCTTCAAGGTCATTTTTTACATTTTCTAGGTGGATTTCTATCTCTTCTTTAGATTGTATTTGCGCTATTTCTATAGGTGTAAGGCCTGCCTTCTTCAAATAAGAAGATAACCTAGTATACCAATATATGCGAATGTGACGTCTGCCAATCGTTCTAAAAACCATTTTATGGTCATTGCAAATTTGTATTGCGTCATCAAGATTTTTTATCTTATCGTTAATGCATTCTCTTTCCTTGTAAATTTCTCTTATAGCATCAACACTATTTTTTACTTCTTTGTCTATCTTGTTCTCTTCGTCTTCTTTTTTGCTTTCCTTTTCAGAACCTTGGGTAGGCTTTTTATTTTCGTTTGTTTCCTTATTTCGTTTAGGATCCTTATCTAAACTTTTTTCGCTACCTTTCAGTCGTTTTTCATCCTTAATTTCCTGACTTACTTTGGTAGAAGTAGGCTTTGTTTGGTCTTCACTAGAAGGGGTTAGCGGAGTATGCTTCTTCAACGGCTTTGTACGCTTAGAGGGACAACCTGTACTGACCACAAATATTAAACATATAAAACCAAGTTTAGGAATAGCTATTTGTATATTCATTTTTTATTATATATTGGGTTAATATTTGATTATTTTTGGCTATGTTAAGTTGGGGCTGGTCTATAGGGGTTCCAGTAATTAATGCTTTTTTTTACGAATTTTGCTTTTTATAAACTTGCCAAAGCCACCGTATTTCTTCGTGCCGTGCGCCAATCTTTCTCGACAACTTGCCGTGTCTTTGTTATACACTTTATCCTCACTCCGATCTATATTTGAATTGTTACCTGGTAGGTTCTCTACTGACCTTATGCTAGACTGTGCATTATTTGTTTCCTTTTTGTTTAGTACACTACTTGTTGGTATGTCACTAGCTTGCTTAATATCTTTAGATTCTGTAGTAGGGTTAGAATTTTGATTGGTATTTGGCGGGGTATTTACTGGTTGATTGTTAAGATTTTGATTGCTAGTTTTATTGTTATTAAGGGTTTTACTTCGTAAGTCAGTTACTGATTTAGAAGCAAGGGAACTACCCGGTATAGGGCTATTTTTGGCAGCAAAAGTAAAAGAACTCGATCTAGTGCGGCCAGGATTTACTACATTGCTTAAATTTTTGTTAACTGGTGCAGCCAATGATGTAGGTTGACTACCATTACTTTGTTTAAGATTGTTATCCTGACTTATCTTTTCGTTGTTTTCCGTTTCTCTTTCTGTCTCCGCATCGCTGCTAGATGACTTAGTATCCGAGTTAACCTCGTTATTAGCAGCACCCTTATCGTTAGTATCCTTAAGCGCTTCATTTTTTGACTGATCTTTATCATTTTGATTCTGATTCTCCTCTTGAGTAAGGTCAGTTGTTTCTGTTTCTCCTTTTTCTTCTGTTTCTGTTGCTGCATCTTTTGAATTACTAGAAAAACTGTTGTTTTGAGGAGGATCTGTTGTAGGAAAAGACTGCTTATTGCTATCATCCCCTGTTCTCCCTTTTGAAGGGCTCTGCGAAGTCAGATCCTTATTCTTGTCTTGCGAAGTGCACTTAAGTGCATTTAACATAAGCATTAAAAACACGAAACCAAGTTTTGGAATGGGTATTTGTATCTTCATTTTTTGTATGGGTTAAGCTAAATGTACTGAGTAATTTTACTACCCCTAGGGAAGGGGTAGTCTATAGGATTCCCAGTAGTGTCATGCGCTTACATCTTAATAAATAGCTTGATGATTGTTGCTAGTAATGGTCAACCTAGAATGACCTTCTTCGGTGAAGATATCATCTAGCAATGCTACGTAAAAAATAAGACGCTTGCAATTTTTATACAGAAATTCTGTTATAAATGATTTTTCTATATGCTTCCGTTACAGGAAACCGGTTCAACCGGTTTTTTCTTATTAAGTTTCTTGCCTTTTTTGTAAATTAGCGGCATTCTATCTTTTTTTAGGTATGCTATTTGTCAACAAACAAACGGAAGACCGGAAGATAGAACATCGTTATGCTCAAGGATTTGGAAAATCGTGACCAACAAATTTTTTAATAAAATTTATGCCGTATCATCTGGTTACTACTCAATCTGCTTTATGGGTAAACCGTATGGTTGAAAAACTTAGACTTCAACCATTTTCTAGCTATTATGTACTACTTTTAGTAGCCTTAAGCAGCAGTTTTTTTTACCTATCTTGGTGCTCTTTTTGGTTGGGTGGTTTGTTATGCGTGGCGATTGTGCCTATGTTGGCTATCATTAAACTGCTGACCATAGCGCCTAAAAAAAAAATCTTTTGCCTGGCCTCTATTGCTTTAACCCTATTGCTTTGGAATACGCTAACCATTTGGTGGATTTATAAAGTTGCTTTTGAAGGTTTGATTTTTGTGCTGGTTTATAATACTTTTTGCCTTTCATTGCCTTGGTTTTTATATTACTACATCCGGAAATGGGGCGGCCTTTACCTGGGCTATCTGGGCTTGGTAACCAGTTGGCTAACCTTAGAGCATGCCCATCTCTCCTGGGCATATTGGGAGCTTACTTTTCCTTGGCTAAACTTAGGGAATGGATTGGCTGCACTACCCCAATGGATTCAATGGTACGAATATACCGGTATACTCGGCGGATCCCTTTGGATTTTGATTATAAATATCCTGCTCTATCACTTGCTCTTTGAAAAAGCCAGTCCCTGCTTATGGGCTAGGTGGTGCTGCGCGTTGCTGTGTCCTATAGCCATCAGCTTAATACGCTATTACACTTATAAAGAAAAAGGAATGAATGTAGAGGCAGTGGTGGTCCAACCCAACTTTGATAGTTATACCGAAAAAGAGTATGGGTCTCCAACCTTTGTCCCCTATCCGCGTCAAATAGATCGGTTATTGGCCCTTTCTAAGCAGCAGCTTACACCAGCCACTGCTTTAGTCGTTTGGCCTGAATCGGCTATTGGTAACTACTTACAAGAAACATCGATCCATGCCGATCGATCAATGCAGCCTATATTCCACTTTCTAGAAATCTATCCTGCTGTAAACCTTGTAACCGGTTGTGTTTCCTATTGTGCGTATGGCCCAATGAAAGCTACCAAAACTGCTCGAATGATTAGAAGGAACTATGTTGACAATTTCAATAGTGTTTTATACCTGAGAGGTAGGCAGAAAATGGATATATACCACAAGGTAAAACTATTGCCAGGTGGAGAATTTATCCCTTACTTTGATCTTTTACCAGACAAAGTATTGGATTGGGTAAAACAAAGATTCCTCGATATTGGGGGTATAGATCCTTTTTTTGGCAAAGGCAATGGCGCTAAGGTTTTTGAAATAGATGGCCAGATCAAAGTTGCACCCATTATTTGTTATGAATTGCTATATGGTGCTTTTGTAGGTAGTAGTGTTCAAAAAGGAGCCAATCTTTTTGCGGTGGCAACCAATGATGGTTGGTGGGGCAATACGCCTATATACCATCAGTTTTTTCAATATAGTCGCTTAATAGCCATTGCACATCGAAGGAGTGTGGTGCGTGCAGCCAATACCGGTATATCTGGATTTATCAACCAGCGTGGAGCGGCAATAGCCACTACCAACCGGCTAGAAGTTGCTGCTATGCGGGGAATAGTACATACCAATAACCAAATGACCTTTTATAGCCTATATGGTGATTATATCGGCCATATTGCTTCATGGACTTGTTTGCTGTTATGGTGTATGGTCTGCATCATGCGATGGCAGCGAAAAAAGATGCAGCTTCTTGCTTAAACCAAATATTTTATTGAGGGCACCTTGTGCATGCTCTATTTTTAGAGTAGATTTGTAATAAGTAGCTATACAGTAACCATTTTAATATAAATTTTAAAGAAGTCTATGATTGTTGTAGAAGTAAAAGACAACGAAGGGTTAGATAGAGCGCTAAAAAGATTTAAAAAGAAAGTCGAGCGTGTGGGGGTATTAAAACAAGCCAGGCAGCGCATGGCTTATACCAAGCCAACTGTAAGCAGAAAAGCGCAAAAGCTAAAGGCGATGTATAAATACCGGATGCTATATGGCAACAATGGGTAACGCTTTTATATGCTGCTTTTTTTGATAAAACAGTACAATGTAAATGCTTTTTACCAACCCAAAGGCAAGTGCTATAAGTTTTATGGACAATCAATCCTTTCTTTCCCTTTTTGAGGACTATTTAACTTCAGAAAAAAGAGCCAGTTGCCATACCATTGTAGCATACAAAACCGACTTGAATCAATTTTTTAGGTATTTATCTGGTCTAACGCCTCAAAAGGTGGTTACAGAGGTGGGTGCGCAAGAGCTGCGTGGTTGGGTGGTCTCTTTAGCTAAAGAAGCGCTTGCCCATCGCTCCATCAATAGAAAGATGGCTGCGTTGCGTAGTTTTTATGCTTTTTTGGAAAAAAAAGCGTTTAGGGTTGGTCGTCCGACAGATGCACTTAAAAGTTTAAAAGGAAAAAAAAGGTTGCCTATCTTTTTTCAAGAAAAAGAGCTTTTGTCTTGCTTAGATGAATATCTATTTCCGGTTGGCTTTTCTGGGTTACGTGATCAATTAATTTTAGAGCTCTTATATGGAACAGGCATGCGCCTGGCTGAGCTTATAGCCCTTGGCCAAAGGGATGTTAACCTTGCAGATGGAACCGTTCAAGTGGTAGGCAAGCGGAATAAAGCCCGTATGATTCCTTTCCCACCTCCATTGAGGCAATTAATAGCTGCTTATTTGGTTGAAAAAGAAAAGTTAGGGTATTATCCTACCCCACAACTCATCGTAACCGACGCTGGTAAACCTGTTTATCCCATGTTTATATATCGAGTCGTCAAGAAGTATTTGGTGGCCACTACACGTGCCAGCCAACATAGCCCTCATATATTGCGCCATACCTTTGCCACCCATTTGTTAGATAGAGGCGCTGACTTGCAGGCTATTAAAGCATTATTGGGCCATGCCAGTTTAGCCGCTACTCAAGTCTATACCCATAATTCTTTAACCAGATTAAAAGAAGTCTTTCAAAAAGCCCATCCTAGAGCAGAAGAAGGATTATAAAATTTATATATTAAATTTAACCAGCTGTTTTTGTTACTAGATTGTAAAAGGCTTATGCGCATTGTACATGCTTTCAGAGAGGCCTATCAGAGCCTTAAAACCCATATGTATCGCACCCTTTCTATGGGGTTTGGTGTGTCGTGGGCTATTTTTGTCCTGGTATTGCTATTGGGCATCAGCAATGGCTTTCGCAATGGTGTTGCTGAATCATTTGCAAAATATGGCGTAAAAACCATGATTATTTGGGGAGGTAGCAGTGCTGGAAAACATTGCGCTATTCCACTAGAAATGGCTTCCAACTTATCTCAACCATTTCATGCTATTCAATATATTAGTCCTATGTTAGGGCGTAATAGTCCTGTAAAATATGCAACAAACCAGGTTGCTGCATCGGTTTTAGGATGTGATGCTTGCTATCCTGTATTGGCCAATTTATCCATACAAGAAGGTCGTTTCTTTACACCGCGTGATGCAGCAGTAGGCAATAAGGTTTGCGTGATGGGCATATCTGTTAAAGAAAAATTATTTGGCGCAGCCTCTCCTATTGGGCAATATATTTTTTTGAAAGGGGTTGGCCTGCAAGTAGTGGGTGTGTTAGATCCGTTGGATGCAAGTCTCTATGGTGAGGATAATCGTATACTGATTACAAATAGTTTATTTAAAACATTGTTCCCTAAGTGTAGCCATGAGGTAGGATCTATTCGACTCACACTGGTGCCAACGGCTCGTGCAGAAATGGTGGAAGCACAATTGCGTGGTTATCTAGCGCGCCATTTAAATGTTGATGTGAATGATAGACAAGCCATTCATCTATGGAGTATGGCCAAACATACTGATAAATTTGATAAGTTCTTTAAAAATATAGCCATCTTTAATGCGATTATAGGTATTTGTTTGCTGATAACAGGTATTGTAGCTATTAGTAATATGATGCTCGTGGCCATTCAAGAAAGACGACAAGAGATAGCTATTCGAAAGGTATTAGGCGGCCGCTCTATAGAAATTGTGGCGATGATTTTGGCTGAAGTAGTTATGGTAACCCTTGTAGCCGGTATCATTGGCTTTATAGTAGGCTTTGCGTTGATGCAGTTGCTCAATAGATGGGTTGTTCCATTATGCAAAGCCTATTACTTATCTCCTTTAACCTGCCCTCCTTCGTTTATATTTGGTGGGCTGGGATTAATCGCTTTAACCAGCTGTTTGGCTGGTATGTTACCGGCTATACGGGCGCTGCGCATCAAGCCTGTGGAGGCATTGGGTAGTAAGTAATAGAAGCGGATTGATTTGTTTTGTATCATGTGGCCCATAGGCTAGATAAAACCTATTGCGTATTTTATATATGTTTGTATATCAATGGTTTTTGGAGGTTTTTGATGGTTTAAGCAGCCATAAAGTAAAGACTATTTTTAGAGGCTTTGGGGTGATGTGGGCCATGTTTATCTTGGTGCTTTTACAAGGTGCGGGTGCTGGGCTGTATAATGGCATGGTTAAAAAATTTTACAGTCATAGTAACCGTGCATTTTCCATTCATTCAGGTTACCATCCAACTGGTACCATACACCTGACAGAAGCGCTAACAGACGATCTTGCCAGTAATTTGACTGTTTTTGAGCAGGTTATGCCTCTATTTCGAATCAATCGTTCTGTTACCTATCCAAAACTCCTGCCTAAAACGGGTATATTAGGTGTACGGGCTGGTTATGAAAAGATCAAACATTTAACACTTGCAGAGGGGCGTTTTTTTTCCGAGCGTGATATGGCGCAAAGGTCTCCTGTTTGTATCCTAGGCTTAAAAATTAAAACGGCTCTTTTTGATACCAAAGCAGCGGTTGGTACCTATATCACAGTAGATGGTACTGCCTTTTATGTAGTGGGTGTGTTAGAAGCCACTGCTGGGGTGGATGATGATAAAATCGTGATCCCCAGTAGTTTATTTAGCGCATTGTTTCCCCACAGTGTGCAAACGATTGATTGCATCATGTGTAGCCTAGCACCCAAGCAAAATCCTCTAAAGGCAGAAGAAAAGGTTCGCACCCATTTGGCTAGGCGACTCAACTTTGACGCACAAGACAAACAGCTGTTGTATATCCATAATATATCTAAGCGGGCTAGCTCCTTTCAACTGCTATTTGTAGTCATGCAGAGCTTTATTTGGTTTGTAAGCTTCTGTTTTTTGGTCAGTGGGGTAGTGAGTGTAGGCAATATGATGCTGGTTGTCGTCAAGGATCGCACACAAGAACTGGCTATTCGTAGGGTACTTGGTGCTAAGTCAAGCGATATTATCAGTTTAATTTTAGTAGAATCGATTGTCATTAACTTGATTTCAGGTATATTGGGCCTAGGCATTGGTATAGGCATACTCCAGTCAATAAATGCCTATCTGGGGCCTGTTATGCAAAAACATGGCATGGCCTATTTTGAATTTGAATTTTCTATGGTTGTATCTGCCTTAGTAGTTTTGGTGCTGTCTGGTTGCTTGGCTGGCATTATCCCTGCAAAAAGGGCATTGTACATTAAACCAGTAGATGCTTTAAACAATGAATAAAATGCGTACAAGAACCAAATTTATTTTAACCATTATAATCTTCACGGGAGGCGCTTTTGCCTACTCTAAAGTATATAAAGATCAATGGAACAGGTTAAATCCACGAGCCTTTTGGCGCAAGTTAGATCAGCCAACCTTTCAAACCACGCAACCCACTCGAAGAACGATTGTTCGAAAAAAAGTTTTTTCTGGTAGCCTCATACCCCATAAGGAAGTGCAGGTAGAGGCGCATGTTACCGGCGTGGTAGAGAAATTATTTGTACGTGTAGGTGATGCTGTGCAACAGGGCACCCCTATTGCCCGTATTAAAATACAGCCTAGCCCCCAAAAGGTTGAGGCTGCAGCAAGCAAGTTGCGTTTGGCTGCTATTCATCTCAATCAAGCCAGAGCTAAATATTTAAGAAGTAAGCAGCTTTTTAGTAAAAAGATGTTGGCTAAAGAAGATTATGAAGCTGCTTTGGCAACCTGGGCGCAAGCCAAAGAAGAATGGACTGCGGCCCAGAAGGCGTTAGAACTTAGTCAGCGTGGCTATACTACTGCAAAAGGGGAAAGTGCCAACATCGTTAAAGCTACTATAAAAGGTACGATTTTAGACTTATCCGTTAAAGAAGGCAGTATGGTGCAGGCCGTCAGTGAAAAAGGTTCTGGCGCCACTGTAGCCCTGATTGGAGATATAGATCGTTTCTTGTTCTCAGCTAAGGTCAGTGAATTAGATGTGGTACATCTTACCAAAGGGATGACCTTTACTGCTTCATTAAATGCTTTTAATGACGAGCAATTGCAAGTTACTTTAACCAAAATTGCACCAAAAGCCAGTGAAAAAGAATTTAAAGATGAAGAAATTAAATTTGAAATAGAAGGGGTGGTACATAAACCCAAAAAATCAAAGGTGACGCTACGTGCAGGTTATTTAGCGCTAGCAGAAGTGATTCTAGAACAAGTGGACGATGTGTTGGCTGTTTCAGAAAGCATGATTCAAACAGAAGGCACAACCTATTTCGTAAAATGTTTGTGTGCAGATAAAGTGGTTAAAAAAAATGTAGTGTTGGGGCTCTCAGATGGCCTTTATGTTGAGATAAAAGAAGGTCTTACAGAAGCAGATCATTTAATTGTAGAAACCTAGCATGATTCAGATTCAGGACTTATATAAATCCTATCAAAATGGAACCGTTATTCGGGAGGTACTTACTGGTATAAATTTTCACCTGGAAAAGGGAGACCTCGTTGCCTTAATGGGGCAATCTGGTGCTGGAAAATCTACGTTATTGAATATAATTGGTATATTGGATGATTATAACCATGGAGATTACTATCTTAATGGTGTGCACATGAAAAATCTTTCTAACCAAGAAGCCAGTAGCTATAGAAACCAGTTAATTGGCTTTATCTTTCAGCGGTTTCATTTGATTCCTTTTAAAACGGCTTTGGAGAATGTAGCTTTGCCGCTCTATTATCAAGGTATAGAAAGGGAAGAACGTTCCAAGCGTGCGTGGGCCATGCTGGATAAAGTTGGCTTATCTGCCTATGCTAACCATAAACCAGATGCTCTTTCAGGTGGCCAACAACAAAGGGTAGCCATTGCACGTGCGTTGGTAACCGCTCCTCCTTTAATCCTAGCAGATGAGCCAACTGGATCTTTAGATAGCAGTACTGCGCATGAAATCATGGCTTTACTGAAAGAGATGAATAGAGAGGGCAATACGATTCTTATCGTAACACACTCTGTGCAGGTAGCACGGCAATGCAACAGTATTCAAGAAATTGTAGATGGAAAAATTGTCTAATAAAAATTTTACTTAAGATGTGGCTAAATAAAAAAAAATTTTTACGTTTAAGCATGCTCTGCAGCCTAATCCTTTTAGGCCATAGCCTAGCACAGGCAAAAAACAAGCCCATAAGTTTGGAAGAGGCCATACAGACTGCCTTAAAGGATAATTTAAATATTCAGATGGCCGAAAATACTAAAAAGCAATCGATGCTTTCGGGCAGAATAGATAATTTCCGCATATGGGCGCCTCAGGCGCTTTTTATGCTCGCTTATGAAGGCATTCGGAAATCACCCCTACCATCTTCTGAGCAAAACGGCTCCCAGCCAGACATTGTAAAAATGAAATACCGCATTCGATCTACCCCTGTTTTCACATTAAAATGGGAGCTCGCATCACTATTTGATAAAATGTTCCAAACTAAAATACATGGTCAAAATAATTTTCTTTATAAGCTAGTTGCAAAAAAATCAGTAGAAAAAGAACTACAGCAGGTAGTGACCGCTTATTATGAACTGGCATTGGCGCAAAAAAAATGGGAATTATCCAATAGCTTACTCAAGCTTGCTATAGCTAGATTAAAGATAGAGGAAGAGAAGTTAAAGGTAGGGCGCATCTCTAAGATAGATTGTTTGGATGCGCAACTGGCGCTTAAACAGGTAAAATTAAGCTTATTAGAGCGGCAAGAAGCCTTGAAAGCAAAGCGCCGAAGTTTAAATTTAATACTTGGTAAACCCCTCAATGAAGAAACATTGGTTCAATCAACCATTTCTGTGCAACCTATATGGGATATTAAAGCGGTTACAAAAGAAAAAGTGGTTGATTTGGAGACTGCGATACAAGAAAAACAAGTCGCCATAGCAGCAACTAAGTTAAGTAGAGCAAAGGCTTATCCGCTTTCTTGTTTAAGCCTATCTGGTAGTTTTTGTTCGAATGGTTTTCTATATGATTTAAAAGATGATAAATGGTATCGTGATCATAAAGCTAGTAAATGGGTTGGGACTGTTGGAGTTACTATTGATATAGCTGCTTTGCTGCTCATGCCTGCGAAGGTTAAACAGGAAAGGATGCTATTCAATAATGCAAAGCTTGCGTTAAAGCAGCAAAAATTGGCTTTAGAGGGTAGTTTGGAAGATAAAAAATGGAACTATCGACATGCCTTAGATGCCTATAAAGTAGGAGAGGAACAACTGAAAATAAGCAAACAAAAGTTGGTTTTTGTAAGAGAGAAGTATCGGCTCAAGCAAGTAAAGCTGCTTGAGTTACATGAAGCAGAAGAGGCTACCCAAAAAGTAGAAATCGGTTTAATAGAACAGGCTTTTAAGGTAAAAAAAGCAGAATTTGATCTCTATCAACTGGTTGGTATGTTTCATCCCTAACTTTACATTGCCCAATCTTACCATGCGTAGCATGGCAAGATGCTTTGGATTGCTTCTGGAATAGTTGTAAACTAGAATTGGGGTCGTTTTTAATTCAAGTAGCTAATTTATTTTTTATCTATGATCTCATTTAAAACTGGTTTTGCAATGGCAATGGGTATATTGTTATTGCCTTTTTTGTCATTAACTTTCATCGTAAAACTTGTAGTAGTGCCATGCGTGATTGCAATCAATTATTTATTGTTGCGTTATGTAAGAAGCAGGCCGATCAATAAGCAAGTAGGTGAAGCCCAATAGAGGTTTTTTTGTATTCCTTTAGCTGTATGGTGGGGGCTTAAGGAGCATATTTTATTGATTATTATATTAATACAAAGCATCATTTTTAATGGGGCGGTTATTCCCATTGCGTCAATTTTAAAACGCTAATGGCCGGCCGATAAAGGAATTTGGTACACAGCAAAATAATGCAACGATCTGTTTTTCCCACTGAAAAACAGATCGCTCAAAGGCTACCGTTTTACTGAAAGCGCGAAATTCCTTTATCAGCTTCCGCAAGCGAGAGGGCATAGGAACCATCCGTAAAACGCCTTTTTTATCTCTGTGCGAGAATAGATTTTCTTTAAGTTGGCGCCATTGGCCTGAACAGATACTACCTTGAACAGCTATACTTTAAGTAAAAAAAAAGCTATATCCATCCGTCAGCTGGCACTTAAAAAGCACCGCTTAGAACAGTCCGCTTTTGTCTTAGAGGGAAAAAAAGTATTCAAGCATTACTTGCTTCTCATTATGCTATAAAGTGTATAGTAGGTACGCCTTCTTTTTTTCTAGCAAATCAGGATATGGTTGCTTCTATTCCTAAAGCAGTAGAGGTATTTGAAGTGAAACAGGAACTGCTTTCTGGGCTAGGTTCTTTTATACACAACCATGAAGTACTGGCAGTAGCAGCTATACCCAGCCCCACTGATCCTGCTCTATCCCCTATTGGCATTACACTTGCATTAGATGACATTCAAGACCCTGGCAATTTAGGAACGATTATCCGCATAGCAGATTGGTATGGCATAACTACCATACTCTGTTCTCAAACCACTGTAGAATTATATAATCCAAAGGTACTACAAGCCAGTATGGGCTCTTTTGTAAAGGTCAATCTACATTATGTAGACTTACCCTGCTATCTACAAGGATTAAATCTGCCTATTCTAGGTGCCATGTTGGATGGAAAGCCGCTACATGATTTTTTATTTCCAGCACATGGGGTATTGGTGATTGGGAATGAATCGCATGGGATTCAGCCTGCTGTACAACAAACCCTTACAGAGGCTATTGCCATTCCTAAATATGGCCATGCCAACTCCCTAAATGCAGCCATGGCTACAGCTATCTTATGTGACAATTGGAAGCGGATAGCTTCCAGATAAGTGTTTTTCTATTTGTGTCTGTCGTTCAATCATGGCAGGGGCTTAAGGAAAATCTATTCTAGCACAGAGATGCACATGGATCATTAGCATACTCCACCGCTGCTGGCCATCGATAAAAAGTTCAGCACACAGTAGCGGTCATTAACCCTTTAAATTGTCGCAATGGAAACAACCACCCATTAAAATGATGTTTTATTAGATAACTAATAATATACTCTTTAAGTTGACGCTATTGCATAAATACATAGATGCTCCTGCCTAGGGAGCATACAAGGACGAATCATAGCCGTAGCTATTTTTTTTACCAAGGTCAAATAGACAAAATAGGCTTCTAGTCTGTCCGAAAAAAAACCAAGCTGCACAATATAATGCGGTTGTCTGTAATGGAGTTTAGAAGGATAAGTAAAAGTGCTCACCAAATCTTGTGCCTTTAATGCTGCCGTTCTACTGCTACCCATATAGAGCTGTATGGTGTAACCCTTTAGGCAACTCATATGCTCATAAGCTGCTTTGCGCTGTGCCAAACGCTGTTCTAAAGGTTTGGCTTGATTCAATGGGCAGAGCAGGGGTATACAAGACGCTCTCTTTTTTTCTTTAACTCGTTTGGAAAATTCAATCCTATATGCAGCAAGATTTTCTTCGTAGATGCCTTTCTTTAATTTTTTTAAATTAGATGGAGGTCCAGCCTTTGACTCCATCGACACAATAAGGCCGATTAAAAAGGACCATACAAAGTGGCCCACCCTTATTTTTCGTACGTAACGATCTACCATAATCAGTATTAGAAATAAAAATTAAGCGCAAATCAAGCAAGTTTTTAATCTAAAAAGATATAGCCCGAAACCAAATAGGAGAACAGCTTACTGCCTAAAAGTATAAGTAAAATTAATACAATTTAATGCCATCTCCTGAAAAAATAGATAGAATAATTTGGATGCTACCATATATTTATATACTTTGCCAAAGCTGATGTAGTGCATTGGATCTTATTGAGATCCAAATAGCACAGATCGATAAACCCTGGCAAGATCAGTTGAATTTTGTTGCTGTTATTTATATTTTATACGCAAAGGCATTTTTAATGCAGCTCCGTTTGTAATGGCGGAGCTATAAAAGTAAAAGTTTTATTTATCTAAAATCTATAAGGTTATTCATTAAGCTATGAAAAGAACATTTCAACCATCACTTAGAAAAAGAAGCAATAAGCATGGTTTTAGGGAGCGTATGTCAACCGCCAATGGCCGCGCTGTATTGGCTAGAAGACGTGCTAAAGGAAGAGTTAAATTAACCGTTTCTGATGAACCTAGGCATAAGTGCTAGTGCTGCCTTTTACTATTGGTTATGGGAAAAAATAGGCTGCCCAAATGCAATAGACTAGCTAATCGGAAACATATACAAATGCTTTTTCGGCAAGGAAAAATTTTAAAATTACATCCTTGTACTGTATTTTATCTCCTCCAAAAAAAAGAACTGCTTTTATCCAATAAAGTTCTTTTTTCTGCCTCTAAACGGAACTTTCCTTCTGCTGTCCAGCGCAATAAAGTGAAGCGCTTACTTAGGGAGGCCTATCGCATCAATAAATATATATTGGATGATGCCTTAGATACCACCCGTTCTAAATTTGTCTTTTTAATAGGATATGTTTATACTGGAAAAGAGGAAGAGATCCACTATTCTATTGTAAATAGGGCTGTTATTAGATCGTTGCAACATTTTAGCGCTTTGCTAGATGAAGAACTATCTTAATAGTTTTTCAGTAGTGTCTTTTGCTGTTTCGTATGTTTTTAGTAACTGATTTACAATTTTTTTGTTTCTTGTCTAGAAACGTTGGCAGGTGACTGTGGTGTAATCCTTTATAAAAACAGATTTTTTCAGCAATATAATTACAGGACCGGCAATGCATTTAGACAGCGTTATTTTTATTCTTTTTTTACTGATTAATCTATTCGTTGGTATCCGTTCTATTAAACATTCTAGTGTTCTGGATAGGCGCTTTACTACCCCCCATATTACAGCGGCTATTTTAGCCATAACTTATGGAGGGGAAGTGTTATGTAATCGGCTCGATATAGATGGTTTATTGCGCTTGGGAGGTGGTATGATCAGTTATTTTATAATAGGCAACTTATTGGCACATCGTTTGCATCTTTTTTTAAATAATCGCTCGGTAGCAGAAATAATGGGGCGGTTTTATGGGAACGCTGTTCAGAAAATTGTAGCCATATGCGGTATATTGCACAGTGCTGCGGTAGCTGCGATGCAATTCAAAATACTCTCAATGGCTATAACCTGGTTTTTTGCCATTCAACCTGGTTATAGCCTACTTATTGCAGCGCTAGTTGTAATGTTTGGTGTGGGGTCAAATCATATACAACCGCTAGCGCTGATACGTGTAGTACGTTGTGCTTCCTTTGGCATACTGTTACCCATCACCGCTTGGAACTTATGGAAATATATGGCAAACCAATATCATGCTGATCAAGCGCATATTGCTTTAGCCATTAAAGCCTCTTGGAATAGCTTGACGCATTTTCATGCTACTCCACTGGACTATATGATTTATTTTATCATTTTTTCCATACCCGCTTTTTATCCTGCTCAGGTAGATCGTATTTTAATTTCCGAGCATGCTGCGCAAATAAAACGCTCTTTTAATAGTGCCGGTTTTTTTTCATTCAGCATCAACTTGCTTTTACTATGGGTGGCCCTGTTGGTACAGAAAAATTCTGGCAAGCTGATGGTATCAACCATTCCCTTCGGCTGTGTGCAGCTAAAGGGGCTATTTATGATTAGTGTTGCTGCTTTAACCATCTCTACAGCAGGCGCAAACTTGCATGCAGCGACTGTTTTAATGACAAATGACCTACCCAATCTTTTTAAATGGGCGAAGCATTCGTTTCTATATCAAGTTATAGTAGGCGCAATTGCAGCGCTTCTTGCACTATACACTAAAGATGAATGCATATGGATAGCCATTATTTTATTTAAAGCAGTTGTGAGTCTACCCCTGCTACTCTCTCTAATGGGTATTTCCTTACATCCATGTAGTGTTTTAATAGGTATGTTAACAGGTGGTTTAACCACTATGGCATGGTTGTGTTTTGTACCTAATGCAGGTATCAATAGCATTCTTCCAGCTATGCTGATGAATCTACTCAGTATGATGGTTATCCAATTTTTCAAGCGCAAAAGCATACCAAGCCAGCACTACTTAGCCAATAGTTTGGTACAAGAAGCCGTCCCCAAGCCACCACCATTATGGAAGCACCTCTCTAATATCACTTTGCAAAGGATGCATACATTCAATCTTTTAGACTACCTTGAGAAACAACTACCTAAGGATAGCTTACCTTATATACTTTTTAGCTTTTATATTCTGCTCACAGGATATGGCTCTTTTTATACTTTTTTCAGTAATCCCATATGGCATACTAGATTAGAAATACTCATTCTTTTGCCCAGTCTCTTTGTTGCCACATTTTTCTTAGTATATACCTTTATTTTCCCTCAATCATATATTCGTAAAATTGCTTCAGTGATATGGCCATTAAGCCATATTTATTTTTTTTTCTTGGTAGGTACTGGCATGGCTATGCTTAATAAGTTAACCCATTTGCATGCTATCATTTTTGTGCTTAACCTTTTCTTATCGATCTTTATCACTCCATTTATCAGGATATGGTTTGGTATGATTATGAGTGTGATCATGGTCTGGATCTTACCCCATTATGTGGATGGTAATATCAGATGGATAGATTGCTGCTTGGGCTTGAATGTGAATATTGCATATGGCCTATTTATGCTATTTGTTTTAGTGGGTGGCTTTTTATACCACAACAATGGTTTAAATAAGCTTTTATCCATTATACAAGCATTAACCAGTGAAAAAGAAGAACAAAATGCAAGGCAGTTTTTTAATAAACAACAAGTAGAAGCACTTGCCTATGAAAGCAGTTACATCATATGCCAATTGAACGATCAACTCATTCGATTAGAACAACCCGACCAGCGTCTCATTACGCATTCAGTGCAAACCATTCGGTTAAATGAATATTTTAACAGCATCTTTCAACACTTGAAGCACAATCTCCATTTAGTTACCAATTGGATTAGTATTGATCAACTATTAGCCGAATGTTTCGATGCGATAAAGATTAGCAATATATATGATGCACCTTATGTAGTGATCAATACAAAACACCTCTATATACAGTGTGCCATAGAAAGCATCAAGCAGCTAATCATCAGCAGTTTACACTCCTGTAGCCTACAGGCATCCCTATATAGCCATCAAAAAAAAGATATCTATATACATATAGATGATACACAGCTAGGCTATCGGTTAACGCTTTTACAGGGGAAGGTACAAAAAATAAATGCGATCAGTTTTGTGATCACAACTTCCATAAGATTGCCTACTATACGTCCAACCTATAAAGTGGCAGAAATGGCAGATATTCAGATATTAGGGCAAAGTGAAGAAAAAATAGATTTAGAAAATCAACATATTGTGCATGCACATTATGGCTATTATGAGCGATTCTCTTCTGAGTCAGAAATTACCCACTTATATGTCATACCTGTAAACGTCAAAGAAATTACTAAGGCGTTTGCTACGCTTTCACCTGTCGTGTATACCCAAAGGATGGTATTGGACCCAATCAGTATGCAAGAAGAAGTAGCTTTTTTAGAAAAAGTTAAAGCAAAAAAAGGACTCAATGTTGACGCCATTATGGATGCGTTACAGCTGATTAAAGTCTACTATACCACCCAAAGAAGAAAAACAGGTGAACTATTTTACTTACATCCTATGGCGGTGGCCTCTATTTTACTCACTTTAACGCAGGATTCGAAGGTTATTATTGCTGGACTTGTCCACGACGTAGTACAAAATACCCCCCTTACAGCAGCAGGCTTAACGACTCTATTTGGTCCTTCTATTGCACAGATTGTATCGGCTGCAGCGCGCTTGGAAAAAGAACTACCGAACCAAAAAGAGGATTATACGGCCTATATCGAAGCGCTCATAGCTGATAAAAATCATGATGCCCTTCTGGTTAGGCTGGCAGATGTTTTACATAATGCACGAACAATTTCTGGACACACTGTTGAAAAACAGATAGAAAAAGCAAGGTTCATTCAAAAATTTTATCTGCCATTGGCGATGAAAATACAACTAGCCGATATTGCTCATGAATTACAGTTACATACTGAAAAGGTATTCAATGTAGCTATGGGAAAGGATTAGTGTCTGTTGTAGGTTCATCGCAGTGGTTTTTAGGTGATTAAATTTTGTAGCTGCATGAAATAATGTTTTATTTGATAATCAGTAGATTATATTTCTTAGGTTGATGCCATTATATGAACACATATATTCAAAATCTACTATTCCGTTTTATTTTACTTTTGACGATATGCTGTGTTAGATCATTGCTTAGCTTTTCACTATATAGCTCTGCAATAACTTCTTTATCTTTTTTAGAAACCTCTTCCGATTGAACTTGAAGCCTATTGATCCGTTCTACAAGTTCTCCCATATCTAAGATATTTTTGTTTTTAATGCTTTCTAATTGAAAATATTTTACTGGATCATTTTTGTAAAAATTAGGATTAGATAGCGTTTTATCTATCTTCTTATTTTGAACCTCTAGGTTTTTGATCTGTTCTTTTGTAAACTGGCATTAGTCTATTAT
Source organism: Cardinium endosymbiont of Nabis limbatus (assembly GCF_965196625.1). GTDB lineage: Bacteria > Bacteroidota > Bacteroidia > Cytophagales > Amoebophilaceae > Cardinium. The sequence continues at coordinate 456,098 of NZ_OZ239769.1, read as the reverse complement.
TGGCCTCTTTAGAGGCTATTTTTATCTGATCTGATCGACGCAACTCTTTTTGAATATCTGCGCAAAGGGTGTTGAGGTTTTTGGGAGGTTTGGTACTTAGGAAATTACTACTTCCATCCGTAAAAGAATCTACCATGCCTAACAGCGCTTTTTCTCTATAACAAGAAAAAGAGCACCTTCTTTGAAGGTTTTTGGTCCAATCTATATGAGCTATATAATCACTAGGGTTGAAACTGATACCACTGATCTTTTCAGATATATCTAGCACTACTTTACCATATTTTGCATCAGATAGATCTTTAAATAATTTTTCCCCTTCGTTTTTAATAGCATTAGCGTCTTCTACGCACTCTTTTAATTTTCTCATACTATCAGCTGCATCCTTCATTTGCGCTAGAACATTGCTAGAGGTAGCTACTTGCTCTTCCATTAACTGGGCTGTCTTTTCTTCTGGAGATAAACCAGGAATCCACTTTTTTAATCCGTTAGGTAGGATTTTGTTTAATCCTGATATAGCACTTTATTATTATTATCTATCATATTTTATACATCGTTCTGTTTTCCATTCATACCACCAGCCGCCAGTAATAACTCAACCACTTCTTCATGTCCATCTCCTGATGCAATATCAAGGGCTGTTTTACCCCATTCATTTTGTTCATTTACTAGGATACTTGGTGTTGAAAGTAGGGCTTTAGTTACTTTTATATGTCCGTTTGCCGATATCATATGCAGAGCGGTTTCACCATATTTATTTTTCACATTAACATCAACACGTGGATCTGAGCATAGTGCTTTAACAACCTCTAAATGACATTCATTTACTGCTCTATGAAGAGGAGTATATCCAAAAGAATTATTCTTTTCATTTACTAAAATATTTGGTGATGAAAGTAGCCCTTTAACTTCTTCTACACGATTATGTTCTGCTGCACGATGAAGAGCAGTGTCACCATATTTGTCTTTATCATTGACGTCAGTTTGACCTTCTTCAAATGATCTGTACTGCTCACCATTTCGATGATTAAATCCAGGCCCATCATTACAGGAAGCAATAAGAAACGAAAGACAGGTATATATTCCTGTAATTATATAGGAAGATGTTAAAGTATGATGTGTTTTTTGTACGAATAATCATTACTATTTATTTGTTTAAATAATTTGTTATAAATTACGCTTTTAATTGTATACGTCCTTTCTCCCATTAGCTTGTTATGCTATTCATTTTATTTTCCAAGTATATTAAAAAATCTAAGAAATTATTTTAATTATATAAATATTTTTAACTAAAAAATTAATATTTATTATATACGATTGATTTACAGATACTTAATAAGCAATCTAGTATTAGTACCATAACTTGTTATTCAAGAATTTTTATTTTCTAAAACTGAAACACAAGACAAATGGCTATATTCTGATGCAGTATGCAAAGGCGTCCAGCCATTATTGCTTTTTGCATGAACCTGAGTACCTGGTGAGGATAGTAGAGCGTTAACTATTGCTAGATTACCTTTAAATGAGGCAATATGAATAGGGGTAAAGCCATAATTGTCTCCTAAGTTAACTTGAATATCTGGTGAGGACAATAGTAAACTAACTATATCTGTATGGTCTCCATATGTGGGTTCTTTTATGTTTTATTAAAGCAGTAGAAACAGAGGATGCGTAATCACACGAATCACATTTATACGGCCTTTCACCTGTATGGGTTCTTTTATGTGTTTTTAAACCACTAGAAGCAGAGGACGCGTAATCACACAAATCACATTTATACGGCTTGCTTAAATAAGCTTCAGGCTGAGCGCTATTCTGATCATCATTTGAATGCAACTTGGCAATGCTACTACAAGCATATATAAAGCATATTAAAAATTTATAATAGAAAAAAGAGCATAAAAAGAGCATACCATCTTATTTATAAAACGTACGCTTTACGGTTGCTAATTTTACACAATAGTAGATTGGATAAAATTAAATCATTATAGTAGCGCACTATATAATATATACTTTCAACTAACTTTATATTATCACTTTTTTTGGTAAAAAACAACCTAATTCTTGCAGCTGTTGTAACGGACTTGTAAGATCTGTCATCATGTAGAATACAATGGGTATGATCAGAACTAATTTGTCTTTATCTTTTTTTTATGGTGCTCACATAAACGAAGCATATATTGCCGCAATTTCAGTGCAATCCAATAATTAGGTGTTACCTCGTCGGGTAAGCGGGGTAATTATTTTACCCAACTCCCCAAAGAACCGTGCGTACCAGTTACCCGGTACACGGCTCAAGCAATCCCTACGATACAGCTCTACCTTGCCTATTATGTATTTGTCTATGGCACATTGTATGTAGTAAACTTAGGTTACCTAAATTATATCCTGCCTCCTAATGATCTAGGAATATTATTACCTCTTTTGGTCTTATTTGTTTTATATCTTCGCACATTAAACCCCAAGAAATCAAATCCTTCTTCCAAATGTACGATGCTCGTTTTCTCTTCTGATAAGGCTAATCCTCTCTTAGATAGCCATTCATTGAGTTTTATTTTAGCCTCTTGGCATGCTGCTTGAGGTTTAGCAAATACCACAAGATCATCTGCATATCGAACGATATACGTAGGGACTCTTTGCCGTCAGTATGTCTCTCTGTGTCAAAACACCAAACTCTGTCTCTATCCCGTGAAAGGTTATGTTGAGTAGTAAAGGGCTTAAATGTACAGGTATCCTGCTTTTTCATTTATATTGGTTCTGAAGACTAAATCAGATTCTCCCCTCCTGCCTATCGGATCCACAAAGCTTTTATCCGTCAACTCTAAATTTTCTTGATCTATTTTAATAAACAGTTCTGAAGGTAGATTGGCAGCTAAAAAATCCAGCATCGCTTCTTTGTTGCAGAACGTATTTTTAAGAGCGTAATCATGAGGCTTATCTATTCCATCTTTTTTATCCTTTTCCTTGTCTTTACCAGCAGATTTCTTATGTTGTGTTCTTTCTATATCTCCCTTTTCGGATCACTTTTAAACCTGCTAATTAGAAACTTTTTCAATGATTATTAACAAACATATAATATTACCCAAGTATATAATTTTATACTCGTGTACGTTCAATAATATTGCAAAAAAGTTTGTTAAACTTGTAATAACTTAATAAGCTTAAGTATTATTTAACATTAATTATGAATTTACATGGGTGTTATTGAATCTATAGTTATCGACTTACAATCAGAACTTTTCTTTCTAAAGTCAGAGATTGATAGATTGAACAATGTTAGATTATAAGATCAGCCTATTAATGGCAGTAAATAAATCTTTAAGTGACGAAAATGCTAAACTAAAAGAAAAGCTGGGTCTTACCTCTAGTAACGCTTCTATTTCTACTTCTAAAGAGTTATACAAGAAAAAACCTAATAAATAAGCGCCCTAGGCAAGAGTCTTTCGTTTTAAGTGTGTAGATATTTATCAGGTTGTATATTTATGTATACCACAACACTTAAAATAAAAGACTCTTTTCATTTGTGTAAATAAATCGATAAACAAGATGCTATGTCACAAATTAAGTGAATCACAATTTCAAAATTGTGCTCATTTACTTGGGAACGACATATCAGATGTGCTATGATGGTATTGCCCACATTTTCTATGCAGTTTTCTGCCTCTTATTTCTAGGTTCTGATTCAGTATCAGAATTTCGGTGTTGAGTTTTTATATGCGCATTTAAGTTACTTTGCTGATTGAAACATGTCGTACATTTTGGACATTTGAACGGTCTTTCCCCTGTGTGGGTTATTAGATGTTGTTTTAAGCTACTTTTCCGATTGAAACATGTCGTACATTTTGGACATTTGAACGGTCTTTCCCCTGTGTGGGTTCTTGTATGATTGTCTAATGCATGCATGGTATCCCATCCCTTGGAACAGTGTTGACATATAAATTTGCTTTTTTTTGTGTGCATTCTTAGATGATTGCCTAATAAAAATATAGACTTGAAAGATCTATCACAGATTTCACATTTTAATAGTAGATCATATTCATCCTCTTTAATACATTGAAAATATTCTTCGTCAGATTCCTCAGAAGTAGTTGGCTGATTATGAGGCATAGAATTATCTTCATGATTATACCTACCTATTTTACCACATCCATATATCAAGCATGATAAACATAGACAGATAAAAAAAGAGTATAAACTCTTGTTATGAAATTTATTTTTTGCTAAATTTAAACGGTGGTGCATTGTATAAGTTATTTAGGGTGAATTTAACTAGTTACATCAAATCAAGTTATATGCGTTACTATTTTAGACTTTGAATGGCTTTTTCTTATTTCTAAACGTCATGCATGGCAACGAAATTTGATATTTGTACTTTTAATAGTTGTTTTCTATACTGATTTTCAATGCATGGCAGGATAATTTGTCAGAATTATGCTGCATATCCATTAATTAATAAAAATAAATTCCACATCAGTAGATCAATTACTGATCGATTTAATATGACTGACTTACTAACAACGTTTTGAAAATTTGAGAAATTATCTAATAAAAAGCAATAAAATAGTTGTATGTTATATTTCAACTACCCTTCTTCCTGACCATATCTATCCGTTAAACTAATTTCATTAGATTGATTACCAACTATATAAGTCGAATAAGCTGCTAATACCGACTTACCAGAAAAAGCAATACCAACTTCTATTACCTCCTGGACATGAGGATATTGTAATAGTTCGGTATGATAGGCTTGTGCTTGTGTCTGATCTAAGGCAAGTTTAGCTGAACTTGCCAGTTCTTCCTCTTTGCGAACCTGCTTAAATTCCAATAGAAGTGCTTTTAAACCTTCTTTTTTAGGGATCAATAGAAGGTCGTAACGACCCAAACCGCTTTCTCGATTGGAGCGTATATAGTGGGTTATACCCAAACTTGCCAGCATCCCTAAGACAAAACGAACTATGTTAATAAGCAATTTTTTTTGATAAAATATATATTCGTATAGGCACTTAAATGTAGTAGTTAAGATTTAATCTGACAATTATTAAATTGGATGGATATAGATAATAACTACTATGAACTTACATCAAAAAATCATCAAACCGAAATTAGGGCTGTTAGAACTGGCCAAAACGTTAGGGAACATCTCTTCAAGAAAATATCGGTACTTCTGTTCGGTTGAATACTAAGTTGGTGAGTAGTGCGTTAAGGGAATTGGGGTTTGATCGGGTAAAGCAAAGAACAAATAAAGGGTCTCTATATGGGTATTTCGTTGAGTTTATTGATTCGTAAAGATTGTTATACTTTCTTTTATTTGCTTTGTAGTAGTCAAGATTTAATCTTGACTACTACAAAGTATAATAACTGTACTTTATTATTATGTGTAAAAAGGTTAAAATATATATAAAAGTCATTGTATTTTCCAAATTAGCATCCGTTCTAATTTCTAGCTTAAGTTTAGTACTTACTACTGGATGTAATAAAGCAGATTGGAAATATGGTGAAGATGAGAAGCCAACATATAGTTCAGGAATGCTGCATAATGATTCACATAATATTATTCATTTCAAATCTGATGAAAAGCCAGATTTGCATATAGCAGTTAAACAAGGTGATACAAACAGGGTCAAAAGTTTACTTAATGATCCAATGGTTAATGTTGATCAAAAAGATTCTGATGACAATACCCCTCTTCATATAGCAGTAAGACTAGGTTTACTAAAAATAGTTGAAGTATTACTATCCGCTCCAAAAATTGATGTTAATGCAACAAACTTTCATGATGAAAAAGCTATTTATATAGCATATGATACAGGCAACGAAGAAGTGCTTGCATTGTTGCTGAAAGATGAAAAGATTGAGTGTAACCGATCTTGTTCTATATGCTTGGGGGATGATATATGCATGAATGATTTACATATAACTAGCTGTAGCCATCTTTTTCATAAAACATGCCATAAACAGTGGAATGATAGTCAATTAAATGATAAAATCTGTCCTAATTGTAGAAAAAAAATCAAACCCGTCTAATAGATTTACGTTTCCTCATTTTATGGTTCAATTTTAGATCAGGCTTTAAATAACTATTGTATTGTTACACAACATTTTCAAAAGGAATAATTAGAATGTAGTAATAATTCTATTGCATTTATTGTTTTTTGATAAAAAACTTTGTAAATTTGCAAAACGTTGTTATTAAATCAAATATGGGGGTTTAAGTGTAAGTATACACAGTATACACAATAGAAATAGCTTAAATATTTCTATTGAAATGACTTCAAGTTGCAAATCAATAGCGCGCTTATAGAGTGAAGATTCCATTTATGTTATGGGTAAATGGACGCTAACGCTTCTATCTGCTTCTTTAAGATTACCTACATCAATGCTAAGGAGTATACTTTCCCATTTTGATGGCAGATTATCATGGATAATCCGTTCATCCAACAACTTGATTTGATATCATTAATGTATTCAATATATCTATAGTTTTAATCTAAAATTTCGTTCAAATGCACTGTTACTTAAGTTTAATAAAAAATACATCTTATAAAAAGACTTTATGCTTGTTTCTTCGCTGTCTATCTTTATCATGCTTGATATATGGATGTGGTAAAAGTGATAAAGTAGTTATGTGTAATGGTGATACTATACCAAGTAATTGTGTACCACAACAACAAGTAGATTATTTTGAAAATACTGTATTAAGTCATGTTGACCTATCACGTATAGATATAGATAAATTTCTGCATACTGAAGCAGTAAATGGGAATATAGGTTATTTCGATAATGTATTAAATTTTTTTGATACATGTAATTATTCTGTACTACTTGACACTTTAAAAAAAAGTGAAGAAGAAAATAATTTATTACATACTACAGGCAAATATAACAAGGATATATTTATGATGATCATAAAGAAATTGCTTGTCATAAAAACGCCTCATAATGAATTAGATAAGATTTTAAGTATTCAAAATGGTGATCGTTCAACCTGTATTGATTTGATAATCAAATATCAAGAGTTAGGTTGTATCAAAAAATTTTTCCAGGAAGTAGAGAAGCATAAATATAGTATAGCAGCATATATAATAAATAATACTATTGATTTCGCACATAACTATATTAGTAATAATCCAAGTATTACAGATGATAAAAAGAATGAAATTGAAAATGCTATTGAGTTAATCGAGGATTACGAAAAGAAATGCAGGATAATGAATTCTTATCGAATTAATGATAATAACAAAAATGGCTTGTCAGAAAAATCAGAACTACCTAATTCAGAAAGTATAAGTAAGTACAAATGTAGTTGGGGAACGTGTCTTCAAACATTTGATATAAAAGATGATTTTTACAAACATGTACATGAACACATGCCACCAAAACCGCCATATAAATGCCATTGGGTTGGGTGTCTGAAAACGTTTAAGAATAAACAAAACTTAATAACCCATAAAATAACCCACACAGGAGAAAAACCGTACAAATGTGATCGTTGTGGGAAATATTTTACTCATAAAAGTAGCTTAAATAGGCATAAAAAACATAAACACCAAGATTCTGTTACTGAATCAGAACCTGTAAGCAAGAGGCAGAAAACTGCATAGAAAACATGGGCAATACCATCATATCACATCTGATAGGGCGTTCCCAAGTAAATGAGCATTTTTTTAAAATTGTGATTCACTTAATTTGTGGCAGCGCATATTTTTTATAGATTTATTTACACAGATGAAATGGGTATTTGGTTTTAGGTGTTGTGGTATACGAGCCTGTAAATTATTTTGTGTAAGTGCCGTTTTTTAGGAGAATCTTCCCTCAAATTCGATAGCGAATCGATTCAGAGCCGCTCTCCAATCATGTAAAGACATAGTCCACTTTTGTGATGCCTTCTGTATGGCTAAATATACTACTTTTAATGCAGATTGGTCATTAGGAAAAATTTTACGGTTATTGATAGATTTTCTAATAACGCTATTGAGTGATTCAATGGCATTGGTCGTATAAATAATTTTTCGTATTTCATCAGGATAGTCAAAAATAGTTATAATGTTGCTCCAATTTTTATGCCATGAACGACTAATAGCTGGATATTTTTTATCCCATTTTTCACTAAAAATAAGAAGTGCTTCTTCCGCTTGCTCAAGAGAAATAGCGCGATAAATAACTTTAAGATCCGATGCGACGGACTTCATGTCCTTATAGGGTACATAACGTAACGAATTACGAATAAGATGAACAATGCATAACTGAATTTTGGTTTTTGGAAATACTGTATTAATAGCATCTGGAAATCCGGTTAATCCATCAACACAAGCAATAAAAATATCCTTAATGCCACGATTATTTAACTCAGTTAATACTGAGAGCCAAAATTTTGCACCTTCGGTTTCTGCTATCCACAAACCAAGTAATTCTTTTTGCCCTTGACAATTAATGGCTAATGCCAAATAAATTGATTTGTTGATTACGCGTTTATCTTGATGACACTTGATAACGATACAATCTAAATACAATATGGGATATACTGTTTCTAATGGACGATTCTGCCAAACAGTAATCTCCTCAATAACAGATTCAGTTACTTTCGAAATTAAACTGTGTGATACCTCTGTACCATACAGCTCTTTGAATGTATCTGAAATATCTCTGGTAGTCATCCCTCTAGCATAAAGAGCCAAAATTTGTTCATCAAATTCAGTGAAGCGAGTTTGCCCTTTGCGAATGATTTGAGGATCGAACGTGCTGTTTCGGTCACGTGGCGTATTAATTTCCATTTCGCCAAAATCACCCTTTAATCGCTTAGGAGAGTAACCATTACGGCTATTTCCCGTGTTCCTGCCTTCTATAGCATGCTTTTCATAGCCAAGATGATCCTCTAATTCTGCATCCATAGCACGTTCTACCGTGATTTTTAATAGTTGCTTGCTGAGAATAGCTAAATCTTTTTCACTCTTAATAGACTTCGACAATTCATTTAGTAGATTTGGATCTATATTTATTTGTTGTTGTTCCATTGCTTATGACTCATTTATAACTAACGATTTAATCCGTTAGATTAGTTAATAATAAGCATTTACACAATTTTATTTACAAACTCTGGTATACATAAATATACAACCTGATAAATATTTACACGACACTTAAAACCAAAGGCTCTTGATTTTAGTTACAAGTTGAGGCTGTTGCAATTTTTTATTGCAACGGCTTTTTCCTACAGATCTATCACCGTTTAATATCATCTTTCTATACTCCAACCCTAACATAAATAGATTTATCTCTCTAAACGGTCGTTTTCTAAGAGGGTTCGCCTTGGATATAGGAAATCTACCACTCTTCCTGGCCATATCTACTGGTTAAACTCAATGAACCACATTTTTTACCAACTAGATTATACGTGGCATAAGCAGCTAACACCGATTTTCCAGAAAAGGCAATACCAACTTCTATTACCTCCTGGACATGAGGATATTGTAGTATTTCAGTATGATAGGCTTGTGCTTGTATTTGTGATAAGGCCAGTTTAGAAGCGCTTTCTAATTCTTCTTCTTTCCGAACCTGTTTAAATTCTAATAGCAGCGCCTTGGAACCTTCTTTTTTAGGTATTAATAACAGATCATAACGCCCCAAACCACTTTCTCTATTGGAGCGTATATAATGGGTGATACCTAAACTAGCTAACATCCCTAAGACAAGACCATGGTAAAACCCTTCTGATTTATTACTTTTTTGTGTGTCAAAATAGCTCACGCTTCTACGTAAAAAGTAGCTAAGCTGTTCTACAAAAGCAGGAACCTGGCCAGCTACTAAATGTTTCAAGAAAAAATCATATTGCCGCTTTCTCTCAAACTGATGAATGAACCATTCTTGAAAAAAACGATTATAAAGCGTATATACTTCTTTATTAGGAATCAACAACTCACAATCATGTAATCCATTATATTCATTAAAGGCAACAGTGTCAAATTTTAAATAGCCAGCAAATAATAAAAGACTCCAGAAAGATGTATCATCTTTATCTAGGATATCAAAAGCAAGATGTTTGTTGATAGATATAGCTAAGGGCTCCCCTCGCATCAACTGTTCGAATTGTTCTTTAATCTCCGAATGAGCAGTAAGTACCTTTTGTTCGATTAAGTTATTATTACCCGTATTGACCCAATAGACATCAAAACGACCTGATTTATTGATACAAGAAATAATAGACCAAGGGTTATACATGACTAAATTTCCTACCCTATAACCATTGTACCAACTTTTTACTTCCTCTATAGCAACACTAAGACTATTTTCTTCAAATAAATAGGAAACTTCCGTTTCACTAAATCCAAAGTGTGCGCTATATTCTTCATCTAGAAAAGTATAGGTCTCTAGATTATTCAATCCAGAAAGCATGCTGTCCTTAGAAACACGCAATATGCCCGTTAAAACACCTCTTTCCAAATAGCTATTATCTTTTAAAGCAGCGCTAAATAGGTTACGCATAAACGAGACCATAGCATCCAAATATTCCTTATTGCCGTAAGCTTTGTTGAGAGGCGTATCGTATTCATCTATGAGAATATAGACCTTTTGACCATGGTGTTGGTAGAGGCATTGACTAAGGAGCTTTAAAGATTTTTCTAATGCTTGTTGATTGGCTTGCTTATTGAGGATAGTATGTAATTGTCCTAACTGTATTTGATTAATTGCATCGCTATTCAATAAGTAGGCATATGTGCTATACACCTCTAATATCAACTCATACACCGCATTGTAGGCCCCTTGAAAACTATCTGCATTCACATCCTTAAAGCTTAGCATAATGACAGGGTACTTACCTTGATGCTGTGCAATGTATTGACCAACATCTACCTTACCAATAGCTAAATCATCAAATAAGCCTTCTGTACTTACTCCATTTACTTCTGCTGAAAAAAAATGGTGCAACATAGACATATTAAGTGTCTTCCCCCAGCGACGAGGGCGAGCAATTAAGGTAACTTCTTCGCCTTTACCCAATAATTCAGCAATCATGGCTGTCTTATCACAAAATAGGTAATCGTTAGATACCAACTTATGAAAGTTACTAACCCCAATCGGTAATTTTTTCATGATGAGAATATTTAAAACTATGCAATCTATTTAGATATAGGTTATGATAACTAGCGCTAATATAAATTGATTATGCTATTGCTTGACTATAGCGATTTTTTTGAGATAATTATTCAATCCCATATGATTGCTATACCCCAATATAGCTGCTATTTTCCTAATCGAGAGTCCCAAACCAACCAGTTCTTTGAGCTGTGTTTGTTTAAATCCAACCCTTGCTTAATGGCTATGATTCGGATCTTTCTTTTAACCATTTCATTGATTAGATGAATCACTTCCTATGTGCTCCTACCTAACCGACTGATTTCCGTAATAATGATGGTATCTCCATCTGATAACTTACCTAGCAATTCATCGATTCTTCTTTTTAGCCGATCCTTTTGAGAAGAAATTTGTGTTTCTATGAGGGGTCTCCTTGGATATGGGAAATTATTGTACGTTAATCCCTGTTTTCTGTAGGAGAGTTGGACTGACTTTCCTTCCCGGTTATTATATTAATTAACCTGATTTACAACATTATTACGATATTACTTTTCCCACTTTACATCAATCTACTAAAAGTTCTTAGCATTGCTTTTTTCATTGTTTAAAGAGTACAATCGTTGAATACGGCATACCTGAGAAGCGCTGTACCCAGTAGTTTGTGCGGCTTCATATACTTAGTTTTTTAACATTTCGATAGCAGGTAACTTTCTGGTGTCGCTCATGATCGGGCTGCTTTCCCAGATATTTACCTTGTGCATGTGCCCTTTCAATTCCTTGTTTTTGTCTTTGTCGACGGCTCAGCCAATCCTTATGCGACATCGCGGCCATTAGATCTATGAACATATTATTGATGGAGGAAATCACAGCACCTGTTACTGGATCGTTTTGTGATGGTTCTTTTTCAGACAAAGCTTGCCATGAAATTGGTATATTCAGACTAACAATTTTCAGTTCGTGGTGTTCAATTTTCTTTTTGAGTGTTTCCCAGTCACTATTGCTCAACCGTGTCAGCCTGTCCACCTGCTCTACCAGTAAAATATCATTCTGGTAGCTATCCATCAATAATCGTCCCAATTCTGGTCTGTTCAGTTTTGTTCCGCTGATATTTTCTCGGTAGTAGCTAGCAATTTTGTATCCTCTCTCCTGAACAAACTGCTCGAGCATTTCTTTTGCTCTATCTGCAAACTGATCTTCTGTTGAAGCTCTCAAATAAGCTCTGATGAATTTATCGTATTTAGGTTATGTCATCGAATCTATCGCATATAAGTTACTTCATTGATGGAATAGGATAACATTTTTGCTATTTCATTGAGGTTACACCCTTATGCGATAATCACTTGAACAAGAATTAATCTACAAAATAATTAATTCAAAATTTTAGCAATAGCTTTGTCCCATATAACGAGCGTCTAATGAACCGCTTCTAGTTTATTCTGAAGTTTTATAAAAGAATAATTTGGATTACAAATACTATATATCTATATTTACAAATGTCATTCTAGTATTTCTTGATATTTTTTGAATGCCATATATAACATATATAGAATGAGTATAATAGAAGTTAATTAAATAAATTATCATGTTAATCAATAACAAATTAAGCAGGTTAGGTTATAACCTATTTTTAGGAGCTATTTTTTGTCTCTCTTACTTGGGATTTACTGGATGCAGTGTTCATAAGGCCGGGTTGGGTATGCGAGCACAAACTGCTATTGATATTGCTGGTAATGCTGGTCACCTTATTGGTGCGAGTACTTTAGGTGCAATTGGAGGAGGAGTTGGTGCGATTGGAGGAGGAGTTAGTGCTGTTTGCAATGGTGGTTCTATTCAGGAAGGTGTGCAGGGTGGTGCAGCTTTAGGTGCTCATTACGGTAGTAAGGTTGGTGGGCCTATTTTTGAATACACTAGTAAAGGAGTTGCTTATGCTGCACAAGGAACTTTTTATAGCTTAATGTGGGCTATGCCATATTTTTGTAGCAGTGCCAAATGGGTTGCTTCTAATAGTTATAATACTCTGCGAAATAGTGCTTTTTATATTCATGATTATTTGTCTGGCCTTAATTCCAATGCGAATGATGAAACGTCTGACTTGGAACAATATAATACTAAAATTAACTCTAATAAAAGAGAGGAGGATGTCTATGACGACTTAGGTTACGTTATTAAGGAATGCGAATTAGATTTCTTGGAGATTATCCCTTTTATTGAGATGAAAAATAACGATAAGACAAATAATAAGTGTCCTTTAGGACTTAATATTTCTAACATCACTAAGACACTCAGTGGTTCATAATCTATCTTACTGAAAATGATGGAGTTAGTAATGTAACGGATTATGTTGCGACTAGAAAATTACCTCTTAAATAAATAAATTAGATTGGTCGGATTTTCAGGGCAGAGTCTGGTTAATCAAGTTGTATCCATTCACCACTCTGGAAACGGTAGGCAAAAAAAAGAATAATCTAATATAAAAATTTTTAGCATTTTACTAATGCCGTGAACAGAGAGTTCAGGTTTAAGGGGATATTTTCTCCATTTCTTTACAAGAGACTTACTCATTTATCCATTAGGAATATGGATAACAACTTCTTTTAATCAAAAAAATATTGTGAATAATTTTTCATTTAAGCAGATTCACTCGATGGGTAGAAAAAAAATATGCTAAAATCAAGTTTTTTATGATTTAGGATATGTCTTATTTACAATAAGCCTCTACCCGTTTATATCTAACATAAATCAATTAATAAAATTGAAAAATGAATTTAAAAATCAAATTAAAAAAGTTAAGTCTCTATCTTCCATTATTTGCATTAATAGCTTGTGGACAAGTTAGATCAGATTTTTTAGTAGAACCTAATAGATCCTCTCAGGAAAAATTAGAAAAAATAGCTTCTAGGGGTTATGGCTCAGTTGAGCCTGTAGAAAAGATTATAACAGAAACTTTTACAGTATTCGAAAAGGAATCAGAGCTGCTTACTGCGATCGGCTATCCTATGTGTAGTAGTCAAGATTTAATCTGAAAATTGTTAAATTGTAATGATATAAATAATAACTACTACATAGAATATCTAGTTATATTATAGGATAACTATATAAAAATGTTTAGACAAGGTCCTGGATACTAGATCTAGATAAACCAGTAAGAGCAAGAGCCTGTAAATTATTTTGTGTAAGTGCCGTTTTTTAGGAGAATCTTCCCTCAAATTCGATAGCGAATCGATTCAGAGCCGCTCTCCAATCATGTAAAGACATAGTCCACTTTTGTGATGCCTTCTGTATGGCTAAATATACTACTTTTAATGCAGATTGGTCATTAGGAAAAATTTTACGGTTATTGATAGATTTTCTAATAACGCTATTGAGTGATTCAATGGCATTGGTCGTATAAATAATTTTTCGTATTTCATCAGGATAGTCAAAAATAGTTATAATGTTGCTCCAATTTTTATGCCATGAACGACTAATAGCTGGATATTTTTTATCCCATTTTTCACTAAAAATAAGAAGTGCTTCTTCCGCTTGCTCAAGAGAAATAGCGCGATAAATAACTTTAAGATCCGATGCGACGGACTTCATGTCCTTATAGGGTACATAACGTAACGAATTACGAATAAGATGAACAATGCATAACTGAATTTTGGTTTTTGGAAATACTGTATTAATAGCATCTGGAAATCCGGTTAATCCATCAACACAAGCAATAAAAATATCCTTAATGCCACGATTATTTAACTCAGTTAATACTGAGAGCCAAAATTTTGCACCTTCGGTTTCTGCTATCCACAAACCAAGTAATTCTTTTTGCCCTTGACAATTAATGGCTAATGCCAAATAAATTGATTTGTTGATTACGCGTTTATCTTGATGACACTTGATAACGATACAATCTAAATACAATATGGGATATACTGTTTCTAATGGACGATTCTGCCAAACAGTAATCTCCTCAATAACAGATTCAGTTACTTTCGAAATTAAACTGTGTGATACCTCTGTACCATACAGCTCTTTGAATGTATCTGAAATATCTCTGGTAGTCATCCCTCTAGCATAAAGAGCCAAAATTTGTTCATCAAATTCAGTGAAGCGAGTTTGCCCTTTGCGAATGATTTGAGGATCGAACGTGCTGTTTCGGTCACGTGGCGTATTAATTTCCATTTCGCCAAAATCACCCTTTAATCGCTTAGGAGAGTAACCATTACGGCTATTTCCCGTGTTCCTGCCTTCTATAGCATGCTTTTCATAGCCAAGATGATCCTCTAATTCTGCATCCATAGCACGTTCTACCGTGATTTTTAATAGTTGCTTGCTGAGAATAGCTAAATCTTTTTCACTCTTAATAGACTTCGACAATTCATTTAGTAGATTTGGATCTATATTTATTTGTTGTTGTTCCATTGCTTATGACTCATTTATAACTAACGATTTAATCCGTTAGATTAGTTAATAATAAGCATTTACACAATTTTATTTACAAACTCTCTTGGCTATGAAAAGCATGCTATAGAAGGCAGGAACACGGGAAATAGCCGTAATGGTTACTCTCCTAAGCGATTAAAGGGTGATTTTGGCGAAATGGAAATTAATACGCCACGTGACCGAAACAGCACGTTCGATCCTCAAATCATTCGCAAAGGGCAAACTCGCTTCACTGAATTTGATGAACAAATTTTGGCTCTTTATGCTAGAGGGATGACTACCAGAGATATTTCAGATACATTCAAAGAGCTGTATGGTACAGAGGTATCACACAGTTTAATTTCGAAAGTAACTGAATCTGTTATTGAGGAGATTACTGTTTGGCAGAATCGTCCATTAGAAACAGTATATCCCATATTGTATTTAGATTGTATCGTTATCAAGTGTCATCAAGATAAACGCGTAATCAACAAATCAATTTATTTGGCATTAGCCATTAATTGTCAAGGGCAAAAAGAATTACTTGGTTTGTGGATAGCAGAAACCGAAGGTGCAAAATTTTGGCTCTCAGTATTAACTGAGTTAAATAATCGTGGCATTAAGGATATTTTTATTGCTTGTGTTGATGGATTAACCGGATTTCCAGATGCTATTAATACAGTATTTCCAAAAACCAAAATTCAGTTATGCATTGTTCATCTTATTCGTAATTCGTTACGTTATGTACCCTATAAGGACATGAAGTCCGTCGCATCGGATCTTAAAGTTATTTATCGCGCTATTTCTCTTGAGCAAGCGGAAGAAGCACTTCTTATTTTTAGTGAAAAATGGGATAAAAAATATCCAGCTATTAGTCGTTCATGGCATAAAAATTGGAGCAACATTATAACTATTTTTGACTATCCTGATGAAATACGAAAAATTATTTATACGACCAATGCCATTGAATCACTCAATAGCGTTATTAGAAAATCTATCAATAACCGTAAAATTTTTCCTAATGACCAATCTGCATTAAAAGTAGTATATTTAGCCATACAGAAGGCATCACAAAAGTGGACTATGTCTTTACATGATTGGAGAGCGGCTCTGAATCGATTCGCTATCGAATTTGAGGGAAGATTCTCCTAAAAAACGGCACTTACACAAAATAATTTACAGGCTCTACGGCCAAGCAGAAGGGCTCTTTCCCCCTCACATATGCCACTGTATTGCAACCCTCTCTTACACTGAATATAACGAAACTATCTATTTTTTTCCTATATTCTTTGTTGATGATAGCCTTAACAAGGCTCCAGATTTTTTTGTGCAGCTTCTCATTATTTTTTTCTTTCTTCCATTCAATAGGACCAAGCTTACAGTCCTGTTTATACTTGTATGAAGCATTAAGTTTAAGATCATCGTTGAGAATTTTGTAGCGTACAATTACAGGACTACTACTAGCTATGACATTGACAATACTCTTCTTAACCCAGTTCCAACATCTTCTGTAACTAGATTGCTTATCTACAGACTCTTTTGGAGCAAACTGCCCCATGATAGTAGCACCACGTTTGCTACATCCAATGAGCATTAGACTATATAAGCCCAATACATTAAAAATAACTATTTTTTTATCTGGTTTTTTGTTTTAATTTTCATTTAGACTAATTTCATTCCGAGTACTTTGAAGTAATAAGTATAGTGAACTGGTTTATTCAGACATCTTTTTCTTAAGTTTATTTTCCATTTTTTCCCATTTTCTAGCCTACCATTTTTAAATGGTCAAGATAGAGGTTCATATGTTTTTAATAGTTAATACTAGAATGAAACCTTTGGTAATTATATTTAGTAATGTAACTGCTAATGCCCTTTTTTAACGTTTTAATATTTTTATATTGAGTTCTTTTAAGCGATGCTTTGGATTTTTATTTTTCTATGAGCATATTAATTTGGCAACATATTATTAGACTGATCTAACCCATAACAGGATGCGAAAATCGGTAAAAAACCGAAATACTTTTTCATAAAAAATTTTTTGAATAAAAACTATAGAGATAAAATCGTCTCTTAATCAACAATAAACTTTTACAAAGTTGAATGATTTTTTAACAAAAAACAAATAAACCATTTGTTTTGTTAACTATAATGGACTGAAAAAATAGGACAAAAATCTTTTACTTTATTTTCCGTATGGTTTAGTTTTAAAGTCATAAAATAAATTAATCAGATGGGAAGGAAAAAGATTAGGCATTTTAGTTCGGAAGAAAAGACTAAAATAGTATTAGCCTTACTAAAAGAAGATTTAACGCTAGTTGAGCTGTCGTCCAAACATGGCGTCACTAGCAAAACTCTTCAAAATTGGAAACGTCAGTTTTTAGAGAATGCCTCCACAGCCTTTGATCCATCCAAGGTTGTTAGTGTATATAAGGACGAAATTAGCATATATATCTGCATTATCAAAGATAGATTTAACAATAACTAAATGACCATTTATGGCTGCAGTATCAAGCGAGCGTAAGATTACCTTTATTTGGCATCATTAAAATTATATTTATACATTCTTTTGAATGAACATTTACCTTTATCAATACTTCTAGGATCGCTTTTAAAAAATCTACCCTTCCCTAAAGAGCTGAAAGATGCAGTACGGTATTTCTTGCTTTATTTATTTTTTGTGTAATTGAAATTATATTTATATCTTTACCCACGCTAAAATTAGCCAAGATCATTTTAAAAATATTTAGATCGCCTGTGTTAGCAACATTATATAAGAGTCTGTTAATAAGATTTCTATTTCCGTTTCGGCTGCAATATGCAATGCGGTCTTTCCGTAATTATCTGGTTTATTTTTATTTACTAAATCTTTAATATCATGAAATTAGTCATCATCTAGCCCAGAAGATAAGATGTCGGCTTATTTCATTTTGGGAAGTAGTTCTAGGCTTATGGCCTGCATTGGGCTTCATATTAGACGTGCTTAGCTACTACAGCTGCATGTGACGTATACCCAAAATAGATAGTAAAAAATATATTCTAGGACTCTATACAGACATTTTGGGTACGCATTACCCCTACCCACTTATAAAGTATAAAATAGTGCCTATGCATATAGTTGGAGATTTTATTTTTAAATTGAAAAGTTTGAAATACAAAAAAGCTTTTTTATCGCAATATTTACCTTCTAGCTTCAAATTCAAGTTAATAAAGTAAAAATGATACTGACTGGTTTAGAAATAAATAAAATGCAACAAACAGGAAAAATCACAATTGATCCGTATGTATTCAATCAAATAAATCCAAATAGCTATAGCTATAGATTAGGACTGAAACTTGGTATTCCTGAAACTGAAGCAGAATTTCCTAAATTTAATTTTATTGATATTCCAAAAGAAGGATATGAACTTATGCCTCACACGATGTACCTGGGGCATACTTATGAAGTTTTAGGTAGTAGTGATTTTGCAATGCGTTTAGTAGGACGTGGTTCTGTTGGAAGATATGGATTATTCATTCAAGTTTCAGCAGACCTGGGACATACAGGCGCATCACATAAATGGACTTTAGAAATAGTAGCTACAAAGCCTATTATTTTATATCCATATATGATTATTGGACAAATATCATTTTGGGAAAATTTTGGTAAAATTAATCACTATAAGGGGGGGTATTCAGCATATAATGATCCAACAACTTCAACATTTACAATGTAAAACTTAGAAAAAATGATCTTAACTGGAGTATTTATTAGAGAAGAATTCAATAACAAACGAATAAATATTAATCCTTTTGACTATAGGAATATCACAACAAATTCTTATGACCTTACTTTGGGAAAAAAGTTTTTAAGGTATACTAATGCAGTTATAGATCCTAAAAAAGAAAACCCATATGAAATTTTTGAGATTGAAGAAGATGGTATGGTTCTTAACCAAGGTGAGTTCTTGTTAGGGCACAGTGTTGAGGAAATTGGTAGTGATTATTACGTTCCCATTATTCATGCTAGATCTAGTATTGCCAGGTTAGGTTTATTTGTACATGTTACTGCAGACTTAATTGACATTGGCTCACATGGTAATGTAACCTTTCAATTATATAGTACTCTGCAAGTGAGAATATATCCTTGGATGAGGATTGGGCAAGTTTCTTTTTGGAAACCTAAAGGAGATATAAAATTATATGATGGCCAATATCAAGAGTCAAAAGGGCCGATAGGTTCAAAATTTTTCAAAGATTTCAATTTTCTGAATAACTGATTTTAAGTTTCTTTTTTTTAAAATTTTTCATTGGTTTAGTTTTAAAGTTAAAATAAAAAATCAGTAAGAGGATATACTATTCTTTTTCTAATCATACAAGGGCCTAAGGAAAAAAACATACCCTCCTACAATGGTAACTTATTTTTAATATAGTGCATTTTATTGCCTATTTGTAATCAATCCACTATATCTATTCGGTTTAGAGAGAGCGGTGGGTGGCGCTATTTTATTGGAAATCGAAATTCCCTCATTGGTGGGGATCTGTGCCCCTTTTGGGTATTGGTTACAAAATTAGAAGCTATAGGGCATTTAATCATACTGGGTCATGGTCAATGGGGAGGCATTAAAGCTTTATTGGAAAGGGGGATTCAAAGCAAGATCATTGTATTACCAATTGGGTTTCTTTAATAAAAAGCCTTGGTTTTAGAACATATCACGCAGATGATGATCCTTATAGAATCAAGGTGGAATGCTGCAATTATACAAAGGGAAAACCATATAGAATCAGGGTAGAATGCTAATAAAAAAATAACAGAACTAATGATTAGAAAGGTTGATGATGGTACACTCCTATTCCTAATGGCTTTTCCTTTGTATAAAGAAGGCTTCTGAACCGATACAGTTAAATTGCCTTAATTTTTAGAAGAGTCCTGCGCAAATTATTGAATTATCAATAGGAGGGGTAAGTCTACCAAAGGCATTTGGACATTGACGCTCCTTTCTATACGTCATTGGTAATGCTGCTGGATAGACCTTTTCCCATTGAATATATCTTGTTTTATTAAGAAATTCATGCTCAGTACACGTATAGTTGTACGGATGGAATAGTGAGTTCGTATTAAAGGCACATTCATATTCAACTTTATTGCCAAGTCGAATTGGGGAATGTGACCGTCGCTTACACAGATGGTGGTTATATACGATTATGGATCTGGTGCTCGTTTTAGATGAATCATCAGATGTGGAGTTTTCCCATTTTTGTTTGCCTATATCAAGATTCTTTAGTGCTTGGTCCATTTGGTCCGTTTGCATCTGAGTTATATTAGGGGATATTCCTGGTACTATTGTAGCCGGAGTACATATCAAGCTTCCGTTATATACATTCATACCTAGCTCCTTTTTTGTACCTGAACAAGAAGATAATACCTGAAAGACTAATAAGGTCGAGAATAGCTTTTTTTTAAAATTTATCATTGACTTAGCTTTAAAAGTAAAAATAAAAAATCAGTAAGAGAATATACTATTCTTTTTCTGATCATACAAAAGCCTAAGGAAAAAAAATATACCCTCCTACAATGGTAACTTATTTTTAATATAGTGCATTTTATTGCCTATTTGTAATCAATCCACTATATCTATTCGGTTTGGAGAGAGCGGTGGGTGGCGCTATTTTATTTTGATAGTGATGGCTGGTGCCGCATATCTGCAAGCAGCAGGTGTTTTGTTATCTTCCTCCCTTTCTTCAGAGCCAAACTTAAAGACATTTAGCCTTTTGAATGGGATAACCGAGTCTAATGTAAGTTTACTTCGAATCACTACTTGCAAAATAATAGGGGGAGCTATGCTTAATTTTTTGGGCGCTTTGTATGTTTATTGTTAGTTTACATTGTTTAGCTTTTTAGTCCATACAAAAATATATATAATGAGATTAGAGATACTAATGCCAGCTAACGTTCAGGTAACTTTACAAGGATATTTGAAGAGATGATAGATGGATAGCAATACTTTCATGTTTGGATAAAGGACTATTTTATTTCGTTTGTTTATAACAACGTTCCCATTTTTATTTTTTAAGTTATTTTTTTAAGCTCGTGGAAGTATTAATAGAAAAGTTGCTGGCCTATATTTTCTTATTTCCATTTAATTTTGCCATGTCCAATCCATTACCACCTTCTACTTCTCTGACGCACACATGGGCTAGTAGCCAGTTGCAAGTAGCTACTGAACTGGTACTTTGTAAACTGCACTTTCTGGGCGCAACTTTTTCCAAGGGAACGTTTTACCTTGACGGTGTGCCAACTTTTTATTGGTGGCCATATAGATTAATACATCTATACTTTTGTGGTTGTATGCACGTTTCGCTGAATGATTTTTTTAATTTTTCCATAAAAAACGTGCCAGTTAGTTGAACATAATCCCCTGCCTTGCTGGGCTTTTAGCAAAAAGAAGCAACAAAAAGGCAACAATATAAAATTAGCAAGCCAAGCACCTATAAAAGTGGGAATGGTATTGGAGATAGCCCAGTCTTTCCCGAGTAAAGAAAGAATATACTCCAGGAGTATAAAAAAGAAACTAATGCATACAGATACCCCAAATCCACCTCGTCTAATAAGGCAACCTAGGGGAGCTGCTAGCAAAAACATAATGACACACCGCATGGCTACTGCAAAGCGATGTTGTTTTTCATACAAGGCAGAATTTAAATCCTCATGAAATAAGGCTTTATGATCCTTGTGGGTTATTAAGCCATTTTTTATTTTTTTTACACGCCTCAAGGCATCCCGAACAACCCATTTTGCTAAGGTATGGCGATCGTGTTGGAGATGACGTTCTATACTAGCATCAACTTTTTTTTCTATAAGCTGATTCCTAAATAATATAAAATCAGCATCTTGGGTGGTTTCTTGAATAGATGGTGCCAATGCCTCCATCTGGTGGTCATCTAATTGCGCAGTAGAGGCTTCTGGGGCATGATAATGCATCGTCTGCTTGGCCAGCACATTTTTACTGCGTTTATCGTGATCTACAATTTCTTGCCATCTTTTTTGAATCATTTTCTTTAGATGTGGACGCGTGCTTGCCCTTGGTTCATATGCAAATTTATCATTTGTTTTGCCCATCTTAAGTGCATCTAAGCTAATCCTTATCTTTTGCATGGCAAAACTATTTCTATAAAAAGAGGGCTTCTGATCAGACTTGGCATCATTATTTTTATCAGGTAAAGGTTCTACATAATTATATCCATTGGTGAGCTCCATAACCAAAGCTCCCTCATTTGGCGTAGTATAGAGCTTACCTTTTTGCGCAGTGGTTATAGAAACGGTTCCATACCTTTTAGTATAATCATAAACAATAATCCCTTCCATATGTTCATTATCGCTTAGCTTTTTATCTACCCGAATGCTATACCCTGGTATGTTATTACAAATAACACCTTCTTGAATAAATACAGCAGCTTTTTTTTTGCCGATATCACGCATCAGTGCAAACACTTTCTGTTTGCTATTTGGATGAATATAATCCTGAAAATAGAAGAGGGCACCACTTAAAAAAAGAATAAAAATAAAAGGAAAACGTAAGGTACGCTGTAGAGAAAAACCTACAGAACGCATAGCGGTTAATTCAAAGCTTTCAGAAAGATTACCAAAAACAAGCAAAGAAGTTATTAGAATGGCAATAGGAAAAACACTAGGAAATGCATCTAAAGATAAGTAAAACATTAACTTTGCGTAAATATCGATCCCTAATCCTTTACCTGCAATATTGGCAAATAACAGAAAAAAAGTTTGTATAACCATTACAAATAATACCAGTGCAAGCAGTAGGATAAAGGTTGTTATAAAGGTACGCAATAGCAGTTTATCAATTTTTTTGATGGCAATATGGTTCATTTTTATAAATTTGTGGCTAACTTTACCATAAATATAGCAACAATTTAAGTACTATAGCTATATAACCTAACAAAGGAAATATATGGCGAGGTAGCTCAGGCGGTTTAGAGCGTCGGATTCATAACCCGAAGGTCGGGGGTTCAATTCCCCTCCTCGCTACATATCTTTATAGGTGGATCCTTAACGAAGTGTTTTTCCTACTTGGATGCGGCTTGATATTATAACTTGTTGTCCTCAGTTGTTTGAGGGTCCACTGAAACACTTTATCTTTCAGCGCGCCATGCAGCAGCAGCTGCTTTCAATTTATATACATAATTTGCGCGACTATACGCCATATAGGCATGGTAAAATTGATGACCAACCCTATGGTGGAGCTGCTGGAATGCTGTTAATGGTGGAGCCAATTGCCAATTGCATTAGAGCACTTCAAAAAGAAAGAAACTATGATGAGGTCATATATATGGCGCCAGATGGTGAGCTATTGCACCAAGATCTTGTAAACAAATGTTCGCTCAAGCAACATTTGATACTATTATGTGGCCATTACAAAGGGATAGATGAACGGATTCGTGAACACTTTATTACACTGGAAATCAGTATTGGAGATTATGTCCTCTCCGGAGGCGAACTGCCTGCACTTATCTTAGCAGATGCTATGGCTCGGGTTATACCAGGTGTGATATCGGATGCTTTTTCTGCACTGACAGACTCTTTTCAAGATGGGTGCGTAGCGCCACCGGCTTATACACGGCCTTACAACTTTGAGGGTAAAAAGGTCCCAGATGTATTGTGCTCTGGCAACCACAAGGCCATTCAGCAGTGGATGCAGCAAGAAGCAATGGCTAGAACGAAAAAAAGAAGACCACATCTGCTCAAAAATAACGACATCTATAGCTAAAAAATGCTTTACCAGCTAATTGCCTTTACCGGGGAGTAGGTCATCTGCTGCTACACTTGTACGCATTTCCGTATCTGCTTTTATATTTTGCATCCGGTAATAATCCATAACACCCAGTTGGCCATTTTTTAAGGCCAATGCCAAAGCTTGTGGTACTTCTGCTTCAGCTAGAATAACCTTAGCCCTTGCCTCCTCACATTTAGCCTTCATTTCTTGCTCTAAGGCGACTGCCATAGCACGCTTTTCCTCTGCCTTAGCATCTGCTACGCGTAAGTCAGCATTGGCTTGGTCAATCTGGAGCTTGGCACCAATGTTGTCGCCTACATTGACATCCGCAATGTCAATAGAAAGTATCTGAAAAGCAGTGCCTGCATCCAAGCCTCTATTCAATACCAATTGTGAAATCTTATCAGGATTGGCCAATACTTCTTTGTGGCTTGCAGAAGAACCAATCGAGGTAACAATGCCCTCCCCTACACGGGCCAAAATGGTTTCTTCTCCCGCACCACCTACCAACTGCTGAATATTGGCCCTAACCGTAACCCTTGCTTGGGCAATGAGCTGAATGCCATCCATAGCCACAGCGGCTACAGAGGGCGTGTTAATCACTTTTGGATTAACGGAAATTTGCACTGCCTCAAATACATCCCTACCGGCTAAGTCAATAGCTGTAGCCTGTTTAAAAGAAAGGCTAATATTGGCTTTATCTGCAGAAATAAGGGCTTTAATAACAGATGGTACATGACCACCGGCTAAATAGTGGGTTTCAACCTCCATGAGGGTTAACTTAAGACCAGCTTTAGTGGCTACAATAAGCCCATCTACAATAACACTAGGGGGAACTTTACGAATGCGCATAAAAACCAACTCAAATAGGCCAACTTTTACGCCAGAAAAACGGGCCGTAATCCAAAGACCAACTGGAAAAAAATAAAAAAACATAAGCGACCCAGTGATGATAAAAAGGTAGCAATAGAGTTGTGAAACGACCATAATGATGCAATATTAAAATGCCAGTAAATTAAAAACCAACCCCCTAAAGGTCCGTTTCTTATACCTAATCTTATACCTAAATTGTACATTAGGCCTAAACCAAGAAAAAGGAAACAGAGGGTTTAAATCTAATTATTTGTTATGAACCATCAAAATGTTTAACCATTCATAATCATTATTGAGCCTAGATATCAGTTTAGGTTATTTGTTTAATTTTCAATTAAATGCATTTATGCAAATGCAGTAAATCGCATAAGAAATTATGGCTGGTGTTGAACCTTTGGTTTCATTTAGCTAAGTTTGTTGTACCTATCAGTTTATGGCCTTAAATTGTATATCACTTACCAACCCGTAAAAACGAAACAATCAGATGAACAACTATACTTATGCAGATGAACCTCTTTTGCAAGAGAATAAAAATAGGTTTGTTTTATTTCCTATTGAGCATCACGATATTTGGAGCTTTTATAAGCAAGCAGAGGCCAGTTTTTGGACCGCAGAAGAGATTGACCTTAGTCAGGATATAAAAGACTGGGAAAATTTAACATCTGGTGAAAAGCATTTTATTACCCATGTACTTGCTTTTTTTGCGGCTAGTGATGGTATTGTGAATGAAAATTTGGTTCAAAACTTTGCCAATGAAGTACAGTATACAGAGGCTAAGTTTTTTTATGGATTCCAGATCGCTATTGAAAACATCCACTCTGAAGCGTATTCCTTACTGATCGATACCTATGTGAAAGACCCCAAAGAGCGCCATAGGTTATTCAACGCTATAGAAACGATTGAGTGGGTAGGCAAAAAAGCAGACTGGGCACTACGTTGGATTAGTAAAGGTTCCTTTGCAGAGCGGTTAATTGCCTTTGCAGCGGTAGAAGGGATTTTCTTTTCTGGCAGTTTTTGTGCTATTTTTTGGCTTAAAAAAAGAGGACTCATGCCAGGGCTAACCTTTTCTAATGAGCTCATTTCCAGAGATGAAGGCCTACACTGTGATTTTGCTTGTTTGCTGTATAATCAACATATCAAACACAAACTTCCAGAGGAACAGGTTGCTAAAATTATAGCAGATGCGGTAACGATTGAAAGTGAATTTGTATCCGATGCATTACCGGTTAAATTGATTGGCATGAATGCAGCATTGATGACCCAATATATTCAGTTTGTTGCGGATAGATTGCTATTGGAGCTAGGATGCAAAAAAATCTATCATGTAACCAACCCATTTGATTTTATGGAAATGATTGCCCTACAGGGTAAAACCAACTTCTTTGAAAAAAGAGTAGGCGAATACCAAAAATCAGGAGTTATGAACAGCATCTCTCAAGATAAAGACAAAGCGCGATTTAAGCTGGATGAAGAATTTTAAGGATGCATCCAATCAAAAATCTATCAAGGGTTCCTAAATTAGTTGCTTTAAGTAAGGATTTAAGGATTAAACAGTTAGATCAATCCGATGCAGAAGCACTATTCTTACTAACAGAGCAAAATAGATCCTACTTGAAAAGATGGTTGCCTTGGTTCAATACATGCATGAATCTGAATGATACTTTAAACTTTATCGCTAACGCAAATGATGAGGCAGATAAAAACAGCAGGCTTGTTTTTGGTATCTTTTTCAAAGAAAAAATTTCTGGAATGATCAGTTTTAATACGATTGATGTATCAAGCGGTCAAGCTGAAATTGGTTATTGGATAGGAGAAGCATTGCAAAGGTTAGGGCTCATTACATGCGCTTGTGCTAAGCTTGTTGACATCGGCTTCACACAATTAGGCTTAAAGCTTATTGCCATTAGGTGTGGAATAGAAAATACCAAAAGCCAAAATGTACCTATGCGTTTAGGGTTTAAAAAATCTGATACCATACTAGAAAAAGAAAACGTTCATGGAATATATATAGATCTGCTCCTCTATACCATTCAGCGTGATCAATGGCATAATAGGTAAGCTAAAAAGTGTGTATCGATTCATAATCAAAAAATTATAGAAAGTAGATGTTAGTTGTAAAACGAGATGGACGCTTAGAATCAGTTAAATTCGATAAAATAACCGCTAGGATAGAAAAACTCTGTTATGGGTTAAATAGGGATTATATCGATGTGATTGCTATTGTTAAAAAGCTTATTGAAGGCATTTATGATCGAGTCACTACTTCGGCTATAGATAATTTGGCGGCAGAAACAGTGGCAACGATGACGGTATACCATCCAGATTATGCCATTTTAGCTGCGCGAATAGCAATCTCTAATCTACATAAAGAAACGAGTAAATCTTTTTCTAGTACTATAAAAAGGCTCTATACCTACGTAAATCCTGCAACTGGGCAGAATGCTTCTCTTATCGACCAAAACGTTTACAATATTATTGCCAAGCATGCAGCAAGGTTAGACCATGCGATTGTGCATGAACGTGACTTTGCCTATGATTTTTTTGGCTTTAAAACATTAGAACGTTCTTATCTGCTTAAAATACACGGCAAGGTTGTGGAACGTCCTCAATATATGTTGATGCGTGTAGCACTAGGTATTCATGGTGACAATCTAGAGGCCGCCCTTGAAACCTACGAATTAATGTCTCAAAAATGGTTTACCCATGCCACGCCTACGCTTTTTAATGCAGGCACACCTAAACCACAACTTTCTTCTTGCTTTTTACTAACGATGCAGGAAGACAGCATTGAAGGCATTTACAATACCCTTACACAATGTGCAAAGATATCCCAATCTGCTGGAGGCATTGGATTAAGCATTCATAATGTACGTACTACAGGTTCCTATATTCGAGGTACCAATGGCATCTCTAATGGCATTGTGCCCATGTTGCGGAACTTTGATATGACGGCCCGCTACGTAGATCAAGGAGGGGGTAGACGCAAGGGTAGTTTTGCCATCTATCTAGAACCTTGGCATGCAGACATCTTTGACTTTTTAGAGTTAAAGAAAAATCATGGCAAAGAAGAAAGAAGGGCTAGAGATCTTTTCTATGGACTGTGGATTCCAGATTTATTTATGCAACGTGTAGAGGCAGATGAGATGTGGTCGCTATTTTGCCCCAATGAAGCACCAGGGCTTTCAGACTGCTATGGAGCCACATTTGAGCAAAAGTACAAAGCCTATGAAAAAGCAGGTAAAGCACGTGCCTCTATTAAAGCACAAACGCTTTGGTTTGCGATTTTGGAGTCTCAAATAGAAACGGGAACGCCTTATATGCTCTATAAGGATGCAGCCAACGAAAAGTCCAATCAAAAAAACTTGGGTACGATCAAATCTAGTAACTTATGTACAGAAATTATAGAATATAGTGCACCCGATGAAGTGGCCGTTTGCAACCTTGCTTCTATTGCGCTGCCTATGTTTGCAGATGCAAATCAACCTTTTGATCATGCCAAGTTATATGCTGTAACCTACCTGATTGCCAAAAATCTTAATAAGGTGATTGATCGGAACTACTATCCTTTAGTGGAAGCACGTACTTCTAACTTACGACACAGGCCTATTGGCATTGGGGTTCAAGGATTAGCAGATGCTTTTCTTAAAATGAAACTGGTTTTTGATAGCCCAGAAGCACGGCTACTCAATCAAGAAATTTTTGAAACCATTTACTTTGCAGCATTAACCGCTTCTAAAGATTTAGCGAAAAAAGAGGGCGTATATGAAAGCTACGCGGGGTCACCCATCTCTAAGGGAATTCTTCAATTTGACATGTGGGGGGTAACCCCTTCTTCCGGAAGGTGGGATTGGGATCATTTACGTAGCGAAATCGCTCAATATGGTATCAGAAATGCACTATTGGTTGCGCCAATGCCAACCGCCTCTACCTCTCAAATACTAGGGAATAATGAGTGCTTTGAACCCTATACCGCCAATATCTACACCCGAAGGGTGCTTTCTGGAGAGTTTATTGTTGTAAACAAATACCTATTAGAGGATCTCATCCAGCTTGGTCTTTGGAATGAACAGGTAAAAGAAGAACTGATGATGGGCAATGGCTCCATTCAAGCGATTGCATCCATTCCGCAATACATTAAAAATATTTATAGAACGGTCTGGGAAATTCCTCAGAAGTCTATTATCGATATGGCGGCAGACCGCGCACCTTATATTTGTCAAAGCCAAAGTCTGAATCTTTACGTTAAGGACGCCACTATGGCTAAGCTAACCTCTATGCATTTTTATGCTTGGAAAAAGGGGCTGAAAACCGGTATGTATTACCTACGTACCAAGGCTGCAGCAGATGCCATTAAATTTACCATACAAAAGAAGGAAAAAGTCGATACGCCTTTTTCAGGTGAAGCAGAAAAAGAGTGTTTAATGTGTAGTGGCTAGCTGGCCTGCAAACAGATTGGTATGTTATGCTGATCCCACAAAAGGCAACCTATAAATGCTTAACTTTATATTCATTTTAGCTTTCAAAAAAATCCTTTCGCATTTATGTTTAATATGATTCTAGTGGGCCCTCCTGGGTCAGGTAAAGGCACACAAGCCGAGCGAATGATTCACAAATACCGCTTTATACCGATTGCGCTGGGTGCTTTGCTGCGTCAGCAAATGGCAGAAAATGGCACCAATAAAGTATTGATTGAAAAATACATTAACAGTGGTCAATTGGTGCCAGATCACCTATCCTTTGAGTTGGTAACCCAGCTGGTGCAGGCACAACCTGCTGATGCATCTTTCTTGTTTGACGGTTTTCCTAGAACCATTCCACAAGTGACCTTTTTAGATCACTTTTTAAAACAATGCGGTGCACAGATAAATGGTGTAATTTTTCTAGATGTATCCAATGAGATTTTACTAAAACGGCTTAAAAATCGTGCTACCATTGAAAAAAGGCCTGATGACCAAGATGTGTGTAAAATTAAAACACGTATGCAGATATACGAACAAGAGACGCGGCCTATTCTAAACCATTATAAAGCCCAAGGCAAATTACATCGTATAGATGGCACACAAAGTGTAGATGAGGTAACAAAGGCGATTGCAGCCATTATGGATAGACTCATAAGACCATAACGATATGTCATCACCCAATTTTATTGATCACGTTAAACTTTACCTACGTGCTGGCAAAGGAGGCACTGGATTAATCCATTTCATGCGTGCCAAGTTTGTTCCAAAAGGCGGGCCAGATGGAGGAGATGGGGGCAGAGGAGGGCACATTATTTTACGTGGTGCCAAACAATATGGTACGCTGCTCCACCTTAAATACCGCAAACATATCATTGCAACCAATGGAACACCCGGAGGGAATAGCTGCAAAACAGGCACAAGTGGAAAAGATGTGATCATAGATGTCCCATTAGGGACGGTAGCCAAAAGGGCAGATGACGACCAAGTATTGGTCGAGGTATTGGAGGACAAAAAAAAATATATCTTGATGCAGGGAGGAAAAGGAGGCTGGGGCAACACCCACTTTAAAACCCCTACCCATCAAACCCCTCGTATTGCTTATCCAGGAGAAGCTGGCAGGGAAGGCTGGATGGTACTGGAATTGAAACTATTGGCTGATGTAGGCCTTGTAGGGCTGCCCAACGCAGGTAAATCTACCCTGCTTTCAGTGGTATCAGCAGCTAAGCCACGGATTGATAACTATCCCTTTACCACTTTAGTGCCCAACCTCGGTGTAGTAGCCTACCGGGATAACCAATCTTTTGTAATGGCAGATATTCCAGGCATTATAGAAGGTGCAGCTGGTGGAAAGGGTTTGGGCACGCGGTTTCTACGCCATATTGAACGCAATGCTGTTTTACTGTTTATGGTGAGTGTACCCTCTAGTGATATCGATAAGGCGTATAAAATGTTGCTCAACGAACTAGAAATGCATAATCCGTTCCTGTTAACCAAACCAAGGCTATTGGTTCTTTCAAAAATAGATTTACTAGACCAAGCAGCACGTAAAACTTTGCTAGCAAGTTTACCTAAAGAAATAACCTGCTGTCTTATCTCTGCTGCCACAGGAGAAGGCATTACCACCCTTAAGGAGCTAATCTGGGAAAAACTTTCTGAAATAAAATCATAATTTAAGCCATTAGTTAAGTTTCTTATAGATTCTTTTTCTCGGTATCTTCAATACTTTTAAAACATTTGCTTTGACACCCAAAGAAAAATCATATTTGGCCGAATCTCCTAGCGGATGCCATTGATAGCTAAGCTGCCAGCAGTGTAAATCTCGTTGAATAGAAATTTTTGTAGCAGATGGGTCAAATTCACTTTTGGTAAAATTATAGGTACTACTTAAATTTACTTTCCATTTTTTAACCAAAGTAATACTCCCATCAAAGGTTATATATTGTTCTATGCTGTAATCCTTTTTGTCTTTTTCATATTCATGTAGTCTGTTATAGACAACATTAAACTCAGTATTAAAACTCCAAGGTACTTCAAAGTCTATTTTGTTGTCTTCCAATTTATTTGACAACTGATCACCACCATTGAATAAGTCTTTTTTTTTCTTTTTTTCTTTGCTAGAGTGGTGTGCAACATCTATATGTATTTTACATTTTGCGTGTTCAATTCTTGCTAAACCTTTACCACGATTCCATGTAAAATCATTCGTAACTTTTTCTTTGATTTTACCGGTTGATGGTCCAGGTTCCCAGTAATAGGGGTCAAAATTTGTGTTTAAATCAAAGCCAATCTTGCCCATTTTGCCCATTTTTGCTTCGCTGGCAATATGCATATTAATGCCCTCTGTGAGGTGGCGGTCCTTTTCTTTAAAATCATATTTTGTTTCAAAATCTAAGTTTTTTAACAAAAATATTTTTTGCGCAGTTCGTTTTTTTTCTTTTTCTTTTTTTTCTGGATTTATTGCTTTTTTTACTTTTAACTCAACGGTATTGTGTAACTTACAGCTTAAAACAGATGTGGCACGCTTGGCTACATTTATGCCTGGTTGTAACCCTTCGAATACATATTTTTTGTCTTCTTCTCCTTCTTCTCCTTTTTCTCCTTTTTCATTTTCTACTGGCCGGAAATATTCTTTGGAGAAATCAGGCGTATAAGTAAAGTCAACACTAGGTTCTGTTTTAATACGAAAGCCTTGGACCGATGTTGCATCTTCAAAGTAGTGGGTGTGGTATAACGTAGTCCCTAACTCTGCACCGAAATTCCAAACATAAACCCTATTAAATCCTGGCATCCGTATAGGCCCTTTTGTCTTTTTCTTCAGCCAATACCATACTTCATCGTAGTTGAGATGAGGCTTTAAGTTAATACACCCAAATAGTTTGGTATGCATGCTAAGCGGTATGGTATGCTTTATACCATTTTTTGTGCAATGATTCCATCGGTAAGTTGAAGGAACCGATGAAGGTGTTCCACTGTGTGATAGGTTAGGGGCTTTTTTTGCATTTTGCAAGTGATTTTCAAAATCTATAGTATATTTGAATTGAATATTATGAAACCAACGGTTCGTGCCTTTAGATCGCGCTATTCTAAACGGATACCAAGAAGCGCTACTTAAGCTCCCTTTTGGCAGGGTCCAATGTTTAAAGTTTGAAAGAAGATTATTGTTAAATTCCGCCCGTAGATTTAACCTATAGGGAAAGCCAATCAGTTCGTCGTTGTAAGATAAGCTGGCAGAAGATTCTTGCTCCATATCTTTTGGGATTTGTTTATCCTCATTGTTTAATGCTTTATATGATTTGTTATGGAGGTTAAATTTTGCAGTGAAATTTCTAGGGCCATGTGCTAGGGTTCTATGCTCCCATTTTAAAGACCATCCTTTTTCTTTTTCCGTTATATTTTTCCCATAAAAGATATCTCCACTACATAGGTATCTTTTTTTGTAACGCAGTTTATTTTCCAGTTCTGCAATACCACTACAATAAATACTTCCTAAAATAGAAACGTCCACATAATCATTGAAATTTATGTAGTATCCGCCATTACGGAGGTAAAACCCATTGTCAGATTCCCCTATTTCTGGTGGAATAATACCATATACACGCTTTCCTTCTAAGAATAACGTTCCAAAGACACACCCTAATGGAGTAGGTACATTATCAAAATAAAAACGAAAAGGTCCAGTAGTAATTTGCTTATCCTGAACCATTTTAGCCCGTTTGGTGCGTATGTAAAAATGGGGATGCGCTAATGCGCAGGTAGTATAAATTATATCTTCAGCGTAAAATGTTTCTTCATCTTCTTTTTTTACCTGTTTGCTTTTTACAATGGATTCTTCTTGTTTGGTGAGGAGTCTATCTGCTAAAGCGCGCTTGGTATCAATATTGTACCAGATGTTTTCCATAAAAAAGACCCGTTTTTGGGTAGAACCATCTTTTCCATATTTGTTTTTGGTTACATCTTTATAGGTAAAAATAGGATTCCCTATTGGCTTGTTATGTGCGTCCTTAATGCCTTTTGCACCAATTGTATTAGTATTTAGATGTAAAGCAACTATATACGCCTCCAGTTGCATGTTATCGTAGCTAAGCGTACTCCCACCATATAAAGAAAGTATTTTCTTTTTAGCATCAAAAACAATTGAATCTTCTGCTTGGTAGTGTACCATATCTATAGCCTTTTCTCCTTTTTTTTTACCACGAGGTGTCATTAAAATCCATTCGTAGGTTTTATTTAAAAAAAGCGGATTACTAGGCTTTCTATAAGTACTATACGCCCCTTTTTTATTAAAAAGCTTATCGGGCAACATCCAGCTGCTATGCTCAGCGCTATAGGGATTGCTAAAATAGAGGCCACCATTAGAATGTCCAGTTGCTTTTGATACAATAGAAAAGCCACTACATATAAACGGCACTAAAGCAACGATACGTGGGAAATAAGATTTAGTCACACAAATAAATTTTACTTTTACCTTTTGGCATAAAGATAGACAATCTCAAATATAAAGGTATGTATTTGTTTTTCACATAGGTAGACCCTAACTATTCTATATTAGAGTTGCTGTTTTATTACGGTACACTGTAGATTTGCTAAAAGTTGTATCTCTATATGTTATATAAAGCGTGGGACCTATCCCTAAAAGGGCCCAAATATTTTGTAAAATTTTGTTTTTTGTAGATTTAGTTGTACCCTTAAATAGGTGGTTAAGCTAGAGCAGGATTGTAACCTTAGTAGCTTCTAAAAAATATTTATAGCTGTAGCTAAAATATAGCGTAAAATCAAAGGTTTGATTTAATAGTAGTAGTCGCTAAAAGGTAAAAGATATCACTCAGATTTTTTGCATCTAAAGCAATATTGCTTTGTATTAACCTTTTTAATTTAAACAGGGTCCCTTTTTAAGGCATGTAAGCCTACGGTAAGGCTAGTATAGAAATTGATGGTACGCTTGTATAAAACAATAAATAAAAAAGTTATGAAACAGTTCAAGTTAAATTTGAAGTTGCCTATTTTTAGGTCTATTGCACTCTTGTTTTTATTGCTTGTTTTACAAGCTTTTTATTTTCCTTTTCAAAAATGCGGCAGAAAAGTTAAAGATAACGGAAATAATGAAAAGGATATGCCTGATAAAGAGGGAAAGGGTGTTAAAGGCATTAAACTAGCTCATTTGCATAAGGCTGCAGGTGAGGGTGACGTTGAGGAAGTAAGAAGAATTTTAGAAAAAATTAATACTTCTACAGAAGAAGATAAGGAAAATTTTTTAAACTCGGTTTTAGTTGATACAACCGCACTTGGCAAAGCTATAAAGAATGGTTTTGAGCCAATAGTTCGGCTTTTAATTCAGCAACCACAGGTTGATATCAACGAAACAGGGAAGGAGTTGCCTTCACTTTTGTTAGCGCTTAAGTGTAACCAACCGGAAATAGCAAAGGTTTTACTGACTGAGTGTGGAGATAAAAAGTTAAATGTTACAGATAAAGATCCGAAGTCATGGCAGACGCCTTTGCATATAGCATCACGGAATGATCCTTCTCAAGTAGTTATAGTTAATTTGTTATTGCAACGATCTGATACTGATGTCAATGCGCTAGATAAAAATAATGAGACTCCCTTGCATTTAGCAGCCAGAAACAGGAGTAAATCCGCGATTCAGCTCTTATTGCAACACCCTGATATTAAAGCAAATCTGAAAAATAACAAAGATCAAACCCCGCTTGATTTGGCTAGGCCAAAAAACGCTCGAGATCAATATTGCTTTGAACTTATACGAGACTTTATTGATCAGAAAAAAACAGGCAACAAAGGCGATGGCATGCCATCAATATCGAATCCTGAGGTCTTAGATAATGGGATCATGAGCTACCTTAAGAGGAATAAATTTTCCGATAAAAGTATGTAAAATTGTTTTGATAAAGGCCTAGATGTAAACGCAAGAGATCCAAATAATAAATACAACTGGAATCTATTGATGCATCTAACAGCAAATAAAAACGCAAGCGGCGTTAAATGCTTAATAAATCGAGGGGCCGATGTGAATGCACAAGATGACGAAGAAGATACCGCTTTGCATTTAGCATCTCGCAGAGGTGCGGTAGACATTGTAAACCAGCTCCTAAATGCTAAAGGGATTAACGTAAATTTGAAAAATAAAGATAAAAAGACGGCTCTCGATGAAGCACGAAAAGATAGTAATGACTATTATCACGTGAAAATAATTAAGTTGCTGGAAGACTCAGGGGCCAAGTCAGGCAAGGCGGTTTCTTAAGGGTATTAAAATTAAAAGTGTTATCAAGCTGTTCATCCAATAGCGTCAACTTAGTGCGATCCGAAGCCACGAAAGAGTGAGGGTTGAGCTCCCTCTTCCTTTACTGTGTGCCAAATTCATTTATCGAAGGCCGCTTAGCTGGGTCCCACAGGAGTGGAACTTAGATCTCAAAGTGTCCAAATATTTTATAAAATTTTGTTTGTTTTAAATTTAGTTGTAGTATTAAATAAGTGGCTTAAGCTAGTGTGGGATTGTAACTTTAGTAGCTGTTAAAAATATTTATAGCTAAAGTTATAGCGTAAAATCAAAAGTTGGGCTTAATAGTAGCCATTAATAAGGTAAAGATAGTGTCTCTCTTGATGGGCCATCAAAAGCAAAGACATGCTTAATTTTTTTAGGGTTGTTAAATCAGCTCTAATCTGCAACCAGTAATCTGCACGCTCAATGGTGTCAACTTAATAAGTATATTTTATTGACTATCAATATAAAATATTATTTTAATGGACGATTTCTTTCATTGCGTCAATTTTTTATCAGCGGCCAGCGGCGGTGGCATATACGAACAATCCATTTGCCTCTCTGTGCTAAGCTAACTTTTCCTTAAGTTGACCCCATTGGCCGTTCTAATACGTAATAAATGCTAGTAAGCAATGTAACACGCCTTGACCGAATAGCCTATTTTTAATGCGCTGTACATTGCAGTAATCATTGATATTTTTTCTTAAATTAAGTCTCCATTCAGCTATATGGTGCAGCTACCCGAAAACAAGCAAAGATGCAACATAGATGCCGCTTGGGGCTTATTTGGTAATGTTTTTATTTATGCAATTAAAAGGAAAAAAAGTATTGATTACAGGTGCTTCACGGGGCATTGGCAAAGCAATTGCGCTTAAATTAGCAGAGGCAGGGGGTGATATTGCTTTTACCTATTGTGGCACTGATTTGGAAGCGGTACACACTACAGAAGCGGCATTGCGTGCTTTTGGTGTTAGGGTAAAAAGCTTCCATGCAGATGCCTCTGATTTTCAAGCTACCCATAAGGCCGTAGAGGATATGGTAGAGGCGTTTGGTGGATTAGACGTATTGGTTAACAATGCGGGCATCACTAGAGACAACTTGCTATTGCGCATGTCAGAAGCCGATTGGGATGCCGTGTTAAATGTAAATTTAAAATCTGTTTTTAACACTGTAAAGGCAT
Source organism: Cardinium endosymbiont of Nabis limbatus (assembly GCF_965196625.1). Taxonomy (GTDB): domain Bacteria; phylum Bacteroidota; class Bacteroidia; order Cytophagales; family Amoebophilaceae; genus Cardinium. Next base: position 419,072 of record NZ_OZ239769.1, on the reverse strand, counting down.
CGATCAAAACCTTTCTTAAGCAGCGCAGTGGTTCTATTATCAATATATCCTCTGTGGTAGGGATAAGCGGCCATGCGGGCCAAGCCAATTATGCTGCTTCTAAAGCTGGTATAATTGGTTTTACCAAGTCCATTGCGTTAGAGCTAGGCAGTAGAAAGATACGTGCCAATGTGATTGCACCAGGCTTTATAGCGACTGCCATGACCGATCAGCTTGAGCCATCGCTACAGCAAGAATGGATAGAAAAGATTCCACTGAAGCGTACAGGGCTTCCAGAAGATGTGGCAAGCTGTGCGCTCTTCTTGGCTTCTGATGCATCAAGTTACATTACAGGGCAAGTCATTCAGGTAGATGGCGGGTTGCTTACCTAGCACCAATAAAGCTCTGCCGCCCTCTGATGGCCACTTGCGCATCATAAAGCGCCTTCCCAAAGCGATCTAACCGGTATTCCAGGAGCTATTTTTCGCGTTAACCCTTGTAAAACCGCTCCTGGGCCACATTCAATGCATGCTGTAATGCCATCTTGCACCATATGATGAATCGTTTTGGTCCAATAAATAGGTGCAACCAACTGTTCCAATAAGTTGGCTTTGATGCGTTCAGAATCAGTAACAGGGCCTCCTGTAACATTTTGATAAATGGGGCAAATCCCTTTAGAAAAGGGGATAGAAGAGAGTGCCTCTGCAAAACTTTCTTGAGCATGCGCCATCAGCGGAGAATGAAAAGCACCTTCTACTTGTAGGGGTATTACTTTGCGCGCACCTGCTTTGGTTAAAGCCTCTGTCGCCAATGCTACCCCTGCTTGGCTGCCAGAAATAACCAACTGTCCTGGACAATTGTAATTGGCTGGTACAACTACTTCTTCTGTAATATTTGCGCAAACGGCTTCCACTACTTCATCCTTTAGGCCGAGTACAGCAGCCATCGTACCCGGGCAGCGCTGACAAGCTTTTTGCATCGCTTTAGAGCGAACGGCTACCAAATGCAAGCCATCTTCAAATGCAACCACTTTACTGGCCACTAGAGCGGCTATTTCGCCCAAAGAATGGCCCGCTACAGCCGCTGGATGAAATGAGTCACTTAAAAAAGCAGTTGCAACTGCATGCAAAAAAATGGCCGGTTGTGCCACCGTAGTCTCTTTTAAAGCTTCTTTAGACCCTCCTAGCATAAGCTGCGTTAAATCCATCCCTAAGATTCGATCAGCGGTTTCAAACATGCCACGTGCTTGGCTGCTATGGTGATAGAGCGATTTGCCCATCCCTATATATTGACTCCCTTGACCAGGAAATAAATAGCCTTTCATAATACACAAATTCAAATTTGTAATGTAGCCCCAATGTATATCCATTACACCTTACTGATAAGTATGACCCTAATTTAGGTGTAAACATTGAACGCTATGCGTTATATGGTTTTTTTCCTATATTTGAGTACAATAAGTGGTTAGGGGGCCTTCATTCCATTGTTTTTTACTTTAAACTTCTAAAGTTGGTTTAATAAAATATACATATTAACATCTCTCGTATAGAAACACGATTGTGCATTTCTCAAAAATATTTATGTAAAAAGCAAATAAGCTTTGACTCCCACCTTTTAATTGTGTGTTTGAGTAAGTTTCTGCCTTAGCTTTTCATTATATAACTCTGAATATAACTCTGAAATCGTTTCCCTATCTTATAGATTGTAACGAACCAAATTTATGAAATCCATTCACATTTAACACTAAAGATATAAATTTTGATCAGAAAGTAAGATAAACATTCCTTTTTCTAGAAATTTATTATATTGCTACCGCTGGTACAGCATCAACCTATTTTTTAATCCAGCTGTACCCAAAACCTTGTTAAGATGTCTACGAATTCTACAGATCATAAATTTGGCCTACCCAAACCAGACTTTCAGGCACTGCCTAAAAAAAAGGCTATATGGCCTATACTCGTTGTGGTAGGTATAGTGATCATCCTTATCGCAGCAAAAGTGGGTTATAATTTATATTTTAAGGTAGCGAAACATGCTACATCTTCTGCGGAAACAGCAGATCATAAGCCGACTAACGAACCCGTCACAGGTGCAAGCAAGCCATCATCTGCGCAAGCAACCGCTCCAACAAAAAGGGCTGGAAATGTCGATGAAACAGTGGATCCATCTGTTGGTGGTCATGAGGCTTTTGAACGTAAAAAAAACAATAAAGTAAAAAGAAGTATTAGTGCCACTCAAAAAGAACTGGCAGCAAAGCAAAAAAAAACATGGATAAAACCAGGTACCTGCCAAGAATTAAAGGAGCCACAGGGTATATACCACTTAGTGGTAATGAGTCATTTGGAGAAGCGGTCTGCTATGAAAGTGGTGCAACAGCTTATCAAAAAAAAGTTGGGTGTCTGCCTGATTGTACCTAGAACCCATAAAGGAGAAAAGTACTATCGTGTGACGATAGGGCATAGTAAAACCCGATATGAAGCAGATAGCAAGCTTGAAAAACTCAAACCCACATACAACGATATCTTTATTTTGAAATATTAAGTCGCTATATTGCGGTGCAATTTTAGACATATCACTTACTACTTATAATTTTATGACGATACATACCGCACAAACGCTATTAGGCCTGCTGTTAAAAGGTGGTTGGTTAATGTTTCCGCTTGGATTGTTATCTCTAATAAGCCTCTATATAATAGCAGAGCGTCTATTTACCTACCGAAAGTATTTGAACTTTTCCAGCAGCTTCTTAGAAGAAATAGACGAAGCATTGCAGCATGCAGATACATCAAAAATAAAACAGATTTGTACTGAACAAGACAACCTCATCGCAAAAGTAATCCGTAAAGGGATAGAACAGCGTCAAGCTGCAAATTTCACATTGATTGTAGAAAATGAATCGAGTAGAGTGGTCTCTTTTTTAGAAGAGAAGCTTTCTGCATTAGCTACAATCTCTGGAGCCGCACCTATGATTGGTTTTTTAGGTACTGTAACCGGTATGATTCAAACTTTTATGGCCATTGCGCAAGAAAAACATCAGCTCTCTTCTCAAGTTTTTTCAAGTGGCATCTATGAAGCAATGGTTACAACCGTAGCAGGGTTAATGGTGGGCATTATAGCCTATCTAGGTTATAATTATTGTGTGGCTAAAGTACATAAAGCTACAGTAAGGTTGAGCTATCTTGTTAACCTGCTTTTGGCTAAAATGGGCTAGTTATACCAATCTACTATACTGCAAAATAAATAAAGAAATGAAAATCAGTACAAAAAATAAGATAGATGCTTCCTTTAGCATGGCTTCTATGACTGACATTATATTTTTGTTATTGATTTTTTTACTGGTTACAGCCAGTTATAGTCCCAAAGCACTTCCTGTTGATTTGCCATCCAGCACAAATGAAAAAACGGAATCTGCCCAAGTGCATGTGACGGTTACCGCTCAGCTGGCCTATTATGTAGAAGGAAAGCGCGTTGCCTTTAACCAACTACAAAATGTATTGCAAGATCTACTGGTAAAAACATCCAGTAAAGTTGTTGTATTACATATGGATAAAAGGCTTTCTATAGCCCATATGGTTAAAGTAGCTGATATAGCTAATCGATTAGGGGCTGCTGTTTCTCTAGCAACCGAATTTGAAAAGAAACGATGAAAAGTAGCTGGTTATTTTCACCAAATAAAAAAGGAATGGCCATATCGATTGGGTTACATTTATTTTTTTTAGGGTTAGCTTGCTCTATACAGCACATTCCAGCTCCAGGTGTCTCTAGTGGAGCAACTTATCGCATTGCTTTACAACCAACTAGTATGTATACTGTATCAAAAGACCGTCCGTCTAACGATAGACCCCAACCACAAATACAAGGCCGCCGTCTAGACGCCACGCAAATGGATCAGCCATCTTCGAAACACCCATTAAAAAATAAACGCCTTGTGCCCAAAAAACAGCGCCAAAAGCAGCCACGTGGTTTGCGGGCACAACCCAAAACTGCACAACCTCCTAAAGTAGCTAAAATAGATGAACGGGGGTTATACAACAGAGGGAAAAATCCCACCAAACAAACAGGGGCTACTCTTGAGTTAAGGGGTTGGGAATGGGATACGGTACCCGATCCAAAAGATGGTACAGAAGAATTCGGCAAAATAGTTTTTGAAATTAAAGTAGACAAAAATGGCGAAATAATCTCCATTCAGGCCATTGAAAAAACAGTTACGCCTATGGTAGAAAAGATCTATGCAGATGCACTACGTGCCCTTACCTTTACTAGAACAACTGATACACCATCTGGTATCTCTACTGGTAAGGTTACTTTTGTAATAGTAGCAAAACAGCAATAGGTCGCTTCCGAAATGCTACTTCTGTTTGGTTTACATCCATTCAACGCTATCTAATCTATACTAATCGTATGGAAACTTTGTAAAAAATAAAAAAGTTCATAGCTTTGTTTAGTTTATTTCTCTTAACAAAAGCATCGTTTCATAATATATTCTTATGTTTTTAGCTTCTCATAAATGCTTTTCACTTAAATTTTTTAAACCTAACCTATCTAGTCTATTGTTGCTGATCTATATGGCAATGGGCAGTTGTGGTACCATTCCTGATGATCAAGGAGAAATTATAGGTTCCACCCATAGGATAAAATCGAAAAAGAATGCTCCATTGGGCATGGTGCTGATTCCAGCTGGTACATTTCTAATGGGTGGAGGGGTTAACCAAGGTGTGATTGGTAAAACCAGTATCACACAATATAGAACCGTGGCCCCATTCTATATGGATGAAACGGAAGTTACCGTTTCACAATACTATGCATTCATAGCTATTGTTCGAGCTGACCCAGCAGCATATGGATTAGACGAAGCCTATATAGATGCCAAGTTAATGCCTGACCCAACCGTTTGGCAAAGAGATTTTGGCTTTATGTTTAAGGATGACTCATTTGGTAAAAGCTATTGTAGTGATCCCGGTTTTGGGGATCGTCCTATCGTTGGCATCACTTTTGAAGCAGCACAACAGTTTGCACGCGTGCGTACTATTTACAGGAATAAGCATTTAGAAGCTAAGGGGCAACCTATTGGCCCCCCATTTAGGCTGCCTACAGCTGCTGAATGGGAATATGCTGCAAAAGGAGGTCGATCCTCCGGGCAGTATCCATGGGGAGGGCCTTCTGTACGGGATTCAAAAGGTAAATTATTGGCTAATTTTCAGGTGACAAAAGGGAATTATGCCGCATCTGGTTACACCTATACTTCTCCAGTAAAGGCTTTTCCTCCTAATGATTATGGTCTTTATAATATGGCAGGTAATGTTTCAGAATGGTGTGAAGATGTATACACGTCCTTGCTGATCTATAAAAGTGAAACCATTAGTTCTTTTTATAAAGATGAAGAAAGCCTCTTTAGGGTCATTAAAGGAGGCTCCTGGAAAGACTATGCCTATATGCTACAAACAGGCGTTTCGGATTGTGAACATAAAGATATGGCGCGTTCTTATATTGGTTTTAGATGCGTAATGTCTGCCATATAATTTTTTAATTGATGATACATTTATTGACCCTTTAAACCCCAAAAATACAATGAAGCATAATCTAGTCAATCATTCTTTTGCCTATAAGTTTTATAATACCATTATGCCCTTTGTCTACAACATTGGCGCAGCTATTGTGATTTTCGGGGCTATGTTTAAATTGCTAAACCTTCCTGGAGGCAACTTCATGTTAGGACTTGGACTTTCTACAGAAGCATTCATTTTCCTTTTAAGTGCCTTTGAGCCTAAGGAAGAAGCGATAGATTGGTCCCGGGTATATCCTGAACTAGCACCTGATTATAAGGGTGAAAATTTAGCAAATCGTTCTGCTGCTAGTACCCATACCATTACCCAAAAGTTTGACCAATGCTTGGAAAAAGCTTCAATAGATAGTGCTTTATTAGAAAACTTAGCTGCTACTATGCGGCGTTTTTCAGAAAATATGGCAAGTGTGCCTTCTTTCGAACAGATTGGTGCGGTCACAGAAAGCTATGTGAACCAGGTAGGCCAGGCGACCCAAGTGATTGGAGACATTGCTAAACTAAAAGATGCGGTTGGTCATGCGCTTCATGCTTTTATAAAGGTATCTTCTGAAGATAAGCTCGCGCATTATTTTGGTCAAATGGACCAAATTACCCATACCTTAACCTCAATGAACGGGCTCTACAAAAAAGCCTTAGCACATATGGAAGAACAGAGCAGCAATGCCCATACATTTCATAACCATTTAGAAACCGCTTTAAAAGCAATGGAAGTAGCAGGTAGCGAAGCGATACACTTTAAGCAAGAACTAGCCTTACTCAATGAAAAGGTAACCGCCCTGAATGCAATATATGCCAAAACTTTGACCGCTTTTAAAAGTTAAATCCATCCTATCATGCATAAAAAAAGTTATGCAATAAATATTTAAAATAGTATGGCTACATCAAAATTAAGTCCTAGACAAAAAATGATAGGCGTGATCTATCTAGTGCTAACTGCTATGTTGGCCCTCCAGGTCAGCTCTAGTGTATTAGATAAATTTATGGTCCTGAGTGGCAGTATTGACAAAAGCAGAACGCTACAATTTAGCCAAAATGAACGCGCCATTCAGGCATTAAAAAATGGGGTTAAAGATATGGGCAGTCGTCCAGCAGATATCAAAATATTGGAGCAGGTGCTCGCTATGCATCAAGAAACCGTTGCTATACTGCATTATATCGATGGATTAAAAAAGCAATTAATTGATGGAGAAGGTGGTTTAGATAGCCGCACCAAGTTACCCAAAGGACTAAAAAGTGACGCTATGGTGGCCCGTTTGATGATTAACAAAGGAGAAGGTAATGTGCTAAAAACCAAATTAAATAAATATATAACACAGCTTTCTAAGCTGGTGCATAAGCCTTATGCATCTATTGCTTTTGATGCAAAAGAGCATGCGTTGTTTAGTGACGATCCAAATCAAGCTCAAAAAGATTTTGTTACATTAAACTTTGGCCACACACCACTTGGTGCTGCATTGGCTACATTGAGTCAGTTCGCATCTGAGGTGGTCACTACAGAAGCAGATGCCATCTATACATTGGGCAACATTATGGGTGCCTCTGATGTTAAATTTGACACACTTAAATTGCTCGCCAATACCAAATCGAACATTGTGGCCACCGGAAGCAAATATGAAGCGGATTTAATTTTAGCGGCCTCTTCTTCTGCAGTTTCTCCAGAGATGTTTATCAACAACCAGCCTATTATCGTAGAAGACGGTATAGGCAAAATCTCCTTTACCGCCTCGCCTGGTAGATATGATAGCAATGGCTTTGCTCAAAAAACCTTTAAAGCCGCTATAAAATTGAGGCTACCTGGGGGTAAGGAATCTATCATTACAGATGATATATCCTATCTGGTGGCAAAGCCTGTGATTCAAGTAAAGGCTGCTACGGTGCAGTCGCTCTATCGCAATTGTGGCAACGAGCTAGACATTCAAGTCCCTTCTTTAGGTGTGGCCTATAATCCACGCTTTAAAGTAGAAGGCGGTGCAGTGATACCTGGCCCTAAAAAAGGTGTAATCACCGTGATTCCTAAAGACAAAGAGGTAAAATTGAAAGTATATAATGAAGATCAATTACTGGGCATAGAATCTTTTATGGTACAAGATATTCCCATTCCACAAATTGCGATCACCACCAGAAATAGACTTATTGATATGAAATTAGGTGTAGCGGCGCCTGGGCCTAGGGTACTTGAAGCAAAAGTTATCCCCAACAAGTACTTTCAGGATTTTTTACCCAAAGATGCCAGGTATCAAGTAATAGAATGGGTGATTACATTGGCACGGGGTAGCCGTCCTGTGCATATACTAACTGCAAATCAAAGTGTTGTAGATTTACATCAGATCGCATCGCTGGCCAAACCAGGTGATCGTTTGGTTATTGAAATAAAAAAAATAGCAAGAAAAAACTTTAAAAATGAAGTTGAAACCATTATGGATAAATCATGCTTCAACGTTTCACTTAATTAATTATTTAATTTAATCGCTATGTCTTTAAAAAAACGTTTTTTTATCTTATGGACTTGGTTAAGTGCGATTGCCCCATCCTATGGGCGCACAGACCATTTATCACAAAGTTATAGCCCGCATGGCGCTCGCCCGATCGCTAGGGCGTATATTTTATACGCCAAAAAAGTTTGGCGGGACATTTATTTAAATGAAAAGCAAAATGGTCCCTGTTTTATGCGCGGAAAAGAAATTTCCAAAGTCATTGTAGAGGGTGTAAAAAATGAATTACTGGTACCCTATGTTGATGAGACCCTCGCGGAAATCATGCCGCAAGCAGCATTCTTGAAAAATTTACAAATTTCAGGAGAAGATGCATCCGCCTCAAACACTGTTCATGAATTTTTTCCAAGGGAAATTGCTATATTAAGATTGGTAGAGCATGTCATCTTTAATAAGATTACCGCTAGACAAGAGTATGATATTGAATCTATTCAGTTAATTGTTCCGGGTAAAAACAATCCGCCTACCTATTTAGATCATACCATAGCTACTTTCAAGTATAAGGATGTAATAGATTATTTTAACAAATTACCTTTTGAATCAGTCTATTGGTACAATACCGCAAATGCTGCAGAAAACTTAACCTGGATAGATGCTTTTGCGCTTAGATTATTTGGCAGTAGGATTATAAAGGTAGACAACATAGATGATGCTACTGTAGACGAATTGTATGGCCACACACCTGGTGACGGAAATGGACTTATTGCTTCTCAACAGCTAGCGATAGAAATTGATATAAACAAAGAATATGATTTATTTGAGTATTAGGCCCTATGCCAAAAAAAGGCTTGTAAACAGGCGTATGCTATTTAGTAATATAGATGCATAAACTGAATATAAAACTAAAGCTAAAAATGAAACGATTCCTTACATTTTTGTGTACATGTATTGCTTTTATCTTTGTTTTTGCACCCTCTATGCAAGCGGCTACGGCTATAAAATCTTGTGACAAACCACTTACTATAGCAGCCATAGCGCTCAACCTCCCTTATACTGTGTATGCTTTGTGCAGCAAAAATGAAAGCTTGTGTGATAGATTATTTTATCAAGGAGCGGGTAGAGCAGCCCTATGGAACCACTCGTTGAATCTGATTAATTTTGCTGCCTTAAGCAGTGAACTACCCGCCAAATATCTTTTTTTAGCAGGCGGTATTTTCCTTGGGTTACAAACCTCCACCTATCTTTTTTGCCAATCTTACGGTGTCTCTTTAGTATGGTCTGGCTTAACAGGTATGCTTTGCCATAGACTAGGTATACAAAAAAACGTTAAATCGCATTTGCTTTTGGCTATGTTGCTCAATAGCATTACATTAGTATATTATGCATATAAGGCGCCAGCCATCACTACCATTGCCCATTTAGGGGGTGTTGCAGCTGGTTTTAGCTTATCCTTTTTACTGCCTTATAAAAAAGCTTCCCCTTAGATGGTGTTATCTCATACATCGTGTAATAGCAAATGATATAATATAATGATTCATATTCTAATGGATGGCCAGTCAAGTGCATTTCCTAAAGGAAGTACTGGTTTAGATATTGCACAACAAATCGGTGTGCCAATGGACATTTTAGCTGTTCAAGTTAATGAAGATGTCTATGACCTTACCCGTTCTATTGAGATAGATGCCACGCTACGTTTCCTTAGATGGGAGGATGATGGAGGCAAGCAGCTCTTTTGGCACTCTTCTGCCCATCTTTTGGCGGCAGCCCTGGAGTCTCTTTACCCCGGTGTTAAATTTGGTATAGGTCCTCCTATTGCACAAGGCTTCTATTATGATGTAGATCTCGGTCCTTATGCTGCTGATGCCTTAGATCTAGCAGCGATAGAAAAGACCATCATTGCACTAGCCCAACGGAAAGATCCATTTGTCCGTCGAGCTGTTTCCAAAAAAGAAGCGGTTGATTTTTTTACTAAAAAAGACGATCCCTATAAGTTAGAACTACTAGAGGGGCTAGAGGAGGGTACAATTACCTTATACCAACAAGGTGATTTTATAGATTTGTGTAGAGGGGCCCATTTGCCCCATACTGGATGGGTGAAGGCGGTTAAAATTTTAAATGTTTCAGGCGCCTACTGGCGGGGCAATGAGCAAAATAAACAGCTTACCCGTATCTATGGCATTACCTTTCCAACTAAAAAAGAACTTGCTGATTTTCTACATATTAGAGAAGAAGCCCAAAAAAGAAGCCATGCAAAGATTGGTAAAGCGTTGGGCCTCTTTACCTTTTCTGAGAAGGTAGGATTGGGGCTCCCCCTTTGGTTGCCTAAGGGTGCCTTGCTCTGTGATACCTTGGTGCAGTTTCTTAAAAAAGAACAAATCAAGCGGGGCTATCAACCAGTGATTACCCCTCATATTGGACATAAAGCACTTTATATCACCTCTGGCCATTATGAAAAATATCAAGAAGATTGTTTTCAGCCCATTCGTACCGCTGAAGCTGAAGAGGAATATCTCTTAAAACCGATGAATTGCCCCCATCATTGTGAGATTTACAACAGTGCGCCCCGTTCTTATAAAGAGCTGCCCATACGTTTGGCAGAATTTGGTACTGTCTATCGATATGAGCTACATGGTGCGTTGCATGGGTTGACCCGTACCCGCTGTTTTACCCAAGATGATGCCCATATTTTCTGCCGTTCAGACCAAGTGCCCGAAGAATTTGCCAAAGTAATTGATTTGGTGCTTTATGTATTTGGGCTATTTGGTTTTAAGGACTATACTGCGCAACTCTCTTTTAGGGACCCTAATAGTGATAAGTATATAGGTGAGTCGGCAGACTGGGATTTGGCCGAAGCAGCCATTCAAACCATCGCCCAAGAAAAGGGGTTACAAACCACTGTTGTAATGGGTGAAGCTGCTTTCTATGGCCCCAAAGTTGACTTTATGGTCAAAGATGTTTTAGGGCGCAGTTGGCAACTCGGTACGGTTCAATTGGACTACCAATTGCCTGTTCGGTTTGATTTGACCTATATCAGCGCTGATGGACAAAAACATCGACCTATTATGATCCATCGCGCACCATTTGGCTCCTTAGAGCGCTTTATAGCCATTCTTATTGAGCATACCGGTGGCCACTTTCCCCTCTGGTTGGCGCCGGAACAAGTAGCCCTTTTGTCTCTTTCTGATAAATATAATGTGTATGCTGAAGGGGTATGCCAAAAGCTATTAGAAAAGGGCATCCGTACTACGCTAGATAGCCGAAATGAAACCATTGGTAAAAAAATTCGTGAGGCCACCTTGCGTAAAGTTCCCTATATTATAGTAGTTGGGGAAAAAGAAATGACTTGTGAAACCGTTGCCGTTCGTAGCCAAAATGGACAAAAAAGTGTTCCTTTAAGTAGGTTTATTCAGCAGATTTGTGCGGAATTGGTTACGAGCCAACTACAGGCAGGTTAAGTGCACTAAAAATCAGGTATTTTTCAGTTTATCAAGCAAAAAATAGTATATATATTCCTTAAGTTAAACGAACCATTATGCAATGGACCATAACAGCATTAATAGAACGGTTTAATGGGGTGCGATTAGGGGGTAGTAGGGAAGCAGTATTAACGCATCTCTGTAGCTTAGAAGAGGGATCCTGTGGCGGCATTGCTTTTTTTGCCGATGCGAGATATGCGACTGCTTTTTACCAAACCAAAGCCTCTGCTATTTTGATAGCCAGAAATTTTAAACCCGTTGAGCCGGTAGCAGCTGCCTTGATTGGCGTCGAAGATCCTTATGGTTGTTTTTGCCTCCTTATAGAGGAAGTGCACCAGCAGCGGCTTACGCCTAAGTCGGCTATAGAATTTCCCTCTTATATAGGGAAAGGAGTAACCGTAGGCGAAAATATTTACCGAGGGGCTTTTTCCTATATTGGCCACCATGTGGTTATAGGCAAAGGGGTAAAAATTTATCCACATGTTTATGTGGGCGATTATGTAACCATTGGTGATGATACAACCCTCTATAGTGGGGCTAAAATAGAAGCTTATACCGAGATAGGCAACCGATGTATCATCCATGCCGGCGCTGTAATTGGTAGTGCAGGTTTTGGCTTTTTAAGCCGTTCAGATGGCAGCTACAAAGCTATTCCTTCGGTCGGTAATGTGCGTTTAGAGGATGAAGTGGAAATTGGTGCCAATACCACTATAGATGCGGCTACCCTAGGTAGCACTATAGTAGGAAAAGGAAGCAAAATAGATAATTTGGTTCAGGTTGCGCATAATGTGCAAATAGGAAAGCATACCGGTATTGCAGCGCAAGTAGGGATCGCAGGGTCCACTAAGATAGGGAACTATTGTAGGCTGGGTGGTCAAACAGGTATTGCCGGTCACCTCCGTTTGGGAGATCATATTACAGCGATTGGTCGAGCTGGTATTACCCGATCTTTTCCGAAAGGCGCTATTACCCTTTCTGGTACACCTGCTTTTGAAAATAAAAAATTTTTATCTTGCTACGCTCAGTTTAAAAATCTAGCATCATCTAAAAAGTAGCAGACCACTTTTTTATAAAAAATCTTCTACATACGATGCAACACCAACAACAGACTATTCAACGAACCATTTGCTTTGAAGGCATTGGGCTCCATACGGGTAGAAAGGTTAAGGTTACATTCACCCCTATGCCTATTGATACAGGTATACAATTTCAACGGATGGATCTGCCCGATCAGCCTTTTATAGAGGCCTCTGTAATCCATGTAATCCAAACAGAAAGAGGTACCGTTCTTGAAAAAGGTCAAGCAGGGGTGGCTACGGTAGAACATCTATTGGCAGCGGTTATAGGGTTGCAAATTGATAACATTGCCATTCAACTAGATGGACCAGAGGTGCCAGATTTAGATGGTAGTGCGTTGGCTTTTGTAGAACTTCTATTAGAGGCAGGATTGCTGCAACAAGAAGCGCCACGACAGTTTTTTAAACTCAAAGAAAAGTTTATCTATGATGACCCTGATACCGGAAGCCATTATGAAGTCTATCCCGATACAACGTACAACTTGCATGTAACCATTGCCTACAATAGGTGGCCGATTGGCCATCAATATGCCAGCCTTGCCACATTAGCTGATTTTAAAAAAGAGGTTGCGCCAGCCCGTACTTTTATCTATTTAGATGAAATCACTGCTTTGTATCAAAAAGGGTTATTACAGGGAGGAGATCCTGCCAAAGCGGTTATTTTCTCTGATCATGCTGATCATAGCGCATGGCTGCAGCAGGTGACCGAACTATCCGGTAAAACGATTAACCATTTGGTAACACCTGATCCCACCAGTGCATCTTTCTTACGCTATATCAATGAACCAGCACGCCATAAGTTATTAGACCTTATGGGCGATCTAGCTTTGCTGGGTAGACCTTTACAAGCCAAGCTGGTTGCCGATATGCCTGGGCATGGTGTCAATATAGCTTTTGTCACTGCTTTAAAAAACCATTTGCTGAGGCAAGAATCCAAAGGCGCCCCCATTTGTGATCTGCAGGCTACCCCACTTTTTGATGTAAAGCAGATCAGTAAAATGCTACCCCATCGCTATCCTTTTCAATTGGTAGATAAGATTATGGAGCTTGGTGACTCCTATATAATTGGGGTTAAAAATGTAACGATGAATGAGCCCTTTTTTCAGGGACATTTTCCTGGAACGCCTGTTATGCCTGGCGTGCTACAGGTAGAGGCATTGGCACAAACTGGTGGTATCTTGATCTTGCATAAAGTACCAGATCCGTCTGATTATCTTACCTATTTTCTTTCTATTGATGGGTGTAAATTCCGTCGCATAGTGGTACCTGGAGATACGCTTGTATTGCATTGCACATTGCTTGCAGATATAAAATTTAGTACTACTGAAAAGCAGTCTGTAGGCATTGCAAAAGTAAAAGGACGTATTTTTGTAGGTGAACATTTGGCGTGCGAGGCAGTCTTATTGGCTCAAATTGTCAAACAACATGAAACAGTCTGATATCCATCCTAGTGCTAGGCTAGGCAAGGCAGTAACCATAGGCAGTTTTGTAACGATTCAGGAAGATGTGGTAGTAGGTGATGGCACCTATATCGCCCCCCATGTGACCATTATGTCCGGGAGCCGTATTGGAAAAAACTGCCAGATTTTTCCAGGTGCGGTTATTGGTGCGCGGTCACAAGATCGCAAGTCATCCACTTTAAACACTTATGTGGAAGTCGGGGATCATACCGTTATACGTGAATTTGTTACCCTGAATAGAGGCACCGTTGGCAATACAATTATAGGAGCGCATGTATTGCTTATGGCTTATGTACATGTGGCCCATGATTGTGTGGTTGAAGATTATGTGACGGTTACCAATGCAGCACAATTGGCAGGCCATGTCCAACTCCACCACCATGCTGTAGTAGGCGGTATGGCAGCGGTCCATCAATTTATGCGGGTAGGGGTCTATAGTATGGTTGCTTCTAAAAGTATTGTGCGGAAGGATGTTCCTCCTTTTATTAAAGTAGGTCGAGAGCCACTACGCTATTGTGGCATCAACCTCGTTGCATTACAGCGACATGGCTTTACCAAAGAACAATGCTATACCATATACCACGCCTACCGTTTGATTTACCATAGTCAATTATTATTGCCATTGGCCTTAGAAGAGGTCGATAAGCAGGTAGCCGATGTGCAAGAAAAAGAGATGATTCTTGCTTTTATACGCAATAGCCATAAAGGCATTGTCAAAAAGACCAATGCTTATGTAGGCATGTTATAGTATACATTGATGCCTATGTACGCTAAGCATTTAGGGTTCCATTTTTTCTTGATCAGAAAGTCTACAAAAAATCAAGCGCTGGTGCAAAAACTGCTGAAAGCTCAGCTTATACCTGAGCTTTCAGATCGCAACTATTTTATGAGTCGTTTTTTTTCTTTTTGGACGTAGTCCTATCAAAGTGCTGATTAATCGGTCTTTCCGATTTATACTTTTCCTGCGCATTATTCCACATTTCTTTTATAATATTAACATTTCTCTTTCCTCTTTTCCCACCAGTATCCTGGACTCTTTTAACACTTTGTTTATATGGTCTTCTATCTTTTTACTATTTTCATCCTTTTTACCATTTTCATCAACCTTACAGAGATTTGTTCCATTTTTTATCAAAATGATAGCAACTTTCAGATCATCCTCTTTTAGTGCAATAAGTAAGGCTGTTTCCCCCCTTATAATTGTTGGTTATCAAGGTGATATAGATAGGCTTTTTCCATTAGCGCTTGATTGCTTGGATGGCTTTTTGATCAAGGAAAAAACAGCATATAAATGCCTCTTCAGTTGTTTATTAAATTAAAATAAATTAAATTGCATACTCATTGTGGCTTTATTGATATTATGATTTATTGAGCTGAAACCCTTAACATTAGCGCTGTTATCCTAATTGGGATTGGGGTTGGCTTATAATTTTTTAGCTTAAATGTATAAACATTATAAATAATTTATTATGATTAGTAAACGGACAATATTGTTATTGATGGCTGTATGGGTTTTTGCTTCTATCTACTATCAAGAGCACAAAAAAGAGCAAAAGCTGTTGGCTACCCCCACGTTAAACAACGTTACCCTATCTACCACTAATGGTACGGATCCAATAAGATTAGATGATAAATATTCTATAGAGGTGGTTAGTAAAATCTATGAAGGTTTGTATGCCTATCATTATTTAAAAAGGCCTTTCCAATTGGTACCCAATCTTGCTGAGGAGATGCCTTCTGTTTCTCCAGATGGTTTGGTGTATACCTTTAAAATCAAACAAGGTGTCCTATTTCAGGATGATCCTTGTTTCCCAAATGGAAAAGGTCGAACACTCAAAGCAGCTGATTTTGTTTTTAGCTTAAAAAAGTTGGTAGACCCTAAGAACACTACAGTGCCTTATCGTGCTTTTATAGATGGTAAAATAAAAGGATTGGATGCATGGAAGCAACAAGCACAATCAGATTACACGCAAGAGGTAGAGGGGTTAAAAGCATTGGATGACTATACCCTGCAAGTTACCCTTACAGAGCCTTGGCCAACTTTTTTGAACTTTTTAGCCATGCCGGTTGCTTTTGTCGTCGCTAAAGAAGCAGTCATGCAGTATGGGGATGCCTTTTTAAACCATCCGGTAGGTACAGGTCCCTTTGTCCTAGAAGGTGGGTTTAATCCGCAAGCCAAGCAGTTGACTTTTCTAAAGAATCCTTCCTTTAGAGCAAAACTATTCCCTTCTGATGGGGATGCAGCCTATCAATCTATGATAGCTGCTTATGGTGGTAAAAGATTACCTTTGGTAGATAAGGTAGTGACAGATATTATTACTGAAGAGCAGCCACTTGCGTTAAAGTTAGAAAGTAAAGAGCTCGATATATCGCTTATTACTGGATCTAGTATTGCATTGAATATGGTTGAAAATAATGCCCTTTTACCAGAATGGAGTAAAAAAGGGCTGGTTTTGGTGCAAGCGCCTAGTGCAAATGTTCAGTTTTTTGCTTTTAACCATAGCCATGAACTATTTAAAAACACCTATTTAAGGCAGGCGATGTCTATGGCTTTTGATAGGGCAACCTATAACCAAATTTTTTATAAAGGTAATGCGCAGGTAGCACATTCCCTCGTGCCTCCTCTTTTAATGGGTGAGGGCAATGCTTTGACTTCGTCGTATAGTTATGATCTTGAGCGTGCAAAAACCTATTTGGCTAAAGCAGGTTATCCGGATGGAGAAGGGTTGCCTTGTATTACACTTGATGCCATTATTGGAACCAGTTCTAAAGATAAAGCAGAATTTTTTGCCAAATGTATGGCCAATATTGGTATAAAAATTCAAGTAGTAACCAATGTGCCCGCAGAACACTGGATTAAAATTGCTAAGGGGAGTACTATGATGCACCTATTGGGATGGCAAGCTGATTATCCAGAACCTTCTGCATTTTTAGAAATGATTTCTAACAAAGCATTGTGTGGTTTATTCTATGAAAATGCGCATTTTAATGCATTGTTTCATGAAGCTATGACTACACTCGATGGTGCGAAAAGGCAAGCGTTGTATATAGAGTTAAATAAAATAGTCAGTGAGGAAGTGCCTATGATTTATGCATTGCATGCCTCTGAGCAATACCTCCATTACAACTGGATTAAAAATGTAGCTTGTAATGACTTTTGTCCATCTCTAGATCAATATATTGGCGTTGATATGGCTGCAAAGGTCAAAGCGACCAAGTAGGCCATTCGTATCTTCCCCTTCGGGTATCATACAGCTTCAATCTTTTGTTTGTCTTTATTGCTGCATCTATGCTGTTAAACTGCATCTATGTAGGTAAATGGAAGAGGTCGTTTACACGAAGGGTAAACACTCTTTCATTTTTGTCATGCCTCTTTTTTTATATCTTCTAAGAAAGTTGCGTGATGCACTTTCAGTTATTATAGGTGCTACTTTTTTAGTCTTTATTATCTTTAATATTCTCGTAGAAGACCCTACTTTAATTTTATTAGGTAAGTATGCTACACCAGAAGCCATGGCGCTACTTGCCCGTGATCTGGGTTTAGATCAACCTTGGTACATTCAGTACTGGGAGGTTTTAAAATCTGCTTTTACCTTTAACTTTGGCTACTCTTGGACCACCAAGCAGTACATTTTAAAAACATTTCAGGCAGGTGGACTGGTTTCTTTAACCGTTACCTTACCCGCTTTTTTAATAGGCAATGGCTTGGTGATATCTGTTGCCCTTTGGATGACCCGATATAGGAGGACCATTTGGGACCGCCTTTTGGTCGTCACTTGTATTGTAATGACCAGTATTTCCGTATTGGTTTATATTCTAATAGGTCAGCTGTTTTTTGCTTGTAAGCTAAGGATTTTTCCAATAACGGGTTATGAAAAAGGCCTTTTGGCCACTATCCCTTACATTACTTTGCCAACGATTATTCTGGTATTGCTTCATTTTTGTTATCACTATCGGTTTTATAGAACCATTATATTGGAAGAAATGTATCAAGACTACGTGCGTACCGCACGGGCAAAGGGGCTAGATGAAGAGGTCGTTTTATTTAAACATGTCTTGAAAAATCTAATGGTGCCTATTATTACCACCCTTGTAAAGGATTTGCCCTCCTTATTATTTGGCTCTGTAGTAATCGAGAATTTTTTCGGCATACCAGGGCTCGGTAACGTGGTGATCGATGCGATAAGCCGTTGTGATTTTCCAACGATTAAAGCCGCTACTATAATAGGAGCCGTACTCAGTGTATTGTGCAATACAGTCGGTGACCTCTTGTATACTTTGGTTGATCCACGCGTAAAATTATAGAAGCGCTATGCATAAACATAACCTATTACATCAGTTTGGTTTTAGTAAAAAAGCTTTATTAGGTAATACATTAAACCTTTTTTGTTTTTTGACCCTATTAGGCTATGCCCTAGTAGCCCTATTGACTAAAATAGGCTGGCTGGCAGCGGATTGGCAGGCAGAAGTGGGTGCCTCCTATCAACAACCTAATGGTCTGCATTATTTTGGTACAGATGTCTTGGGTAGAAGCGTCTTGGCTAAGGTATTACATGGTGCTGAAGTAGCCATGCGTGTGGGCTTTGTAGTAGCCTTATGGGCGGTTGTGATTGGCGCTACCTTTGGTATACTAGCTGGTTATTTTGGTGGGATACTCGATGCATGCATCGTTTGGCTCTATACCGTTGTTACGTCTATTCCCACAATGATTTTACTGATGGCGGTTGCCTTTGTGTTGGGAAAAGGTATGCAGACCATTTGTATCGCACTGATCATAATCGAATGGACCGAAACTTGTCGTTTGGTTCGAGGCGAGGTGATGCGGCATAAGGCTAGAGAATATATGCAGGCAGCTTCAGCGATTGGCGCCAGTAGTGCGCGTAAGATTTTTGTACACCTATTGCCCAATATGCTTCCCTTAATTATCTATCAGTTTTCTTTGGTTTTCCAAACTGCGATTAAATATGAAGTAATCCTTTCTTATCTGGGTATGGGCATTCAAAACAAACCGAGTTGGGGCATTATGATTAGTGATGCCAGATCAGGATTATTAAGAGGTATTTGGTGGGAGCTTTTTTTTGCCACAATGGCTATGTTTTTACTGGTTCTTGTATTTAATATCTTAGCGGATGCGTTGCGGGATCTACTAGATCCGAAGTTAAAAGGTCGATAAACATGGAAGAAAAAATTCTTGAAGTTAAAAATTTAATAACGCAGTATTATACGGGCAAA
Organism: Cardinium endosymbiont of Nabis limbatus; assembly: GCF_965196625.1. GTDB lineage: Bacteria > Bacteroidota > Bacteroidia > Cytophagales > Amoebophilaceae > Cardinium. The sequence continues at coordinate 399,854 of NZ_OZ239769.1, read as the reverse complement.
AAAATGACAACAGTGGTCAATAATGTTTCTTTTGACCTTTTTTCTGGTCGTTCATTAGCCATTGTTGGAGAATCTGGATCTGGTAAATCAGCCATGGCCCTTTCCCTGATGCGATTGATTGAACCGCCTGTGGGTACCATTACTGCACAGGGTATTTTCCTAGAAGGAAAAGATATTTTACAACTGTCGCTAAAAGAGATCCAAGAAATACGTGGCAATCGTATCTCCATGATTTTTCAGGAACCTATGACCGCACTCAACCCAGTTTTTACCATTGGGGAACAGATTATGGAAACCATTCAGTTGCATCAACAGGTTCCACCAAAAGAGGCAAAAATACGCTGTATAGCCTTGCTAACCCTAGTCGGTATATCCGCTCCCCATCAGCGCATGCTTGAATATCCCCATCAGATTTCAGGTGGCATGCGGCAACGGGTCATGATTGCGATTGCATTGGCTTGTGGTCCATCTGTATTGATTGCCGATGAACCTACTACTGCTTTAGATGTGACCACTCAGGCGCAAATTATGGATCTTATCCAAAGGCTTCAAGTAGAAAAAAATATGAGTATTATACTGATTACCCATGACCTTGGAATAGTAGCTGAAGTATGTGATGAAGTAGCCGTCATGTATAGCGGTAGTATTGTCGAAAAGAGCGCAGTAGAAACTATTTTTAATGCACCGCTACATCCCTATACACAGGCCTTATTGGATGCGATTCCCCCCTTACCTGGTAGTAGTCCAGTCTATAGATTACGCACCATTGATGGCGTGGTGCCTCCTTTATCAGATCTGCCCATCGGCTGTTCCTTTCAAGACCGTTGCCCTAATGTACAGGATCGATGCAGGGCCCATAGACCACGCCTTCAAGAAACGAATGCTGGCCATTCTGTAGCCTGTTTTTATCCGCTACAAGATCGCACTAAATTGTAAAGGTATGCAAACCAGTAAAAAAGTTTTATTAGAGGTAGATCACCTTTGCAAGACCTTTCCTCTTAAACATCAGCTCTTAGGCCATACAGTGGGTAAGGTCTCTGCTGTGAATGATATCAGTTTTACCCTATACAAGGGAGAGACATTGGGCTTAGTAGGAGAATCTGGTTGCGGTAAAACTACACTCGGTAGAACCATTTTGCGCTTGATTGAGCCTACCAGTGGGCGTATTATTTTTGATGGGGTAGATATTACCCACTGTAGCGCTAGGCAGATGCGGCGTATACGCAGAAAAATGCAAATTATTTTTCAAGATCCTTATGCTGCTTTGAATCCTAGAATGGCTATTAGGCAAATCCTGGAGGAACCCATAAAAATTCATCAGCTATCCGATAGCAAAGTGGCATCTACCCATCGCATCCATCAACTACTTGATTATGTCCAACTGCCTAGTGCTATTTTGTACAAATACCCTCATGAACTTTCTGGAGGTCAACGCCAGCGCATTTGTATAGCCAGAGCATTGGCCGTTGAGCCTACCTTTATGGTTTGCGACGAAGCAATTGCAGCCTTAGATGTTTCCGTACAAGCTCAGGTGATCAATCTTTTAATGGATTTGCAAAAAGAACTAGGGTTAAGCTATCTTTTTATTTCACACGATTTAAGAGTAGTAGAATTTATAGCCCATCATGTTGCCGTGATGTATTTAGGAAAAATTGTAGAAGCTGCTCCCGCAACAGAAATTTATAAAAATCCTAAACATCCCTATACGAAAGCTCTTTTTTCGGCTATACCGACGATTCACCCATCTAAGCACAAAGAACGGATTATCCTACAAGGAGATGTGCCAAACCCAAGTGCGCTGCCTAGTGGTTGTTATTTTCATCCACGTTGCTGGAAAGCTACCGCACAATGTGGTAACGTTCATCCAGCACTGGTTCAAACCGAAGGGGAAAATCATCAGGTAGCTTGTTATGAGCCAGAAACCAATTAATTAGTATATTGCATCTACTTTATAACCATTTTGTTAAACATATGTATCCACTTTCAGAGATCAAAAACCTTTCTACTTTACACAGTCAGAAAGTCGTTAGGGTTAGGGGCAGAGTTTTTTCCAAGAAAGATTGTGGCCGGGTATTATTCTTGATTTTACGCGATGGGATGGATACCCTACAGGCAGTTCTAGCCAAAAATAAAGAAGGCACCCCTCTAGATGACTATAACACATTACGTAAAATTGAAAATGAATCTTTTATTGAACTCATTGGGCAAGTGTATTGCGCTGAAAAAGCAGTGTTGGCCTGTTCTAAACAATCGATTGAGTTGGCTATAACCGGGTATACCATACTCAGCAGATCTGTATTGGACTTGCCCATTACCCTAAAAGAATCAGCCCTTACAGAGGGTAAAAAAATTGACCATCAAACCTTTTCTTCTGTCCACTATGTAAAGCGATTGGACAATCGTGTATTGGATTTGCGTACCGATTTGGCACAGGCTATTTTTCGAGTCAATGATGGCATGCTTTTTTATATACAGCAATATGTGCGTGGCCATGGGTTTGTAGAAATCAAAACACCTAAGCTAATAGGTGGTGCGTCTGAGGGTGGGGCGGATGTTTTTAAGGTAGACTATTTTGGCAAGCCGGCTTGTTTGGCACAAAGTCCTCAGCTGTATAAACAGATGGCGCTTATAGGTGACTTCAAACGCGTATTTGAGGTTGGTCCGGTCTTTCGTGCAGAAAACTCTGATACCAATAGACACCTTACAGAGTTTATAGGCGTTGACCTTGAAATGGTTATAGACCAGAGCTATATGGAAGTAGTTCATCTGGTATATCAGTTGTTAATTGATTTGTTTGATGCATTAAATCAAAAGTACAGCCGAGAAATTTCTATTATACAATCTTTTTTTGAGGTCCCTGCGCTAACCCTTCCATCAGAGTTGGTGGTCATCCCTTTTCCCGATGCGGTTGGCCTATTGAAAGCGCATGGAAAAGAGCGGGGTGAATTGGAGGATTTTTCTACGGAGGACGAAAAGCTATTGGGTGCGATTGTAAAAGAAAAGTATCATACAGACTTGTATGTCATTACCCGCTATCCATCTTGTGTGCGCCCCTTTTATACCATGGTAGATCCACATGATGATAGATATACCCATGCCTATGATTTTATGCTGCGCGGTGCAGAAATTCTTTCTGGCGCACAGCGGATACATGACTACGCTAGGTTATCGGAACGTGTGGTTGAGCTGGGTATAGACCCCAGTTCGATATATCATTATTTAAATGCGTTTAAATATGGTGCACCGCCCCATGCAGGGGTCGGTATGGGGCTAGAACGTATGTTAAAGTATTTTTTAGGCTTACCAGATGTACGTTATAGCAACCTCTTTCCCCGTGACCCTAACCGATTGCATCCTTAAGTAGGGGGTGTTTATTCAGTTGTATAGCGGGGGAGTAAGGCTAGGTTGGCTTATAGGTTGGATTTTCCTAAAAGCTACTAGACTTACCTTTTAACATTATAATTATTCTAAAGATATGAACCGATTTCGTTTAATAAGCCGTGCAACGTTGCACATTTTTGGTTACCCTAGATTGCTGGTATGGAATTTACTTGCCTATTTTATGTGTGTTTCATGTAGCACGCAAGTGAAATATGGTAATGAAAAAGACAGTTTCTATAAAAACAATAATAGATGGAATCAAAATGGTGAATTCTTTACTCCGTTGGATTCTAAGACTCAAAAGTCTAAGGATAAAAAGCTGAAAGTAGATGCAGTACTTCCAGAACTATATTGCGTTTGGTGGTGTGGCAAATTCAAGGATTTATCAAAACTACACACACAGTATCCAAATTTGCTTTTAAAGGAGCAAAATTTGCACAAGTGGTTTGAACATACCTGCATAAAGCTACCAAAAATAAAAGCTAAAAAGAGGAAACCTCTCGCTATATTGTTGCCTAAAAATTCACCTCCACTTGATCCTAAGGTTCTGAATTCAGCCACAGATGATATTGTTGATTCGATCCTAAAATCAAATAAAAAAATAAAAGATGGGTCTAAAAAAGTGCATAAAAAAAATCCGTCATCTCTCTTGCAAGATCTTATCCTCAGATTCGAAATATTGTTGGCCTCGTACGAGAAAACGACGCGCACTGAGATTAACGCAAATCTATTCAAAGATGGTAATAACTTATTCCATAAACTACTTGATCAGATTAACAACATTGACAAGGACAAAATTAATCTAAAAGAATTTAATAGGGTATTAAAATACAACCATATTAAAAAGCTGCTATCTCTAAAAAATAGCACAGGGTATACTCCCCGTCGTTTTGCAATAGAAATGTATTCCAAAAAAGACCTCGACCCTATGACCGAGGAAAAGCTAGAGATAATATTGAATATCATAGCAAATGAGGCTGTAATGAAGTTGAGTTCTGATGACGCTATAAATAGTACAGAGGCACAGCATTTACGAGAAAAACTAAAACGGAAGAGTAACCTGCTTAAAACAACAAATTTGTTTTTAAAACAAGTTGCTTTAAATTCAAAGCAATTGAGTGCTAATAAAGCTATCAAAGAAACAACGGTTTAGACCCAAAAAAATCAAAAGCTAAGCTAAAATAGAAACACATCAGCGATGCTCCTTAAAAAGGAGCATCGCTTGGCTTTTGGCTGCTGGGCGCTTTTAAAGGCTATCTTAAATAAGCTATCTCTTTCATTAGAATACTTTTTCCTAGCGGTGGACCGTTTCATTAGACTGACTGATCATATTAGTAGCAATAGTCAAGTGAAAGTCTATGCACGACTGGTCAATAAGCCATTAAAAATAGTTGTAAAACAGCTAAAAAAATAAATAAATTGCGTTTCAACTACTGGCTTATAATAAGCCTTATGATGTGAATACCCTATGCTATACTACCTATAGCCATAGAGTTCATTGCCTTATACACTATATAAATTACCCTTAACATTATAATGATTCAAAGATATGAACCTATTTCGTTTAATAAGCCGTGCAGCGTTGCACATTGGTAATTACCGTAGATTACTGGTATCGAGCTTACTTGCCTATTTTATAGGTGTTGCATGTAGTACGCAAGTGAAGTATGGACAGGAGAGCCATTTAAAGAAAAGTGATACCACCTTGGTACAACACAAGACGACAAAGGGCCATGAATGCTCTACCAAACGGTTAATAAGTTTGGATAAATCTAGCATCGCGTATAACGCAATAGTGAACGCAGATAAGGAGATGGCTCAACTTGCATTAAAGCAGCCATTTAGTAGTATACAAGTTAAGGAAGGAAGACTAGATCAAGATCTAGATCTAGCTCAATACTATACTGACCTTTTAAAACTCAGTATATATAAACTTACTTCACAAGAAAATGATCTTAGTAAGGAATTTAAAATTAATCCATCAGATGATATAAAAATATTCAAAATGTTGCTGAACTATGTGCATAAGACACAGCACAAAAAAGTTATCTCAGATCTATTCAAAGAGGTCAATATTATACATGATATAATTAAGAACAAACTACTTGACAAAAATTGCTTAAAAATATTTAAGCTAATATATAATTCAGAAAACCGACATATTAAAGCACAAAGATATCTAAGAAATAATGAGGGTCTTACCCCCCTTTATTATGCAATACAACAATATGGCAAAAAAAACCTAGATCTTAAAGTCCAGCAAAATCTAGAGCAGATAATCCAGAAATTATGGGATCAACCAAGTAGATTTTACGCTAAGGACAAGACAACTGGTAATAATGAGCTGCACGCTACAGTAATAGCGCATAGCAATGCCACATCTGAAAGATCAAAAAAATTCCTCGAGAAAGTTGCTAAAAAGCTAAGCAGTATATATTCAGACCTAGACCGAATAAAAAATCTAATAAATGGAGTGAATGATACGAATAAAACACCACTGCATATCGCAACTAATTTAGTCAATCTGCCAATGTGTGAAATCTTATGTCCTTTTACTGATCCTAGCCATCTCTATACTGCCCTTGAGCTTCTAATAAAAATGTGTTGCGTAAAAGACTGCAACCCTATAAACGACGAAATAAGGAAACATCTATTCAAGGAATACATCACTAAGGTTAGTAATGGCACAATAGATATGCTAGTAAAGCTCTATAACAATAACCATAATAAACTAAACAAAGATATAAATTGTTGCTCATTAGAATATTTCAGGGAAATTTGTGATAAAACTAAAACTAAAGAAAATTTAGTCTAGATAATGGAAATAGCTTATGAAGCAACTGAGTTCGGAACAGTTCGTTACACTGATCAAGTTAGCAGTAATAGGCCGTGCAAAACCCATGCACCACTGGCAACTAGATTATTATAAATAGCTGCAAGCCAGCTAAAAAGCAAATATCTGTTCAAGTCAGTGATAAAAAAATGATCTGTTTTTCAGCGGATCAGAAAAACAGCCTGTCGTACGTTTGAAGCCCGCGTAGCAGGCTGCATTTATGATTTTCCCGTTGAAAAACAGATTGTTACATTATTTTTACTGCGTACCAAATTTTTTATCGACGGCCATAAGCGGAAGAGCATACGAACCATCCATCCCTCCCTTTTTTTGCACGTCTGCGCTAAAATACTTTTTTTAAGTTGACTTCCCTCCACCTTCACATCAGCTGGCCAACCAAACTATCCTTATAAATGCTTAATTTTAAGCAACATCAAAACAAAACCTTAACCTATGCCTACAAACGCCATACCACTCGAAGCCAAACTAAAACAGGCTATACAACAAGCATTTCTAGAAAGTTATAACCAGATCCTATCCGAAGCCGCATGCAGCTTGCAGGTGACCAGAAAAGAATTTCACGGTACCTTTTCACTGCCTGTATTTCCTTTCTGTAAAAAATGTAACGCACAACCAGTAGCATTAGCAGAAACAATAGGCAAGTGGCTCCAAACCCATACCGATATCATCGCCAGTTATAATGTGATCAATGGCTTTTTAAACCTGACTATCCATGATGCCATCTGGATGGCCATTTTAAGATCTATTGCAGAAGACCCAACCTATGGCCATTTGCCCAAACAAAAACGCCATATAGTGGTAGAATACTCATGCCCCAATACCAATAAACCCCAACACCTGGGCCACTTGCGCAATAACTTTTTAGGCAGCTCCTTGGCCGCTATCTTAGATGCCGCTGGCCACACCGTACATACAGTAAACCTCATCAATGACCGGGGCATTCATATCTGTAAATCTATGGTTGCCTACCAACAGTTTGGTGCAGATGAAACCCCAGCAAGCAGCGGTATCAAAGGAGACCATCTCGTAGGAAAGTATTATGTCCAATTTGACCAAGCATACAAAGCAGAGCAGGCGCTTATGGAAAAGAATGGAGAGGCTACAGCCACACCGCCTATCTTACAACAAGCACAAAAGATGTTGGTAGCATGGGAAAAAGGAGAGCCTGCTGTAATCGCTTTATGGAAAAAAATGAATGGTTGGGTCTACGATGGATTCAACGTGACCTATGCCCAATTGGGCATCACTTTTGATAAAACCTACTATGAGTCTGAGGCCTATCTGCTGGGTAAAACGGTTGTAGAAGAGGGGCTGCAAAAAAAAATATTTTACAAAAGAGCAGATGGCGCCATTGCCATTGATCTATCCAAAGAAGGGTTAGGCGAAAAGGTACTGCTGCGCAGCGATGGCACCGCGGTCTATATTACACAAGACTTAGGCGTAGCGGATTGGCGTTATGCAGATTACCATTTTGATCAAATGATCTATGTGGTAGGCAATGAGCAAGCTTATCACTTTAAAGTGCTATTTGCCATCATGCACCAATTGGGTAGACCATACGCGACTGCTATGCACCATTTCCCCTATGGCATGGTCGACCTCCCCGATGGCAAAATGAAATCTAGAGAGGGCAACGTAGTAGATGCCGATAACCTGATAGAAGAGATGATCGATACGGTTGGCCACTATATGGGCAACACGCATAAAATTGAAGGCTTAACCCAAGCAGCCCTACAAAAATTGCGCCATACCCTAGCCATGGGGGCCTTAAAATTCTTTTTGTTACGGGTTGCACCACAAAAAAGGATGTTGTTCAATCCTAATGAATCTGTTGATTTTCAAGGTGATACAGGAACATTTATTCAATATACCTATGCAAGAATTTGTTCCTTAACACGCAAGGCCAAAGAAAGCCAAGCGATTGCATCGGATGCCCTTCCAAGTGCACCACTGAGCCAACTAGAGCAGACGCTGATCTTCCAACTCTATAGATTACCAGAAGCGATAGAAGAAGCTGCTGCCACCTATATGCCATCTGTAATGGCCAATTACGCTTTAGAATTGGCTAAAACCTATAATAAATTCTATGCAAGCCATCCCATATTGCGGGAAGCTGATCTTACCATTAGAGGGGTGAGGTTATTACTTTCCGCTTCTGTAGGTAGGGTACTCAAAACCAGCATGGCACTCTTAACGATTGAACTACCCGATAAAATGTAACATCCGATGCCAACTAAGTGTACCACACAATAGGCCTTTGACCTGTGGCCAATAGATAGCCATTTGCTTTGCTAAAATGTCTATTTCCCAAAAATCCTCTATGGGCAGATAAGGGGGAAGGATGGGCCGATTTCAGTATAAGATGTTGCTGGCCATCAATCAACCCTTCCTTTTGCCCCGCATAACTTCCCCATAGCATAAACACCACGTTTTGCTTGCCCCTAGAAAGGGCTTGTATCACGGCATCGGTAAAAAGCTCCCAGCCTTGGTTTTGGTGCGCACCTGCTTTATGTGCTTCTACCGTTAACGTAGCATTTAACAACAATACGCCCTGTTTGGCCCAACCTTCTAATGAACCCGATGGGGGCTTTGCAATACCCAGATCTGCCTGCAATTCCGTAAAAATATTCCGCAACGAAGGCGGAAAAGCAACACCTAGCGGAACAGAAAAAGCCAATCCATCTGCTTGCCCTGGACCATGATAGGGGTCTTGCCCTAAAATCACTATTTTTGTATCGGTAAAAGTAGAAAGCGCAAAGGCCCTAAAGATGTTTTTAGCTGCTGGATAGACCACACCACTTCGGTAAGCGGCCCTTACATAATCGGCTAGCTTTTTAAAATAAGGCTTTTCAAACTCCTCAGTAAGTGCATCTTTCCAGGATGATTCTATGCGTATGTTCATGCTTGCAAAATTTGAAAGAGGGCATAATTATAGCCATAAGTTTATAAAAATTTTAAGATAGATACAGTATGGTATCATATGCCATACAAATTTTTATAAAAACAACTTGACTTTATCAATTTCTTTTTATAAATTTGCTCTTGTTGTCACGTATTCAAAATTTGGGATTATAACGTGATTTGAGAATTATTTAATATAGCATGAGACATTACGAAGCGGTATTTATACTATCACCAGTCCTTTCTAGTGAGCAAATAAAGGCATCTATCGATAAGTATAGATCTTTTTTAGTGGAGCGTAATGCAACTATAGCGCACGAAGAGGAGATAGGTTTAAAGCCATTAGCTTATCCAATAAAGCATAAAAAAAGTGGCGTATATCACCTAATAGAATTTATAGGTGATCCGAACTTGATTAAGGAGTTGGAGGTTGCCTATGCACGAGATGAGGAGGTACTACGCTTTTTAACATTTGCTTTAGATAAGCATGCATTGGCGCATAATGTCGCAAGAAGGTCAGATGCTGAAAAACAAGAACCTAAGAAAGCAGTAGCGCTATGACTTTAGTAAACGAATCGATACAAAAAAAAACAATCACTAAGAAGTTTTGTCGCTTTAAGCGGTATGGCATTAAGTATGTCGATTATAAGTGCGTTGAGTTTTTGATGAAGTTTCTCAATGAACAAGGTAAAATACTACCTAGGCGCATTAGTGGAAACAGTTTAAAATATCAAAAAAAAGTAGCCTGTGCGGTAAAGCGTGCTAGACAGCTGGCTTTGCTTCCTTATGTAGCAGATAATTTAAAGTAAAGATGGAAGTAATATTAAAGGGTGCATATAAAACATTAGGCAACAAAGGCGATATCGTTTCGGTTAAGGCAGGTTATGCTAGGAATTATCTTATTCCTCAAGGGCTTGCTGTTGTGGCCAATGCTGTACATAGAAAGATTGCGCTTGAAAATGCAAAACAAGCTGCACATAAAATATCAAAGTTAAAGGCTGATGCTGAAGCGCTTTTACCACTTTTAACAGCGGCTAAGGTGGTAGTGGCTGCAAAAGTAGGTGAAGGGGGTAAAATATTCGGTTCTATAACGCCTTTGCAAATTGCCAAATCGCTTAAAACGCAAGGCATTGGCATAGATTATACTAAAATAGCTATTGAGCAGCCTATTAAGCAAGTAGGGGCTTATCAAGCTGTTTTGACTTTGCATGAAACGGTTACCTATACATTACATTTTAACGTAGTACCTGCTTAGGGGGGCTACTATAATCAATCTTGGGGCTTCATATGGCGTGTGAAAGGGGGTTTGTTGCTAGGAACTCTTTTGCAGTATCATTTTTTTGTTTTTTGTTTTTTTTGATAAAAGCTATAGGGGCCCCTTCCCCACTCATTCCTTATCTGTAGGCTGCGATTGCCAATCGCAACTTTTTCCAATGGCGCGTTTTTTCTATTTTTAGGATAATTTTGCCATACAGTTGAATAGGATACCCTTACCAGGGCTATTAATCTTTACAGTATACCAAAACATGCAGCGCTAGCAATCGATCTCCCATTTGTTCATAGCCCATCTCATACTTTTTGCCATTGCAATGGGCTACAAGCTCGCCTTGGTTATGCAACGGAAACGGCTCTATAAAAATATCCTTAAAAGAAGAGATGGCTGCTTGATCTAAGCGTTTATAGAGCGCTTCTTTAGCAGACCAATAGATCGCTAGCTTTTCAAGACAATTATGGGCGGCTTCCTTTTCTTTTTCTTTTAAGAACCTTTCTTGTACGCGATGTAAACTCGGCTTAACCAACTCTACATCGATGCCTATAGGAAAAGCAGTAGATAAGGCTACAGCCGCTAGATAACGGGTGTGTGCAAAGCTAATATGGAATATACCATCGCCTAAAACAGGCCTGCCTTGTGGATTTTTAGAAAGGGGTAAAATGGGCAAAGCTAATTTTTGTAGCAAGCAGGAAAGGGCTACCCGTACGGCCAAATATTGCCGCATCCTATCCTTAGAGAATAGAGGGTCACGATCAAAGTCAGCTAAAAACTGTGGGGGTAGTTGAAGGTATAAAGCTTCTAAAGCTTCTTCAATCTTCCAAAGAAGGTAAAAAGCAGTGGAAGGATGCGTAAAAGAACTATACACAGGCATAGGCAAAAAAGACTATACCTAAATCGATCGGCATGGTGCACCATTTATCTGCATGCAATGCGCCCAATTCAATCTAAGCAGTGGCTTTAGGATCCGTAAAACTTTTACGCATCGCTTCTACATCTATACATTTAATAGCAGGCATAAACATCAGACGCTTAATCGAAGCTTTGCGCTGTGCTGCTTTGATCTTATTCCTTCTTGCTTTACGTTGTAATCTAACAGGCATAATATTTAAATTTTTAGTAGCATAACTTTCTGGTAGGCCCTGCAGGATTCGAACCTGCGGCCTTCTGTGTGTAAAACAGATGCTCTAACCAGCTGAGCTAAGGACCCAATTAAGAGAACAAATATAATTATTTTTTTCTAAAAAAGCATTTATATCACGCTACTCAGCTCATTGATGAAGATCATTGAGCTGACTTCTCGGATGGTAGTCTTGCATAATTTGTTTAAGATAGTTTTTATCTAAATGGGTATATATTTCAGTAGTAGTAATAGAACTATGCCCCAACATTTCCTGTATGGCACGTAAGTCTGCACCTCCCTCTATTAAATGCGTAGCAAAAGAGTGCCTAAAAATATGGGGGCCCACTTCCACATCAACTTTGGCCTTTCTAGCAAGTGCCTGTACCATTAAAAAAATCATCACCCTGCTTAAACCGCTTCCACGCCGGTTTAGAAAAAGGGTATCCAAATGGCCTGGTCTTATATTCATACCGATACGAACCTCCTCGAGATAAAGTTTAATATACTTCAAGGCCATCGCACCAATAGGTATCAAACGCTCTTTATTCCCTTTTCCAATGACACGTATAAAGCGCTCTTCAAAATAAAGATGGCTGACCCTTAAAGAGATGAGTTCAGAAACACGTACACCTGTACCATAAAGCGTTTCCACAATGGCTCGATTTCGGATGCCAATCGGTGTAGAATGGTCTATCGCATGAATGATGGCTTCAATTTCTAATACAGATAATACAGACGGCAGATGCTGCCCTAATTGAGGACTTTCTATAAGCTTAGTGGGATCCTTAGTAATATGCCCACTCAACCATAAAAATTTGTAAAAAACACGCAATCCAGCAAGCACTCTTAATTGACTCGTAGCCTTAATGCCTACATCATGTAGCGCCGCCAAAAACTCCTGAATATGAATCGATTCAACACTATCTGGCCCAACCGCTTTACCCAGAAGAAATCGGAAAAACTTTGTTACATCAGAAAGATAAGCTACAATAGAATGCGCAGCAAGCAGCCGTTCTAAACGAAGATACGCTTCAAATTGTTGCAAAAAATATTTCCATTTTTGTTCCATGATAAGCGCTGGTAACCAGGCTACTATGCAAAAATCAACTGCATAAGAAAAAGCTCCCCCTGCTGGACTCGAACCAGCGACCCTTTGATTAACAGTCAAATGCTCTAACCAACTGAGCTAAGGAGGACTATAAAACAGTACAATTTTACCATTTTTTTATTTCAAAAACAACAGATCGCTACAAAAACAATCAAAAAGCCCCCGCGATTGGAGGCACAACGCACTCAGGTTAACTTTTTTATATTAAATTGAGCCCAATTACTATAATCGTTCATCTAAAATATACGCCTATAAAGTTATGGATGCCCAATATAACACAACCAATCAAAAACAGCGTTGGACCCAAAAGCTTGCCATTGCCCTAATCAAGCTTTTAGGTTGGAAAATTAACAACACCACTCATCCAACTGCTTGTAAAAAAGCAGTAATAGTATTTGCACCACATACCAGTAATTGGGATTTTGTCTATGGCATGTTGTGTAAGCTTAGCCATCCAGATGTGCCCATCAAATTTGCCATCAAAAAAGAAGTAATGTTTTTTCCTCTTTCCTGTTTAATGAAAATGTTGGGTGCCATTCCAATAGATAGAAGGCAAATAACCAGAAAAAACAATATGGTAGCGGTCATGGCGGAAATGCTCAACCAAACAGAGCTGCTTTTACTCGTAATTGCGCCAGAAGGAACAAGAAGCTATGTAAAACGTTGGAAAACAGGATTTTATAGAGTAGCTGAAGCAGCAAATGTGCCGATTGTCTTAGGCTATATCAACTATGCCAAAAAGGAAATGGGATTGGGGCCAATTTTTTACCTGACAGGCAATATGGAACAAGATATAGCCAGTATTCAAGATTTTTACCGAACCATACCGGGTAAATATCCAGAAAAAGGGGTAGTCTAACATGACAATTTGGCATTATTCAAAGCATTTGGCAAAAAAATTGCATAAGCAATAGCGTTAGTATGCGCCATTACTTTTATATTTCCATAACGAGGCCTCTTATGACAACCTATTCATGAGGCCATTATTATTATACCATAAAGCATGAAGTTACAAGATACAGATACAAACAGAACAGGTTGCTGCAATAAGCCAGTAGACAAAAACCAAACAGGTTGCTGTAATGAGGCAAACACAACCTACCAGCCATGCTGCTGTAGCGGTGAGGAAACACCTCAACCATGCTGCTGTGGCCAGCAAGACATAGAAGCTCAAACTGGTTGTTGCAGCCAACCAGAACCCGTTGCGCATGGCGGTTGCTGTCAGTCCGGTGCGCTGCTAGATGACGAGCATAGGCCAATCTCTACTTCTGATATGGGCTCATTGGAACAACTCCAAACGCTACTCATGGAGGCAAATAACAAATATCTTCGCCTTTATGCTGAATTTGATAATTTTAAAAAACGTGCAACGAAAGAGCGCATCGCTTTTACCGATAAAGCCAATGAACAAACCTTAAAAGAACTGTTACCCATTGTAGATGATTTTGAGCGATGTATTCAGTCGCTACAAGGTGCACAAGAGGCGGTGCAACATATGGAAGGCATAAAGCTAATTTATGATAAGTTATGTGGGATCTTAAAAAGGTATGATGTAAAAGAAATAGAGATAACGCAGGGCAGTGTATTTAATGCCGATTTGCATGAAGCGATTATGCAGCAATCGGTAGATGATGTAGAGATGCAAGGGAAAATTGTAGCAGTAGTAGAAAAGGGATACCTGATCCATGAATATGTGTTGCGGTTTGCTAAAGTTATAATTGGAGTATAAATGGAAAAAGACTATTACAGTGTTTTAGGTATAGAACGTAGTGCCACTGCAGACGAGATTAAAAAGGCCTACCGAAAGATAGCGATGCAATACCATCCTGACAAAAATCCAGGAAACAAGGTAGCAGAAGAGAAGTTTAAAGCGGCTACAGAAGCCTATGATGTACTGAGTAACGCAGAAAAAAAGTATCAATATGATCAGTTTGGTACAAATGGGTTCCAGGGGGGGGGTAGGTCCTATGGAGATGAATTTTTTGAAGGCGATTTGAATGATCTATTTCAAGATTCTCCCTTTAGCAGTTTTTTTGGTGGCGGAAAGAGAACACGTCGGGCATCTAATTATGGTGAAGATTTACGAATACGCATCAAACTAAATCTTAAAGAGATTGCACTAGGTACGGAAAAAAAAGTAAAAGTAAAGCGCCATACCAGTTGTGAAACATGTGGCGGAAATGGCGCAGAAAATGGACTTGCTATAGAAAAATGTGGAGCATGTAAAGGGCATGGTGTGGTCCGTAAAACGACCCAAACCATGCTAGGTAATATGCTTACAGAGTCTGTTTGTAACAGTTGTGGTGGCGCAGGTAGTCGCGTTAAAACACCTTGTAGTGATTGCCGTGGAGAGGGAAGAAAATTTATAGAGGATCTGATTACCTTTCAAGTACCTAAAGGGGTAAGAAAGAATATGGAGCTAACCTTACGCGGCAAGGGCAACGTACCACTCCGTGGTGGTATGCCAGGTAGCTTGATTGTCCAAATAGAAGAGGAAGAAGATGATCTTTTAAAACGTGAAGGCAATAATATTTGCTACACCTTACATGTTAGCTTTATAGATGCCACACTAGGTTGTGAAATGGAGGTACCTACGATATATGGCAAAGTGCGGCTTAAGATTCCACCTGGAACAACATGTGGCGAAGTCCTCAAATTAAAAGGGAAAGGAGTTCCAGATGTAAACAGTTATAGCAAAAAAGGGGATCAGTTGGTTTTTGTTCAAATCTGGACCCCACAAGAGCTCACAAAAGAAGAAAAAGACATTTTGCTTTCACTGCGAGATTCGCCTAACTTTATACCAAAGCCTAATAAAAAAGAAGAGAGCTTTTTTGAACGGATTAAATCTTTTTTTCAGGGATAAGCTAAAATGTTACCATGAGTCAATTTGTAGTTTCTGCAAGAAAATATCGTCCTACTACATTTAAAGATGTTATTAGCCAGCCTCATATTACCACTACATTAAAGAATGCCATAGCATCTGGTCAGCTAGCACATGCTTTTCTTTTTTGTGGTCCGCGTGGTGTGGGGAAAACTACTTGTGCACGCATATTGGCCAAGGCCATCAATTGCTTACAAATCACAGAAGCCATAGAGCCCTGCAACCAATGCGTCAATTGTGTAAGCTTAAGCAAGAATAGTGCGATGAATGTCTATGAGTTAGACGCGGCCTCTAACAACTCTGTAGAGGATATTCGAGAGCTGGTTGGACAGGTTCGCTATGCCCCTCAAGTAGGTAAATACAAGATATACATTATAGACGAGGTCCATATGTTGTCCAATGCGGCCTTTAATGCCTTCTTAAAAACATTAGAAGAGCCCCCTAGCTATGCCTTATTTATATTGGCTACTACAGAGCGCCACAAGGTTTTGCCTACTATTTTATCCCGTTGTCAAATCTTTAACTTTAATAGAATTAAATTAGAAGATATTGTCACACAGCTTAAAACCATTGCCACGCAAAGTGCTATTCCTTATGAAGAGGCTGCACTGCAGCTGATTGCACAAAAAGCAGAAGGGGCCATGCGGGATGCACTTTCTATCTTTGACTTGGTCACTACTTCTGCAGGCACAGGCGGTACCATTACCTATGCGATTGCACGCGACCATCTCCAAATTCTAGACTATGACTATTATTTTGCATCTACAGACGCCTTCTTAGAAAGCAACATTGCTGCAGCCCTCTCCCTATATGACGCCATCTTACGCGCAGGCTTTAATGGACACCATTTTGTAGTAGGGCTTGGAGAACATTTACGCAACCTATTGGTCTGTAAAGACAGCGCTACCATCCCGCTTTTAGAGGTCACCGACAACATCCGCCCACGTTATGCTGAATATGCGCCTAAATGCACCATTCCTTTTTTATTGAAAGCGTTAGCCCGTTTAAACCAATGTGATATAGGCTATAAAGCCAGCTGGCACCAAAGATTGCATGTAGAACTGGCGTTGATTGAACTAGCCAGCAGCCATGCAGCTCCTCCAGCAAACAGGCCAGCACCCGTGCCAAAAGCAGATACCCCAAAAGCGCCCATTATACCTAAGCCTAAAGGAGCTGATGCTGCTGTTTGCGCATCCATAACGCCATCTACCCAACCCAATCCTACCACAGACCGTTTACCCAACCATCCAGTAAAAACGGGACCAACACCAGAAACACTAACTATTCCTACCTTAGCAAGCTTAAAATCTGCATTGGCCCCAAAGGAAAAAGCGATTGATACCGATCAGAGAATCGGCAACCAAGATGCTACAAAAGCACCCATATCAGCAACCATGATTGAATCTTTCCTTGCTGATTATAGCGCACAACTGAAAAAGAATGGCCATATCGCTGCATATCATCTTATGAATCAGCCCATACAAATCCAAGGTACAGTAATTACCATTTCATTGATCAATTCTGTTCAAGAACAGATGTTACAAATCCTTAAAGAGGAACTTTTGCCTAAACTAAAATTGCATCATCCTGATCTAACCATCCAAAGCGTTTTGGGCGAACAGCCATCTGTTCAAAAACCCTACACAGATCAAGAAAAATTAATCTATTTATGCAAAAAAAATGCTGCGATCGGGCTGCTCCAAGAACGGCTGAGGCTAGAAGTAGCCTACTAACTGATCATCAATTAAATAGACTATATATTCAAAATAAGCATAAACAAAGCAATGATTCATGATCAACCACAGATAAATTACAATGATATGCACAAAGGTATAATTATTTTTGGCGTATGCGATCTTACAAAAGGCGCTTTAGACATTTTCCAAAAAAACAATTTAATGGTCTATGGCATTTTAGAAGATGACGTCAAATGGCATGATACCCTGATGCATAACATTCCTGTTCTAGGCGCTACAGATCATCCAAATTTCCTTGCGTTACTGGGTGAAGCATGTGCTTCTTTTATAGCCTATCGGCATATCCAAAAAAGAAAAAACTGTTTAAATTTTTTAATTACAGAACAAAAACCCGCGCCCATCTCTGCCATTCATCCCTCCGCAGTTATCGCAGAGGCCATCGAACTCGGCCAAGGCAATTACATAGGCGCACAAGTAAATTTGGCGCCAGAAGTACGCATAGGCAACCATTGTGTGGTACACAATGGGGCCATCATTGAGTCAGCAACCCATATTCACGACTGGGTAGAGATTGGTGCAGGTAGCATTATTGGGGAGCATGTCACGATAGAAGAGGGTGTGTTTATTGGAATAGGCGCTAGAATTATTTCCAACGTTACCATTCAAAAGGGTGCCAGCATTGGCACAGGATCGGTTGTGTTAGGCAATGTAAAAAGTGGTGACCTACTGCTAGGCAATCCAGCAAAGTCTATTCAGCAGCCATAAAACATTGCACCCTTTTCCAGGGGCGTGTTTTTCCTATTTCGGGGTAATTTTGCCATACAACTGAATAACAATGGTAGAGGGCATTCACGCAATGGCGTCAACTTAAGGATTAAGGCCATTGCAATATACCCTTAAGATTTCTATTAAAAATTTCCTTTCCTTTTTAGAAAAAGGTTAAATTAGCCTTATTCTTTTGGTGTGTATTTTTATCCTTTTTAATAGTGCATCTCTATGGCAATCAAAACAAGCGACCAGCTAAGTGCGGAAGATATTTCAGCTAGCAAGCAGCTGTTGATGCCTCTATCACCCCCACTCCTAGACGACCTAAAGATGCACATGCCTATAAAGATTAAAAAATCATTGGGTCAGCATTTTTTAACAGATGCTGCTGTATCCAGTCAAATCGTAAATCTCTTAACAGATGAGAGTCTTGTAGGTACAGTAGTTGAAGTAGGACCTGGTAGGGGTAGTTTAACAGAAATGTTGCTCTGTAAGTCTATTGCTGATTTATACCTTGTAGAGGTAGATAGGGAGCTCATCCCCTATTTAAAAAAACAATATCCGCAATTAAGTAGTAGAATCATAGCAGCAGATTTTTTAGCTTTACCCCTAGCAGACCTATTTGAAGGTAGACGGTTGACTATTATTGGGAATTTCCCCTATAATATTTCTTCTCAAATTTTTTTTAAAATTCTAGAGAATCGTCATGTGGTACATGAAGTGGTAGGAATGGTCCAGAAGGAGGTAGCACAACGAATGGCTGCTCAACCAGGTAGCAAGGCTTATGGGATCCTTAGTCTGTTTTTACAAGCATTCTATAGGGTAGAATACCATTTTACAGTTCCGCCTGATCTTTTTTTGCCGCCTCCTAAGGTGGATTCTGCGGTTATTACCATGCATCGCAATAGCGTAAAAAAGTTGCCATGTAATGAGCAGCTATTTTTTCAAATCGTCAAAAGTGGTTTTCAACAGCGTCGGAAAAAGCTACACAATGCTTTGCGTGCTTTCAATACATCCAATATGGGTTGTGCCGATTTATTGAACAAACGTGCAGAGGAGCTAAGCGTAGCTGAATTCGTAGCACTAACCAATGCATTGGCCACCAATAGGGTAGGTTGCTCATGATATGGTTCACAACGGGTTCAAGCTAGCCTAAGACCACATTTACCATTTTATTAGGCACAACCACTATATTTTTAAGTAACTTACCTGCAACCCATTTTTGAACCACTGCATTGGCCAATACTGCTTTTTCTATAGCGCCAGCCGATACATTATAGTCAAAAACCATTTTAGTACGCACCTTGCCATTTACTGCAATAGCATATTCAAAACTTTTTTCTTTTAAATAGGTTTCATTACAAAGTGGAAAAGCCACCTCTGTAAGGCTACCACTTTTTCCTATCCTTTCCCATAGCTCAGCAGCCATATAAGGCGCAAAAGGTTCCAAAAGCACAATAAAATCTTCTACAATAGACTGCGGTACCTTTTCAAAAGTTGACAACCTATTTAGGCCAATCATTAAACTGCTTATAGCCGTATTAAAAGAATATTTTTGAATGGATTCCGTTACTTTTTTAATGGTTTGATGGATTATTTTAACCATCTCCTGGTCCGGCAATAGCGCAGTAGCCCCCCATGAAGCTTTTGCATGATGTACAAAGCGCCATACTTTATTTAGAAAGCGAAATACGCCTTCTATACCAGACAAATCCCATGGTTTAGATTGTTCTAATGGTCCTAAAAACATCAAGTACAAACGCAAAGCATCCGCACCATATTGGGCAATAACCTCATCTGGGTCCACTACGTTGTACTTAGACTTAGACATTTTTTCCATTTTACCCCCACATATATATTTACCATCTTCTAGCAAGAAGCGGACATCCGCAAACTCAGGGCGCCAATTTCTTAATGCGGTTAGGTCTAATACACCTTTTTCAACAAAGGCTGTGGGGATATATATAGGCATGACATCATATTGCTCTATCAGACCAGCACTAACCAAGATATTTTTATCCTTTAACCGATAGACTATTGCCGTAAGCTTTTGAATAAGCCCTTGATGGAGCAATTTTGGAAAGGGTTCACTGATATGAATGTGTCCCAAATCATACAATAGCTTGGTCCAAAAGCGCGCATAAAGGAGATGCCCCGTTGCATGTTCTGCGCCACCTATATAGAAATCTACACCTTTCCAATAGGCTTCTTTTTCCTTACTTAAAAAAGCTTCTGCATTATGTGGATCCATATAACGCAAAAAATACCAACTAGAACCTGCCCAACCGGGCATAGTATGGAGGTCTAAGGGATAGCCCTTTGGTGTAGACCAATGCAATGCATTGCCCAATGGTGGCTCACCAGTATTTATTTGGTTTATAACTACTTACCTCCGGTAATACGAGGGGCAGTTGATCCTCAGAAAGGGCATAAGGCAGGCCGTCTTCTTTGTAGTATATTGGAAAAGGCTCCCCCCAATAGCGTTGCCGACTAAATATAGGATCTTGCAATCGATAGTTAACCTTATACCTCCCAATCCGCTTCTGGGTAAGTTTTTCCACAACTTTTTCAGCAGCTTCCGCTACTGAAAGCCCATTTAGAAAGTCAGAATTAATCATCTTACCTTCAGGTTCTTCATATGGACCCTCTTCTATAAGCACGCTGCTTTCTATTACAGGTAAGGTTAGCAAATCAAAATATTGGGCAAAGATATAATCTCGTTTATCATGCGCAGGCACACCCATAATCGCACCCCTACCATAGCTAGGCAGTACATAATCTGCCACCCAGATAGGCAATGGGGCACCTGTAAAGGGATGTATTACACAGGCTCCTACAAAATACACCACTTAAAAAGTTAGTTTCTGCAAGACGGCTGCGATCTGAACGATTTTTAGATTGCTCGATGTAAGCAATAAGTTCTACGTTACCTGTTTTTTGGGCCATAAAATTAGCCCAAGGGTGTTCAGGTGCTAGGGCAATAAAACAAGTACCAAAAATGGTCTCGGGTCGTGTAGTAAAAACCGAAATGGTCTCTCCCCGCTGGCCTTGTACCCTAAAGGTAATTTCTGCGCCTTCAGACTTACCTAACCAATTGCGCTGCATTTCTTTAGTAGAAAGCGGCCAATCTAATCCTTTTAAATCGGTTAGCAACCGTTCTGCATAGGCAGTCATACGTAAGCTCCACTGCTTCATTTTTTTGCGTGTTACTGGATGTCCTCCCCTTTCAGAAAGCCCATCTTTAACTTCCTCATTGGCTAAAACAGTACCCAGTGCTTCACACCAATTTACTGTGCTATCTTTTAGATAGGCCAATCGATAATGCAATAGTTTTGCGTGTTTTTCTGTCTCAGAAAATGCATTCCACTCCTCAGCTGAAAAAATAGGGGTGTGGTCATCACAAGCAGCCCGTACCTTGGTATTACCGTAGCAAGCAAATTCTTGAATAAGCCTCTCAATAGGGAGTGCGGTTTGCTTATCAGTATTGTACCAAGCATTGAACATTTGTAAAAATATCCACTGTGTCCATTTATAATAACCAGGTTCACTGGTATTGACTGATTGATCCCAATCAAAATCTAACGCCACCTGTTTCAGTTGCACGATATATCTTTCTATATTTTTTGCAGTGGTAACCGCAGGATGCCTACCAGTTTGAATAGCATGTTGCTCAGCAGGAAGGCCAAAAGCATCAAACCCCATTGGATTCATAACATGGTATCCACTATGTTTATAGTAACGGGATAATATATCTGATGCAACATACCCTATATAGTGTCCTACATGAAGCCCTGATCCTGACGGATACGGAAACATATTCAGCATATAATATTTGGGTAGATTTTTAGTAGCAAAGGAACTATGATCTATAATAGCTTTTTGTTCCTTCCATCTATTCTGCCATTTTTTTTCTATTTCAGTAAAAATATAAGGTTGCATATCTAGTTTTATTCAATAATCAGCAAAATCAATAATAGCTTGGGATAGCTTATACCCATTGGTAACCGTATAGCCACTGGCTTTATCTGAAAAATGGAATAGCGCTTCCTCCTCTTCATCTTGCTAAGCAATGGCCAATTTAGATTGGCTTAAAGCTAATAAGAAAACATATAAATTTATCAATATTATCAATTAATTGAGCCTAAATTAGATAGGGTTAGTGGCTATCAATATTTTATATGATGCATTAGACCTGTAGTCTACTTTAGCCTATCATTTTAGATAGGCACGGTTTAAAGCACGCTAGACCTAGATTTGTAATTGAAATCGATATTTGGTAAGGGGTAGGCTATATGTGTATCGAATAGCGAAAATATACCTCCATTAATTTTTATATTTTATATTTTTACATAGATCGTATTTATGCATTAGCCTAAAAGTCAAATTTAAATATACAAAAAAGAGTTTCAGGTAATTTTATTACCTTTATTGCTTAAATCCATACTATTACTATTTACGCATATGTTCCCATATCATTTGCCTTATATCTTTTTTAAACAAAAGAAGCTGAAATCTTTGATTGTTGGCATCAATTTTTTATTCTTTTTATGCTTTTCTTTTTTTAGCCATGCCAAGGGAAAACAAAAAATAACAACACCTCATTTTAATTTATTGTTTGATGCAAGTGCGACTGACCTAACGCAACGTGTAGCCAATACATTAGAGGCAGTATATAAACCTGTATGTAGAACACTGGGCGTATATCCTAGCCCTATTCGTTTAGTGATCAACAATACGTCAGCCCACCTTAACGCACATTTTAAACCTATTCCACGGCATATATATTTTTATACCTTATACAATCCTGACCCCAATTTTATTGGTAATGTTGACTGGTTAGATATGTTGTGTATACATGAGTTTAGACATGCGGCACAACATAGCATTGAATACCATAGTACACCTCGTTGGCTTAAGCCGCTCTATTTTGGAGCAGGTCTTGTTACGGTATGTGGCGTTAGCCCCTTTTTTAAAGAGGGCGATTCAGTCGGTATAGAAACAGCGCTTTCAAAAAGTGGCCGAGGCCGTCTGCCTGGGTGGGAAAAACTATATAAAGTGAACCTACTAGAGCGTGACACAGTGAGTTTTAGTAGGCAACTCTTTGGCTCTTCGAAGCACGAGGTACCATGTTACTATCACCTAGGCTATTATTTCACGACACATATCCGAAGAAAATATGGTATAAGTGCCATCAAATCCATTTTTGAACATACCATGCGCAGTATACCTTATTTTGGATTTTACAATGCTATAAAAAAGGTTACTAAAAAGTCGATACTAGGGGTATATAAAGATATGAACGAGGAGCTATTGCTTAGTTGGCAAAAGCAGTTAGCAGGGTTAAAGATCACACCTGCCATCCAGCTTACCATTAAAAAGGCGGACGATAGCTTTAACTATACCCATCCCTTTATGGACGCATCAGGTAACCTGATGGCTTGGAAACAAGGAATAGGCTTTCGTGAGCAGCTGGTACAGGTTAAAATCGCCTCTTCTAAGCCTACTGCAGCAAACCTTCGAAAAGATAAGACAATACTATACATACATGAGACCACGCTTCCAGCTCCTGCTTTAGGTGAGGGGTGTGCAGCTTGGCTAGAAACATGTAAGCATCCTTGGCAAGGGAATAAACAAACCATCCGCTTGCAATATTATGATCTTAAAACAAAAAAAAGAAAAACCCTTGTTTCAAACAGCAGGTATACTGCACTAGCTATAAGCCCTAGTACCCGCCAGTTAGTTGCTGTAACAACTGACAAAGCTGGCAACCATTTTTTGGTTGTCTTAGAAACAAAGTCTGGTAAAGTAGTCAAAAAAATAGATAACCCAGATGCGGGTTATTATCTAACACCCAGTTGGTCTGGTGAAGACCATATAGTAGTGGTAAAAACCAAGAACCAACAAAACAGCATTTTACAAATCAATATAGCAACCAATACCACAGAAGTGCTCTTGCCTTACACCTATGAGCATAGAAGCTACCCTAGAATTTACAAAGACTACTTGCTTTATAACAGCTCCTATAATGGCATTGATAATATTTATGCTATGCACTTGCCTACAAAAGCTTGTTTTCAAGTTACTTCAAGAAAATATGGCGCCTATTTGGGCATGGTAGATCCGGTATCCAATCAACTTATTTTCAATGACTATACCAAAAATGGTATGGACATAGCTGTGATGCCTTTTGACCCCCTTCTGTGGACGCCTCTAGAGGAGGTAGAGGATCGGTCTGTAAGGTATTATGAACCACTGGTGGCACAAGAGCAAAATAGTAATATACTAGAAAAAGTTTCTGTCGATCTGCATCCACTTACAAGCTATCATTTCAAAGATGATCTTACCTTTACTGGCACAAGTATAGCTCCCAATTGGGAAGATAGAGGGTTAACCATCGAGCCTTTTACATTAGGAAACTTAGAAGATACCCTAAAAGTCACCCCTTATTTGTACCAAAATTCTAACCTATTTAATAAAGTAAGGGATAGTGATTATAAATCAACTGAATTAGGGTTAAAGGTAAAGTATACAACCTGTTATCCGATTTTAGCAGTAGATGTGAAAACGAGCAGGCACAAGATTAAGAATAAAGATTCGAGCGTACGGCTATTACAGATTTTGAGAGATGGTGGTGATACATTTGCATACATAAATCAAAGCCCAAGTAAGGTATTTTGGAAAGGCGGATTAAATGCAGCCATAAAATTTCCTTATTATTTTACTTTAGCCAGTTCTTCAGGGGAAGCATACATAAAGGCCGCAATAAAGGATTTAAGCCGATGTGAAATAAGTAAAAAAATAACCCATACCGCAGCCTATAGTTTTTTTATAAAAAATTCCTCAACCAAAAGTAAAAGGGATATTCATGCACCTTGGTATCAACAAATTGAGATAGGGTTTAAGGATTACAAAAACAGTCCTATCCGCTTAGAAAATACAGCTTATCTTAATTCTACATTTTGCTTTCCAGGGATGGCAAGCCATCATTATTTTAGTTTAAAACCTACGCTCAACAGATTAACATCCGAAAGCTGTCCACCCTTTTGGAGTGGAGCCATTCAAATAAGCTATGGTGCGCCTATAGCCTATCCAGAATGGGGCATACCACTGATTTGTTTTTTAGAGAAAATATGGATCGAGGGTTATTATAAACTTGAAGAAAGAGGAATAAATCGCACAGGCATCAATGAAAAGCTCAATTGCGAAAATGCCACCACGGATATTATAGGTACAAAACTTTACTTTTCATCTAGGGTACTATTTAATATAAATATCCCTGTTTTTAACTTTTCTATGGATTTTGGTTTTTTAAAAAAATCGAACGAGAATAGCTGGAAGTTCGAGTTCCAACTACCTAAGTTTAACTGCGAGTTCGACATATTCAATCAAGAAGACTGGTTTTAAGAAAAAAATTAATGAACGCCCCATACCCTTTACAATCATTAAATAGTTTCAAGGTTCCAGCATTTGCAACCGATTACATTCAGCTAAATAGTCTAAAAGATATA
This sequence comes from Cardinium endosymbiont of Nabis limbatus, assembly GCF_965196625.1. GTDB lineage: Bacteria > Bacteroidota > Bacteroidia > Cytophagales > Amoebophilaceae > Cardinium. Next base: position 374,366 of record NZ_OZ239769.1, on the reverse strand, counting down.
GAGGATTTTTGTGTTGCAGTAGATGTCAGACAAAGCCATTTTTATATTCTAGGTGGTGGTAGCAATACACTATTTGTCAGAGACTTTTCTGGTTATATACTTCATGTTCAACTACCTGGTATTGAAGTAATAAAAGAAACGCGCCACAAAGTTCTGATTAAAGCAGCGGCAGGTGTACCCTGGCATCAGCTGGTTTTATTCTGCATAAAAAAGGGATATGGGGGCATAGAAAACCTTTCGTTTATTCCAGGAACAGTTGGTGGTGCGCCGATACAAAATATCGGGGCATATGGTATAGAGCTTAAAGATATACTAGATGCCATTGAAGCAGTTGAATTATCAACTGGACGAAAAATAATTTTTAAAGCTTCAGCATGTGGTTTTGGTTATAGAACAAGCTTTTTCAAGACAAAATGGCGGCAGCAATATTTAGTTACAAGCATCACACTAGCGTTGCATAAAGAAAAAAAATTTTACATAGAATATGAAGCGATCCAAAAAATGCTGGCCAAAATGGACATCAAGCAGTTGTCATTTAAATCCATAAGTGACGCCATTATTGCCATTCGAAAGCAAAAGCTTCCAGACCCTGCTCTTTTGGGTAATGCAGGTAGTTTTTTTCAAAATCCGTTGATATCTATGGAACATTACGAACGGCTTAAACAGCAGTATCCCTTGTTAGCTGCCTTTAGAAGGCAAGACAAAGAAAAGATAAAAATTTCAGCAGCATGGCTAATAGAAACGGCAGGCTTTAAAGGCCTACGCAAAGGAGATGCAGGTGTATATCTGCTGCACGCGCTTATACTTGTAAACTATGGAGGCGCTACTGGTAAAGATATTATACACCTAGCTACCCAAATCAAACAAAAAGTAAAAAATCAGTTTGATATCACGCTAATACCAGAAGTTAACATTGTAGATGGCATCAGTATCTGTTCAAATCAGTGGTAAAAGGCATCCCTAAACCCTTACAGCTGCGCAGCTTCTATATGCGCAACATATTGAACTTTTCCCAAACCTATGCCAAGTTGGCCGGCAAGTTTTAAGATCAGCGGTATTACGCTGTTCTTACATGCATGTTCCAAGCTGCTTTCAGTAGTATCCAAATGGAAAATAAAAACCACTACAAATCCATTTTCATTCATTTTATCAAGGTATATGTTCGTTTTTTCTGGTTGGACCAATGGCTGAGATGCGGCAATTTCTCGTAATCCTTGTATAAACCTTGGCAATAATTCCAAAGATACCGCATAGCTTAGCGGAACTTCTAGAGAAACCATTCGAGAGATTCTTTTCCCAAAGTTATCAATATAGGCATCAGCCAGTTTTGCATTGGGTATGTATACTAAAGAGCCTTCCTTTGTACGCAGTAAAGTGGAACGTAAACCCACTTCTTCTACTTTGCCACGGATGCCCCCGGAAACAATTTCATCACCCACACTAAAAGGCCGGTCCATCGTAATCATGAGTGAGCCAAATAGATTCTTAATGGTATCTTGGCAGGCCAAACCAAGGCCAAGGGTACTAAAAGAAAGCGCCTTCACCAAAGATCCCGTTGCAAAGCCAAGGTTATCAATCGTTTGTATCAAACCCACAATCCCTACAATAATTTTAGCCGTTATGCTAAAGATGGGCAAAATATGCATCATAAACTTATTATGCTTCTTGGCAATTTTGATCCTATATTGCATCAAGTTAACACACTCATAGGCCAAACACATCCATACAAAAGAAGTAGCACCCTCTATAAGGCGGTTTAAAAAAGAGGCTAAGGATTCAAACTGGAACATTGTTAACCCACTCTTTAAGAAGTATATGCTGATAACCAGCATCAGCAATCGTTCTATAGCAAATGATTTTTTGTGGGAACTACCTACAAACTTATACAGCACAAATTTTAAAAAAAAAGGCATAATTTTATAGGTTAGCCAAATTATGATGACCAAGCCCATCAACATAATATATTGCCAAATGGCAAGATTTAATATCTGTTTTTTACAAAACTCTTCAGGTAAAAAGTAATATAGCAGGGTATGCAACCTATCTGATACTTCATACTCCCTGATAAAATCTAATGTCTCTTTACTGTACCGCCATTGTTCACCTTCTTTGATTAGGTAGACTTTTGGTAGTTTTTTAGATAAAATAAATCTATTTTCATTTATCGTTGGATCCATATAATTCGGATCCTTAGGTATTGTTTCAATATTGATACCCTTAAGCGTTAGTAATCTTTTTAACTTAATGGCCATTTCTTTACTTTTTTGGTTAAAGGTTTCTCCATGTAGAAATACAATGCCTACATGCTCAGCAGCCTTATTACCAGGATTTAAAAGGGTAAAATGGGTATATACGGTATCGTATGGAGAGTCCAAATTTATTTTGAGATCATTGATCCCCATATGATTTGCTGCCAATATAATGGGAGATAACAAGCAGCCTAGCATTAGGCAAGCAATATATGGTATTTGCTTGATCCGTAAGCAATAGGTGACGATCTTACCTAGTTTTATACAAAATCGATGTGTGGTATTCATGCTTATACTATTTAATGCTGATCGCATGTAGATTGTTCGCCCGCTAAATTAAGCTATATCTTGGATTTTGTACAAAAAATGAGGGTTTAAAATTTTGAAGTTATGGAAATCAAAACAACACAGGTCCACCAAGATCGTTATGGATTTGATTATGTAGAAGTTTTAGGTGCAAGGACGCACAATTTAAAAAATATTGATGTAGCTTTTCCACGCAATCAATTGGTAATCATTACAGGTGTCAGTGGAAGTGGCAAATCCTCTTTGGCCTTTGACACCATAAATGCAGAGGGACAAAGGCGTTATCGAGAAAGTTTTAGTGCCTACGCACGCGGTTTTTTAGGTAGCTTAACCAGGCCGGAAGTAGATAAAATAAATGGATTAAGCCCTGTTATTGCCATTGAACAAAAAACAACCCATCGAAATTTACGCTCTACGGTAGGGACTACTACAGAAATTTATGACTTTATGCGTTTGCTTTTTGCACGAATAGCAGATGCCTATGCCTACACTACGGGTAACAAAATGGTCACACAAGATGAAGCACAAATCCTTGCCCATCTATTACGCACCTTCTCTAAAAAAAGGGTTACCTTAATGACCCCTGTTGTTAGAAGCAGAAAAGGCCATCATGAAGCATTACTAAAGCGTTTTATCAACCTAGGTTTCAATAAAGTTAGAGTCAATGGCGCCATTATTGAATTGGCGCATGACCTAAAACTGGCGCGCCATAAAAAACATGATATTGCTTTGGTCATAGACCATATCTTAATAGATCTAAAAGAGGTGGAGCGTATTAAAAATGCACTACAATTGGCTATAGAATATGGTAAGGGAACCTTATTGCTAGTAGATTCTGAGCAAAAAGAGCATTACTTCTCTACCCATTTAATGGATGAAGAGACAGGGCTTGCTTATGATGCACCAGAGCCCAATCTTTTTTCTTTTAATACGCCTTATGGCGCATGCCCCGCTTGCGATGGATTAGGTGAAGTGACCCAGAATATGGACACCATTATTCCAGACAAAAGCTTAAGCATTAAAAATGGCGCCATTTTACCATTAGGTCCTGATAAGGGATCATTGCTATTTAAAAAAATAGCAGCCTTATTAAAGTTTTTCCAATGTCAAATTACCGATCCAGTTGAAGCATTGCCTCCAGAGGTATTGAATTTGTTGCTATTTGGCAATACTACAAAATGCCGTTCTGCGCTTATTGCCAACTTTGTGGAACCTTTTGAGGGAATTGTCAGTGCACTCATCAAGCAACAAGAGCGGGAAACGGCTACACGATATGGTGGCCTAGAAGAAGGATTTGTCTATACAGCTACATGCCCAGATTGCAAAGGCACTAGATTAAACCCAATTGCCAGATCCTTTAAAATTCAAGAGCAAAGCATTACAGATTTGGTTTTGATGGACCTAGATCAACTTAAAAAATGGTTTGATGCATTGCCTACGCTATTAACCGGCAATGCGCAAATCATTGCCCATGAAATTATAAAAGAAATCTCCAAGCGATTGGCATTTTTAATCGATGTTGGATTAGATTATTTGCATCTTAACAGAAGCTTAAGTAGCTTATCAGGCGGTGAAGCACAACGCATTAGGTTGGCTACACAAATAGGCACCCAACTATTGGGTGTGCTCTATATTCTTGATGAACCAAGCATTGGCCTCCATCAACGCGACAATGCACGCCTGATTGGTGCCTTAAAAGCACTTAGGGATATAGGCAATACCGTACTGGTCGTAGAGCATGATAAAGAAATGATGCTGGCGGCGGACTATCTGATTGAAATAGGCCCTCAAGCTGGCCTTCTTGGGGGAGAAGTCGTTGCAGCAGGCTCTTTAGCCGAGTTTTTGGCACAACCTAGTGTGACAGCTGAATTTTTAACCCAAAAAAGGAACATTACCTTGCCACCCAATCGCAAACAAGGCAATGGTAAAACGCTCACCATTAAGGAGTGTAGTGGCAATAATTTAAAAAATATAACCTTAACCATTCCATTGGGCCTAATGATTTGTGTAACAGGTGTATCAGGCAGCGGAAAATCCTCCTTGATTCGTAAAACCCTCTTGCCGATTCTTAAAAACCACCTCTACAACAGCCATGCCATATCCCTACCTTATACAGAAGCGATTGGATTAGAACATATTAATAAAGTTATAGAGGTAAGCCAGTCACCTATAGGCAGAACGCCTCGCTCTAATCCTAGTACCTACACTGGTATGTTTACAGATATACGTAACTTTTTTGCGATTTTGCCAGAGGCAAAAATTAGAGGTTATAAGCCAGGAAGATTCTCCTTTAACCTAAAAGAAGGCCGGTGCAATACTTGTGAAGGGGCGGGCATTCAACGTATAGAAATGGGATTTCTACCAGAGGTATATGTAAACTGTGATGACTGTAAAGGCAAACGGTACAGTCGTGAAACACTAGAGGTACAATATAAAGGCAAATCTATTGCGGATGTCTTAGATATGACGGTATCCAATGCCATTCCGTTTTTTGAAAGCCACCCCTCTATACTGTTTAAGCTCCGTACCTTAGAACAGGTAGGTTTGGGATACATTACCTTAGGGCAACATGCCACTACTTTATCAGGAGGGGAAGCACAACGGGTTAAGCTGGCGACAGAATTGTCAAAAAAAAGTACTGGAGAGACCCTTTATATCTTAGATGAACCCAGTACTGGTCTGCATTTTCAAGATATTGTAGCGCTACTATCTGTCTTAAAAAAGTTAGTAGACCAAGGCAACACCGTACTGATTATAGAACACAACATGGATATTATCAAGGTAGCAGATTATCTTATTGACATCGGACCCAATGGTGGTCAAGAGGGAGGGTACCTAGTAGCGCAGGGCACCCCAGAAGCTGTGGCAAGGGTACCAGAAAGCCATACAGGTTATTTTTTACAAAAAGAATTGGGATGATACCATACTGGTGCAAATCATTTAAGGGGCTTGTTGCTGCAACCCCTAAATTTGTACCCACAACTACACTGCATTAGCTATACCTATAGAAAATTCCTTATATTGCAGCCTTATGCTAAGCCATCGCAAAGAACCTTTCCCTTTGGGGATCTTTTTTATTAAAACTCTATAATTTACTATGCGTTATCTATTCCAAATGCCTTTTTGTTATTTTACCCGATTAGGTAGGCACACCTATGTATATCTTATAGTTGTTATGCTGGGTAGTTTGGGGGTAATGCCCCTTCAGGCAAAACCAACCAGCAAAGACAACATCGCTAAAATAGATCATAGCCAAGAGGCTGCTGCTGTTAAAACTTCCTCAACCAGGAAGTCAAATAAAAGGAAAATAGCTAAACAAAATACTTTTATAAAAGAGCAGATGGGTGAATTATTTCGCTCTACTGCGCAACTATGCGTATCAGCTGGCTTAGTTTTGGGCCTACATCAGTTCAGCAATAAACCTTTTGAGTTATCTACTGTAGTTGCGCCTGTAATGGGCAATTTAGCTACTTACCCACTTAAAGCTATAGGACGCTCTTGCGCTATGTTATTTTTCCCAGCCTTATCTAACCCTAAACTGAATGAAGCTGTTGGTTTCAAAAAACAGTATGAAGCAAGAAAACACACTTTATCGCCAAGTATCCAAAGCTTTACAGAGCGTATATTAAGCGAGCATATCTTTGCCATACAACGGTTTGATTATTACAATCATCAACGGGTTAATGCCATCAAGGAGGTATTGCAACTCCCTATAGGACCTAAGCAAGTTGCGCCTGATACAGGCGCTATACGCCAATTTATGTGCAACTATCCAGAAGAGGTTCGTCTGGCCATTGGTGAATGGGTGGCCACTATAATAGAGGATGCCAAAAGCATGCAATTGACTAAAAAATCAACCCCCATTATGTTTGTAGGTCCCCCTGGGACTGGAAAAACCTATTTGGCCAAACAATTGGCCGCCTTATTGCAGCTTCCTGTGCAATCTATTGATCTTTCTAATTATAAGAATGTATATGGTTCCAGTTATTATTCCTCAGATCCTGAAAAAGGAGTAATCGCAGAGACATTGATAGGCGCACCTAGTCAGGCACAAAACTGGTCTAATAAAATATTGGTGTTAGATGAAATTGATAAAGCCCTAGCCATGGATAAAAATAAAAATTTTATATCCAAGAATGGATCAGAAGTATATAGTTTTTTGCATACCCTGTTAGAAGCACAAGAAGTAGCCATACCGTTATCTCGTTATAATAGTGCATCTCCTGATATCTCCCATATAAAAATTGTTTTGATAGCCAATAAAACCTTTACAGAGACTTTAACAGAGGATAGGGCAGCCGCCTTAGAAAGCCGTGTAAAAATCATTCGTTTTGATCAAGGTTTTACACCTGAAAAGAAGCAGGCTATTGCAGCAGCCTATGTCAAGCAGCTGCTTACTAAAAAAGGGATGGATCCATCTATTTTAAACCAAAATGTGATAGATGCGATTATAGCAGAGGATATTCGTATAGGCTTGAAAGGCGTTCGTATTTTACTCAGTGTCATCGATCGATATATAGATGGATTAAAACATGAAAAGCTGATCAATGCAATTTCAGGTAGTACAATGGCTGCTTTTGATGTAAAGCAGGCCTATGCACCTTATCATACTCAAAAAAAGGCTTAAAAGGATGGGTATGCGTAAAACCAGCCACTTGTAGCCTGCTTTGATGCACATGGTGGATTTGGTTGCTATGGTTTTAAGATGTAAATTTATGGTTGATTTTTATATTTTTTGTACCTATGCAAGTCAGTGGTAAAAAAGGATTTTTGTTCCACCTTTTGCTTGTTTTAGAGTAGTTTTTCCATGCAACTGAAATGCTAAAGCTAATGGCCAATAGCCTTTTTAAAGCCATTGTAACGATTATTTGTAACCTTTTTCTTAGATGTTTCTGTCTTGTTCGGTTTCTTGTATCCTGCTTAAATATCTCCGAAAAGCTTTTATGCACTTCTGCCTTTTGGGGGTGCTATCCTGTAAAGACTTTAAAAATTGGGAAAGTAAATACGGCTCTAAGGTTCAAATTAAATTTGAGGAAAAAAAAGATCAATGGATTCTAGACAAACCAGAAGACTTGGGTAGCATTAAAGTTCCGGACTCCTTTTTGATAAAAATAAAAAAACCAGTTTATATAAATAAAAGCTTTAAGCTAGAAAATGGATTAGATATACAGCTCGATCCAGATGCCGATGAAGTCAGCTTTGAGCTAGAAGATGATAGGCATAGGTACTACCACAAAGTGGTTATATGCTATAAACGTACGCTATCTTTGATCTCCCATGAAGCTGGAGGACTGCAAGTACAATATACGATTAAAGATATAAAATTGATTCCTAAAGATAATAAAAAAGCTATTTTCAAGGAATATAAAATTGAAAATCCAATTCCTTTAAAGGAAGAGAAAGCTCAAACGCATGTTACGTTATATTACTAGACCACTCTTTTGTATGGTTTTATATGTTGTTGCGCCGCACTATGTAGTGGCTCAAGACAAACCACCCCGAAATAACATTTGGCCCACTACTTGCTATCTTGGTATAGATGTAGCCAAGACTTGCGTGGGTTGGTACCAAAAAACAGGCCGTGCCTATGAAATACATGGGTCTACTGACTTTAGTCGCATCTTATTGGATCTAGATTATGGATTGGGAACCATTCAGCGTGACGGGAGAAAAGCCAAAGGCTCCTTTGCATCTGCCAATGGTAAATATTTTAGAATAGGCCTAGATTATAATTTTCTAACACCTACCCTCGATCGGAATCAATTTTTTATAGGCTTTCGGTATGCTAGAAGCTTTTTTGATTTTCAATTAAAAAGTGATAAGTTACAGTGCAGCCATCCGCCAAATGAAAGGCGCAGAACTAGCAGAACTAAATGTGTCAAAGCACCCATTTCCTTGCGGAATAGCAGCGGTACTGCAATAGCGCATTGGTGGGAAGTGGTGGCAGGTGGGAAAGTACGCCTGATTAGCGTGCTATCTATTGGCTGTACGGCCCGCTACAAGTTCAATAAAAAAATAGAAAATAATTTATATGCTTTACCATTTGATATTCCAGGTTTTGGGTTAGCAGAGTTTGACCATGCTTTTGGCTATAGTTTGTATATTTTACTGCGCATTCCATTGCAGAAAATCAATAAGGCTTACCAAAAGGATTTTTCTCAAAAAAACGTAACTTAAGCCTATTATTTGAAGCGCATAGACAAATTTTTAGGCCAGGCTTTTCATTTAGTAGCATCGGGTTTCAAAAAAGGTCTATTGTAAAAAGAAAGTATACTACACGTTATTAGTAACATGAAACGATATATAAAATACATTTTAGGATTATTGCTCATTATTCTTTCGGATCAAGGATGTAAGCTTTGGGTGCATACCCATATGCAATTAGGACCAGACCACCAGATTAAAATTTTTGGCGATTTATTTAAGTTTACCTATGTGCTAAACTATGGCATGGCTTTTGGGTTGCAATTTGGTTTTAAGTATGGAAAACTTTTGATAACCTTAGTCCGTCTTTTTGCTTCGTTTTATATTATCTTGCATATTGTTCGATCATTGGATAGGCCCTCCTCCCCTGTTTGGATTTGGGGGTGGATATTGCTTTTAGGAGGTGCTATTGGCAATACCATTGACAGTATTTTTTATGGTGTTTATTTAAATAATGCACCCGATATCGCACCAATGAAGTGGTTCCATGGTCAGGTGATTGATATGCTGCATATTGATTTTTGGTCTAGTGTTATACCCGATTGGGTGCCTATTTGGGGTGGGCAAGCGTTCTCTATCCTGCCTATTTTCAACATAGCAGATCTGGCTATTTTCCTCGGATTGTCTTTTGTTTTTTGCACCTTTAGTGCATTGGCTGCACCAAACAAAAAGGAACAAATCACCGATCTGATCGTATAAATTTCTCTATATGAAACCGTTTCTAAAATATTTTTCTATTGTATTGTTGATTATTTTTGCAGACCAAGCATCTAAAATTTGGGTCCATACCCATATGGAGATGGGGACAGATGGGCAAATCAATCTTTTGGGCAATATTTTCAAGCTTACCTATACTTTAAATCCTGGAATGGCTTTTAGCATCCATCTTGGCTTTAAGTATGGGAAGTTATTGATTACTATATTCCGTGCTGTAGCTTCTTTATATATCTTTTGGTATATCATTCAATCTATAAGACAAAAAGCAGCTGTTGGTTGGATCTGCGGATGGGCTTCGGTTTTAGGCGGTGCAATTGGCAATAGTATAGATAGCATTTTTTATGGTGTCTATTTGAATAATGGGCCTACTGATGCACCTATGAAGTGGTGCTATGGTCAGGTAATTGATATGCTGCATATTGACCTTTGGTCTGGCGTTATGCCTAGTTGGGTACCTATTTGGGGCGATTACTATATATATTGCCTGCCTATTTTTAATATAGCTGATGTAGCGGTATCTGTTGGGCTAATCATTGTTTTATACTTGTTTCGTCCAACTACTTACCCGAAACCTTAATTTTTATATCGTTTCAGCCGGAGCCTCCATCGCGCAATTCTATTTTCTATCCTACTTCTTGAAAGTAACCCATAGCACCAACTCTAAAGTTTTTACGTGGCATTATATTAAATTGATTTTGATCATCTTTTTGATGCACTTCAATCACTGCTTATTTAGGGATGTAAGCAGTGATGCCCACTGCAAGATAGCTGGTTTTTTATCATTTAATCGACCTTTTTATTTGATCCGTTCTTTGTACCCTACCCGTCTTCTTGTCCATATTTGACTGTTAAACGCACTGCTCCAGACTGTTTACGCACTATGTCATAAGTTGCGTAAGCCGCTAATACAGACTTCCCAGAAAAAGCAATACCGCATTCTACTACTTCCTGTACATGGGGATATTGTAGTATTTCAGTATGATAGACCTGTGTCTGTATTTGCGCTAAGGCAAGTTTAGAGGCATTTTCCAATTCTTCTTCTTTCCGAACCTGCTTAAATTCTAACAATAGCGCCTTTTGGCCTTCTTTTTTAGGAATTAACAAAAGATCATAACGACCTAAACCGCTTTCTCGATTGGAACGTATATAATGGGTTATACCCAAGCTTGATAACATCCCTAAGACAAAACCATGGTAAAACCCCTCTGATTTGTTACTTTTTTTGGTATCAAAATAGCTAACACTGCGGCGTAAAAAGTAGCTAAGTTGTTCGACAAAAGCAGGAACATCACTAGCTACTAAATATTTTACGAAAGCATCATATTGTCGCCTTCGTTCAAACTGATTAACAAACCACTCTTGAAAAAATGTGCTATAGAGGCGCCATATTTCATAATTGGGTACTCTGACTGTACAATCATACACGGTAGTGTAGGCACTCAAACTACTGGTTTCAAAGGTCAAGTAACCAGCAAACAATAAAAGACTCCAAAAAGAGGTATCATCTTTATCTAAGATATTAAAAGCAAGATGCTTGTTGATAGATATAACTAAAGCTTCCCCGCGCATCAACTGTTCGAATTGCGCTTTAATGTCCGCATGGGCAGTAAGTACTTTTTGTTCTATCAAGTTATTATTACCCGTATTGACCCAATAGACATCAAAACGGCCCGCTTTATTAATACAAGAAATAATAGACCATGGATTATACATCACCAAGTTCCCTACCTTATATCCATTGTACCAATCTCTTACTTCCTCCATGGAAGTACTAAGAGATTGTGCTCGAAATAAAGGGGCAACTTCTGCTTCACTAAAGCCAAAATGGGCACTATATTCTTCATCTAGTAAAGTATACCTTTCTAGGTTATTCAACCCAGAAAGCATACTATCTTTAGAAACACGCAATATGCCCGTTAACACCCCTCTTGCTAGGGTAGTATTACCTTTTAAAGCAGCACTAAATAAGTTGCGCATAAATGCGACCATAGCATCTAAGTATGCCTTATTACCATAAGCCTTGTTTAAGGGTGTATCATATTCATCTATGAAGATATAAACTTTCTGACCATGGTGTTGGTAGAGGCATTGACTGAGCAACTTTAAAGATGATTCTAATTCTTGTTGATTTGCCTGTTTATTGAGAACAGTATACAGCTTTGTAATCTGTACTTCATGTATTTTATCACTTTTTAATAAATAGGTATGTGCGCTATAAAGCGTTGATATTATTTCATACACTGCATTATAAGCTCCTTCAAAACGATCTGCATGTACATCCTTAAAGCTGATCATAATAACCGGATGCTTGCCTTGATGCTCCCTAATGTACCTACCACCTTCTAACTGGCCAATCGATAGATCATCAAATAAACCTGCTGTAGGTACCCCATTCACCTCTGATGCAAAAAAATGTTGCAACATAGACATATTAAGCGTCTTGCCCCAACGGCGGGGACGAGCAATAAGCGTAACTTTATCTCCCTTGCCAAGGAACTCAGCAAGAATAGCAGTCTTATCACAGAAAAGATAATCACCTTGTACCAACTCTTGAAAGTTATCAACACCAATCGGTAATTTTTTCATGATGGTATGGGAATATTTTATAGAGTATTTAATCCTAATGACCCTTAATTCATCAGCACACTGCGATAGGTCTCTATATCTTTTAATGCAGTACCCGTACCCCTTACCACCGCTTGTAAAGGCTCTTCTGCAACATGAACCGGAAGCTTGGTGATATTATGCAAACGTTTATCTAAACCACGTAATAAAGCGCCACCTCCTGTCAGATGAATGCCATTTTTGTATATATCAGAAGCCAGCTCAGGTGGCGCCATTTCCAATGCCTTGAGCACAGCATCGTCAATTCTTACAGCCGACTCCTCTAAAGCAACGGCTATCTCTCTATAGCTTACCGATATAATCTTAGGAATACCAGTCATAAGATCTTTGCCATGTACGGCATAATCAGCGGGTGGTTCACCTAAATCCATCCAAACAGCGCCTACGGCTATTTTAATTTGTTCTGCCGTACGCTCCCCAATCACTAGATTGTGCTGCTTGCGCATATAGTCCAATATATCTTTATTGAATGCATTCCCAGCTACTTTAATGGATTGATCACATGCAATGCCAGATAAAGAGATAACCGCTATTTCTGTTGTACCGCCGCCAATGTCGACAATCATACAGCCAATAGGCTCTCCAATCTGAACGCCTATGCCTATAGCAGCCGCAATAGGTTCATAAATCATATAAACCTCTTTGGCACCTGTATGAGCAGCAGAGTCCCGAACGGCTCTCTTTTCTACATCAGTGGTACCAGATGGAATGCAAATGATAATTCTATTAAAAAATGGTGTAAACAGGGATAGTTTCTTTTTAGATAACATCTTGATCATCCCCTGAATCATCAGCTCTGCTGCATGGTAGTCTGCAATGACACCATCCCTGAGCGGTTTAATAGTACGTATCGTATCATGCGTTTTCTCATGCATCTGCATAGCAGCTTTTCCCACTGCTATCATCTTATTCGTATTCCGATCTATTGCAATAATAGAAGGCTCATCTACAACAATTTTATCGTTGTGGATGATTAACGTATTGGCTGTTCCTAGATCGACAGCGATATCTATATAAAAATAACTCCAAATTCCCATGTACTATAGAGGTCTAATCATTAAAAGTTTTGAAATAAAAGCTTACTAAATGGTATACGCAGTACCAGTATAGTATTAAAATTTAAGCAATGAAAGGGATAGACCATCAAAACAAGCATAGGTACGATCCGAGATCCAAGCACCAAGGTTACAATACCTGCTTGAATGGTTTAACGCCTTTATATATGGACAATGTGTATGGCCAAATATATAAAATTCATGATGATTAAAAGGTTCTATTTTATCCTTGCAATAATGAAATATACGGTCATTTTCTTCGAAAAACGAAGACTTTGCATGTTTTTTTTTGGTAAGATAACGGTCTACCCTACTATAGACCCAATCCGGAGGCAAAGCCCGCACAAAAGATTGCAGCCAACTACTATGGTATAATTTACGCAATAGCGCATAACCAGTGGTAGGATGCATGGTATCGCCATGGCCCACTAAAAACCGATTATGGGCAATGGTAATGGAAGCTGGTTTTCTAAATAGCTGTACACCACATTCTTGTGTTAAATAATCTATGGACCAGCCATCATGGTTCCCTAAAAAAAAATAGACTGGTATTTCCGCTTTATAAAATTCCCACATTTTTGCCTGAAACCGAATGGCGCCTTTAGGAACAAGATACCTATACTCAAACCAAAAGTCAAAGACATCTCCTAATAAAAATAGGGCCTGTGCTTGTGGTTTTATATAGTCTAGCCAATCCAATAGCTGATCCTCTAGCCAAGGAGAACGATCTATGCCACTGGGCCGAAGGGGCAGATGCAAATCTGATATAAAAAAGATTTTCTGCTCTAGTTTTTCTATTTGTATCAAAGCGATAAGCTAAAAATAAAAAATGGATACCTTTCAGGCAAACGACAGCTCATGAAATACTGCAATGGCCTGGTTTTTAAACTTAATTTAAAAAAAATTATTAGCTTTGGACGATGCCATCTAATGGTGCCAGAGGCCCTGTACAAGCCGAGTTTTTACTTAAACCACAACCAAACAAATAGATGTCTCCTACAGATGCTGCTTTAGATCGGTCAAATCATACTCTTAAAGCATTGATTGCACATGCGCAAGCCTATGGTTTTATCTATCCATCTAGTGAAATTTATGATGGTTTACAGTCTATTTATGATTATGGTCCGTATGGGATAGCGCTCAAACGCAATCTACAAGACTTTTGGTGGAAAAGCATGACCCAACTGCATCAAAACATTGTAGGGATTGATGCAGCCATTATGATGCACCCTACTACCTGGAAAGCTTCTGGCCATATAGATGGCTTTACAGACCCAATGGTAGACAATAAGGATTCTCAAAAGCGGTATCGTGTAGACCTGCTGATCGAGGAGCATGCGGCACAATTGGTGGCCCAAGGGAAACCGGCTGAAGCACAAGACTTAATAGAAGAGATGGAGCACTGCTTACAGGCTGGTAACCTAACTGGGTTAGACAAGCTCCTGCAGCATTTCGCTATTGCATGCCCCCTATCGAAGACGAACCATTGGACCCCTGTACGTCAATTTAATCTTATGTTTTCCACGCAAGTGGGGGCACAAAATGATGCAACGACTCTTTATTTGCGACCAGAAACGGCACAGGGTATCTTTGTGAATTTTTTGAATGTGCAAAAAACAGCACGGATGAAGATTCCTTTTGGCATTGCCCAAATCGGGAAAGCATTTCGGAATGAAATTGTAGCGCGTCAATTTACTTTCCGGATGCGTGAGTTTGAGCAAATGGAAATGCAGTTTTTTATTCAACCTGACACGGAGGCAAAATGGTTCAACTATTGGCAAGAAAATCGCAAAGCTTGGTATAGCAGCTTAGGCATCAACGAAGAGAAGCTCAACCTACATCCCCATAAACAACTGGCCCATTATGCAACCGCTGCGGTTGACATTGAATATGCTTTTCCATTTGGCTTTAAAGAAGTAGAGGGGATTCATTCTAGAACGGATTTTGACCTAAAAAGCCATGAACAGTATGCCAAAAAGAAATTGCAATACTTTGATCCTGACTTGAAAAAGCATTACACGCCATACGTTATAGAGACTTCTGTTGGGCTTGATCGGTTGGTTTTAATGTTGTTGAGCAATGGTTTCGTACAAACGGAGCATCCAACAGATGGGCAAAGAACCTACTTAAAGCTCCCGGCACCATTGGCGCCTATTAAAGCAGCTATTTTTCCATTGGTTAAAAAGGATGGATTAGCCGAAAGAGCGCTAGCGCTGTTTGATACGCTTAAGTATGATTTCCCGCTGATTTATGAAGAAGCCCAATCGATTGGCAAACGCTATACCAGACAAGATCTGATCGGTACGCCTTATTGTATTACGGTTGACTACCAAACACTAGAAGATGAAACCGTCACCATACGGGAACGAGATGCTATGGCACAGCATCGCATCCACATGGCCGAAGTAGCTAGCCATTTAGAGGTTACAACTAGTATCAAATCCTTACTAGCCCGCTTATGAAACCTCTTGCTAATGGCCATTTTGAGTGTAGAAGTTTGTCTATGCTCCTCAAATACACCTGAGTATTCTGCAGTGCTCGACTGCGTTTCTCCTAAAGATTGCTGATTACAAATAGGTTTCACAAGAGGTCATTACAACTAAAAAAGTAGAAGATATTTGATATATTTAAGAAATATTGGTATCGTTGTATAATGTTTAATGCTAGGGGGGTTAGCTCAGTTGGCTAGAGCATCTCGATGGCATCGAGAAGGTCGGGGGTTCGAATCCCCCATTCTCCACCAGGCTTCTTTCGAAAATTGCTTATACCTTCATGATGCTTAAACCCATTGCTGCGCTTTTACGGTGCTTTCATTTTAGCCATTTATTGTTTATTTCCATTATTTCCTGTGTTGCGGTACAGGAACCAGAAGGTGGCCCTCCTGATGAAACGCCCCCTAAACTAGTACGTTCTCTTCCAGAAAATGGGGGATTAAACTTTAAGGGTAAAACCATCCGACTTATTTTTGATAAAGATATTGCGGTTGAAAACCTTTACAATAACTTAGGGATCATGCCTAAGCCAGATGAACCTAAAAATAAAAAAGCCTACACCTACACCGTAAATGGCAAAACCTTAACGCTTAAGCTACATGTTCCTCTAAAGGAAAACACTACCTATTCCATCCATTTTAACAAAGCCATTAAAGATACCCATGAGGGTACTAAGGCAATTGGTGATGCATTAACCTTTAGCACGGGTTCTTTTATAGACCCCATTACGGCTAAGGGAAAAGTAAAAGAATTATTAACCAATAAGCCAGTAGGAGATACGAACGTTTATCTCTATAATGCAGAACGAGACCCTAAAGAATGGCAAGAAGAAGGTACACCGGATTATTATACTACAGCTGATAAAGATGGAAATTTTACCATAAATTGCATACGCTTGGGCCAGTATTATATACGGGCGAGTACTGGTAAAAAAAACAACTATAAAATTGATTATGAAAAGGATCAATATGGATTTTTTAAAGATCCTATCGATTTAAATGAGACGCGAGAGGATATTATCCTCCCGCTTATTGCATCTGACGTGCGTGATTTAAGCTTACTACGTGGTACGCCTCAAAAGGGGATCTTTGAAATCGTCTTTAACAAAGCAATAAAAATTTATCAAGTAACGCCTCTTCAAACGGTAGGGGCTAAGGGAAAGCCACAAGTTTACAGCTTCTTTTCAGAACAATCACCTAAAACCATTACGATTTACAATACTTTTGGGCTTCTGGAGGGAGATTTTTTAAAGGTTAAGGTAAAGGCTGAGGATGCCTTACATAGGGCACTAGAAAAAGATATAACCATAAACTTCAAGGAAGGCAAAATAGACAAAACCAGCCTAAGCTATAGCCTATTGCCGCGCCCGATTCCTTCTATACTGAATGATTTTACAGAATCAATCGTATTTAACAAACCCATTAAAGAACTCAAAGAAGCGTTGATCTATTTTGAAGGCAAAAACCAACAGAAAATTGCATTGAAGCCAGACGAATGGATGTGGAACGAAAACCGCACTAAGCTTACCATACGAAAGCATTTCACGGGAGAAGAGATCATACAGTTTGCTACAGAAGAACAAGAAAAAGACCATAAAAGTAAAGTTATAAAACAGATGGTCACGCTACAGATAGAAGCAGGTGCTTGTATGGCATTTGACCAAACCACCCATAAAAAGATTTGTCAAACCTACCCACTTAGAAAAAAAGAAGAGACTGGAACCATTTCAGGAAGTGTAGATACCGCTACGCCCTATTTTATTATTGAGCTACTCAATCAAAAAGATGAGTGCATCGATTCCATTCGGAATCAAAAAAACTATCAATTTAAAATGGTACCTCCTGGTTCCTATAAAATGCGGCTATTGGTTCTTAATGAAGGGGAAGAAGCGTGGTCGCCGGGGAATATACTTCAAAACATTGAGCCAAACCCAGTAATCTTTTACGAAAAAGAAATCAATGTAACGGAAAACTGGGATGTAACGGGCATCGACTTTAAATTTTAAAGGGTTAGCTTATTATTTCAGATGATTGATATCTACACAGATGGGTCGGCTAGAGGTAATCCAGGACCAGGTGGATATGGGATTATTTTAAAGCACAATGGGTATACGAAAGAGCTATCTCAAGGCTATAGAAAAACAACCAATAATCGAATGGAACTATTGGCGGTGATCATAGGCCTAGAAACGCTAAAACAAATGGGGCAAACGGTTACCATCCACTCTGATTCCAAATATGTAATCCATGCAATAGAAAAAGGATGGCTTAAAAATTGGATCAAAATAGATTTTAAGCATAAAAAAAATCCTGATTTATGGAAGCGTTTTTGGATAGTCTATCAAAAACACTTTGTGCGTTTTTGTTGGGTTAAAGGCCATGCTGGTCACTATGAGAATGAGCGCTGTGATGCGCTTGCTGTGGCGAGCAGCTATGATCATAATCCGCTTGTAGATGCTTATTACGAAAGCAGCATATCCTCAGGATTGTAACCAACGCATTGAGACCGTTGCAATAGGTGATAAGGGATGATTTCTAGTAGCTTTTTTCTGAATAGCTGATTTTAAGTTTCTTTTTTTAGCAAGTTTTCATTGGGCAACCCGCTATAGCCCTTATCTGCATATAACCTACTACCTGCTTTTAGCTTTACTTTATCTAATAAGCCCTGTAAATGACCACTATCATTACTAGATGGTTGTAGTACTGACTGCTAATACCAAACCCTCTTTACTTTCTACAAGGATACGGCGTTTATAGCCATAATAAAAATTATGACCTTTTTTAGTCCAACTTGCCTTTGGATCTACGCCTTTTTGATAACTCTCGGATACGGTTATAGTTCCATCTTCTTGGAGATCATAGATTTTTTACCTTTAGGTCGTCTAGGAGTTAGATACCAACTTATGAAGGTTACTCACTCCAATTGGTAATTTATACGCATTCATATCAGATTATTTCAGGAAATGGAATAATCTAATTGAGACAACTTTTTTCTTTTTCTAACTAAGACCAATCGCTCTCCAAAACTCATTTTTATGGGAATTAATAGATATAAATTATCTGCTTCATAAATACACACAAAAAATACCTAATCAAAAATTGCCATATGGAACGATTCCTATGGCTGATTTTCTGCTTGTGCAAGCAAATGCCTAAGAGGGGAAATCAGTTGGCTAACCTCGTTGCTGACTTGATCAAAACCAGTATGCATACCCGTAATAAACTCAATAAGGGAGCGCTTAACGGTAAGCAATGGCTTTGCTAATGCGCTTAATTTTTTTAAACACCTTTCTACTTGCTCCTCACCACACTCCATATTAGGGTTATAAACGGATAAGAGAAGGTGCAGGTTAGCTATTAGATCGATTATACCAAAACTATACGCTATGTTATAAAACATTTTAAGACTGTCGGCGATCTTCTCTTTCAGCTTAGGCTCATCTTTATATTTGATCTTATCGACTAAGGTAGTCAGTGCAGTATAGACATCTTCAATGGGCTGCAAAGTATATTGCTTCAGCTTTTGCGTATTCTTTTTTAATTGTTCAATGATTTCTATACAACCATAGCCATGCTTCCGGGAACCATATTCAATAGCCTTTTCGAATTGCGCGCGGCAACACTTTTTAAGATTTGCAATATAGCTTGAACTATAAATAGCTTTAATGGTTTCACAAACTTCTTTATATTTTTGTTCAGCATCACTAAGGAGTATTTTTCCTTGCGCAATACTAGTATTAAGCGCGTGGAATATCAAAAGTTGAACAATTTCAGCCCAATAAGGTAAAAGATTGTTATAGAAGTAATGTAAAACCTGAGGGGAATTTTTTAGAGATTTTTTGAATTGTTCAGAAAAATCTTTTTCCCAAAGGCTCAAACACGCTAGATTCCGAAGCGGAACAGAAGCACATAAAGTTTTTAAATCTCCGAAGTCTTGGATGCGCTCTTTGGAGATTCGTTTACAATACACATCACTCATATCGTTATATGGCATCAGATTATAATGGCGTTTTATATACCGCTTACACTGAAGTTCGCTATTCATTTCCATAATGTTACCAATGCTACAGTCGTTTCTTTTGTCATCAATGAACCGACAGCATTCCTGTAACTTTTCTAATAAAATATTGATGATGGCTTCTAAGCCATCATCAGGGACATACAAATCTATACTAGAGAACGTACCCCTTACGTTTTGCATCAGAGATCGAATAGCAGTCATATGATTTTCTGAATGGTGGCTACATCCAAGCGATATGGTTAATAAATTGGTCCAAGCAATAGAACGGCGGTAATAAGTATTGATTTTTCTCATTTTTCATATTTATAAAACAATTTTAATACTACAAAAATTTTATTATAAAAACAAGTATTTAAAAAAATACATTGAGCAGTGTAACCAGAGGTTGTATAGCCAGAAGGATGGGTTTTTATCTATCACTTAAGCTATCTTGAACAATTTGCGCTTCACAGAAGTAGTGTTGCACACCATTAATTTCTTCATAATATTGATGGCCCTTTCCTGCTATTAAAATAAGATCATTTGCATGCGCAAGCAAACAGGCGGTTTTAATAGCCATCGCTCTATCTGCTATATGGAGCACCTTTGAAAGGTCTGATGCATAGACACCTTGCTGCATGGCATGTATAATTTTCTGTGGGTCTTCATCTCTTGGATTATCACTGGTGAATATAGCCATATCACTATTTTTAGCCAGAATCTGGCCAATCATAACGCGCTTTTCTTGATCACGGTTGCCGCCACAACCCATAATGGTAATGAGTCTACTGTACGCAGGAAGCATGGAATGCAAGGTAGCGATTACTTTTTGAATGGCATCTGGTGTATGGGCGTAATCGATTACAACTTGTTTGGATTTTATATGATGAAGGCGGTTCATTCTGCCTAGAATAGGGGGGATGGCTGAAAGCGCTACCAAACTTTCCAGGCTATTCAAGCCCAATAACTGAGCGGCGCCATAAGCAGCCAATAGGTTGCTGGCATTGAATGCACCGATTAGCTGGAACCAAACCGATTGGTGGTTTATGGCTAGGCCATTAGCAATGGCGTTCTGAAAAAGGTCCAACTCTAACCCATACAATGTATTGGTCACTATTTTTGCTCGAAAGTCCGCAGTGTCTTGAAGTGAAAAAGTAAACTTTTTAGCCTTACAATGCTGCAGCAGAATGGAACTATTTCTATCTTGCTGGTTCATAAGGGCAAAGGCGGTAGCAGGCAAGCCATCAAAAAGTTTTTTTTTAGCTTGAATATAACTTGCAAAATCAAGATGGTAGTCTAAGTGCTCATGGGTGATATTGGTAAATACAGCACCTGTAAAAACGATACCTGCTAACCGTTCTTGAACGATGGCATGGGAACTTGCTTCCATAAAGCAGTAGCTGCAACCGGCTGCTACCATAAGATGTAAAGTGGACTGCAGCTGCAATGCATCTGGGGTGGTATGGCTAGCTGGATAGGTTTGGTCTAAAACTTTATTGCATATGGTAGAAAACATGCCTGCTTTATAACCCATCTTCATAACCATATTATACAGGAGATGTACAACAGTCGTTTTACCATTGGTACCGGTAACGGCTACTACTTTCAGTTTTTTGCTAGGGTGGTCATAAAAGTTGGCAGCCATCATCCCTAGTGCACTAGGGGTAGAGGCAACCACTATATAGGTTACAGTGGGCTCAAGAGACTGAGGCAAACGGGCACATACAACCGCACTACTACCTGCTGCTATAGCCATAGCTATATAGTTATGGCCATCGAATTGGCTGCCATTTAGGGCGACAAAACAAGAATGGGTTACTGCTTTACGGCTATCAAAACAAAGGGTTTCTATAGCTATATCTGTTGGACCCAATATCTTTTTTACAGGGACGCCTACTAGAAGTTGTGTAAGACTGTGCATCATCACTTTAATAAAATGGTCACTTCGTTAGAAATAGCTTTAGATTGTGTGGAAACCACCCCATGTATGTTTCCCTCTACCGTAACCTTTAAACCATTTCGCTCTAGTAAAAAGAGTGCATCACGTAGTTTCATACCTAACACATGGGGTATTTCCTTTGAAGATTGGCGTTTGAATGGCTCAAAGCTTCCTCCTTCAGCATTGATTTTCAGACTGCCCCACTGCTCTTCTAGACTGAAGTTTTTAGGTATAGGAAGCTGAAAGCATTGATACAAAAAATTTAACTCGTTGGTATAACCGACGTTAGAAAGGGTGGTGGGATGCACACCTACTGATCCATTAATGGGTTTTCTTGCATACAAATCTTTTCCAGCTATTCTATCCACAATATCTTTAAATATAGGTGCAGGCACTTCTGAACCAAATCGAAAGCTTTCTCCTTGTGGGCTATCTACCACAATAATACAACTATAACGTGGATGATCTGCTGGAAAATAACCAGCAAATGAGGTAAGGTGATGGTCTGTATACCTTCCACCTACCAACTTTTGGGCGGTGCCTGTTTTACCAGCTATTTTGTAAAACCCATGTTTAATCCGTTGTGCAAGCCCTCTCTCTACCGTACCTTCTAACATTAGCTTTAGTTTACGCAAAGTTGCATCTGAGCAGATCTTTTCTTGTAAAATGGTAGTTGGAAAACTGATCCGATGCGTTGATTGTATATGTTGTACAAACATAGGCTTAACCATTTTACCATTATTGGCCACTGCATTGTATAGCACCAATATCTGAAGGGGGGTAATCTGTAAGTTGTACCCAATAGAGAGCCACGGGAGTGTCACACCACTCCACATTTTGCTTTTGGGCGTGATCATATAAGGCTTACCCTCTCCAGCTAATTCAATGGCTAAGGGCTGATGCATGCCCAATCGTTCAATATAGTCAATAAACCTTTGAGGATTTGCACCAAATGTTTCTTGAATGGCCATAGAGATGCCGACATTAGAGGATTTCTCAAATACTTCCTGTAAGTTCAGCAGTCCATACCCTCCTTTTTTTACATCCTTCATCCATCTATTGTAAAATTGCACCATCCCATTTCCAGTATCTATAGGTTTGGTAAGTGGCCACTCTGTTTCCTCCAATAAAGCCAACATAGAGGCCAGTTTAAAAATAGAGCCTGGTTCAACGGTGCCCTGGTTGCCAATGGCATAGTTATATGCTTCTATATATTGCCCAGACTCCATACGAGATAAATTAGCCATTGCTTTAATGGCACCAGTAGCCACTTCCATTACAATGGCGCAACCATTTTGGGCATTGGTTTGCTCAAGAACAGCCAACAAACTACTTTGGGTTACATCCTGCAAGTTAATATCTAGTGTAGTCACCAAGTCAGATCCGTGTACAGGAGGAAACATGTTGCTTTCTGGAACTTTTTTCCAATTGCCCCCAACGACTTTTTGGTATAGTGCTTTACCATCCACCCCTTTTAAAGTTTCGTTAAAGGAATATTCTAACCCAGATCCATGTGTTGCTCTATGGATACCAATGGTTCGCCTAGCCAATTCTTTAAAGGGGTTGTAGCGTTTGTATTGCGCTTCAAAAATCACGCCTCCCTTGAACCTACCTTGGTTAAAAATGGGCCAACAGCTCATTTTTTTCTTTTCTTCATAGGTGATATGGCCTGTATGCAACAACAGGTATCTTTGTTTTTTAGCACGGGCATGTACAATCCGTTTCTTATAGTATGCAGGAGGGTGATCTTTATAAAAATCAGACAATGCTTGACTGAGTGGATCAATGCCTGTTCTAAAGGCCTCATCTGAGGCTACAGTAGGGTCTAAAGCAACGGTATAAAAATGGAGGGAAGTAGCCAATAAAGCACCATCATGGGCATAAATATTGCCTCGGGATGCTAAAATAGGTTTATAGGTCAGTTGCGCTGCTTTGGCACAGTTGCGCCATTTATCTACTTCTACAAATTGTAAGTGGATGATTTTCCATGTAATAAGGGCTACAAAAAATAGAGCAGAAAGAAAAATTATTCTGGCACGCAGTAAAATTTCTTTAGTAAAGGTCACTTTATTTACCAGCTTTGATGATATAAGGGGGGACTTTGCTTTCATAAATGGCTAAGAGGGCAACTTTTTTAGCCACTTCTGATTGTTTGCTATCAAACATATAAGTGGACTGCAAGCGCATATGCTTTACGCGTAGGCCATCTACAACGGGCTGGAGTTGATGGATTTTATGTAACATTTTTTCATGATAATGTGCATTCCAAATATAAAGCAACCCCAAAAAGAAAAGATAAAACAAACGAGATAGGTAGTAGGGGGTGTCTAAAGAGATGCCGTTTAAACACAATCGCTTTTCCAACTGACCAAATAGGGTTCGTTTTTTAATGGGTTTATAGGTGTTTTCTTTCATTG
Organism: Cardinium endosymbiont of Nabis limbatus; assembly: GCF_965196625.1. Classification (GTDB taxonomy): domain Bacteria; phylum Bacteroidota; class Bacteroidia; order Cytophagales; family Amoebophilaceae; genus Cardinium. The sequence continues at coordinate 350,363 of NZ_OZ239769.1, read as the reverse complement.
CTAAAAGAGATGTGTTTTGCGCTTTTTAGTTGATTTAAAGGATGATGCGCCTACCCCTTTTTGCTATAGATTTTAGGCTCTTCTTTAAGATTCTCTGTTTTTTTCCTGAAATAATGTATGAATAGTATTCATCGAATCGTCCAAATCGATCAGGGTCTATACCAGTACTACCTTTAATATATTGACTTAAAATTGGTGCCATTGGTTATAAACCAACCAGATTGCTATACTTCCTTGTAATATAATCTTTATAAGGCGCTACAGACAACGGATGGCCTGTAACCCTATTCATGCTTTCCTCGGCGTTATACATTCTGCCAAACTGATGAATATGCTCCTGCAACCAACTATTTATAAAAGCAAGTGAACCACTCGTTATTTTTGTTTCCCAGTCTGGAAAAGATTGGGCAAAAGCGGTAAAATATTGCGCTGCATAAAGCGTACCCAATGCATAGGAAAATAACCAAAATACCCTGAAGACCAATGAACATCTTGTAAACAGCCTTCTGCATCATGCTTAGGTGTAATACCTAACAACTCTTGCATACCCGCATTCCAGAGTTGTGGAAGATCTGATACCTGAATGGTGCCCTCTATAAGTTGTTTTTCTAGTTCAAATCTAAGGATCACATGCAATGGATAGGTTACTTCATCGGCATAAATGCGGATATAAGAAGCTTGCACATGATTGATGTGTCTGTAAAAATCAGTAAGAGATAGCTCGTTAAAATGAGGGAATTGGCTTTGAAACTTAGGGTATATATAAGACCAAAAAGGCAAAGACTTGCCTATCATTACTTCCCACCATCTGGATTGGCTTTCATGTAATCCTATAGAAGCAGCTTGACCAGCAGGCGTAGCCCATTCTTCTTTAGGAAGACCCAACTCATACAATGCATGGCCCCCTTCATGTAAAACAGCAAAAATATTTTGTAGTAATCCACAGTCTAAATTAGTCGTAAGCCTTACATCAGAAGGATCTATACCAGAACAAAAAGGATGTACTGCATAATCTAACCTACTATTTTGACGATTAATGCCCATGGCCTCCAGGAGGAATTGGTTAAAGGCCATTTGCGATGCTTCTGAAAAAGAAGTTTTAAAATAGCTGCTATAGGGGCTAGCTTTTCCATCTGTTTTGCGTACAATGTCACATAAGAAACCCTTTAAGTCCGCAAAAAGTGTGGATAAAGTAGAAGCGGTTACACCGGGTTCATACAAATCAATAAGGGCATCGTAAGGGCTATCTATATAGCCTAATAAGCTAGCTTTTTCTCGATTAAGCGCTACAACCTTTTCAAGCCATGGACTGAATAAGGCAAAATCAGCCGTCTGTTTAGCCTTTTTCCAGACCTCTGTTGCGGTAGTGGTAATAGCATAGTAGGTTGTAATAAAATCTTCAGGGAGTTTGGTAGACCGTTTAAAATCCCTGCACCATTGCTTGAGATTAGATTGTGCCACCAGAGGCAATCCTTCTAGCTTAATTTTTTCTGTTTCGATATCAATCATTGCCTCTAACGCATCGCGATAGCTGCTGCTAGTCGCTTCTTTATGGGCTAAGCCAGCGATATAAGCAAGTTGTTTGGCACGAATATCAATAGCGCCAGCAGGCATATAGGTTTGCTGGTCCCAGCCTAAGAGTGCTTCTACCTGATGTAGCAACCGAATGTGGCTAAATCTTTCTACAAACTTTTTATATGTTAACATAATAGCTAAATTAGGTTTAGCAAACTAAAGAACATTACATGGGATTCCTCCTACCCTATTCTATTCCAACCCCCAGCTGCAGCAAGTAATCTAGCATATTCTCTATAAATTGGCAAGTTAGCAGGATGCTGAAATTCCGGGTCTTGTTGCATAATATCTTTAGCCAACCTACGTGCTGCTTCTAAAATAGCAGCATCTTTAGCTAAATCAGCTATTTTTAAGTTTAGCGCACCACTTTGCTGCAGCCCCATTAAATCTCCTGGACCACGAAGTTTAAGATCCAACTCTGCTATTTCAAATCCATTATTTGTTCTTACCATGGTTTCAATCCGTTCTTTTCCTGTTTTATTTAAACGATAATCGGTCATTAAAATACAGTAAGATTGTGCACTACTACGGCCAACCCTTCCACGCAACTGGTGCAATTGAGACAACCCAAATCGCTCCGCACTTTCTATAACCATAACGGTTGCATTGGGTATATTCACCCCCACCTCTATAACGGTTGTAGTAACCAAAATACGTGTTTCATTTTTTTCAAAACGCTTCATTTCTATATCTTTAGAGGCACCATCCATCTTACCATGGACGATGCCAACAGGCATACCAGGAAAAGCCCTAACAATAGAGGCATAACCAGCCATTAGGTCACTGTAATCCAGTGCAGCAGAAGCTTCAATAAGCGGATAAACAATATATACCTGTCTGCCCAATAGAATTTGCTCCCTTATAAACTGAAAAACCTTTAACCGAAAGTTTTCATAGTAATGTTGGGTCTTAATAGGTTGTCTTCCTGACGGTAACTCGTAAATAGTAGAAAGGTCCAAGTCACCATAAAACGTCATGGCTAAGGTTCTTGGAATGGGTGTAGCAGTCATAATGAGTATATGAGGGGCATACACTTGATTTTTAGTTAACAGACCCGCACGTTGTGCTACACCGAAGCGGTGCTGCTCATCTATGATAAAAAAACCCAGTTCGTTAAACGAGACATCATCACTCAGCAAAGCATGTGTGCCCACTATAATGTTTAGTATGCCTACTTTAAGTCGGTATAAAATATGCTCCCGCTCTTTTCTTTTAGTACTTCCTGTCAGCAAAGTAATATTTAAATGCAATGGCTGTGCAAAAAGAAGAAAACGTTCAAAATGCTGCTTAGCCAAAATTTCAGTAGGTGCCATAATGGCTACTTGTGCATTACTGGCTATTACCACCAACATGGCAAGAAAAGCAACAATCGTCTTTCCGCTCCCGACATCACCTTGTAAAAGCCTATTCATCTGCTTACCAGAACCTAAGTCGCGATAGATCTCTTTAATGGTTTTCTTTTGATCAGCTGTCAAATGAAAAGGCAAATGGTTATGGTAAAACGTATTTAATAAGGATACATTATTAAAAACTTTACCATTTTGTCTTTCTACACGCACTTGCCTTGCCTTAAGCAATTTTAGTTGAATGTAGAATAATTCTTCAAACTTAAGCCTCCTTTGGGCTTGTTTGAGTAGGGTTTCATCACCTGGGAAATGAATGTTTTGAAAGACCTCCCTTAAAGGGGAAAGTTCGTAACGCCTCAATACATATTCTGGTAGGGTTTCCTCTACAGTGGTCTTAAGCTGACTCAGTACCTTTTTTTGCACAAACGCAATTCCTTTGGCATCTAGTTGATTGCGTTTTAATTTTTCTGTACTGTGGTATACAGGTATCAATTGGCTTTTTTGCGTTTGGTGGCCATATAAAGGATAGAGCTCTGGATGAATCAATTGCTTTTGGCCCTGCGCTAAAAAAACAGGCTTGCCCCAAACACGGTAGCGTACATTGGCCTTGATTTTCTTTATAACCCAAGCAAAGTTATGAAACCATACCAGTTCCAATTGCCCCGTATCGTCTTCAAATAGTGCTACCAATCTTTTTTTTCCTTTCTCTATGCTTTGGAGTTTTTTAATATACCCGCACAATTGTACACCAGGCGTAGTAGGGGTTAATGCCGCAATAGTAGATTGGTTGCCCCGATCTTCATACCGAAAGGGATAATGTTTTAAAAGATCCTCATAGGTATGTATACCCAATTCATCCTTAAACAGCTGCGCCTTATCCGATCCTATAAGGTCTACTATATCTCTAGAGAAAAAATGATCCATCATAAGGAATTGTTCAAGATGCCGTAGGCACTCTTTATTTTTTATCCACATCCATAAGAGATCTATTATAAGTAATTTGATATAAATCAAAAAACTTATCCTTATTACTTGGTGGATTTGTGGAAAAGTATAGGCTACACATAGAACTGTGTATAACTTCTACTAGAATATTCTATTTATCCACAGGTATTCTCGATGGTAAAAGTTAATTTGTAATTTTGCTAGTAATATTGAAGGTAAATTATATCAAATATAGTTGATTTTAAGGTAGTTTTATTGCTAAGTGGTTGTATTTCTAAGGCTCATCTGGCTTATATACATGGTTCTTATCGTTTATAAATTATATCTATGCAACTTTATTTATTTCTGTTTATATAGATTGGTTTTCTTGTATAAAGTTAATGTAATGCGCAGTCCAATGGATTTTAGTATAGTATCCTACTAAAATAGATAAGAAGCAGGTTATGTTTATAAAAAGTGGATAACCTTATGGTTCATAACTTTGGTTATAGATTTGGTATAAATGTTGGTATGGTTATGCTTAGGCGGTTTACCTTTAGTTAATTGTGTATAAGTAGGTAAATGTGTCGGTATTTTGTGGAAAATTGAACCTATTTTAGGTACCCTTTTCTTGGCCATTTTGGTAAGCTATTTAGGTTATTACTTTTTTGATAGATATGATGCATGAATATCCCTACGCAGCACCCTACTATAGCACCTGCCAAAACATCTAATGGGTAGTGTACCCCGCCATATATTCGACCGTAGGAAACAATAGTAGCCCAGATAAAAAATAAGCCACTGAATCTGTATCTATTTTTAAAGATTCGCCAAAAAAGCATCGCAAAGGCATAGGTGTTGGCCGCATGAGATGATGGAAAACCATAGAGGCCTGTATGGCTACCTATAAGATGTAGCTGGGAAATAAGATAGCAGGGCCGATATCTTGCAAAAAGTGGCTTGAGCCATGTAGCAGAAATTTGATCTGAAATAACAATCGTTAATGCGAAGAAGACCACACCCTTCCAACCCAATGCTTTTCTAATCAAAAATAGAAGCAAGCTATAGAGCGGTGTCCAAAAAAAAGTACTAGTTATCAGTTTAAAAAAAAGGTCCATCCCTGGATGGTTCCATTGGTTTAATATAAGCAATAATGTTTGGTCCAGTTTATGAACAGTAGTTTGTGGCATTTAACTTTTTACTTTTGCATGAATATATATCTAGGTAAATATAACCAAAATATTGGATCATCTTTGTTTAGTATATGCTAGTATATGTGCACTTTAGTATAGCTTATGTGTGATGTAAATCCCTCAACCATTTGTTTTTATCATCCAAAATACCTAAAATCAATTTTGATACAGCAAAAATTTACTTTTTTATGACATCCTTGTATATCCCCATTTTCATGGTGGTGGTTTTTTTATTGCTTGAATGGCTTTTTCTATCCTATTTTTCCATCACTCCCACTACATTTCGAGACTATGTGGTAAGCACTAAGCGGCATGAAACTCCTCTCTTGGTCTATATTCTATTATTTACTTTTTTAGAAAGTGGATTAATAGTACGTACGGTACAGCAGGTCCATAACCTTGGCCTCCCTTGGATCATTTTCGAGTTTTTAAGTAGTTGTATGCCTTTCTGGATGGTCAGTTCCTTGGCACTACGTATGGCCCCTTTTATGCATAACCTATCTATGTCGGAAACCATAAAACGCATGTATGGCAGATATCCGATGGTCCTTACATCATTATCCAATATTTGCTGCTCTATTGTGGTTGTTGCCATTCAAATACATATCATCTCTTTGGCAATCAGTATCTGTTTAGACTGGGTTGAACCAAATATCATTACTTTTTTAACCATTTTGCTCCTTGCTTCCTATACGGTTATTGGGCGGATGCGTGTTTTTAGTCTAACCAATCTTGCGCAACTCGCTGCTTTTTTAATTACTCCTTTAATTTTGTCTTGTTGGATATTTACCCGTATTGATCAGTCACCATTAGAGCTCTTTGTAAGATTGTTTGATAGTCAAGAAAAAATTCATTTGAGTAGCCTATGCCATTCGGACTTTAATGCCCTGTCCATCATATCCTTATTTTTAGCTAATCAGGTTGCTTGTATACAGCCTTTGATGATGCAGAAAGTGTATATGTCTTCTGATCACTTTCAGGCGCGTAGCGTCTTCTTCTATACGGGTATTTTTGGAGTTATTATGAAGCTTTTTATTCTAGTATTTGGTATGGTTGTCCTTGCAGTTGCTCCCCAATTGTCTTTAGCAGAAATATGGAGCTATATCATAACAGATATGCCCCCTATTTTAAAGGGCTTTGTTGCCATCAGCCTACTTGCTGTAGCGATCTCTGTAGCGGATACCTATTTAAGTACTTCTTCTCTTATGTTTAGTCATGATATCATAGAAGGTATGATGGGGCAAAAAGAAATTCCTTATCGTTATCACATCCGGCTGGCTAAGCTAACAGCGTTACTGATGGGCATGGTTGCGCTATTGCTTAGCGTCTACTGTAATGATTTAATGGAGCTATGTAAATTGTATTTTGATTGTTTTATACCTATAGCAACGGCGCCTTTTATTTTAGCTGTTTTGGGGTTTCGAGGTACTTCCCGAACTGCTTTGGTCGGTATGGTTACAGGTATATTGGCCATTTGGAGTTGGAATAAATGGGTGGAGCCGATTACAGATATCAATGGTGCTTTTCCTAGTATGGTAGCCAATTGCCTAGCTATGGTGGCTGCGCGCTATCTATTGCCACAACCAAAGGAGCAGATAAAGCTTGGCTATCAATATCCAACAAAATAAAACCGATCTAGCTTAATGTAAGCTTTAGCAGCCATTAAAGGTTGCTTCAAGTGCATCAATAAGATCTTGTATAGCTTCAATCCCACAAGAGACGCGTACAAAGCCATCGCTTATGCCAATGGCTTGCAGTTGTATGGAATCCATTGTTCCATTGGACATTACAACGGGATAAGAAATCAAGCTTTCCACACCCCCTAAATTGGCTCCAAAACTCCATGGACGATGCAGTGTCTTCATAAATTGGCTGCTTGCATCGGCTCCTCCTTTCAGTATAAAGTATAACATACCACCATGAAGTCCATTATTATGTTGCCTATCTGCCAATGGTTTTTGCGGAAAACTACCCAATCCTGGATAACCCACTTTTTCTACTTTAGGGTGTTCTTCTAAAAATCTTGCAATTTGTGCCGCATTTTCAGATTGTGCGCGTATACGTAAATGCATGGTCTTAATGGATTGCAAGGTAAAAAAAGCAACCATAGGGCTCATGATACTCCCATGCCTATTTCTATAGGTAAAAATTTGAGGGCCATCTTTTGCAGATGCACAAGCAACTGCGCCACCAATAGTCATATTATGTCCATCATAGTATTTGGTGGTAGATTGGATGACGATATCTGCACCAAATGTTAATGGACAAATCACCATAGGCGAGGCCAATGTACTATCACAAACGTGTCTGGCACCTATTTGATGGGCTAGCGCACTAACCGCAGCCAAATCGGTTAAAGCAAGTGTTGGATTGGTCGGATATTCGGAAAAAAGTAACTTCGTATTGGATTGTATCGCTGCTTCTATCTCGGCTAAATCGGTAAAGTCTACAAAAGAAAAAGTTACGCCAAGTTGCCCAAAAAGGTCACGGGCTACTTCTTGTGTAGTGGCGTAACAACCATTAGAGAGTATGCAATGGTCCCCATGGCGTAAAAAGGTTGCCATAGTAGTCACAATAGCCGCCATTCCCGAACCAAAACAATAGGCCACTTCTGCTTTTTCCAAAGCAGCGATTTTTGCTTCAAGCACTGCAACAGTAGGGTTTCTTGATCCAGAATAGGAATGTCCCTTTTCGAGGTAGTTTTCAATGGATTCCTGTACAAATACGGATGATTGAAAAATAGGGGTAAGCATTGCACCGGTATAGGGTTCTGGGTTCACGCCAGCATGTACCACTTGCGTAGCGACTTGTAAATGGCTACTCGCCCATTTATGCGCAGCAGAAGTGGAAGGTGGTAATGGATTGGGCATGACAAAAAAAATAAAGTGAAATATAGGTTAGCAACTTTCCGCTCAATGTATGCTCCACAATTTAAAAAAATAGCCCGGAAAAGAAAAATGGGACTATGTTGTGGCCATCCTATTCAGATCTACTGGACCTCTAATACCTGGAACCGTTCCTTGATCAGAATACTGCCATATTTTCCAGCTAGCCCAGCCCTTTGGCAACTCGTTTGGTAAGGGTGGATGGTCACGCCATCTAGCTATCCATAGCGGACATTGTGCAACGATATCGGGCGTATCGGATACATAGGCATCCCAGAAGGATGTTCTGGTATAAATATAAGGTGTTCTATTTGCTTTATCCCTGAGGTACCGAACACTTTCTTCTGTAACACGTTGAACCAATCTATAATCAGCTCCTTTGTGTTCCTCTATATCTAGCGCGATAATAGGATCCTTTAGATCAGGAAAGGCCACCTTTCGGGAATATGCAGTAGGGCATAAGCAATTTACTACCGCTACTTTGGTGGCTACGGTGTTGGCTACTTACTATGGTGGAGGAGGGCTGATACGTAATGTACAGTATGTGCATAAGCTTGGCCTTTATTGGATCCTTTTTCTATTTGTGAATAGTTTCAGTATATGGCTTTTTAGCCGGTTGATGGGCCGTATGGGGCCATTTATGCAAAGCCTTTCTATTGCAGAAATGATGGGTAATGTCTATGGTAAGTGCCCAAGGATTATTACGGCTCTGTTTGGTATTGCTAGGTCTATCGTCAGTATTACCATACAAATTATCGCCATGGTCCAAGCAATTAGCATTTGTGTCGACCTAGATTTGGTTAATGCCCGGGTGGTTACCATTTTTGCTGCCTTAATCCTTATTTTCTATGATACTTTTGGAGGCGTTCGTGCAGTTACCATTACAGATATCTTCCAGTTTTTGACTTTTACTATAGTAATTCCATTTTTGGCTTGGTTGATGTTAAAAAAAACAGGTAGATCCGTTATAGAGGTAGTTGCCTTTCTACAAACGCAAGAAAAATTTCAATTGAGTAGTTTACTCCATTTTGATACGAAACTACTGAGTAGGGTTGCGATGATTTTATGTATTATGGTTCCTGATATGGGGACGCCTGAAATTATGCAAAGAGTCTATATGTCTTCTGGACCTACTCAAGCAAAAAAAGTTTTTTTATATGTCTGTTTGTTAAGTGTTGTGATTTCTAGTTTTATCCGTCTGATTGGCCTATTTGTTTTTGTAGGAGGAGGGGAAGCGCTACCAATTGAAGATATTTGGTGTTATATAATCACTAATGTTTCACCTACTTTTAAAGGTGTGGTTTGTGTTAGCTTACTTGCTATGGCGATGTCTACCGCTGATTCTTGTTTAAATGCTTGCTCTGTGATGGTTAGCCATGATATTTTAGGCACCATACAAAAAGAAATGGCTGATGTCTATAAACTTAAAATAGCTAGATCGACCACACTCGTCGTGGGCTTATCTAGTATGTTTTTGGCCTTTTATTGTGATGATCTCTTAGCACTGTTGATGCTAGGTTTTTCCTTTTCTATTCCAGTAATCACTGCCCCAGCTTTATTGGCTATTTTTGGTTTTCGAGGCAGTTCCCGTACCGCTTTAATCGGTATGGCCACAGGTGTTTTAGCCATTTTAGCTTGGAATAAATGGGTTGAACCTGTAACGGGAATAAATGGTTCTTTTATTTGTTTGTATGTTAGCCAATGGATTGGCTATGATGGCCGCACACTATCTATTCAAACAACCGAAAGGGGTAGGTTGGGTTCGCTATGCATCTAGCTGATGCGTTGCATCAAAGGCTACTTTTGATTTTTACTTGGGAATCCTTACCATACAATCTGTACTATTCATATAACTATTTTTAATATTATGATCTGCTTGAGCATCCCCCTATTTATAATAGTTGCTTTTTTAGTATTAACCTTAGTTATAGGTATTTACTTTTCTAGAAAAGGGACCACCTTTCGAGAATATGCAATAGGGAATAAACAATTTACTACCGCTACTTTAGTGGCTACGGTATTGGCTACTTTTTTTGAAGGAGGAGGATTAATACGTAATGTAGAATGTGTATATGACCTTGGCTTGTGGTTTATAGTCATTTTGCTCTTAGTTCCTATAGGTATTTGGACGATCAGCAAGTTATCTTTACGTATGGGCCCATTTATGCATCATATTTCTATAGCAGAAACAATGGGTGATATGTATGGTAAGTATCCAAGAGTTATGACTGTATTTGTTGGTATTTGTCGTACGATTATTGTAATTACTTCTCAAATCATCATAATGTCCCAGGCTATTGGCATATGTGTGACTTTAGCTAACCCCTATGTAATACCTATTCTTTGTACCTTATTGCTTATTTTTTATTCTACCTTTGGAGGTGTCTGTGCTGTGACTTTTACAGATATAATACAGTTTGTGACTTTTTCCATTATTATTCCTCTACTTTGTTGGTTTATCTTTGTAAAGATAGGTAAGCCAGTTTCTTCAATTGTTCCTGCACTACAGAGCCATACTAAGTTTCAGCTAGACAATTATTCTTTTCTAAGACCCACCTAGCCAGTATAGTACTATTGTTACTGGGTGATATACCCAGTAATATAGTAGATCCCGCTCTTATGCAGCGAGTCTATATGGCTTCTGGTCCTATGCAGGCCCAAAAGGTTTTTTCGTACGCTGCTACTTTTGCTGTTATTATTCAGTTTTTTATAATTTTAATTGCTGTATTTACTTTTGTAGGAGCGCCAGGGTTATCAAAAGTGGGAATTTGGGATTATATAACCGCTCATATTCCCGTTTTCTTTAAAGGATTTGTTGCAGTTAGCTTACTTGCTATGGCGATGTCTACAGCTGATTCTTGTTTAAATGCGTGTGCCGTTATGGTGAGTCATGATCTTGTCAAGAACTTTATAAAATCAATAGAAAATGGAACAGAAAAGACAACCCAAAATATTGATCAGTGCCAACTTAAAATAGCCAGATGGACGACGTTAACCGTAGGGCTATCGGCTATGTTGCTAACTTTTAGATGTAAAGATTTGTTAAAGTTAATGTATTGGTCTCTTAACTGCAAGGTTCCTATACTAGCTGCCCCCTTTATTTTAGCTGTTTTTGGCTTTCGCGGTACCCCCCAAACCGCTTTAATCGGTATGGCTACAGGGGTACTAACCATTTTAGGCTGGAACGAATGGGTTCAGCCACCAACAGGTATAGATGGTTCTTTTGTGGCTATGTTGGCCAATGGCTTGGCTATGCTAGCTGCCCACTATCTATTTAAACAACCAGAAGGTGCAGGATGGGTGGGGCCCGACCATACCTTTATACAAATGCAACAAGCGCGTGCCCGTAAGAGGGCTGCTCAAAAAGAAGCGATTAAAAATAGTTTGCTAGATATCAAGCAGACCTTGCATAGGTTTCAACCCAGTCGTGCTACGCTAACGGGTGTGGGGTTTTATGTACTCATCAGCAATTTACTGATTTATTTTGTAGCCTCTATTTCAGATCATGATTGTTGGCTTACACTGCAACTTTTAGTAGGTGCTGGTTTGTTAGGGTATAGCACCTTTGTATCAGCAAAGGTCGAATCTAGTATAGGTTGGCTGGTTGGTCTATTTTGGGTAATGGGGTTGGCCTTTTGCCTGCCGATTAATGTCCTGTGGCATTGGTCCCATGCCACCAATCTTGCTTTAACCTTAGGCATATCTTTGTCTCATTTGGTAGTAACCTTACTCGTACTGCCTTTATACCTCGGTGTCAGTTTTTTAATGGCTACTCTATGCATCGCCATCTGTCTTAGCTCTGTCTATTGTACTAAAACATTTGTCTTAGCACCCTCAACTATTGCGTTATTGTTGTTGTTCTTTTTGGGCTTAAGCCTAATTATTTTTGGTATTTTTGTTTACCTTAAAACGAAGAACAACCGTTACCTACGCCAAGTAACCTACCTAAAGGGTAGAGAAGCGGTTAGCACATCCCGTCAGTTCAAGTCCTCTCTCTATGATTTGGCAATGGTCTCCACCTCTGGCACGGAATGTAAAGGCAATGGTTCTATTTTAGCGCAAGCAGTGCATAAAGTTGAGCAGTCTATCTCCTTTTTGGACAGCAATATGCCCCTATATAAGCAAGATTTTCAAGGTATTATCCATAAGCTTTATGATTAGGTGAGCTTTTTCACCCGAAAAGAAAAAGCCAAAGACCATGCACTTTTGCAGCCTATCCAAATTACTTTGGATCAATTGGTTCATGAAATAGAGTTTGCGCTATTGCAGGAGGTATTCGATCCACCTAGGCTATTGGTAGAAAAAATAGATGGCCCTAGTGGGGCACCCTCTTCTTATATGGTGTGTGATATCCATCAGGTAGTCTACATGTTAGCTCAGGCCGTTTTACGTGTGGGCGGTAAGTTAGATAGCCCTAGTGCACCAATTGTTCGTATACAACTGCACAAGACCTCTTTGCAATTTGAACAAGCAGATGCGATTGATGGTAGCACGCCTCCTAGTATGCGTTTCCAGGCGATTGCTTTCGTAATAGGCCAGTCTACGCTTGCTGCTAAAGACTTGCCTTTAGTAAAAACGCTCTACCATGATTTCATGCATGTTATAGACCCTCAGGAAAAAAAAGAAATGCCACCATCGATAGACCTACAGCAGGATACCATATCCAGTATGGTGCGTGCCCACTATGGCTATATATATATAACATACCCGGTTGATGGTACGGAAAAGGCGGTATTATTGGTCCTCCCTACTGATGTCACAGCTATTCGTGATAAAATGACCGTGAAACTACCGCTAGACTGCTTAAGCGCAGAAGCGCCTGTTACGCCTGAAGAGCAAGCCGACTCGATGATGGTGTTGATGCAATTCCATGACTATGTCTGCAAATCTTCTCATGGATCAGATCCTATTGATATAGGGGCTATTTCCGGATTGCTTTTATTGTTGCGGCAACACTTTGGTTTTAAGCGGCATGCTTCCAGTCAATTGTTTTATGTACGTGCGGTAGGCATTGCCGAATTGGTCTTGGAATGGGTCTTTCACTCGCCTAAAGTAGTTTATGCTGCTTTGCTCTATGAACTGGTGCGCCATACCTGTTTGCCGCTTTCTTATATCAAAGAACATTATAATTTAGGGGTTTATGCCTTTGTGTTGAATGTGATAGGGGTAGATAAACGCCAAGACTTAGACCATCCTTCTTTGCTCTATGTGCAGAACCGATTGAAAGAAGCGATTAAAGAAGAGCATGTACAGCTTTCTGTACTCTTTATCAAACTAGCCGAACGACTCTATGACCTGCGCCATGCAGCAGGTTATGCCTATCTACCAGAAGTAGCCCATATGGCGCGGGAAACCCTGGCTATAGATGTGCCAATAGCCCATACCTATCTAGACCCAGCCATAGGAGCGGCATTAGAAGAAGCTGCCAAAGCAGCACTAGCGCTCTGTAAAAGTAAAGCTAAAGAACAAGATAATTAGTAGGTTGTATCTAAAAATTGCTTAGATATATTTTGTAAAGTTTTGTCCATGATTAGACCCCTTGCATAACCGATCCCTTTGATATTATTTTATAAATACATTTTAAAGTCCATCTCCTTTTTTTGATTTCTAGCTAAAAATCCTTACCATTTTCTTGTATTGGTATTTTTTAGGTTTATAATCCTTTGCTTTATGATATACTTTAATACTCCACTATTTATAGTGGCTGCTTTTTTGTTGGTAACCTTGGTGGTAGGTGTTTATTGTAGTTTTAACAAAAAGGTAACCACATTGCGCGAATATGCAATAGGGAATAAACAATTTGCTACCGCTACCTTGGTAGCTACGTTATTGGCTACTACGTATGGAGGTGGAGGGCTGGTGCGTACTGTACAGCAGGTTTCGAATCTTGGTCTTTACTGGATCGTATTCTCACTTTGTATGGCCTTTGATTTTTGGGTTATTAGCCTACTTGCTGTGCGTATGAGCCCATTTATGCAGCATATCTCTATGCCAGAGACGATAGGTAAAGTATATGGTAAGTACCCAAGGATTATTGTAGCGCTAGCCAGTATTTGCGCATCTATTGCCAATGTTACCATTCAAATTAATGTAATGTCTATGGCCATTGGTATGTGTGTAGACTCGATTGATCCCAGGATAGTAACTATATGCTCTACTTTAATCCTTATTTTCTATGCGATGTTTGGGGGTATTCGTGCCGTTACCTTTACTGATGTAGTACAGTTTATAACCTTTACTATGATCATACCTCTTTTGGGTTTATTTATTTTTCACAAGCTAGATAAGCCTTCTACAGAAATTATCCCTTTTTTACAAAGTCATGAAAATTTTCAATTCAGTACGGTATTTCATTTTGATACGAAGCTTGTGGCTATGGTTGCACTGATTCTATCTGCTGTAGTATCTTATGTGGAACCTACAACTATTCAAAGGGTATACATGTCTGCTGACCCTATTCAAGCTAAAAAAGTCTTCTTGTACGCTAGCTTTTTTCGTCTATTTATACAGACTTTGATCCTTTTAATTGGCCTATTTGTTTTTGTGAAGGAACCCATGTTGCCGGTAGAAAAAATTTGGAGTTATATAATGGCTAATGTGCCCTCTTTTTTTAAAGGGTTTATTTCTATCGCTCTATTGGCTATGACTATGTCCACAGCTGATTCTAAATTGAATACCTGTGCCGTTATGGTTAGCCATGATATACTGGAAAGTATACGAGGTGTAAAAGACATTTCTTATACGCGTCAGCTCTTGCTTGCTAAAACGGTTGCGCTGGTTGTAGGCTTATTGGCTATGATTTTGGCCTTTTGTTGTAATGATTTACTAGGCTTAATTATAATCATTTTTGATCTCTCTATACCCATCATAACTGCTCCTTTTCTTTTGGCTATTTTTGGTTTTCGGGGTACTGCTCGCACGGCGTTAATGGGTATGGTTACGGGTGTATTAGCTATTTTAGCTTGGAATGAATGGGTTAAATCAGTAACTGGTATAGATGGTTCTTTTGTTGCTATGTTGGCCAATGGTCTGGCCATGATGGTTGCACACTATCTATTCAAACAACCAGAAGGTAAAGGATGGGTTGGACCCGATCATGCGTTTATACAAATGCAACAAGCGCATGCGCGTAAGAGGCACGCCCGCAAAGAAGCGATTAAAAATGGATTGCTGCATATAAAAGATACTTTTGCTAAGCTGCAGCCTAGCCATGCTATGCTGATATATGTGGGATGCTATCTACTCATCAGTAATTTGCTGACTTATTGCGTAGCCTCTATTGCCGACCATGGTTGTTGGCTTATCGCTCAACTTTTGATAGGGAGCTGCTTTTTGGGGTATAGCACATTTGTCTCAGAAAAGATAAAAACCATTCCAACTTGGTTAGCGGGTCTATTTTGGGTGGTCGGTTTATCTTTTTGCTTTCCTATTAATGTGCTTTGGCACTGGTGGCATGGCACCAATCTTTTCTTAACCCTAGGCTTGTCTTTGGCCCATTTGGTGGTCACTTTGCTGGTACTTCCTTTATATCTTGGTGTAGCTTTTTTAGGGGTTACCCTAGTTATGGCCATCTATCTTAGCGCTGTTTATGCTACCCAGTCACTCACGTTGGTGCTATCGCCATCAGGTGTGGCGTTGCTGCTGCTGCTTTGTTTGGGATTAGGATTATTTATTTTTGGCATTTTTGTTTACCTAAAAGCTAAGAACAAGCGTTACTTGGATCAAGTTATCTACCTTAAGGGTAGAGAAAAGCTTAACGCATCCCGTGCACTAAAAGCATCCCTCTATGATTCAGCCATGTTTTCCACGGCTGGTGCTTTAGCTAAGGGGAATAGTTCTATTTTAGCTCAGGTTATCCATAAAATGGAGCAATCTATTTCTTTTTTAGATGGCAATATGCCCTTATATAAGCAAGATTTTCAAGGTATTATCCATAAGCTTTATGATTGGGTGAGCTTTTTTACTCGAAAAGAAAAGGCTAAGGATCATGCACTCTTGCAGCCTACTAAAATTACTTTAGATAAGCTGATCCGTAAGGTAGAGTTTGCTTTATCGCAAGAGGCAGCTGATCCACCTAGGCTATTGGTAGAAAAAATAAAGGTCCCTAGTGGGGTGCCCTCTTCTTATATGGTATGTGATATCCATCAGGTAGTCTACATGTTGGCTCAGGCCGTTTTACGTGTGGGCGGTAAGTTAGATAGCCCTAGTGCACCAATTGTTCGTATACAACTGCACAAGACCTCTTTGCAATTTGAACAAGCAGATGCGATTGATGGTAGCACGCCTCCTAGTATGCTTTTCCAAGCGATTGCTTTCGCAATAGGCCAATCTGCGCTTCCCCCTAAAGACTTTCCTCTAGTAGAAGCGCTCTATCATGATCTGATGCATGTTATGGAGCCTCAGGGGAAAAAAGAAATGCCACCATCGATAGATCTACAGCAAGACACGATATCCAGTATGGTGCGTGCCCACTATGGCTATGTAACATACCCGGTTGATGGTACGGAACAGGCGATCTTATTGGTCCTCCCTACTGATGTTACAGCCATTCGTGATAAAATGACCGCGAAACTACCGTTGGATTGCTTAACCTCAGCGGCGCCTGTTACGCCTAAAGAGCAAGCCGACTCGATGATGGTGTTGATGCAATTCCATGACTATGTCTGCAAATCTTCTCATGGATCAGATCCTATTGATATAGGGGCTATTTCTGGATTGCTTTTATTGTTGCGGCAATACTTTGGTTTTAAGCAGCATGCTTCCGGTCAATTGTTTTATGTACGTGCGGTAGGCATTGCCGAATTGGTGGTAAAATGGGTTGTACACGCGCCTAAAGTAGTCTATGCTGCTTTGCTCTATGAACTGGTGCGCCATACCTGCTTACCGCTTTCTTATATCAAAAAACATTATAATTTAGGGGTTTATGCTTTTGTGTTGAATGTGATAGGGGTAGATAAACGCCAAGACTTAGACCATCCTTCTTTGCTCTATGTGCAGAACCGATTGAAAGAAGCGATTAGAGAAGAGCACATACAGCTTTCTGTACTCTTTATCAAACTAGCTGAACGACTCTATGACCTGCGCCATGCAGCAGGTTATGCCTACCTACCAGAAGTAGCCCATATGGCGCGGGAAACCCTGGCTATAGATGTGCCAATAGCCCATACCTATCTAGACCCAGCCATAGGAGCGGCATTAGAAGAAGCAGCCAAAGCAGCGCTGGAGCTTTGTAAAAGTAGAGCGCAAGATGAAAATAGTGTGTGCGTTTACCCTGATGAAGGGTGATCAAAATAGGTAAAAGAAATGAAAGGTCTTTCTTTTGAATAAGCAGGAATGCCATACAATGTTTGTAGCTCCTCTATGTCTTTTAATAGATAATCATGATAGTATGCTATTGGCCTATATAAAATGAGGGGGAGTCCATCAAAGGGAAGTCCCTTGCCATCCATATCACACCACATTCCTTTAGTGAATATATTGCCACTAGCATAGACAGGAAAAGGCTTAAGCAATAGGGTATCATAGATAGTTGGGAACCGTTCCTCTACCAATTTACCACCGGTAAGTGAAAATGCTGGGTAACAAGTACCCATCTTACAGTAACCGCTTTTATGAGGTATATGTAACTTAGTCATTTGATAGAATAATTGCAAGAAGGCTTCACGGTCCAGTTTTCTAAAAGCATTCATCACAATACCCAATGCCATGCCAAAGGTAGCACAACCTCTATATTTCTTTCTATAGTGATAATCCTCTATAGATTGGTTTAAAAAGGCATGAGCATCTTCTACGTAATAGGTAGGATGTTCATAGAACAACATAAATGGTTCACACCATAATACACCTTCCCCATTTTCTGAATCTTTGGTAAAGCCTGCCTTAACTTTTGATAAAACTTTATCTAGGGTCGCTATAAAAGGGAAAGGTTTTTTACCCCATTGAAAGCTAGCACCTACCTTTTTTTGCTGCCATAATTTCCATATTTCTCCTGATATTATTTTACCTAATTGCGTTTTACTGGCACCATTGCTTGCGTGCCATATGGTCTCTAATAGATGGGATACATTAGGATCAGCATAATGTTTGACGATAGGGTGGTCTCCAGCTAATTCGTAATATAAAATAGGTTCCAACAGTTCTCTATCTAGCTCTTTTTTTTGGTAACTTTCCCATGCACTGTTGAGTAAGTTTAAATAATCTGCTACTTCTAATTGTTCCATAGCATAAATGGCTATAGCTTTAAGCCCAGATTTTACAGCAGGATTTTTTAAAAGTTTCAGTACATAGGGAAGATAGCTTTTAGGATACCGGTACATTATGGCGAAATCCTTAGACTTAAATAATTGTGATATTCTTTTAAAGTGGCCTACCTCTTGTAAAATCAAAGTAAGTTTTTCTTCTAGAGAAAGCCGCTGTGGCCAGGGCGTAGATTGGTTGATAGCAGCTAACTTTTGTTTGATAAATTTATATTCTATAGGAGGGATTACCCATCACTCGGTCACACGACCAAGCCCAAATAAAAAGGAGCCTAGGATAGCATACCTAATAGATTTGATAACTGGATGATTTAATCGTTTTTCTTCTTTACTATTGTAATCAATCATTTTATTTTGTTTAATCATCTACTAATGGGAATATAGATTCCATGTAAATCTTCATGAAAGAAAAAAGGTCTGTCACCTGTTAGGGCAATGATTTCAGAATTGGTTCTGTTTCGCCATTTGGAAAAACCACTGGTTAAATGAATAAGCTCTATTCTAATAGCAGCAGGTAATCTTGGATCTCGTTGGATTGCACCTACAATATGCTGTAGAGTAGGATCTTTATAATATTTAACTACATAAGGGTGTGTGACACCTATCTGACACCTTTCCCGCATATAATTGTCACACACCACCATACTATATAGTTGCATGCAAGATATTAATCCTTTTGTATAATAATTCCAGCAGATGGCTACCCATTGCGCATAGCCAGAAGGAGATAGATGTGGTTTGATGCGAATGATAGCATGCTCCTTAGAGATACTATCATCTTCAGGCAGCGCACTATTGCATTTATTGTGACGCACCAAATAGTCAGCTAGTGCTTCTATATAATGATCAGGGTGGGTATATATAGCGCAATAATTAGAGTAATCCGAATAGTAGTCAGGGTAGCCATATATGTCCCAATAGCCAGCATAACTGAATGGAACACCCCATCGGTCTCTACTTTTCCTATAGTGATCTATTGCTGCTAGCAGGCTATTATCAATAGTTTGCTCCACTGATCTCCTTTGAGGTTTTGGAAGGTAGTATAAACTGGACTGATCTGATTGAATAGCAGTCGGTTGTAGATCAGTATAAGATTGAATAATCGATAAAAGTACTTTATCTATTTTGCCTTTTTTATAAAGCTGCAAACAGGTATTGAACCAATCCTTATAAAAAGATGTGGGCAAATAAAATAAGGCATGCGCAACGATCTTTTTTTGGTTATGGGTATAGCAAGGATGGGCTAAAAAGTATTGCGCTGATTGGTAATAACAGGTAGGATGCTCGTAAATTGCTTGAAAGTCTTTTGATTTTAATAGCTCTATGGGGGTATTCCACTTTCCTACTTTAAAGTCAATAGCGGCTATCTTTTCTGCAAAGGTAGCCCGCTTATACTTTTGCGTGTGTATATATTGTATATATCTTGTAAACCAAGGGAATGATGGCCAATAGACATTATACCAAAAAGTGCCTAATAGAAAGGCGCCAATTATAAAGATCACTTTACATATAGGAAAGGAGGCAATGTGTTTTCTGACTGCTAGCATATATAAAAATACATTATTATTTCTTAGGTTGAATAGACTTATACCATGCAATGGCTATGATGCAAAAAGGGGTCAGAATGGTTATATGAAGCAATATATAGGCCCATCCTATCCCTAAAAAAGCAAGTTTAGCGCGCCATAAAGCAATTTTTCCCAATGCGAAAAAGGTAAATACAAGTAGTACAAAACCCTGTTTATGGTAAGGGATTGGGTAACATTTTTGACCTATATAATAGCCCAATAGTCCCATAACTGTGGCACTACTTATAGAGGCATATACACAGCCCCAATGGCCCAGCTTCGGTATCCATAGCAGTGCCGTAAGCCAAATGACTAAGCTACCCAATCCACTGATCCAAGTATTGTATCGTGGATGATTGCTCAATTTAAAGGCCGCACTAAAGTTGTAATAGACCCCTAAAACAATATGGGCAAATGCTACATAGGGTACTGTGTCAATGGTATGGCGATACCCTGCATGCGGGATCAGAATTTTTGCAACCCAATCTATGTTTAAACTAAAAAGCAAGAGGCAGCAGCACGATACTAGTATGAATAGGTGCATCGTTTGACTATATAAGCTTAATGCCTCTTTGCGATCTGAGTGGGCGAAAAAGAATGGCTCTGCAGCATATTTAAAAGCCAGAATCCCTAGTGTTATAAACAAAGTTAACTTACAGGAAGTACCAAAGTTGCCTAGTATTTCCTCTTTTGTATGCGTACTATAAAAGTTATGAGGAACCAATTTCCGAAACAATGACAGAGGTAGTATTTCATTGATCTTAAAAAATAGCGTTGTGCAAAAAGAGGTTGCTGCATACCCTCCTATCATTTTCATGGTGCGCCTATGCCAAACCAAATGGAAGCCTTTAAAATTTGGTAACAGCAAGGCTAAAGCGGTTAGGCTAGAGAGCAAATTAGCCATAAAAACAGCATCTACGCTACTTAAATGTAGCGTTACATTAAAAGAACTACCTATTAAATATTCTATACATCTTAAAGAGGAAGGGCAATAAAAGAAAAGAACCGAAAAAGTAATACCAGCAAAAGCCTGTACAAATTTTACCAATAGAAACCAAAAGGTCCTTTTCTCTAGACGTAGCTTGGCATAGGGAATCATGAGTAGGGTATCTAGCATAAGAATACCAGCCATATAATAAAAATAACGTATGTGGGCTAAGTGGTTGGTTAGCTTTGCGATTTGTGGGGTACATAGGATCAGTAAGCCTGAAAAAATAACACTGGAAATCAGTAATATAGTTATAATTATATTGAAAGTATATGGTTTGCCTAACCTAGGTACAAACCTAAAGTAGGTCATATCCATAGCCAGATCATAGATCACATGGCCTAAAGGAATGTAACTGTTATAAAATTCTATAATAATGCTATATGCACTGGGCGTTAGCACGCTTGTTTGAAGTAAAAAAGAGAAATAAGCACACCCGCGTACGATGATGTTGATTATACTATATACAATGGTTTCTTTACCAAGTGCTTTAACTGTATTGTGCATGGTGGGTTATTAGATATTGTACTTTGTATTCGTTATTGTTGGCCCGAGTGGACAGCCATTTTTTAGTATAAATAGAAGGGATTGCTAAGGTATTTTTGACATCATTTAGCTTGTTTGCTTCTAAATGTTTTACGTAATACTAAGCATCCAAGGTGCCTAATTTAATTAAAATCAAGTGTTTTAGGAAAACAGTGTAGACGATCTGTATCTATAATTGGCCAGTAAATAGCTGGTTTAAAGATGTTTGTAACCATAATGTGTCAAATGCTAAATCATGGTTTTATATGAGTTATTGTAGGTTTTTAACCTGTCTATTTACCCAATGGCATCAGTTTAATTGATATAATCTATTGATTGTCAGGTAAAATATTATATTGGTTGTTGTATTAACGTCAGTTCTGTATTTATTTATTTGATTTACAGCAATAAAAGATTTAAAGGTAGTTATTCGATATGATTCAACTGAAAGCATGCTAGATGATTTTAGATTATGCATGGTTGTTGCAAAGGCCGTAGGCTAAATTTAAAGCAAATGGTGCTTAACCTAGCTGCCACAGGGGCAGGTACCTTTTCGATATGGATTCGATATGGATGGAAACCCATAAAGGTAATGCCCTATCTACTTACGGACAAGAGGTGCTTCAACAGGTGAGCATCCAGCTTAAATACGAAAGTTATTTTCTAAAAGAGAAGGAGCTTGTAGAAAAAATGGAACGATTAGAATATTATATAATTCCACCTGATTTTGATTATACAAAGATAAAGGCCCTCTCTACAGAAGCATTAGAAAAACTTCAAAAGAAAAGGCCTACTACATTAGAACAAGCTTCACGTATTAGTGGAGCCTGTAAATTATTTTGTGTAAGTGCCGTTTTTTAGGAGAATCTTCCCTCAAATTCGATAGCGAATCGATTCAGAGCCGCTCTCCAATCATGTAAAGACATAGTCCACTTTTGTGATGCCTTCTGTATGGCTAAATATACTACTTTTAATGCAGATTGGTCATTAGGAAAAATTTTACGGTTATTGATAGATTTTCTAATAACGCTATTGAGTGATTCAATGGCATTGGTCGTATAAATAATTTTTCGTATTTCATCAGGATAGTCAAAAATAGTTATAATGTTGCTCCAATTTTTATGCCATGAACGACTAATAGCTGGATATTTTTTATCCCATTTTTCACTAAAAATAAGAAGTGCTTCTTCCGCTTGCTCAAGAGAAATAGCGCGATAAATAACTTTAAGATCCGATGCGACGGACTTCATGTCCTTATAGGGTACATAACGTAACGAATTACGAATAAGATGAACAATGCATAACTGAATTTTGGTTTTTGGAAATACTGTATTAATAGCATCTGGAAATCCGGTTAATCCATCAACACAAGCAATAAAAATATCCTTAATGCCACGATTATTTAACTCAGTTAATACTGAGAGCCAAAATTTTGCACCTTCGGTTTCTGCTATCCACAAACCAAGTAATTCTTTTTGCCCTTGACAATTAATGGCTAATGCCAAATAAATTGATTTGTTGATTACGCGTTTATCTTGATGACACTTGATAACGATACAATCTAAATACAATATGGGATATACTGTTTCTAATGGACGATTCTGCCAAACAGTAATCTCCTCAATAACAGATTCAGTTACTTTCGAAATTAAACTGTGTGATACCTCTGTACCATACAGCTCTTTGAATGTATCTGAAATATCTCTGGTAGTCATCCCTCTAGCATAAAGAGCCAAAATTTGTTCATCAAATTCAGTGAAGCGAGTTTGCCCTTTGCGAATGATTTGAGGATCGAACGTGCTGTTTCGGTCACGTGGCGTATTAATTTCCATTTCGCCAAAATCACCCTTTAATCGCTTAGGAGAGTAACCATTACGGCTATTTCCCGTGTTCCTGCCTTCTATAGCATGCTTTTCATAGCCAAGATGATCCTCTAATTCTGCATCCATAGCACGTTCTACCGTGATTTTTAATAGTTGCTTGCTGAGAATAGCTAAATCTTTTTCACTCTTAATAGACTTCGACAATTCATTTAGTAGATTTGGATCTATATTTATTTGTTGTTGTTCCATTGCTTATGACTCATTTATAACTAACGATTTAATCCGTTAGATTAGTTAATAATAAGCATTTACACAATTTTATTTACAAACTCTATTAGTGGTGTGCGGCCAACTGACATTTCTATTAATGGTTTACTTAGGACAATAACAAAAAACCGTTATTTAACCTTCTTATTCGTTTTGCCTTTCTTTTTTACTCCTCTTAATAATTGCATACTTTCATCTGAAGAAGATGGTTGCGTCCATGTTTCATTTCCTTCACTTGTTTTACTCTTTGCTTTGCTTCGTATCATTATAGGAGATTGCCTCCTTGAAGAAGATGGTTGCTGTAATACTACTTCATCCTCTACATTGCTTACATACCCTATCATTTTTCTTATCATTAACTCTACATTAACTGTAACTTCATCTAAACTAACATAATCAATTTTATCAGATTGATCTGAAGGTTCATGGTAATCCTCAGGATGTCTAAAATTTGCTGTATCCGTTAACATTATAGCAGGCATTCCATGTATCCAAAATGATTTATGGTCAGAACGTCCAAGATCTCCAACGAGACATGGTGGTAAAGAGATCTTTTCTTTAGGAAAACCTCCCGTACGAATATTACCATCAAAATTTTCGTAACAATCGTTTAAAAAACCTGCTGATTTATTATTACTTGCAAATAATAAAAAGTTCCCCGTCGTTGGATAGATACATTTAAATACCCAGGCACCACATCTAAGTTGTGGAAAACATTTAAATGGGGAAAAACGTGTGACCTTTCCAGGACACCATTTAGATATTAGAGAACAAAAATCTGGAAAGCCTTGGCTATCTGCTTTATCACTATAAAAACCTATTGTTTCCAAACATATCATGCCAATTACATTTATTTCCCCATTTTCCATTTGCGCCTTTATTTGTTTAGCATACTGTATGCTACCCATATTAGGACCTCTATGTGCCGCCTTAGGCGCTTTACGAGAAGTGTCGAGTGAATGATGAGTTAAGTCATAGCTATATGGAGATTCTTCATTAGGAAAAGCAACAAATCTTATTGACTTCTCAGGCCGCCGACCCTGATTATTTTTAGGAGCTAATTGACGTGCAATTTCAAGCATACATGCAACACCTGAACCATTATCATTTGCGCCTGGGGATCGCTTCACTGTATCGTAATGAGCACCTATAATAATGGTATCCTTTGAATCCCCTTTAATATATGCCTCTATATTAGAAACCAAAAAGTCATTACCATTGAAGGTTGCTTTAAACTCATATTTTTCTGCTTCATAAGCTAACTCTTTAAATGAGTTGTAAATATAGTCAGCAGCTTCCTTTAATTTTTCATAATTATGTAAGTTTTCTATGTTTCTTATACCAATATCATTGGATAATTTCTCTATATGCTTTCTTAATCTTCCTTTTGAATCAGATGTAGCCTTGCCTGGGGAATTCATATAAGTACCTTTAAACGTATTACATCCACCTAAGCTTAGTGTAAAAAATATAATAAAGCAGACACTACAAGACTAAAACGAACCTTCATATCAATAAATTTTACTAATTAAAGAGACTCAGTATTATGCTATACTAACTAAATACATTATAGCATAATGCTAGACATTATGCTTTCTTGTTTACCAGCATTTCACCCCTATAAGGTAACAACATTGCCTTCTTAAGGTAAGCATAAAGCATGTGTAAAAGAGGATGCAACCCAATACGCTTCTTATTATACCATCTTCCGCTACAATAGAATTAATATTACTAATGCGCTACCACCTTAAAAGAGCCGAAGAGCTCCTTATAGGATAAAAACTATTTAAAAAAGTAGTTATACTTGTTATAATTAAAGATAACATTTTTTAAGTGATAAACTGTAAAAAAGCATCTTAATCTCTATCTTACTATTAAGTCTCTAAGTCAAGATTAAGTGGCGCTAGGGATGACCTCGAGGTATAGTAGATATAGATTAGGCAAATCTAACCTAAAAGAAGAAAAAAAACCTATAAGACTTACAAACATCGAATGCCCCTCATTCTCCTGGAGAAATCAACACATTACGCTATATAATGCGCCTATTTTAAAATAGCGGAAATAAATCACAAACATTAGTTACATTAGCATAATGTAATATTACTTCTGAATAGCTTTCCATGTACGTCAGAAATCATGAAACAAAAACCTATATGGATGTCCCCACTCAACTATAATAGGCTTTTCCATTATCATAACCAGGAGATGTATCAATAAGGTAATAACAAGCACAGCTGTATTTTTATCTTTATCTTTTCAGACATAATAATAATCCCAGCAGATGGCTACCCATTGCGCATAGCCAGAAGGAGATAGATGTGGTTTGATGCGAATGATAGCATGCTCCTTAGAGATACTATCATGTTCAGGCAGCGCACTATTGCATTTATTGTGACGCACCAAATAATCAGCTAGTGCTTCTATATAATGATCAGGGTGGGTGTATATAGCGCAATAATCAGAGTAATCCGAATAGTAGTCAGGGTAGCCATATATGTCCCAATAGTCAGCATAATTGAATGGAGCACCCCATTGGTCTCTAATTTTCCTAATAGTGATCTATTGCTGCTAGCAGGCTATTAATAGTTTGCTCTAAACGTAATACTAAGCATCCAAGGTGCCTAATTTAATTAAAATCAAGTGTTTTAGGAAAACAGTGTAGACGATCTGTATCTATAATTGGCCAGTAAATAGCTGGTTTAAAGATGTTTGTAACCATAATGTGTCAAATGCTAAATCATGGTTTTATATGAGTTATTGTAGGTTTTTAACCTATCTATTTACCCAATGGCATCAGTTTAATTTATATAATCTATTGATTATCAGGTAAAATATTATATTGGTTGTTGTGTTAACGTCAGTTCTGTGTTTATTTATTTGATTTACAGCAATAAAAGATTTAAAGGTAGTTATTCGATATGATTCAACTGAAAGCATGCTAGATGATTTTAGATTATGCATGGTTGTTGCAAAGGCCGTAGGCTAAATTTAAAGCAAATGGTGCTTAACCTAGCTGCTACAGGGGCAGGTACCTTTTCGATATGGATGGAAACCCATAAAGGTAATGCTTCTGATAAGGTTGTTTTGTAACAAGCAAGGTTTGTTTTATAAGTACATTTCACAATATTGATACAACATATGCGCATTTTATTGACAGTTACATCAACATTTTTGATTAGGAATGGTATTTTTTGCGTACTTCTTAGCTACTTATATTGCGCCCATGGAACAACTTGCAGAAAAACATAAAGGGAAAATAGTCGAGGAGGCTATTAAAAAAACTGGGTACCAGATGAAGGCGGTAGCTAAAAGGTTAGGTATTGCGCGCAATACGCTTTATACCAGGCTGAAGG
The DNA here is from genome assembly GCF_965196625.1 of Cardinium endosymbiont of Nabis limbatus. Classification (GTDB taxonomy): domain Bacteria; phylum Bacteroidota; class Bacteroidia; order Cytophagales; family Amoebophilaceae; genus Cardinium. The sequence continues at coordinate 323,660 of NZ_OZ239769.1, read as the reverse complement.
AAGCAGAGTTAGAGGATTCGTTTATTATACGTGTTAGCAACATCATACACTATGATTTTTCTAGGGATTTTCCGGAAGTATATAAAAGAGTTTCAGCCAAATTTGAAAATAGCCCTGAACGTCTTTATTTAGATAAATCTGAGGGGCCTGGCACATCTAATGAGCTGCCGCATTATAATGCTCAATATAAAAATCCATACTTTCTTGAATTGCAAAAGTTAAATGGGAAATATTTGAGGCTTATGGAAGATTACCGTAAGCTTTTGAAAATTTTAATGCTTTTGGCCAACAGTAACGAGTTACCAGATATTAAGAAAGATATTATAGAATTCATAGAAAATGAGGAAAAAGAAGATAAGGGAAAAGAAAAATAAATGAGCGTTTATATAGCTTCTAAAAAATCTATGGCTCATGCAGGATGCGCATGCACAATTTCTTTTTTAAAGCGTATAGAAAGTCCTTATGGTTGCTGCAATTGATGGTAAAACATTTGCTGCTAACCGCTTTGTTTTAGTAGGATTGGCTAAATAAAGCATGCAATCTTCTTTCTTTATAGCACTTACAATTTTTGTAAAGTAAAAAATCTAACCTAGTAAGTTGCAATTTTATTATCTTAGTACATATATCAATATATGTCCAACATATGATCATGTAGTTAACAATTATATTAACATACTTGAATAAGTATAGTTACTTTTTTGTTTTATTCGCATCCATTTATATTGCAGTTATGGAAAAACATAAAGGAAAGATAGTTGAAGAAGCCATTAAGAAGAGTGGTTTTCGAATGAAGGCATTGGCCAAGCGGTTGGGTATTGCCCGTAATACACTTTACATGAGGTTGAAAGAAGCAGAAATAAAGAATTCGTTTATTATAGAGATTGGTAAGGTTATACACTATGATTTTTCTAATGAATTTCCAGGGCTGTATGGGAACAATGAAAATAAAGGTGATCTTGAGTCTCTTGGTTATGAGTCTAGAGAAGATTCGCATAAATATATGGATGAGTCAAGTTCTATGATCAGGGATCCACATTTTCTTCAATTACAAGCATTAAATAAAAAATATTTAAGGCTAATGGAAGATTATAATAAACTTTTAAAGATTTTAATCATTCTGGCTAATAATAACGAATTAATGGGCATTAAGCAGGAGATAATGGAATTTATAAAAAGTGAAAGTGAAGAAGATGATTATGAAAATAGTTAAGCAGCTTATATAGAGTCTTTGTATTTAAGGTATCTACTTACCCATATGGTGGGGCTTAATGTATTGTAATTACAATTGTTTTTATAGGCTGTTCATATGCGCTAGGCGCGTGTGCGCTCAGCCAATGGCGTCAACTTAAGGAAAATCTATGCTTTCCATTCACATAATGGCGTCAACTTAATGGGTATATTGTATTGATTATCCAATAAAAATCATTTTAATGGGCGGTTGTTTCCATTGCGTCAAGTTAAAGCGCTAATGGCCGCCGATAAAAAACTTGGCGATTCAGTAATCGCTTGTCCCACACTCCGCACCAGCCTTTAATTTTGCTTTAACTGAATTTTTTGTATATTTTTGGGCTGTATTTTTTTCTTTTATCCCGTACTGTTTCCCGATGTTGCAACCAGATCAAATCGTAGGCAGCTTAACGTTAGACCATTTAGGGCTGCTCTCCAGTGTAATAGATAAAATTGGCCTAGTCTCAAAAATAGATGCGCGTCTTCCAGTTTCGGAAAAGAAAGGCGCTAAATTGGCCATGGGAGAACGAGCATCTGACATGATACTCAATGGCTTAGGGTTTATGGACGATCGCCTCTAATATGTTCCCAGCGTTCTTGGTAAAGAAACCAGTTGATAAGTTATTTAGGGCTGATGTTACAGCAGATATGTTTAATGATGATACTTTAGGTCGTTGTCTAGACGCCATTTCAGATTATGGTCCTACTAAGCTTTTTTCAGAAGTTGCTTTTGAAATTGGGACAGCATTTAACTTTTTGCGTAAAACAGCCCGAATAAGACTACTATTCCTAATCAACTTAAGCAACCTACTCAAAAACCAGCTATGATGTGGGTTTGTTGCTTATTTCAAGGTATTCAAGAGTTGCATCCTCAGTTTGAAGGATATAGGCACACAGTATGTGATCAACTTAAAAGCTGTTACCAAGCAGACTGTAGCCTTTTTTGGACCAAAAGAAATGGCTATTTATGGCTTAAAAATTGGAATATAGGGTTCTGGGGAATGGTATGCCCTCTTTGAAAAAAAAAGCATAAAAAGAACAAAGTGAAGAGAAGAAACGATATATTATTGCATAAACTAACCCAGTTTAGGAAAATAAGACTTGAAAAAAAATAGCCTAAAAGGATAAATAGGCGAGGAGCATAAGAATGGTGCAGAATATGAGTTATAAAATAAGAAAAATATTAGCTGTCTTTTTAAAGGACTTAACTGAAAGTGTTGCAGTTGATCTTTTCAATCTAAATTGTAATACAATAAATAGGTATTATAATCTATATTAGAGAGGACATTTTTGAATCTTCTCTTTGTATTCTTGAGAAAGAGTTAGATATCTTTGAAATAGATGGGTGCTATTTTGGTTGTGCATAGCGTAAGAGGCAAAAGGGGTAGAGACGCAGCCGGTAAAACCCTTGTTTGTGGACTTTTAAAATGAGAAAAACGGTGCTTGTATCATTATAAAAATTCTTCAAAAGAAGCATTAAGTTCTATTATTCAGGGTAAAATCCTAGAGGGTTCAACCATTTATACAGATGGATGGAAAGCTTATGACGGGCTTATTTTAAATAGATATGAACACTCCAGGGTATATCATTCAAAGAACGAATTCGCTAGGGGAAAATTCCATGTGAATGGTATCGAGTCTTTTTGGCGTTTTGCAAAAAGAAGGCTGGCTAAATTTAATGGGCTAGTTAACGATAAATTTTTTCTTCATCTCAAAGAATGTGAATGTAGGCTCAATCATAGAAACAAAAATTTAGAGCAAAAAACTCTGAAAATTATGGAGAAGTCAGGAATTTGCTAGTCAATAGGCATTATTTATTTTAATTTGCTAATACCAGATGGAACACAGAGGAGCAATTATTGAACATGTAGTCAGAAGAAGTGGTATCTCACTTTCAGTATTGGCTGGAAAAATGGGTATCAGTAGAAATACATTTTATAACAGATTTAAGGAGCAAAATTTGAGCTATGATTTTATATTAACCTTAGGCACAGTACTACACTATAATTTTGTTGTACATTTTCCTGAGATGAAGTCAGATGAAGCACTTCCAAATGATGTCCGCGCAGAACTGTTTCAGCTTGAGCGGAAATACAAAATTCTTTTGGAAAAATACAATTGGTTGTTAAAGTTTTTGCTTAAAAAATCGCAAGATTCTGATCAACATGCTTTGCATAAGCAGGTCAAGGAATTTATCAATTCCTTTTCGTTTTAAGCAAACCCAGTATGAGGCCATTGCAATAGACTATTAAGATTTATATTAAAAATTTCCTTATAGCTTCTGTTTTGCTATGGTAAGTATATAGATTCGCTATATTATACAAAGCGTTGGAATCTAGCTCTAAAAGAGCTCAAATATTTTATAAAATTTTGTTTATTTTAAATTTTGTTGTAATATATAAATATATAAAAGAAGTTGCAAGCTAGAGCGGGATTCTAACCTTAGTAGCTGCTAAAAAATATTTATAGCTATAGCGTAAAATCAGAAGTTAGCAATTGATGATATGCTTGTATAAAACAATAAAAAAACATAAAGCAGTTTAATGTGAAGCCACATACCGTTAGGGCTATTGTAACTTTATTTTTATTATTTGTTTTACAAGCTTTCACTGTTCGTGACTGTTTGAGAAATAAAAATAAATCTTTTAACCAGGAGAGGATGCCTAGCAGAATAGAGGGTGCTGAACTAGCTCCTTTGCATAAGGTTGCAGCTAAGGGTCAGGTTGAGGCAGTAGAAGTCATTTTACAACGCATTGATAATTTTACAGAAGGTAATAAGGCAATATTTTTAAACTCGGTCTCAGGTGGTACTACAGCACTTGGTAAGGCTATAAAGGAAGGTTCTGAGTCAATAGTTCAGCTTTTAATTAGGCAGCCACAGATTGATGTTAATAAGACAGGAGGAGTAGACGCTTTACCTGCTCTTTTGCTAGCGCTTAAGTGTAAACAACCGGAAATAGCTAAGACTTTATTGAAAGAGTGTAGCACTACGCTAAATAGTTAAAGATAAAGATCCAAAATCAGGCAATACTGCGCTGCATTTGGCAGCGGAAGAGGGTTCTGTCGAAGTAGTAAAGGGATTACTGGAACATAAAGGAGTGCATGTAAACTCAAAGAATCACGAGGGGAAAACGCCTCTTCATTTGGCAGTAGCAGGGGGGGCACCTAGAAGTGGTAGAAGAGCTCTTAAAGGTGGCCACTATCGACCTAAATGCGGAAGATAAGAAGGGAAAGACTCCTCTTCGTTTGGCACATGAGAACCTGAATACTCTAAGTAAGCCTGGAAATCAAAATCTTCTACATGCGTGTCAAAAGATACATGCTCTTTTGTTCGAGCGCGTCAAGTAGCTAATGGATCTCTTGATAAAATATAACTAGCGAAGACATGCTTAATTTTTTTACGGTTGCTAATATCAGCTCTAGTTTGCACCCAGTAGCTTACTGTCGTTAAAGTTAAGCTGATACATCCTTTTTTATACCTCCATTTAATGAATATGCTTGGTTAACATAATATTCATTTGATCGGTAACCTTAACAAGTTATCCCCATAAGCCCGCATTTTAGCTGCCACTGCATCTTCCTACTATGAAGTATTATATTTTAATCAATTTTATTTGGAATTATATTTATTTTTTACTATGCTTACCCGGATGAATGGTTAAGAGGATTTTTCGGTTCCATTATATCTAAGGTTTTTTGCCTTATTTAAGTGAAGCGGAGCAGGCAATATTATAGACTTGTGCATTGAACGTATGCTGCTTTTTGGTTGGTTATAGCCTACAATTAAAAATCAAATGCTATGAAAAAGTATACACACTATAGGGTAGCTCTATTCATTGGGCTATTAAGCTTACAGACCTTATCTGCTTGTGTACACACAAGGCAAGTATTAGGTGGAGATTTATGCAATCAGCCAAGCAAAGAAGGCTGGCTGCCCGATGTCCTAAAAAAATGGCCTAATTGGAGTCCAATAAAAATTGTGTTTGGTGGGGTAGTAACCGGATTTAGTTTCATTGTTTTGTGTTACGGTATGAAAAGATGGATTCCTGCTAGTTATTTTGAAAATCCATCCAATGCAACGCATCCGCGTATCAATAATGACCCTGGGTTAACCACTGGTCTACCTTTTATACCAACTGAAAAGCCTATAGGTATTGTTCCCTATATCAACCTCACGGAGGAACAGGCTATTATAGATGCAATCAACCGAGATCCAGCAGATTTCGTTCCTGATGGGAAGTCTTCCGACTGGGCTACTGATGCGGAACTAGACGATCGTGTAACATTACAGCATGCTATGGTCTTAGATGATCGGATCTTACGTGACCTTAAAGCGAATGATTTTTCGACAAAAAGAGTAGAATATTGGCTTGCCAAAGGGTTGAATATAAATGCAAAGGATAGACAAAACCGCACTTTATTGATGCATGCAGTATCCTATAGCAATAAAGTCGTGGTGCAATTTATAATAGATAAGGGAGCGGATGTAAATGCACGTGCTATGCATGGGGATACTGCCTTACATCTGGCAATAGGTCGCGATCATTTAGATATCGTTGACTACTTGGTGCAAGTGCCAAATATTGATTTAAATGCTAAAGATGATTACGACACCCGACCTGTGCATTTGGCAGTAGATCGTGGTTTAGATTTTCTAAAAGCGCTTTTAAGGTATAAAAAACAGATTGACATCAATGCAAAGGATGGAGCTGGCAATACGCCCTTGTATAGATCCATACACCGTGGCTACGTATCTGGAGCGGAATTCTTAGTGCATTGCGGAACTATTGACTTAAATGTCAAAGATAGGTATGATAGAGTAGCGCTGCATTTGGTAGCAAGAAAAGGTTATGCAAACCTCTTAGAAGAGATACTAAAAAAGACCAGTGATGTAAATGCAAAGGATAAATATGGGTATACCCCTTTGCATCTAGCAGCATATTACGGCCGTCCAAGTGTAGTGAAACGCTTAGTGCGTTGCGCAACTATTGATTTAAATGCCCAAAACAATAAAGGTAAAACCCCCTTGCACCTGGCAACATATCGCGGTCATGAAGCGGTAGTTAAAATATTAGTGACACAACCGAATATTGCTATAAATGCCCAAGATGAAAATAAAGATACCCCCTTGCATTTGGCAGTAAAAGGCAATCATATAGCTGTCGTTAACATATTGATGCACAGCCCTTTCTATACGTGCGAAAAATAAAGATGGCTATACGTCCTCTGCTTGGGCAGTAAGGCGTGGTTTTTAGGAAGTATTGGAGGTGTTTTGATTTTTGTGTGCGTTCACATAATAATAAAATATTTTGTATGCTTATATTATTTTGAGGCCCTTGCAATAGGTAGGCATTAAAATTTGGTATGTGTTCATCGCAGTGGTTTTTAGTGCCTGTTCAATCATATAGCGGGGACTTAATGGGGTTTGTATTAGCGTTTTGTTTATACTGTTTGTATGCCGTGCTCTGGTGGTCGCCGATAAAAAATTTGGCATATAGTAAAATACTGCAACGAACTGTTTTTCTTTTCATCTGTAAGCTGTGCTTTCAGCAACTTTTTCTATCAGCGCTTGATTTTTTGTGCATTTTTATCAAGCAAAAAGTGCAACAAGAATCCTTTTTTACCGCTGATTTGAACAGATACGCTTAAAATTATCTAGTTCGTTTTCAGTTGGATCATGTGGTGTGTAAGTTAAATAAAAATAGATGCAAAAGTTACGCACAATTTAACTTTTTTAGAAAGATTTGTTCTATCATGTCTGATACAGACCGTACAGAAACAGATGTATTGAGTTCTTGTTGCATAGACGTTACCGCTTTAGATAGGCCACAGGGTACAATTTGGCCAAAAGGCGCCAGGTCATTGCTTACGTTTAGCGCTAATCCATGCATGGTTACCCATCTGCTTACTCTAATGCCAATGGCACAAATTTTTCGGTCGAACGGTTTTGTTTTTTGATCTGCTTTTAGCCATACACCGGTTAGCCCAGGGAAACGGGTGGATGGAATATTGAAATAAGCCAACGTTTCTATCACAGAGGCTTCAAGCAAACGAAGGTAGCGATGGATATCTGCGCAAAAAATTTCCAAATCAATAATAGGGTAGACCACCAACTGGCCTGGCCCATGATAGGTAATCGCTCCTCCTCTATTCACATGGTATAAGGCAATCCCTTGCGCTTGTAGTGTAGCTGCATCTACCAACAGATGCTCCATAGATCCCCTTTTGCCCAAAGTGTATACAGGGGGATGCTCACAAAAAAGCAGATAACCGGCAGGTGCCGATTGAGCAACAGGCGGTTGAGCTGCAAAACAGCCAGACTTTCGATCTACAATGCTTTTATAGCAAGCTTCCTGAACCGTCAATGCTTCTTTATAATCTATCAAACCCAACTGTTTTACAGCTATTTCCTTATTTTGTACCATCTGTATGAGATTCTATTTTAAGACACTTTTGGACTTACCAAGCCACAAGTGTCTTAAATATAATCTATTTTTTGATATTTAGCGGAATGACCAATGACGTCAACCTGGTACGATTCAAATTCAAGAAAACGGGAGGATTAAATTCCTTATTCCGTAGACTCAATTACTCCACCGCCCATGACCGCCGATAAAAAGTTGGTGCCTCAATAAGCTTATAGTTTACTAACGAACGGTCAATGGCATTACCTTAATGAATATATTTTATTGACTATCAATAATAAAATCATTTTAATGGTCGGTTGTTTCCATTGCGTTAAGTTAAAGCGCTAATGAGCGGTGGAGTATACGAATAATCCATTTTCCTCTCTGTGCTAGAATAGATTTTCCTTAAGCCCCCGCCATTGAGCAAATGCTTGGATAAGACCTAAAAAGTATTATATTTATCTTCTAAAAGCCTATTCGAAAGGAGAGGCGTGCTTTCGTTAAAACTTAATCTTATTTATATAGGCTGAACCATATCACAATAGAATGTTTTCACGTTATAACTGGTAGGCATAATGCCAGAGAAAACCATACTGAATTAAATATACAAAATGCAAGGAATACAAACATTTTCAATGATTAAGCCTGATGCAGTTAGTGCCAATCAAATTGGGGCTATACTTGCCATGATAGAAAAAGCAGGTTTTGCTATAGATGCCATCTCTATGCTTCAGCTAACCCAAACCGCTGCGGAACATTTTTATGCAGTCCATGCAGATCGCCCTTTTTATAAAGATCTATGTAGCTTCATAGCCTCTGGTCCTGTAGTCGCAATGGTCTTAAAAAAAGACCATGCAGTAGCAGATCTACGCAAACTAATGGGTGCCACCAATCCAGCAGAAGCTACTGAAGGTACCATTAGAAAAGCATTTGCTACCTCTATCGATTATAATGCTATTCATGGCTCAGATTCAGATGAAACAGCTGCATCAGAAATCTTTTTTTTCTTTCCTGGTTATAGCCTTCTTATAAAAAGAAAACCTATTCTATAGGATTGGTTAAAACTTCCTTTTATGGGCCCTAAATCAGCTAACTGTTGTTTTTTACCAATGTGATGAACATACTAATAAAACATCATTTTAATGGGCGGTGGTTCCCATTTCGTCAAGTTAAAGCGCTAATGGCCGACGATAAAAAACTGGTGTTTCAGTAAGCTTGTACTCTACTGACGAGCTGTTGTTCAGCGGATCAGAAAAACAGCTCGTTTCATTATTTTTACTGTGTGCCAACTTTTTATTTCCGGCCATCGGCGGTGGAGTATGCGAACAATCCATTTGCATCTCTGTATTAGATTAGCTTTTCCTTAAGTTGACGCCATTGGATGAACAGATACTTTATCCTTTTTTGACCCCTTTGGTGATAGATCTTCTTTTTATGCCTAATGGGGTGTTTCACGTGAAACATGTTTTCAGTTTTATGTTACTTGAATATGATATTATTGTAGTAGGTGGTGGCCATGCGGGTTGTGAAGCGGCTACAGCTGCTTCTAAACTAGGCGCTAAGGTTTTGCTGATTACCATGAGCTTACAGACGATTGGTCAAATGTCCTGTAATCCAGCCATGGGAGGCATTGCCAAAGGGCAACTTATTCGGGAAATAGATGCTTTAGGGGGCTTTTCTGGTATTATAGCAGATCAATCAGCAATTCAGTTTAGAATGTTAAATACCTCAAAAGGGCCAGCGATGTGGAGCCCGCGCACACAAAATGATCGAAGGTTGTTCTCAGAGTGTTGGAGAAGGGCGCTTGAATCATTGCCCAATCTAGATTTCTGGCAAGATATGGTTATATCCTTGCTTATAGAAGAGGGCAGGGTGAAGGGGGTGCAAACCGCACTGGGCATTACCATAAAGAGCCAAGCGGTTATTTTAACCAATGGGACCTTTTTAAATGGTATGATCCATATTGGTGCAAAAAAAATAGCTGGAGGCCGTTCTGCAGAAAGGGCTGCCACAGGTATTACTGAACAGCTTCAAAAGCTGGGATTTCAGACGGGAAGAATGAAAACAGGTACTTCTCCTCGTATAGATGGCAGAACATTGGCTTACGACAGAATGGAAGCACAGCCAGGAGATCCTTTGCCAGGCAGTTTTTCATTTTTAACCAAAGAGCCACTTAAGCAGCAAAAAAATTGTTACATTACCTATACCAATCCAACAGTACACAACCTTATTAAGGATAATTTGGCAGATGTTCCCATTTATAATGGTCAAATTCAAAGCACGGGCCCACGTTATTGTCCTTCTATAGAAGACAAGGTAGATAGATTTGCAGACAAAGAGCGCCATCAAATTTTTGTGGAACCAGAAGGTTGGCATACGATTCAGGTTTATGTAAATGGATTGTCTACTTCACTGCCAGAAGCCATTCAATTAAAGATGTTAAGGGCTATAGTTGGTTTTGAGCAAGCAAAAATGATTTGTCCTGGCTATGCGATTGAATATGATTATTTCCCTCCTACACAGTTGTACTATACACTAGAAACCCAACTGATTGAGCATCTCTATTTTGCAGGGCAAATCAATGGAACTACTGGTTATGAAGAAGCTGCTTGCCAGGGCCTAATGGCGGGGATTAATGCCTGCAGAAAGATTAATGCACTCAGTCCAGTGGTATTCAAAAGATCTGAGGCCTATATTGGGGTTTTAATAGATGATTTAGTGGGAAAAGGGACAGAAGAGCCCTATCGAATGTTTGCTTCACGGGCTGAATTTCGTATTTTACTCAGGCAAGACAATGCAGACCTGCGTTTAACAGAATGGGGGCATGCAATAGGGCTGGCTGATGAAGAACGGCTTCAAAAAGTATTGAAAAAGAAAGAAGAGATGGTTTCTATCTTTGATTTTTTTAAAAAATGGAAGATAGCACCAGAAATGATCTGTCCAATTTTAGCAGCATCAGGTGCAGCCTTAACAGATGAAACCCAATCTGCGCATGCACTTTTAAAAAGGCCAGAAATTGGTTTGAATGACCTGCTTGCATTAGACCAACAGCAAGCAAATGCCTTAGCTGCCTATACACAAGAGGCGCTTCAACAAGTGGGTATCCAGATTAAATACGAAAGTTATTTTCTAAAAGAAAAAGAACTTGTAGAAAAAATGGAACGATTAGAGCACTATACCATTCCAGATGATTTTGATTATACAAAGCTAAAGGCACTCTCTACAGAAGCATTAGAAAAACTTCAAAAGAAGAGACCAGCTACCCTAGGGCAAGCCTCTCGCATTAGTGGTGTGCGTCCAGCTGATATTTCTATATTAATCGTCTATTTAGGAAGGTAGCCAGGTTATGTGCAACATAGATGATGCTTACTACCTGGCCAAATCATCGTAACTTTTTTGATATTTTTTTATTTTTTTCATAGATTGGAAGATCAGCACAACATATAATATGGTAATTATAAGATAATAAGGTCCTTATGGCTTTACCTATTACTTTTTTAGTCTTTTTCTAGTATTAGTTTTATTTTGTTTACTTGATTTTTATTTTTTAGTTGCTGATTTCCCTACTATAATCGGGAAATAGGAAAACAGGGATTTGAGCGTAATCTGATCATTTGTAAAATTTATGCGAGCAAATCGCAGTGTTTATGGGAAAAATCGTAGCAATTGTAAATCAGAAAGGCGGCGTTGGCAAAACTACCACTGCTATAAATCTAGCAGCAAGTCTTGCTATATTAGAAAAGAATACCCTTCTTATTGACATTGATCCACAGGCAAATGCAACTTCCGGAGTAGGTATTAAACCAGAAGAGGTGGAATACAGCATTTACGAATGCATTGTCGAAGCTGTAGATCCTAAACTATTGATTCAACCAACCAGTATCCCTAATCTGGATCTTTTGCCCTCTCATATTAACCTAGTTGGTGCAGAAGTAGAAATGGTCAACTTTAAGAATAGGGAAGGGCGCATCAGAGAAGCCCTAAAGCCCATAACGTCTACTTACGACTACATTATAGTGGACTGCGCCCCCTCCTTAGGCTTGATTACCATCAATGCACTTACTGCTGCAGATTCTTTAATTATACCGGTCCAGTGTGAATACTTTGCCCTAGAAGGGTTAGGGAAGCTATTGAATACAACTAAAATTATCCAATCCCGTTTAAATCCCAATCTAGAAATAGAGGGCATATTAATGACCATGTATGATGCACGGCTTCGTTTGGCCAATCAGATTGTAGCAGAGGTCAAAAAACATTTTCAGAGTATGGTCTTTGCAACCATTATTCCAAGAAATATTAAGTTAAGTGAAGCACCAAGCTTTGGTATGCCAGCCATTATTTATGATTCAGATAGTAAAGGAGCCGTTAGTTATCTTAGCCTTGCTGAAGAAATTACGAGTAGCGCTAAGAAGTAATATATAATAAAATATTAAATTATGCAGCCTACAAAAGGAAATCGCGTTCTAGGTAGAGGGCTAAGTGCGCTCTTGCAGGGCGCACATGGAGAAGCATCTTCTGATGCTGCTGAGCGTTTTTTTAAAATGATTAAGACTGCATCCATTGCGATTAATCCTTTTCAACCTCGGCAAGACTTTAACCAAGAAACGCTAAATGAGCTAAGCGCATCCATAAAATTACATGGCATTATACAACCGCTTACGGTTCGTAAAGTAGGCAATCAGACCTACCAGTTAATCGCTGGTGAACGGCGCTTGCGTGCAGCTAAATTAGCAGGCTTAGAAGAGGTGCCAACCTATATACGTACCACTGATGATCTCCATGTATTAGAGGTAGCACTTATTGAAAACATACAGCGCGAGGCATTAAACGCAATCGAAATTGCGTTGAGTTACCAACGTTTGCTAACAGACTGTAAATTAACGCAAGAAGCATTAGCAGAACGGGTTGGAAAAGATAGAACTACGGTTAATAATTACCTGCGGTTGCTGAAATTGCCTCCTGATATTCAAATTGCGCTTCGGGATCAAAAAATATCTATGGGCCATGCACGGGCGCTGATTAATCTTCAGACGCCAGAAATACAGCTAAGCGTATTAAAAAAAATTCTAGAAGGGACCCTTTCTGTACGAGCAGTAGAAAAACTCGTGCAAGATTTATCTGTTACCAGCCAACTGAAAAAGCCAACTGTTAAAACACACTTTAATCCTTCTTTTAAAGCAAAGCTCAAAAATACAACTACGCAATTAACCCAGCAATTTAACACAAAAGTAATTATAAAAGCAGATGCACAAAAGCAAGGTGAAATTAAAATTTCATTTGATTCTGAAGAAGAACTAGCTAGAATTCTCTCCATCATCTCAAATACAAAATAAGCTATGAAGGTGCACTATCGTTTCTTTTTAATGGTGATGGGTTTTTTACACTTTACCTACCTTGGCCAGGCCAAGGTTACGTGGCCAAGTAGGCCAATTATACGCAATGTTACGAATCAATCACCCAGCGGGTTGCATTTTGTACGAGATGACTATAATCATTTATCTTCTAGTAAGGTAGACGAAGCAGAATTGCTGCGTAAAACCATGCGTACACAAGCGCTGATACAGCGTGCTTGGATTAGTTCCATGGTTTTTCCTGGCCTGGGGCAAGTGTATAATAAGGATTATTGGAAAGTGCCTTGCCTCTATTTGGGGTTTGCTTTAGTAGGCTATAGAATCTATTCAGAGCACCAAGAAATGAACAGATATAAATGTATTTCGCTTAAGAATCAAAATGATAATGATAATGAGAAACTAAATCCTGCATACGTTGACAAACGTATTAAGGAATGTGCACGTACACGCAACTTATTTATTATCATTGCAGCCGCTTGGTGCCTATTGAATGTATTTGATGCCTATGCAGGAGGACATGACAAAACAGTTAATTTTAAAGATGATATTCAAACAAACTTAACGTCAAAAGCCACTAATGTGCTGCAAGCAGCTCCTCCTACTCAGTCAAATCGCTAGGCCTGCTTTTAATAGACCGCTTGCATAATCTATTGCTAATGGTCATTTTGGTGTCGAAACTTGTCTATACGCTTTAAATTAGTAGGGCTATATACAAACAAAAAGAAAAAACACGTCTTAGAAAGAGTCCAAAATAAATAACTTTTTACCTCTAGATTTAAGAAAATACCCTCTATTGGCATGATTTTTGTGGCATTGTCAATTGTTGGGTTGGCTATTGTGGATACTTGGCCAAGCCTAAGGTTACAATAGCGTACAATATAGATTTAACCATAAATTACTATTAACGATGAACGAAAAAGGAACCATATCGGTACATACTGAGCATATATTTCCGATTATTAAAAAATTTCTTTATTCCGATCAGGATATTTTCTTAAGAGAATTAGTGGCGAATGGTGTTGATGCGGTTCAAAAGCTTAAAAAGCTAGCCGCTATGGGCCTCTATGAGGGTACTACAGATGGGTTACAAGTAGAGGTGCTGCTTGACACATCAGCCAAAACACTTACCATTAAAGATGGTGGATTAGGCATGACAGCTGATGAAATCAAGCAGTATATCAACCAAATTGCTTTTTCCGGTGCTGCTGCATTTGTAGAAAAATATAAAGAACAAGTAGATCAACATCAGCTCATTGGCTTTTTTGGTTTGGGCTTTTACTCAGCTTTTATGGTAGCCAAAAAAGTTGAAATTATTACCAAATCGTATCAAGCAGATGCCCAAGCAACCCATTGGAGCTGTGATGGCAGCACCAACTTCGAAATACATCCTACCGAAAAAAGTGAAGTAGGTACAGAAGTTATATTACATCTTGCAGAAGATGCCGAAGAATTCCTGCAGCAAGAACGTATTCATGCCATTTTAGATAAACATTGCCGCTTTTTACCGATAGAAATCGTTTTTGATAAAAAAGTAATCAATGATACCATGCCACTATGGATCAAGCGGCCAGCAGATCTACAATCCGAAGACTATCTTACATTTTATAAAACGCTCTATCCTTTTGCAGAAGAGCCTCTTTTCTGGATTCATTTGAGCATTGATTACCCATTTACGTTAACAGGCATACTCTATTTTCCTAAAGCAGCCAACTACTTTGAGCAAAAAGAAACCATTCAGCTTTATGCAAGGCAGGTATTTATTACCAACGATGTAAAAGAGGTTATTCCAGACTTTTTACGCTTATTACATGGTATTATTGATTCACCTGATATACCACTTAACGTCTCCAGAAGCGCTTTACAAGCAGACAGCAACGTTAAAAAAATTAATACCTATATTGCCAAAAAGGTAGCAGAAAAGTTAGAAACACTTTTCGGGCAAGATCGTAAAGCTTACGAGGACAAATGGAATGATATCTCTCTTTTCATCAAGTATGGTATGATCACCGATCCTAAGTTTGATGAAAGAATCAGAGACATCGTACTATTGCAAAATACAGCTGGCCACTACCATACCATCGCTGAGTATAAAGATGTCGTAACCAAAAATCAAACGGACAAGCACGGTAACTTAGTTGTGCTCTACACAACAGATCCTAAAAAACAGGCGACCTATTTACAAGCAGCACAACAAAAAGGATATGATGTATTGCTGTTGAACAGTCAGATTGATACAAATTTTATTAATTTTCTTGAATATAAACTAGATAAGGTCAAGTTTAAAGGCATTGACACCGATACCATTGGTAATCTCATTGAACAAGAAACGACCATTGCGCATAGTCTGACAGAAGCAGAAAGAGAAAGGTTAAAATCTATTTACGAAAAAATGATTGGCGCTGAGCAAACTACTTGGGATGTAGCGGCCATGTTACCAGAGGAGCTACCTGTCTCCTTTATAACCTCCGAGGATTTGAAGCGTATGGCGCAATTTACACAAGGCAATGCGGCCAAACAAAATACTTTTCAGTCGATGCATATAGCGATTAACGGGAACCACGCTTTGGCTAAAAAAATCCTCACTACCAGTGATGAAGCAGCACAAAAAGGATTGGTAGAACAGGCCTATCAATTGGCCCTACTGGCGCAAGGTCTTCTAGAAGGCGAATTACTGGCTGCGTTTATAAGAGGTTATACAGATCGCTTACTAGATGCATCGTGAGCTAATAGCTAAGGTGTTTTTTTTGATTTCGATAAAAAAATACTAAATTTGTTAGGACAAGCCGATACGGCTAGCTCCTACTGAATCCTCCAGGTCTGGAAAGAAGCAAAGGTAAAGTGGTTGTAGCAGCGCGATACTCGGCTTGTTCTTTAAACCCGAAATTAGACTTATTAGAATGAGCTAAAACTAGGTAACATATCCGCGTCTTGTATTTTAAAAGCATAGCTGATATAAGATTAAACCGACAACCTGAAAGCCTATTTTTATTAACTGTAAGGTTAGATCTTGATTACTACATATTACCTTATCGCGTTTCTGATCCTTGATAAACGTTAATACCAAGATTTAACCATTTTCCTGTTTTTAAAAAAGCTGGTACAACATGGATGTCTTGCAAGGGCTTCAATATCAAAAAATTGATAGGTTTTAACCGGGCCATCTTGATCTAACCAATCTTTAGGAAGCTCATCTACAACTATTTCTGCAGTAAAGTAGACTTCTATCTTATGTACACTATATTTTTTATCAAAAAATTCTGCAACATAGACAATCTGGTTTGGTTTAACATCAATTCCAGTTTCTTCCTTTACTTCTCTTACCATACACTCTGAAAGCATTTCACTTGGGTTTAAGTGCCCACCAGGTGTATACCAAAGCTTATAATCATTGCTGACAAGTAACAATTGCCTGTTTTTTACTATTAGCGCTCTAGCTGTTACTTGTAAAGTATAATCTTTCATTTTGTTATGTTTGTTTATATAATTTCAATGCTAAGCACCTATTAGATCCATTATGTGATAAAGCATACTATAGAATCATTCCCATCTATTTATAATAAATAAACCATGCGTTATGGTTTATATGCTTCAATTATAATTACATTACAGATTTTAATTTTACCAGGAATGAATCTCGTTTCAATGCATCATAGAAAAACGTTCTTAACGTAAACGTATACGCATTACCATCTATATCCTTTACACAAAGATTGTGCTCGACCGTGCATAAACTATCACATGAAACCCATTTAAAGTCATCTTTCTCTCTATAAGTGTCCGTATTTTGCGGATTGGCTGCCTTACATAATACATCAGCAGGCTAAAAATTATGGGTCTTGACTAGCAAAACTATATTCGTTTTGCTAGTACAAGACCCTAAAAAAATATACTCCTTAAGTTGACGCCATTGTGTGAGGGAAACAGATCCTTGGGATACTAGCATTGAGACACTAGAGCACCATGTTCTGATCCTTGATAAACATCAAGACCAAAATTTAATTACTTCCCTGTCTTTAAAAAGGCTGGTACAACATGGATGTCTTGCAAGGCTTCAACATCAAAAAATTGATAAGTTTTAACCGGGCCATCTTGATCTAACCAATCTTTAGGAAGCTTGTCTACACATATTTCAGCAGAAAAATAGACCTCGACCTTATGTGCATTGTACTTTTTATCAAAAAATTCTGCAACATTAGACAGAGCCTGTAAATTATTTTGTGTAAGTGCCGTTTTTTAGGAGAATCTTCCCTCAAATTCGATAGCGAATCGATTCAGAGCCGCTCTCCAATCATGTAAAGACATAGTCCACTTTTGTGATGCCTTCTGTATGGCTAAATATACTACTTTTAATGCAGATTGGTCATTAGGAAAAATTTTACGGTTATTGATAGATTTTCTAATAACGCTATTGAGTGATTCAATGGCATTGGTCGTATAAATAATTTTTCGTATTTCATCAGGATAGTCAAAAATAGTTATAATGTTGCTCCAATTTTTATGCCATGAACGACTAATAGCTGGATATTTTTTATCCCATTTTTCACTAAAAATAAGAAGTGCTTCTTCCGCTTGCTCAAGAGAAATAGCGCGATAAATAACTTTAAGATCCGATGCGACGGACTTCATGTCCTTATAGGGTACATAACGTAACGAATTACGAATAAGATGAACAATGCATAACTGAATTTTGGTTTTTGGAAATACTGTATTAATAGCATCTGGAAATCCGGTTAATCCATCAACACAAGCAATAAAAATATCCTTAATGCCACGATTATTTAACTCAGTTAATACTGAGAGCCAAAATTTTGCACCTTCGGTTTCTGCTATCCAGAGTTTGTAAATAAAATTGTGTAAATGCTTATTATTAACTAATCTAACGGATTAAATCGTTAGTTATAAATGAGTCATAAGCAATGGAACAACAACAAATAAATATAGATCCAAATCTACTAAATGAATTGTCGAAGTCTATTAAGAGTGAAAAAGATTTAGCTATTCTCAGCAAGCAACTATTAAAAATCACGGTAGAACGTGCTATGGATGCAGAATTAGAGGATCATCTTGGCTATGAAAAGCATGCTATAGAAGGCAGGAACACGGGAAATAGCCGTAATGGTTACTCTCCTAAGCGATTAAAGGGTGATTTTGGCGAAATGGAAATTAATACGCCACGTGACCGAAACAGCACGTTCGATCCTCAAATCATTCGCAAAGGGCAAACTCGCTTCACTGAATTTGATGAACAAATTTTGGCTCTTTATGCTAGAGGGATGACTACCAGAGATATTTCAGATACATTCAAAGAGCTGTATGGTACAGAGGTATCACACAGTTTAATTTCGAAAGTAACTGAATCTGTTATTGAGGAGATTACTGTTTGGCAGAATCGTCCATTAGAAACAGTATATCCCATATTGTATTTAGATTGTATCGTTATCAAGTGTCATCAAGATAAACGCGTAATCAACAAATCAATTTATTTGGCATTAGCCATTAATTGTCAAGGGCAAAAAGAATTACTTGGTTTGTGGATAGCAGAAACCGAAGGTGCAAAATTTTGGCTCTCAGTATTAACTGAGTTAAATAATCGTGGCATTAAGGATATTTTTATTGCTTGTGTTGATGGATTAACCGGATTTCCAGATGCTATTAATACAGTATTTCCAAAAACCAAAATTCAGTTATGCATTGTTCATCTTATTCGTAATTCGTTACGTTATGTACCCTATAAGGACATGAAGTCCGTCGCATCGGATCTTAAAGTTATTTATCGCGCTATTTCTCTTGAGCAAGCGGAAGAAGCACTTCTTATTTTTAGTGAAAAATGGGATAAAAAATATCCAGCTATTAGTCGTTCATGGCATAAAAATTGGAGCAACATTATAACTATTTTTGACTATCCTGATGAAATACGAAAAATTATTTATACGACCAATGCCATTGAATCACTCAATAGCGTTATTAGAAAATCTATCAATAACCGTAAAATTTTTCCTAATGACCAATCTGCATTAAAAGTAGTATATTTAGCCATACAGAAGGCATCACAAAAGTGGACTATGTCTTTACATGATTGGAGAGCGGCTCTGAATCGATTCGCTATCGAATTTGAGGGAAGATTCTCCTAAAAAACGGCACTTACACAAAATAATTTACAGGCTCAAATTTTACTCTTAAACTTTAGGCTTATATATTTCCCTAAACTTGCTTTTTATGCCTATTACAGTTTCCGTTACTTAACGGCGTTAACTTAAGGGGTAGTAGTTGCAAGGTCATCTAACAGCCATTAACTTAGTGGTTCGCCTAGCCATCAGCAGACTAGCGAACTACTATCGATGCCTTGATAGGTTGGAATATAGCTTATAGCCCGAAATTGGTTTAAAGTTGCTTCCCACTGCCAACAAAAATGGTTTATGCCATTGGTTACTACTAAATGATCGACCATAAGTTGCCGATTGTATTGCATCATTTGCCCTAAGGTTTCATTGGTCAGTGTGATGTAAGGTGCTTTACATTCTACCATCATTTTGGCCACACCAGATTTATTGCAGATGATAATATCAGGCCTATAATACCTGTCTGCTGTATATATTCTTTTCTCCAAACAACACAACCCCTTGGGATATGCAAGATGATCAATCAAATAATGCAACATATGTTGACGCACCCATTCTTCTGGCGTAAGTAAGACATATTTTTTACGCACCAGGTCTAAAATATAGGTTTTATCTAATGCTTGTTTGATTTTAAAATCAAAAGCAGGCAACGTAAGCGGCATCATACACAATCTATTCTATCGATTTCTTTCTAAATACCCGATAAGCCCAAGCAATAAGAAAAGAAAAATAGGCTGTAAGTGACATAATAAGTACAATCCAAGGCCCAGTAGGCATAGAAGGGATTATATAAGAAATAAAAGTTCCTGATAATGAAGAAAAAAAAGCAATCAATGCAGCCAAAATCATAATATAGGAAATATTAGCCGTCCAGAACCGTGCAGTAGTAGCTGGCGTAATGAGCATAGCACTCATCAACACTACACCTACCGCCCTTATGCCAATTACAATGGCCAGCACCATTAAACTGGTAAATAAAAAATCCATCCTTTTCACAGGAAGCCCTATAGATTTGGCAAAAAGACGATCAAAAGCAATGACCATAAACTCTTTAAAAAACAAGCATAAAACTAAAATGATAATACCACTCAACCACAATAATACAACCACATCCGCTCTGAGTAGCGTTGCAGCACTACCCAATAAAAAAGATTTTAGCCCTCCTTGACTTGCTTGACCACTATGTTGCAGCATAGATAGCAAAAAGCTACCAAAGCCAAAAGCTACAGAAGCCACAATAGCAATCGCCGCATCTTGTTTTATTTTTGAATGAGCGGTTATTGCATCAATCGCCATCGAGGCCAACCAACCTGTAATAAAAGCAGCTATAATTAGCCAAATAGAACTTTTTTCGCCCGTTAGAAAAAAAGCCAAACAAGTGCCAGGAAGTACGGCATGTGCAACTGCATCACTGATTAAAGTCTTTCTTTTTAGCAGGGCAAATACACCAATCATAGCGCTACTCGTACTCAGCAAGATGGTTCCCAACAGGACGTTTCGGACGTTTGGATCAGAAAAAGAAAAAAAATCTTGAATAGCGCTCATCACTTATAAACCATGCTTGTACTACTTTATAACTGAATGGTCGGAGTGCAATATACCTAATTTTAAGGAAAACTTAACTTTTTAATCGGTAGTGGATTTATTTGTATTTTTAGGTGGTAGACATAGCCTTTTTTCGAGTAGCATTTCGAAAGAAGGTCAATTGTTTTTTTAGCCTTAATCGCAAAACAAGTGTATGGAAAATTTCACAAACCCTAAACAACCTGGCCGGTTTATTTTAGTTATTGAAGGCGTAGACTTTTCTGGGAAGACGACATTAGCCCACCACATCCAATCTATCTTAACAGAGCAATCTTACCGTGTAAAGTTGCTACATGATCCCAAAGGGAGTAAAAATGCGCAAGCGATTTGGCAAACCATCTTAACCATTAAGCAAGCGCATGCGCACCCTATTACAGAATTTTTTCTTTTTTTAGCAGCACGCCATGAACTGATCTATAAAGAAGCATTGGTAGATGACGTAGATGTGGTTATCTTTGACCGGTTTATTTTTTCTACCATAGCCTATCAACTCACTCATCAACCTGATTATTGGGCGCCTTTTTTAACTACCCATCGTATTTTTTCTGGTTTAATGCCCGATCTATGTATATACTGCGATATAGATTTTGCTACCTTCCAACGGCGCAACCAGAACAGAAGTGAACAAGATATGTTTGATCAAATGTCCCAAAAACGCTTTGAAGCCATTCAAGAAGCTTACCAACAAGCCTTTCAACTAAAAATATGCCCTTATTTACAGATCAAGCAAGAGGATGGAAATACCCCTGAGTTAATCAAAGATATTATAGCCCATATGGCCATCCACCGGCCACATGTACTACCAACCTAAGCCTTCTTCTTACCCTGATCCGTAGCTATGGAAAACCAGATGGCAATATCTATCCACGCTCTTTTTGATCCTTATTATAATTTTTGTTAAATTTGGTTTTGTATCCTCACCAGTAGTGAGGTCCTGCCTCTGTACTTTATTTTCTAGCTGTGTTAGATGGTGTGGTTGTAAGATAAAAAAGTATTTATACCAGATGCATAACCCGTTTTCCATAATGACAGACAAAAAACACACACGCTCCTTTATTGCAGCGATTGTCTATAAGAAGCTCTTTACAATTGGCCTATTGCTATTGATGCTATTGTCCAGCCATACCTCTTTTTCCAATACATATGAGCTAAACAAATCGCCTAGCTTGCAAAAAAAACCAAAACATATTGCCATTATTATGGATGGCAACGGAAGATGGGGCAAAAAAGCAAAAGGCGACCGATCTTATGGACATAAAAGTGCAAAAAAAGCTGTAAATGAAGCAATAACTGGATGTTTAGAGCAAGGCATTTCCCATTTAACCCTCTATGCTTTTTCCACTGAAAACTGGAGCCGACCAGAGCAAGAAGTAAAAACTATTTTTAGCGTGATAGCTGAAAGCCTTTCTGAGAATATCCACCTTTTTACTGAGCATAACATTAAATTTCGTGTAGTTGGGGATAAAGAAGGGATACCTAGTTTTTGCTGGGATAAATTGAAAGAGGTGATAGCACTTACAAAGGACAACACGGCGTTGCACTTAACGGTTGCCATTAACTACGGAGGGCAAGCAGAAGCAGTAGCTGCTTCCGAGGCTATTGTGAATGAATTCTTAGATAAAATTGTTAAGGAATTTTTAAAAAAAGGTTTTAATGAGCGTTCTCGTTTTAAACATTTTATAAAGTTTGCCCATGATTATCGCGCCAAGATTACGCCAGATATCTATAAAAAATATTTAAATACAAGCCAGTTACCCGATATTGACCTACTGATACGCACAGGTGGAAAAAAACGCATAAGTAATTTTTTACCCTGGCAATCTGCTTATTCAGAGCTGTACTTTACAGACTTATATTGGCCAGATTTCAAAAAAGAAAATCTAATGGAAGCTTTAATCTTCTTCCAAGATCAAAAGAGGAATTTCGGTGCCGTTCCATAAAAAAATAACCTAGTCGATAAAAAACAAGCATTATGCAATCGATAATAGTGCCAATATATATTTGGACAGTTTAATTCTTGCTTCGTTATAGTCCTTTAAAGTCTTCCGAATCTGTTTAAGCGCTGCTTCTTGCATCATGTTAGGATCATACTCCAGATGAATACCACTTAAAACTACATTTCCAAGCCCATAATGGCACTGGATGATAGCTGCTTGGGCAAGAGGGTTATTGGTATACCTAGCTAAAACTACTGTATCGGCCACGTTTTCTGCATTAACAAAGTAACCACCCCCATTATAATAGAGATAACAATCTTTTTCCTCTTGGCTATAGGTGGTTATAACCCGTGCAGCAGATGCTCCTTTATGTGACCCATAATAATAAGGGGCCAATACAGGACCTTTTACTATACCTTGAAATAAACCAAGCCCTCTAGGGCCTACTACTTCAATAGAGGTCGCTTGCGCAAAGATTAGATAGGTGCCACTATAATAACTACCTGCACAGATGCCAAGAAAGTTGCCTCCACTTGACAGATAATCTTGGATCTGCTGATCGCCTTTACCTTGTAAACTTTTTACATAATAGAGGTCTCTGCCCCCCGGTAGAATCAATAAACGTGTGCCTTTAAGTCCACTTCCGTCTATAATCTCCAGCGCAGAAATATACCCCACTCGGTAATCTTTAGGGAGATGAAGCTTGCAGCTATATAAACAATGTTGTACGCTCTCTTTAGAAACCCCTATGTCATTATAAATTTTTATCACGTTCAAATCAATCGATATAGCAATAGATCAAATTGGATCATACACATTTAGCATAAATTTGTTGTAGCAAAAACAATATTATCTTTATCTTATAAGCTATATAAAGATCCATTTTATGCACTCAATTGGCTAGAAGTTTTATGATTTTATCTAAAAGTAAGATGTATGGCAAGTATATTTTTTATTTTGCCACATTATTAATGGGGTCTAGCGGCATTATTTTGAGAGCGCACACTACTAATACCATAACAACCATACCTATGCAACCATATGAGACACTAAACAAGCATCTAAAACAGCATATAACCTATTTATCAAAAACCATTGGTCCACGAAATATAGAGAACGAAGCATGCTATGCAAAGCTATGTCAAGCTGCTCAATATATTATTAACACCCTTAAGGATATTGGCTACCAGCCAAATATAACTACATATACCGCAACATATGACCATAAAAACTTTGAAGTCCAAAATATAGAAGTAGCCATTCCAGACAGTATAGATCTGCCTAACGATAGGGATACAAGCAATAGCGCACCTACTGAATCTATTGTAATTGGCGCACACTATGATACCGTTTTTGGAAGTCCAGGCGCAGACGACAATGGCTCTGGTATTGCTGTTTTAATAGAAATAGCCAGGCATATGTATCATCTATATACGCAGTCCAATGATAAGCTAAAAATGAAACGTACTATAAAATTAGTTGCTTTCCCCAATGAAGAGTCCCCTTATAGTCTAGATCAGCAAGGAAAATCTTTCGGAAACAATATGGGCAGTGTACAATATGCCAAGCGGGCAAAAGAAAAAGGTGAGTCTATTATAGGTATGATATCGCTTGAAAGTATAGGTTATTTCTCTAATGAAGAGGATAGCCAAATGTATCCTTGGTATTTGAAATGGTTAAAATATCTTTATGGAAATCAAGGGAATTTTCTAACGATAATTGGCGACTTAAAGTCAAGATCATTTCAAAAGGAATGGATGTCATGTTATCACAAAACAAGCCCTAAACCATTTTCTATCCATCGTATCGCTTTACCTGGATGCTTGCGACTTGTTTACCGGTCTGATCATGGAGCGTTTTCGATGGAAGGGTTTCCTGCTTTTATGATTACCGATACAGCTAATTTTAGGAATCCTAATTACCATAAAACAACGGATACACCAGAAACCATAAACTTTAGCCATTTTACAGAAGTGGCTCAAAGATTGATTGCAACTGTGCCTCATCTTGCATTTGATATGCCCTATGACCATTCCTAATTATACAGAAGCGAATATCCGCTCTTTAGCTTGGCAAGAACACCTCCGGCTCCGTCCGGGTATGTATATTGGGAAATTGGGGGACGGTAGTCTCCCCGATGACGGCATCTATATACTGATCAAAGAGGTTATTGACAATAGTGTAGATGAATTTGTAATGGGCTATGGAAAAAAAATTGAAATAAAAATAACAGACGACCATCAGGTTTCTGTGCGCGACTTTGGGAGGGGTATTCCATTAGGCAAATTAGTAGACTGTGTGGCCAAGATTAATACAGGCGGTAAATATGACAGCCAAGCTTTTCAAAAGTCTGTAGGGTTAAATGGAGTGGGTATAAAAGCCGTTAATGCACTTTCGGAATATTGCAAAGTGCAATCTTTTCGAGATGGATTCAGCAAATCAGCGATTTTTTCTGCTGGTGTGTTGTTAGAAGAATCGGAAATCCTGGCCACCAATGCGCCAAATGGCACCCATGTTATATTCAAACCAGATGCAGTTATCTTCCAGCAATTTGCCTTTGTACCCGAATATATAGAAGAACAGATTGCCCATTACACCTTTTTAAACACAGGGCTTGTTTTTAACCTAAATGGTAAGAAGTACCATTCTCGGGGTGGACTTTTGGATTTATTGCAAGCTAAAACAGCAGCTGAAAGCCATACGTATCCGATTATCCATTTAAAAAAACAGGATATTGAACTAGCACTCACCCATCACCATACACTTTCCGCCGAAGTCTATTATACCATTGTGAATGGACAGTTTACCCCTCAAGGAGGCGCCCATTTAAATGGTTTAAAAGAAGCCATTGTACAAACCCTACGTTCCTTTTATAAAAAAGAGTTTGATGCCGCAGATATCCGGGGGGGGGTAATAGCTGCACTTTCCATTAAGGTGCAAGAACCTATTTTTGAATCCCAAACCAAAACAAAACTGGGCTCACAACAGATGGCTCCTGAAGGCCCCACCATCCGCAGTTTTATAATTGCTTTTATCAAAAGTGAATTAGACAACTTTTTACATAAAAATCCATCTATAGCTGAGCTATTACAAAAACGCATCCTTCAGTCTGAACGTGAGCGCAGAGAAATAGCTGGTATTAAAAAACTAGCCCATGAAAAAACCAAAAAAGCCAATCTGCATAATAAAAAACTAAAAGACTGTCATATCCATTTTAATTCCAAACATGCCCATCGCATGGATAGTACCATTTTCATTACAGAAGGGAATTCTGCCAGTGGTTCTATTACCAAATCTCGTAATGTGGCCACACAAGCTGTATTTTCATTGCGGGGAAAGCCACTAAACTGCTTTGGACAATCTAAAAAACTGGTTTATGAAAATGAGGAGTTTAATTTATTGCAGCATGCTTTAAACATTGCCAATGGACCAGATGGATTGCGTTACAATAAAATTGTAGTTGCTACAGATGCAGATGTAGATGGCATGCACATCCGGTTGCTTATCTTGACCTATTTTTTACAATTTTTTCCCGAACTAGTCTATAGTGGCCATCTTTATATATTGGAAACTCCTCTTTTTAGGGTACGCAATAGAAAAACCACCCATTATTGCTATAACGAACAAGAAAAAGAGGAAGCCATAAAGTCCCTGGGTGCGCACCCAGAAATTACCCGTTTTAAAGGACTAGGCGAGATATCTCCTGATGAATTTGCCTATTTCATAGGCGCAGCCATGCGGCTGGTGCCTGTAACACCAGCTACCAATAGCGCCTTAGAAGATTTACTCGCTTTTTATATGGGCAAAAATACCCCAGAACGGCGGAGTTTTATTATTAATAATCTTAAAATAGAAGAAAACTTAGTGGCAATGTAGAAAATAGTGCCCTTTTGCTTGTCATCGTTTTGGAGTAGCTGTTCCATATGGTTTAATGGATACCAATCAATTATTTTTACTACATTGATGCAGTAACAGTTGCTAACAAACGTTATCAAACTTTGATTGGTCTATGACGCTGTATAACATTCCCCTTCTAATGGTATTGTCCTTTTTGGGACTCACCCTAGTGGTAGGCCTTTACGGTACCCGAAAGGCCATTACATTTCGTGAATATGCAGTGGGTAATAAGCGGTTTCAAACGACTACCTTAGTGATTACAACATTGGCTACAGCTTTTGGAGGCGGAGTGCTGATGCGTGAGTTACCGTGTATCTATGAGCTCGGTATGCATCACATAGCCTATTTACTTATATGTGTAACAAATGGCTATGTAATCAGTCTACTGGGGCTTCGTATGGGGCCATTTATGGCGCACCTTTCTATTGCAGAGACCATAGGCAGCGTATATGGTAAGTGCCCAAGGGTTATTGCCGCTGTATTAGGCATCTGTTTCTCTATTGGCGTAGTGGCTATTCAAATCAATGTAATGTCCTTGGCCATTGGCATGTGTATAGATTCGATTGACCCGCGTATCGTGACCATTCCAGCCACTTTAATCCTTATTGCCTATTCTATGTTTGGGGGTGTGCGTGCTGTTACGGTTACTGATGTATTACAATTTATAACCATTACGATTATTCTTCCCCTTATTGTTAAATTTGTATTTGTACAAATAGACAAATCGTTTTTAGAAGTTGCATTGCTTATACAAAAGCAAGAAAAATTTCAATTGCGTAATCTTTTCCAATTTGATCAAAAACTATTGAAGGCTTTTTTGGATGGCCTGTGGTATGCATTTTTTCTATCTCCTCCAATCATACAGAAAGCCTATATGGCTTCTGGTCCGATTCAAGCCCACAAGGTTTTCTTGCGTCTAACAAACTTTAATATTATGATATTGGTGTGTGTTACATTCATTAGCCTATTTGTTTTTGTAGGAGCGCCAGCACTACCGGCAACAGCCATTTGGCCATACATCCTAGCTGATATGTTGCCTGCTTATAAAGGATGCGTGGTCGTTGGTTTAGTAGGGATGGCCATGTCCGCAGCTGATTCTAGTTTACACACAGCTTCTATTATCGTCAGCCATGATATAGTGGAAACCATTCGAGGTGTAAAAGGCGTTTCCTATGCGCACCAGCTTCAACTGGCTAAATGCGCTACCCTAGCGCTTGGCCTATTAGCTATGATCATAACGATTTACTATCCTGATCTATTTGCATTAAGTAATTTCGCGCTTACCTTTCTTATACCCTTTTTTGTAATTGCAGTAACCCCGCCTTTTATCTTAGCTGTTTTTGGTTTTCGAGGTAGCACGCGTACCGTTTTGATTGGCATAACGGTAGGTATATTGGTCTATTTTTATTCGGAACGGTGGATTGAACCCGATATAGGCATATCTTTTAGGTTTTTTTCATTGGTAGCCAATGGAATTTCTATGATCGCTGCGCACTATCTACTGCCACAATCGGCTGATAAGGGATGGATTGGGTGCAACCATCAACAAAAAAGAATGCAACGACTGATACGGGCCTTTAAAAAATATAAAAAAAGTATAGACTTAGAGTAAGGAATGGACATTCCTCTTGATGTTTAATCAATCGAAAATCAGCCGAAAACAATACAATTGGATAAAGTGGTCTCGGCAGGAATCGAACCTGCATCAAAAGTTTAGGAAACTTCTATTCTATCCGTTGAACTACGAAACCAGTTTTTCACTAATTTAGGTGATTGTTGACTTTTTTTCAACTATATAATGCATGATCGGCAGCATCTGGCCCTTCTCAAAAGCTTTGAATGGAATAATGGGTTATGGGATCTTTATGCCCTATAAAATAGTCTTCTGTCATTATTATGCTCATTAAGCAATAATACTTAAAAGAAGTTGCTTTAGAATTTATTTTTTTACCTGATTTATAATTCATTTTGTTAGGAATTTTATGTATTGTTTTGTAGGATTATAAGGAAGTACAAGCATATCTCTCAGACCTATTAGGTCTTATGAAGGTTGTTTTTTTGTCTTTATGAAAACCAAGCAGACGCTAGATTATGAAATGCATTAAAACGATGCTGCTTGGTGGAGGTTATATCATATCACTTAATACAGATACTATGAAAATGAAATATAAACAATATAGCGCAAGCCTATTGATCGGACTATTAAGCTTTAATACTTTATCTTCCTGTGTAAACACAAGACACGTGTTAGGCGGAAAGGGTGATTCTGTCAAACTGTTAAGCGTGGTGCCTTTGTCTGATACAGAAAAAAATACTAAAGACGAAATTATTGCTCAAGATATCAGCCAAGAAAAAAAGGGTTGGACCAGAAAACAAAAAGTCGTAGGATGGACCGTGTTTGGTGGTCTTTTTATTGTTGGTGCTGGTACTATTGCTAGTCTTGGTGCTGATCCTTTTAGTGCTGATGCTAATAGTACGATTGGTCTGCTTAATAGCGAAATTGGACCGATGAGTCTAAATAATAGTACTGGAATACGTAAAGGTTGGGTGAACAATTTAAATAGTGCGTTATCCGATCAACAAAGTCTCGAATTCCTACGCGATCCACATTATTACGACAAAAAAAATAATATTAAACCCAATAAATATGTTAAAGGAGCCTACATAAAAAAAGTAGCGCATAGAATGTCACAGAAGGGGTTTAATGCAAATATGCTGAAACGCTGGTGCGATAAGGAAGCGTTAGATTTAAATATGGTAGATTCTGCAGGTAAAACATTGCTTATGATGCTGATATCAAATTATGATGACTTAAATGAGAAAGACCTATTCGATCGTGTTAAGATTTTGCTAGACACAGGTAAAATAAATGTGAATCAAATGAATGGCGGTTATTTTACTGCTACTGACTATGTGCCAGCTAAATATCATAAGCTTAAAAACTTATTAAAGCAGTACAGTAACCAGCAAGACTAAAAGATCTCAATGATAATACAGTAACTGGTTTTTAAGAACATTTTAATAGGCAGTTTTTCCCATTGCATCAAGTTAAATCAGCTTTCGGCCGCCGATAAAAAATTTGGCACACAGTAAAATAATGCACTGAAAGTGCCAAATTTTTTATCGGCGGCCGAAAGCGATGGGCATAGGAATCGCTTAAAGTTGATGCCATTGGCTCAATACATATTATATTTGGTAAGTCAGTACGGGCCTATCTATCTAAACCAAACCAACCTATGCGTGGAAGAATTATTCTAGGGCTAGATCCTGGAAGTGTAATTATGGGCTTTGGTATTATTCAAGAAGCAGCAACAGGCAATGCTATAAAATTAATAGAACATGGTGTTTTTCAATTAAAAAAATATAAAGGACATATGTTGCGGATGCGACATATCTATTTACATATGATCGAATTGCTTCAAAAGCATGCACCTGATGAAGTAGCGATCGAATCGATTTTCTATGGGACCAATGTGCAATCTATGCTTAAGCTAGGCAGGGCACAAGGGGTAGCGATTGCAGCAGCTTTAGCTTGCGAGATACCTGTTACAGAATATGCACCACGTAGGATCAAACAAGCAGTTACAGGAAATGGAAATGCCTCAAAGGAACAAGTTGCTACTATGGTGGGCCACCTACTGGGCATATCCGCTCTGTCGAACTTTCTAGATGCCTCAGATGCGCTAGCAGTGGCTTTATGCCATAGCCAACAACGTTTATCTGCTACAGCTAAGGCCAAAAGCTGGGCGCAATTTGTAGCAGCCCACCCGAATCGCAAGCTATCCTCTTAAGTTTTCCTATAAAAACTAAGTGCATAACTCATCTTACGCGTTACTTTATCGTAATAGCCATCTTCATGCTTACAACATTCATTACAATGGTTTTTTTGCGTACAATCAAGACATATAGACTTATGTTTTACTAAGCAGTTATCACAACCTTCGTTGTTGCAAAAATGAGTGTTGAAATGCTCTCTAACAAGTGTAATAGCAGCTTTGTACACATGCCCACATTGAAAACATTCATAACTTCCCCGCCTAAGTCCTGGTAAACCTTTCTCGCAGTATTTATATTTTTCCTTTTTTTCGGTACTATAAGTCTGCCCTCCTCCTAGCAATCCCATCCTGCCCACATAAATGATTCGGCCATTAGACGTCGGCATAATATCGATTAGCCTGCTTTGCTGCTCCGTACTACAAGCGGCTAGTGTTGCGAGCGAAAACCTTGGTTCAAAATAGACAGGTAATTGCACCTCATGACTAAAACCTAAGGGTAGTTTTTCATGCACCATAGCTACCCTATGCCCATCTGATTCTGAAAAAGAAACCAAATGCCCCTTTAATGTGGTAAAGACTTGGTGCACACCAGGCGTTTGAGCATATTGCCCAATATATTGTACCAGATCTCTAGCATGATTGCCCATTTTGTGTGCATTAACACAGCTATTTAGGGCTAGTAATAGTATTATATGTAATATACCCATCATAAAACTGATTTAAAATATTAAAAAATAAAATCATCCATTGCATTGCTTTAATGAATAAGATATTAATGAATATATTTTATACATGCAATATATTATGGCCTAATGTATTGCATGCATAAAGCTTAATGATGCAAATTTTATTTGCATTTTAATTATTTATTTCCATAGACATCAATCAATTATTTTTGTTACATTGCCATGTGCAAGTAAATGGTATCAAATTTTGATCTAGATAAATCTATGCGATTATACACCACCACCTTTTTAATGGTATTGGCTTTTTTGTTGTTGACCCTAGTGGTAGGCCTTTATGTGAGCCAAAAGCCTACTACGTTTCGAACGTATGCTGTGGGGAACAAGCGGTTTCATACAACTACCTTGGTGGTTACAATATTGGCTACGGTTTTTGGAGGAGGAGCTTTGATGCGTGAATTGCCGAATGTCCATGAATTGGGCATCCATCGCATAGTATTTTTATGTGCCAGGCCAGTGTCTTTTTGGATCATGAGTCTACTAGGATTGCGTATGGGGCCATTTATGGAGCACCTTTCTGTTGCAGAGACGATAGGTAGTGTATATGGTAAGTATCCAAGAATTATTGCTGCGCTATTAGGTATCTGTTTTTCTCTTGGTATTGTATCTATTCAGATCAATGTAATGTCCTCTGCTATTACCATGTGTATAGACTCAATTGACCCTCGTATGGTTACTATACTGGCCACTTTAATCCTGATTACCTATTCTATTTTTGGGGGTGTTCGTGCGATTACCATTACGGATATATTACAATTTGCGACCTTTACTATTATTATTCCCCTTATTATTAAGCTTGTATTTCTAAAAACAGATCAATCCTTTTTAGGCGTTGTATCGCTTTTACAAAAGCAAGAAAAATTTCAACTCAGTAAGCTATTCCATTTTGATAAAAAACTAATGAAACTTGTTTTTGATGATCTATCTATTGTATTTATGCTAACCCCCTCGGTGCTACAGAGGGCCTATATGGCTTCTGGTCCGATTCAAGTCTACAAGGCTTTCTTGCGTGTAACGCTTTTTAGTTTTATCATATTTGGCGCAATTGTATTAATTGCGCTGCTTGTTTTTATAGGGAATCCAACGCTATCCGCAACAGAGATTTGGCCATATATCTTGGCTGATATATCACCTGTTTACAAAGGATGTGTGCTGATTTGTTTATTGGGGATGACCATGTCCACAGCTGATTCCAGTTTACATGCTGCTGCTATTATGGTTAGCCATGATATGGTCGAAAGCATTCGCGGTATAAAAGTAGCTTCCTATTTGTGCCAGCTTCGGGTGGCTAAAATAACTACACTAGTGGTTGGCCTATTGGCTATGATCGTAACGGTTTATTATCCTGATTTATTCGAATTAACTAGTTTTGTCTTTACCTTCTTTTTCTCTTTTTTTGTAGGATCCGTAATCCCTCTTTTCATCTTAGCTGTTTTTGGTTTTCGCGGTAGCACGCATACAGCTTTGATTGGAATGGGTATAGCTGTACTGGTTGATTTTTCTTTGGAACAGTATCTTAAGCCTAAAATAGGCATATGCTTTGCTTTTTTTCCATTGATAGCCAATTTTTTGGCTATGATGGTGGCCCATTATCTGCTGCCACAACCCGCTGGTAAAGGGTGGATTGGGCACAGCCGTCAACAGAAAAGAATGCAGCAGCTGATACAGGCATTTAAAAAATATAAAAAAAGCATAGACTTAGAGTAAAGACGGGATCGGAACCGCTGCGATCTGCGGTTGGTTGTAATCAATTCCTTCTACTTCGAAACCAAATAATTTGTAGAATGCATGACGGTATCCTGCAAAGTCAGTGATGGTAGCTACATTTTCATCATGCACCTTTGGCCAAAGCGCTGCAACGGCTTGTTGCACATCTTCCCGCATCTCCCAATCATCTATACGAATGAGGCCTTGCGCATCTACCAACACGGTACCATTTGGTCTATACAAACGATCTGAATAGAGTCTGTATATTTGTTCTATGCATCCTTCGTGTAACTTTTTTTCTTTCATGATCTTGTACAGCAATGAAATGTAAAGCGGTACTACTGGTATGGCTGCGCTTGCCTGGGTAACCAAAGCTTTATTTACAGAAATCAAAGCTTTCCCATTAATGGCATGCAGCCGCTGCGTGAGTATTTTGCTCGCGGCTACTAAATCTTTTTTGGCTGCGCCAATGGTTCCTTGTGAATAGATTGGATCGGTTAGCGTAGGTCCAATATAAGAATAAGCTACGGTTTGTGCAGCTTGAGCCAGTAGCTTTTCCTTTAATAAAGCCTCTATCCACATCATCCAGTCTTCACCGCCCATAACCGCAACGGTATCTGCTATCTCTTTAGCTGTTGCAGGCTCAATGCAAACATCCGAGAGCTGACCACTCATTATATCAATCGTTTTGTTGCGATAGGGCGCCCCAATAGGTTGCAAAGTGGATTGAAAAGAGATTCCAGTTTGGGGATGGATGCGACGTGGGGAAGCTAGACTATAGATAACCAAATCTACTGACCCGCCCCAATCCTGTTTTATTAACGCAGTGGCTTTTTGTTTTATAGCGTCCGAAAAGGCATCGCCATTTATACTTTTCGCATAAAGCCCCGCTTGATGTGCGGCTTGCTCAAAGGCAGCTGTATGGTACCAACCCGCAGAGGCTGTTCGTTTATCGTCAGCTGCGCGCTCAAAAAAGATGCCAATGGTCTGTGCTTTAGCGCCAAAAGCGGCCACTATTCTACTAGCTAGGCCATAACCCGTAGATGCACCTATAATCAGCACTTTTTTAGGCCCAGATGCAATCGGAGGCTGGCTGGTTACAAATTTGATTTGTTCGTGCACATTTTTGGCGCAGCCTGCTGGATGCGCTGTAGTGCATATGTATCCACGTACTTTTGGTTCTATTAGCCTATTCATGTTAAGGAGTTATGGATTGGTTTGAAAAAGTAGGTGAAATGATTTTTTCTGATTTATTCGTTTGGTAATCAGCGGTTTTATCTTTATAAGGTAGCGCAGTTTCAGCAGCAAAAGCGTCATCTGGCTTATGTTCATGTATTGCTTTATGCTCCTTACCCATTTTACATTTTCCATCAAAACAAGCACCTTCTTCAAAAACCAATTTGTTGGCTACAATATCGCCCCATACGGTTGCGGTTGACTTCAGCACAAGCAACTCTACCACTTCTATGATGCCTTTTACCTCCCCACCAATTTCAGCATTGTGTGCTGCAATATTGCCTTCTATCTGAGCAGTATGGCTCAGCACTACTTTTGCTTTTGTTTTGATGGCGCCCGTTACCTTTCCCTCTATACGCAAATTGCCTGTAGTGGTTATATTGCCTTCTAAATGAGACCCCTGACCTATGATGTTGCTAATGGTTACAGGGTTTGTACTCTTTATTTTGTTATTGAACATTTTTTTCTAAGCATTAAATATAATCTTCTGGATTCAATGGAGCGCCTCCACTCCAAAGCTCAAAGTGTAAATGGGGCCCCGTAGAAATTTCTCCAGAGTTGCCCATAAGGGCCACCACATCACCTGCCCTAACCAAGTTACCAACTTTTTTAAATAAAATAGCACAATGTTTACATATTGAAACCACGTTATCATAGTGCTGAATGGCAATGACCCATCCTGTATCGACAGACCAATCAGAAAAAATCACAATACCAGTTGCTATAGCCTTAATAGGATCTTTTTCTTTTGCTACAATATCGACACCATAATGGTTGCTTTCTCTATGAAATGGCTTTGTAATCATTCCATTGATAGGGGGGCACAATACCAGTGAACGCTTTTCAATAGCCGTTTTAGGGTTGGTGGGTGTGGTGACAGGTGGGGCTGCTTTGGACGTGGCTTCTATTGGCTCAGGAATGGTAGAGGGGCTAGACTGGGGCAGTGGAGGTTTGGCTTTGCCTTGAATAACCTTTTGAAGGGTGTCAATAAACTTTGTTTGGGATGTAAGTTGTTGTTCCAATGCTTCTACTGTAGTAGCCAATGAAAGTATTTTTTTTTGATTTTCTGTTTCTATGTAGATAGGGTTCATCCACCTGGCTAAAAGCGTTTTAGCGAGCCATAGGCTGAGGCCAAAACTGATACATACCCATGATAAAAATACTGCAACAATGGTGGCATAGCTAAAGGGAGGCGTGATATGCTCGGCAAAGTTTTCAATATTTCGAACAACCAGCTGATATCTGCTTTCAAAGTAATCTAGAAATCTTCTATGGGTACGCAATGACTCATTCATTTAATGATTAAACATGTAAAAACCCTTTCTGCTGCTTGACGCTGCAGTTGCTTTGCATTTTATAATATGGTGTGGGCGGCATTGGATTCGAACCAACGACCTTTCCGATGTCAACGGAATGCTCTAGGCCATCTGAGCTAGCCACCCGAAAATGCTTTTGTATAAAACCCACATTAAATCTT
The DNA here is from genome assembly GCF_965196625.1 of Cardinium endosymbiont of Nabis limbatus. Lineage (GTDB taxonomy): Bacteria > Bacteroidota > Bacteroidia > Cytophagales > Amoebophilaceae > Cardinium. The sequence goes on along the minus strand of NZ_OZ239769.1, from coordinate 288,199 downwards.
TTAATGTTTTAGCCTTATTTTAATCTATACCATACAGCCTTTACGTGCGCACGGGGGGACTCGAACCCCCATGCCCGAAAGCACCACCCCCTCAAGATGGCGTGTATACCAATTTCACCACATGCGCAGAAACTTTAGCTGCTTTATACTTTAATTTCAACTGAAATTAACCAACCTAATTTAGGGTATAATAGGGTATTTGCCAAATATTGAATGGATGATTTACTATACTGAATGCCCGATGGCTTCCATGCCATTCAACTTTCCTTTACAATGCCATTGAATCTATACCTGCAGAGCAGGTCTTATGATTTTAATATCGCGCATAAATCCGTTATATTGCTACTTTTAGCGGTAGAATGGCTGTAAGATCCTGCTGGCAGCCATTGTGTGCTGCGCTATTTACATGCAATTAACATATGAAAAAACATATTCCGAATGGTTTGTCTATTTTAAACCTAATCAGTGGTGCGATAGGTATTGTATTGGCCCTAAATGGCCATTTGGTATATGCCAGTTATACGATCTTTATAGGTGTTTGCTTTGATTTTTTAGATGGTTTTGCAGCAAAAGTGCTGCGTGCGCAGTCTCTTTTGGGCAAGCAATTAGATGCATTAGCAGATTTGATTACTTTTGGTATGTTGCCTGGGGCGATTCTTTATAGGTTGATTCAAGCTTATGAAAGCTGCCCTTATCGCCCTTATGTAGCTTTGTGCATCGTTGTCTTTTCTGCGCTTAGATTGGCTAGGTTTAATGTGGATGCCAAACAAGTAGATCAATTTATAGGCTTGCCTACACCGGCTAGCGCTATCATAGTAGCGACATTGCCTATAATTTTTAAGCGTGCCCTCTATCCGGACTTGGTTAGTGGGTTAACGCAACCCATGGTGTTGCCTTTGTTCACTATGCTGCTTTCCTATCTGTTGGTTTCCAATATTCCATTTTTGGCTTTTAAATTTCAAGGCTTTTCTTTTCAAGCCAATAGGTCTCGTTACCTTTTAATAGTCCTATGCGCGGTATGTATAGCAGCTATGCATGTTGAAGGCCTTTTTCTTAGCATTTGGCTATATGTGCTATATGCTTTGTGTAGGGCTAAGAAAAGATAGGCCTTATTAAGGCTACAGCAATATGAAAAAAAAAATTTTAACCGGTGATAGACCCACTGGACAGCTCCATTTGGGTCATTATGTTGGCTCTTTGCAAAACAGGATCAAGCTACAAAGCAGCTATGACCAATATATCCTAGTGGCAGATTTACAAGCATTAACGGATCATTTTGCCCATCCAGAAAAAGTTTCCCAGAATATTATTGAAATTGCTAAGGATTACTTAAGCGTTGGGATTGATCCTGAGCAAACCACTATCTTAATTCAGTCTCAGATACCAGAAATTGCAGAGTTAACGGTTTATTATCTCAACCTTGTTACCTTGGGTAGGTTAAGAAGAAACCCTACTATCAAATATGAAATGCAGCAAAAAGGATACAATGAAGCCATTCCTGCAGGTTTTTTCTGTTATCCGGTTAGCCAAGCGGCAGACATTACCCTATTTCAAGCAGAGTTGGTACCTGTTGGGGAGGATCAATTGCCCATGATTGAACAAACCAATGAAATCGTTAGACGTTTTAATAGGCTCTACCATACCGAAACCTTAAAAGAATGTAAGGCTGTTTTAAGTAAAACAGCCAGGTTGGTTGGCATAGATGGTAAGTCTAAGTCAAGCAAATCACTGGGCAATGCGATTGCACTGGCTGATCCACCAGAGGTAATCAAACAAAAAGTTTTTCAAATGTATACAGATCCAGACCATATTAAGGCGAGTGACCCTGGTCGTGTAGAAGGCAATGTGGTATTTGCCTATTTGGATGCCTTTCATCCTGATCTAGAGATTCTTGCTGATTTAAAAGCCCACTATAGGCGTGGGGGATTAGGCGATGTAGTGATTAAAAATATGTTGAACGATCGTTTGCAGCTTTTATTGGCACCAATCAGAGCAAAAAGAGATAGCTTAGATGCTAAAATGGTAAAAGAAATACTCCATCAGGGTACCGTAAAAGCAGCTCAATTGGCCAAAGAAACGATAAAAATGGTGCGAGAAGCTATGGGTATTCAATCTTTTTAGGGCAAAAATGGGTATTTATTTAGCGAATATGCCTCCTAAATTGCTTCGTTTAAATCTTTTGGTTTATTAATTATCAATTATATGCACCCAGTCTATTTAGTTATGCGTAGACGAGTTAAAATTACTAGTATTTTTATTGCAGTTATTTCAGGCTTCTTCTTGTTCTAGCAATAAGCATAGTACTGCCCTTTCTGACCTAAAAATAGGTGAGCTAAGTGATGCAAAAACGTATGCAGATACCCTGACTGATGACTTAAAAAACAACATTTCTTGTGTGATACAAGATAAAATTATGTCCCCTAGTACAGTGTCTGCAAGCGCACAAGTAAACAGGTCAGCAAACATAGAAATTACCCAACAGGGAATATCTTCTAATAAGGATGGACAACAGGTCGATGATCAACTCAAATTAATCCTAATCGATTTATATGGTAAATAACCGTAATAGCAGTTTAGATGATCTAAAAAAATCTATTGAAATTGGAAGACAAAAAGCGCACCAAGCACTTATAGCACTTCTAAAAAATAAAAAATACATATCACGTTATTTATGAGGCCGTTGCAATAGCGCTAATCCAGTAGCGCTTCATATCTTTTTTTTGCATTAGAATAGGTATAAACCTGGCCTCTTTGAATATCAAAAAACCATAAATGAATAGTTAGCGCACCTGCCTCTGTTTTTTCTTTAATCCAGGGAAAAGTCATACAATTTTGATGCGATTGTTCTAAGGACAATTTAGCATAATCATCTACTTGATATTTTTCACAATCAGGCTGTTTGATTAAAGCAACCCAATTGGTAATAAAATCATCCTGTTGTAACCTTTCCCCTTCTAATAAGGCTTTAATGCCTCCACATTGACTATGGCCCAACACAATTAAATGGGCTATATTCAGTAAGCAAATGCCAAATTCTAAAGCAGCACTTGTACCATGATGTCTTGTATCCTTTTCATAAGGAGGTACAATATTGGCCACGTTACGCACCACAAATAAATCTCCCGGATCACATTGCAATATTAAAGCCGGGTCTACTCTAGCATCACAACAGGCAATCACCATAACCTTAGGTTGTTGTCCATTACGGTGTAGATGGTACATAATAGATGCATCAGAATGGACATATTTATTTCTAAATGCCTTGTAACCTTTTAATATTTTTTTTAAATCATCTTCCATAGGCTTGTTTAGATTTGACCAAGGTTAAAATGATTCCATCCAATGGAACTGTTTTATACATTTTTTACCAAGATCTTAAAAAGATAGATATAAATGGATTAATTTAGGAAATTTCTTCCAAATTTCGCCTATTAGCGATCATAAATATCCAAAGAGTGTCTACTACATTGGCTTCAGCGATAACCTTAAACTGATTGGTAGTGCTTTAGCGGGTCGTTTTTTTGATTTTTTGTGCCTACTTGGGTAACTTTGTTTGGTGATAGGAGGCATCCTTCTAAAATTTCAGGTGGGGTAAGTTAAAATATACCTGCCTAAGGGACAAAAATATATGCAATGATAAGCAACTCAGTATAACCATGGTTTCCCCAATTATAGCTAAAACCGAGCCTCCTGTGTCGTCTATTGGTGCAGCAGATCTTTCATCTTTTTATCTGAAGTGGTATGAGATGATGTTGCTGATACGTAAATTCGAAGATAAGGCAGCCCAACTCTATGGGCAACAGAAAATTCGAGGGTTTTGCCACCTATATACAGGGCAAGAGGCTTGTATAGCTGGTGTGGTTACGGCCCTGCGGCAAGGAGATAAACACATTACCGCTTACCGTGACCATGCCCACCCTATTGCATTGGGCACTAGTCCCAACCATGTAATGGCGGAGCTGTATGGTAAAGCCACTGGTATTTCTAAAGGATATGGAGGGTCCATGCATATGTTTGATAAGGCCCATCATTTTTTAGGTGGTCATGGCATTGTGGGTGGGCAAGTACCTTTAGGGGTCGGTATCGCTTTTGCTGAGCAATATAAAAAAACAGGTAACCTCTGTATTACCTTTATGGGCGATGGTGCAGTACGCCAGGGTGCTACCCATGAAGCTTTCAATTTAGCGATGCTCTATAGGTTGCCCATTATTTTTGTAATTGAAAACAATGGGTATGCTATGGGTACCTCAGTAGAGCGGAGTTCTAATGTTACAGAACTTTATCGATTGGGGAGCAGTTATGGTATGGATGCAGAGCGGTTAGATGGGTTGTGTGTAGAAGCCGTCCACCGTGCTGTAGAAAAAGCGGCTGTAAAAGCTAGAGCCGGCATACCCAGTTTATTAGAGTTTGTAACCTACCGGTATAAAGGCCACTCCATGTCTGATCCTGCTGCTTATCGTACGAAAGAAGAGGTTGAAGCCTATAAAGCGCAGGACCCTATTTTTAAGCTTAAAGCATTGATGTTAAAAAAGAAAGTTACCGATGAGGCAGCATGCCAAGCCATTGACTGCAAAGTCAAGGATCAGATTGCCGAGGCAGTTGCCTTTGCAGAGCGCGCCTCTTTTCCAGATCCAGCTACTGTTTATGATTATGTCTATAAGCAGATGGATTATCCATTTCTTCAGTATTAAATTGTATGAAAATAATAGACATAAACAGTATTCCTAGAAACCTGCCAGAAAACCATAAGGAACAAGAAGTAGTAGTCCCTCCAAAGCGTGGCAAGCGGAAGTGGTATATCATTGGTTTTTGTGTCACCTTGTTTGCAGCACTCTTTGCTTGGTTCTGCTTCTATCTAAGAGGGGTTAAAGACTTAAAGGCACAGGATGATGTGTTTCAAGCCATCTATCATTTTGAAGCTGGTGACTTTGATAAGGCACTCAAAGGAGATGGTATCCATAAAGGCTTTTTGGAAGTCATTCAACAATATCCTTATACGGTAACAGCCAATCTAGCCTGTTTGTATACAGGAATTGCCTATATGCACCAAAAAGAGTATGAGCAAGCATGCGCCTTTTTAAGTAAGTTTAAGGCTAAAGATTTTATCCTGCAAGCCCGTGCTTGGTGTGTGATGGGTGATGCCTATAGCGAACAAAAAAAATATAGACAAGCAGCTGTCCATTATATGAAAGCCGCTCGTTATAAACCAAATAATGTATATACGCCTGGTTATTTGGTTAAAGCAGCTATTGCTTTTGAGGCAGATGCGAAAGATGAAGCGCGTAGTGCGCATGAGGCAAATGAGCAATATAAAAATGCCTACAATTGCTACCAAGAGATTCTAGAAAAATATCCAAACTCGGCGCATGCCAGTGGTTTAGCTATTAAAGAATCCAGCCGTTTGTCAGGGCTTTTCTAATTGGTGCCATTCCGCTTATGCATAAACGTTGGGTAATTCAGTCTTTTAAGCCATCTGATAAGGTAGCAGGGTTAGAAGAGGTATTGGGTACCCCTTCTGCTCTTTCAGCTATTTTGGTGCATAGGGCAATAGAAACCTTTGAAGCCGCTAAGCATTTTTTTCGTCCTTGCTTATCCCAGTTGTATGATCCCTTTTTAATGCAGGGAATGGAGCAAGCGGTAACCCGGCTCCACCAAGCACTAAGCAAAAAAGAAAAAATACTCATTTATGGTGACTATGATGTAGATGGCACTACAGCGGTGGCGATGGTCTATGCTTTTCTTCGATCCTTACCGGATACAGCCGTAAGCTATTATGTGCCAGACCGCATGGTTGAGGGGTATGGCGTTTCTATGCAGGCGATAGAAAAAGCCTATCAAGAGGGTGTTAAGCTAATTATTACTTTAGACTGTGGCATAAAAGCTTATGCAACCATTGCCCGGGCAGTTGAACTTGGTATAGACGTCGTGGTTTGTGACCACCATGAAGTAGGAGATATCTTGCCCCCAGCTTATGCTATTTTAGATCCAAAGCAACCAACTTGTTCCTATCCCTTTAAAGAGCTATCAGGTTGTGGCATAGGTTTTAAGCTATTACAAGCTTTTTGTAAGCAATATGGATTAAAAGCTGAGTTGCTTTATGCCTATTTAGACCTTGTAGCCGTTAGTACTGCTTGCGATATTGTACCATTGGTAGATGAAAACAGGATTCTAACTTTTTATGGCATTAAACAGTTGGAAACCAAGCCTCGTCCAGGGCTACAGGCATTAATGGAATTAGGCCTTTTTCCTGCTAAAATTACTATTTCTGATATTGTTTTTAAAATAGGCCCTCGGATTAATGCTGCTGGGCGCATGAGCCATGCCGCTTTGGCGGTTCAGTTGCTTGTAGAAGAAGATCTAGCGAAAGCCTATGATTTTGCGCAGTCTATTGACCAACAGAACCTCTTGCGCCAATCGCTTGACCGTACCATTACCCAAGAAGCCTTATCAATGATAGAAAGCAGACCTTGTCAAAGCAAAAGCAATGTGCTTTTTAATCCAGATTGGCATAAAGGCATTATTGGTATTGTAGCTTCCCGTTGTATTGAACAGTGTTACAGACCTACTATCATTTTAACCTTTTCTGATGGTAAGGCTACTGGTTCTGCGCGTTCCATACCTGGCTATAATATCTATGAAGCGATTTCTGCTTGTAGTCCGCTTTTGCACCAATATGGTGGCCATGCTTTTGCTGCAGGCCTTACGATGCCACTAGCCCATATGCCTAAGTTTCAGAAAAGATTTGAAGAAGTTGTATCAGAAACCATAACCGATCATTTATTAATCCCTCAGCAAATCATCCATGCCTTTATTTCCTTTCAGGCCATTACCCAGAAATTTGTAAACATTTTAATGCAAATGGCGCCTTTTGGCCCAGGAAATGCTACGCCCGTATTTGCTAGTGAAAACGTATATGCCCGTAAATTTTATTTGATAAAAGGGAAGCATCTGAAAATGGAACTCTACCAAGTAGATTGTACTGCCTCCTATGAGGCTATAGGGTTTGGTTTAGGGGGCTATCTACCACTCGTTTCTACTGGAGAACCATTTTCTATAGCCTATACCATAGGGTATAACTATTATTTAGGTAATAAATCTTTGCAGCTTATGGTAAAGGATATTAAACAAGCAGGATGCCTTGGTTAAGGAAATCCTTCCCTTAAGACCATAGGATCTTTTATTAATGACACATTATTCCCTCGTTTTTCATTAGCCAAGTTTTTTGGGTTCTTTATGGTCGTATGATTATTCAATGAGGATTCTGTGGGATTTTCAAATGGATCAGCTTGCAGGCTTGAGCCCACATTGGTTACATTACTACTAGTAGGCGCGATTGACTGATTTTGAAAGTAACTGTAAGTGCACCAAGTTGTAGTTGGAAGGGTAACAAGCAAGAATAATGTTGCCGCCAGGGCTTTACGTTTAGTGGATGTCGGGAGGGACTGGAATGCTATTTTGATATTTAATGCATTGGGGCTAAATAGCGCCAAGAAGTATTTTGTACTTATTCGCCTATGGTACAAAAAAATAAATATAATTCTAAGCAAAATCATTTATAAAATTAGAAAACGTATAGATCAATCTCCACACGTTCTAACCCCTTCTAAAATGGTGCCTCCTTGCAGCAGCTCTTCTTCATCTTGAACAGCTAGATGGGTATGCAAATCATTTAAGCTAGGTGCACCTGCGTTGACCCAAGCAGTGAACCAAAAATTGCCTACTTCTATAATCGACTGCTTTAAGCGTGCTTCAACCTGCCCTTGTAGGGCTTTGTGGTAAGCAGTAGAAAATGCAGTAGAATATTCTTTTTTTAGTAGGCTACCCTTTTGCTCAAAACTATATTTTGCTGGATATTTTTCGGAAAGCTGCTTTTCTAAATCCAATATTTTATCAACTAAGGCGTGAGATTGTAGTACAATATTCCAAGTATGACTTAATAGATGCTCGATATAAACAGCCTGGCCTACAAAAAGATTATATGTGTCGAAAAATAAAATAGGCAATCTTGTCTCCCATAAAGCATGGATGCCTTCCTGACCCGTCATTTGTCCATTGTAGTTTTGTGTAGTATGTAAAGGAACATGTGCATCGCCAATATAATGGCCTAAGTCTGCTGAGCATTTTAGAATTTTAGCTGTATCTTTACCTTTAAAAGCTTCTGTTAATTGTTTTTGCACATTTAGTATGGCCCAAGGGAGTTTACCATGTGTTTCTACCATTTTATCACCATATAGTTCTATAACTTGGTTAAACAGAAGCTTTTGGAGGTTTGGTAGGCTAGAGCGATAGATTTCAAGATCTATAAAGTGTTTTGATGCTTCATCTTTGATGACATATCTACGCTTATCTGGATTTACAGATTTTTCTGTTAAGAAGGTAAGGTGTGCCTTATAAAAGGCAAACATATCTGGTGGTAGGGTAGTAATCGCATACCGGTTAATCTGTTTGTGTGCAAAGAACCCCCAAGACCAAGCCTCTAAGGGAAGATGGCAAAAGGCGAACAAATAAATTGTTGTAGTATATCCGAAAAGATGTTTTTTCATTTTCTGAACAAAAAAATGTTAATATATTACCCCAATGCTAGGCGCTATGCTCCATTTACATCAGGTTGTATTCATTTTTAATTTCATATACTTTGAACCGAACGCATTTATATCATTATATATTGCTCTTTTTTTTGCCTATCATCTGGCTGCTTCCTGCTGTAACAAAAGCTGCTGAGCAATTTAATGTGAATATAGCGACATCGTCCACTCCTTCAAAAATCAATACGAGGTGGTATCCCTACCCTCGTTCTATGCAATTGCGGTCTGGATGGACCGTAGCTAAAAGTAATGAAAAGTCAGTAGTAGTCATGCCAAGTATGCTTGACTTCGATATTTTATATGTGCATCCCTGTTTGGCCCGTCAGCTGGATACTTATCCACGCATTGGGCTCTCCATTTTAGTGCCTTTTGCGTTGCAAAAAACGCCACAACTTAGATTCCCAAACATATGGGGTATTTTAGCTTATATCGAATTATATCAGTCTAACCCTGGCCTATCTACATGGGGCAATAGAATCAGTATAGGTGCCATCAAGGGCGGTACATTGGTACAAGCACAGCATCCACCAGGCTATAGTTTTTTAGCTACAAAAGAAATCATCTATCACTGGTTGTGTGCGCCTTCTTGGCAATGTAACCTTGGCATCGGGCTATTGGTAAATGGGTGGACTAAAAATAAGCAGAGTAGACCGGAGGCCAATAAAGCCAATGATCAGCTTGATACTACTCAACAAACATTAAATGATGCAGAAAATCAGTTTGTTAGATTAAGATTTGCTCCTATGGCTACCATAGGCATACGATATATAGCCCATACAGCCTCCTTGTTAAAGTTACGCCACAATCCGATTCATTCTAGAAAACTAAAAAGCAGTAGAATAGACTGTAGTATAGCTTGTAGCGGTAGGAGGCTACCGTCGGTTCAAAAATACTATCTCATTTTTAGAGGCGTTTCGTTGTTCAGTTATACTATTAACGCGCATAATGCCCTACTATGCGCTATGGAGTTAGGGTATAACTGGTATAAAAAAGCTTTATTCGCCAATATGCTCTCAGCAGGAGGTGTAGAGGTGATACCATGGATCGGCTATGAGTTACGTTATGGGTATTATTTGTTGCAGTTCCAACTGGGATGTGAAATTACCGATTCAAAAAAACTTGCCATACAAACCTCACAAACCTCCAATGAAGATACGTTATCAAACGTATTCAAAAGTAGGGGTAGTTTTTCTGTGCATCTACAATATATGCTTACAGAATCTTTGTTTGTGGGTATTAGCGCGCGTGCTCGAGAAATACCAGCACTTCGGTTGGGCCTATCATGGTAATCAAATGATTGAATGATATATAAAAAAGTAGTATCTTGCATCCAATTAAATTGCATTTAATGTTTAATTCAATTATTTTCAAATATGGCAAATCATAAATCAGCTGAAAAACGAATAAGATCGAACCGTACAAAATATCTTCGCAATCGTTATCAGCTAAAAACATGTAGAACCTTTATGAAAAAGGTTGGTAAGCTTACCGATAAAGCTGCTGCAGAGCAGTTATTGCCTAAGGTTTTTTCTATGTTGGATAAGCTTGCAGCAAAAAATATAGTGCACAAAAACAAAAGTGCCAATAGCAAAGCGAAGCTTGCTAAGTATGTAAATAGGTTAGCTATAGCTGTGGCTTAGATGGCTTCAATGATATGGTACAGGAGATATATGCAACAGTTCCGCTAAGAATACAAGATTGGGCGCCAGAAGATCGGCCAAGAGAAAAACTACTACGGCAAGGAGCCTCTAGTTTAACGGATGCGGAGCTTTTGGCTGTTCTTATAGGTTCTGGCACCCGGGATACAAGCGTTGTAGTATTGGCACAACATATCTTAAAAGCCAATGGCCATAGCCTTCAAGAGCTGGCCAAGCGTTCTGTACAGGAATTGCAGCGATTTAAAGGTATAGGAGAAGCAAAAGCAGTTGCTATTGTTTGTGCTATGGAGTTGACCCGTAGGCGGGCTTATGAACCTGATCATAAAAAAGAACTCGTTAATAGTTCTTTGAAAGCTTATAGGCTGTTACAGCCAGATTTGACCGATAAATCTATAGAGGAGTTTTGGGTTTTGTTACTCAATAGGGCAAATTATCTAATCAAGAAAATAAAAATCAGTAGTGGGGGTACGAGTAGAACCATTGTAGATGCTAAGTTTCTATTTAGATTGGTACTAGACCATCAGGCTGTTTCCATTATATTAGCGCACAACCATCCTTCTGGAAATACGACTCCAAGTACTACTGATATTGAATTAACCAAGTCTATTACAAAAGCTGGGAAGTTGCTTGATGTATCGGTTCTGGATCATATTATATTTACGGATAGAAAATATTTTAGCTTTTCTGATGAGGGATTGCTTTGATGCCTTATTTATAAAATGTAAGCAACCATCTTTCTCTATAGATAAGTGGTTATCTTCTCTTTATCTTTGTAAAAACTTAGTCTGTATGTTTGCCCCTATGTACTTCTTGTAAGCATATAAAGCAACATATATACATATACCTCAATTTTTTCAATTAGGGTTATTTTAAAATGCGGGTAGCCTAAGGGCTCATTAAATATAAAAGATTTTATGCAACCATTACGTAATATTGCGATTATAGCACACGTAGACCACGGAAAAACGACTTTATTAGATAATCTATTAAAACAAAGTGGAACATTTAGAGCCCATCAAGAAGTAGCTGAACGGGTTATGGATTCCAATGATTTAGAGCGGGAGCGTGGCATTACGATTTTGGCCAAGTGTACCTCTTTGGTTTGGAAAGATACCCGCATCAATATTGTAGATACACCGGGTCACGCCGACTTTGGCGGTGAGGTAGAGCGCATTTTAAGTATGGTCGATGGTGTGGTCTTATTGGTGGATGCAGCAGAAGGCACAATGCCTCAAACCAAATTCGTTTTAAGTAAAGCATTAAAGCTGGGCTTGCGTCCTATTGTAGTAGTCAATAAAATTGACCGTTCTGATGCGCGCGTAGCGGAAGTTGAAGATGAGATCTTAGAACTTTTTATGGCACTTGAAGCTACAGAGGCGCAATTTAACTTTCCCATTGCCTATGCTTCTGGAAGATCAGGTTGGGCCAGTAGAACCTTAGATGGAGAGCGAAAAGATCTATCTCCTTTATTTGACCTCATTCTAGATCATGTACCTCCTCCGACCGTTGATTTAAATAGTGACTTTTCCATGCTTATAACGGCAAGGGAGTATGATCCTTATCTAGGTCGCATGTTAACAGGGCGTATCTTTACAGGCAGCTTAAAAGTACAACAAGCGATTAAGGCACTGAATAAAGACGATGCGGTAGTAGAAAATGGTAAGGTCACAAAAATTATGGCTTTTCGGGGCATGGACCATCTACCGATTGAAACAGCATATGCTGGAGATATTGTTGCTATTGCAGGGATGCAACGCGCCAATGTAGCCGATACCATTTGTGCGCCTACCGTCATGAAAGCCCTACCTGCCCTTCCTATAGATCCACCTACATTAGCCATTAATTTTTCAGTTAATGATTCTCCATTAGCTGGAACGGAAGGCAGTAAGGTTACCTTTAATGCCATACGGGATAGACTCATGCGCGAATTGGAATCAAATGTATCTATTCAAGTAACAGAAAGTCCCAATAAGGATTCTTTTGAAGTAGCTGGACGTGGTGAATTACAGCTGGGTGTTTTAATAGAAACGATGCGAAGAGAGGGGTTTGAACTTTCCATTGGCAGGCCGCGTGTATTAATTAAACTAGGGCCTAATGGTGAAAAGTTAGAGCCATTAGAAGAGATTCAAATAGAATTAGAGGATGCATTTTCAGGAGCTGTTATTGAATCTATGAGTTTGCGTAAAGCAGAAATGAGGGACTTACGTCCAATGGGAGGAGGCAAAACACGTATCATTTTTGTTGGGCCATCACGTGGTTTAATTGGTTATTACGGCACCTTTCTGACTGAAACGCGGGGTACTGGTGTTATGAATAGAACTTTTCATAGTTATAGCGCCTACCGTGGGGTTATTGCAGGACGGCGCAATGGGGTGCTGATTGCTATGGGTATGGGCGATGCAGTAGCATATGCACTTTTTAATTTAGCGGATCGAGGTAAGATGTTTATTGGTGCAGGTGAAAAGGTTTATGGTGGGATGATTGTAGGAGAACACAATAGAGATAATGATTTAGAAGTCAACCTACTAAAAGGAAAACAGCTTACAAATATGCGTGCATCAAGTTCAGATGAGTCCATTCGGTTAAGCCCACCTGTGGTGATGACATTAGAAGAAGCCATTACCTATATAAAAGATGATGAACGCGTAGAGGTTACACCAAAATCGATTCGTTTGCGCAAAGCGATATTAGATCCCAATGAGCGGAAAAGGGCTGCTAAATCACATACTTAGCTTTACCGTCCTTATCTATTCACGCATATGGTGGAGGCTTAAGGGATACATTTATTAACAGACTCTTATAAATACCTGATGTCTTTTAGGCTTATCGACCTTATCTCGACTATATAGTCCTCCGGGTCATATCCTTTACTTTAGCGCGTATACACGCTCTATGGAATAGTTTTGAAACTTTTTAGCTGAGCAACGCCCTATAATTACTTGCTGCAGTTTCTGTCTCATCAGGCCAAATAAGACTGAAAAGTTTAATCGATATGTAGCGATCTTTTCTGGATTCCACGGCCCTGTGTGCGTCTGGAAACATATAGAGGCGATATCCATAAAGCCTAAGCCATTGAATATCATTCCAGCTACTCGTTTTCTCATGGTCAACTTAGCGCCTTTATTTCCCGAAACTGGAAGCCGCGCATGTATTTTTGGGACTAGACCAATTTTATCTATTACACTGGGAAGCAACCATAAATGATCTAATGTTAAGTTACCTAAAATTAAGTTAAATTAAAATAAAAAGATGGTGCGGAATGTGCGTACTAACCTATCTCTAGATATATTTAGTACAATAGATCAGCCAAATTTCTAGTTGACAGATAAAAGCTTTGTGGAAGGATTCTAAAAATGTATCTTTTCATTTTTTATATTCAGAAAATGAGCTATTATACTTTGTTGCCTGAATCTAAAGCTAACGTAAGGATTACACACTTTAAGCTAATAAATTCCTACAACATTTCATAGAATTATGAAATATAGGATCGTTGCACAACCTTTGTCAATAAAAGGGAATATTTACCTCGTAGAATCAGAAGAAATCGCTAGGTAGAAAAAATGCAAGAAGTATGGTATGAAAATTAACGAAAAAACTGTTCAAATAGGAAGCGTTACTAGCGTGTGTTGGTCCTATTTCGGCCTAACAGTAATTTGTTTTTATGCATGACGAAGCCGTTGCAATTTTCTATTGCAACGGCTTTCTCCTAGAAATCTAGATGTTTTTGTGCTTTATTATGGCAATAAAATATTAGTTTTATATATCCTTAAAGACTTGCTTGTAACAATTAAATAAATTCTTGTTTCTTTATATTAAAAGAATTTTTTCTTCTATTGAAAAGTCCTTAGTTTACTACGATACATTTATTAAGTTGATGTCATTGGCCATTTTGGTTTATAATTCAATTTGATTGTTGGTATTTACCATCTAGGATTAATTAAATATATGTTTCAAAAGAAGTCTAAATAATTTAATTGTGCTAACACAAAGCTAACTATGCGAGCTTATAATTTTACCTTAATAGAAGAAAAGTGGAGAAGTATATGGAAAAAGCAACTAGAAACCATACCACATGAGCCTCTCCAATATGCACGTAAGTATTATATCTTAAACATGTTTCCTTATCCTTCAGGATCTGGACTCCATGTTGGGCATCATACGGGTTATGTAGCTTCAGATATCATAGCTCGTTACTATAGACATAAGGGGTATCATGTTATGAATCCCATGGGATTTGATGCCTTTGGTCTTCCTGCTGAGCAATATGCGATTCAAACAGGGCAACATCCTGCCATTACTACAGAAAAAAATGTAAACAAATATAAAAAACAGTTCCAGCAAATAGGTTTATATTTTGATTGGGATAGACAAATAAATACGAGTGAACCAACTTATTATAAATGGACACAGTGGATATTTTTACAACTATTCAACTCCTGGTATAATAATAGGACACAAAAAGCTGAGCCTATAGAAACCTTGATACAAGCTTTTATAAACAATGGTAATCATACAGTAGAGGCTGTTTGTGATGAAGATACACCTCTTTTTTCAGCTCAAGAGTGGAATTCTTTTACAGCATCAGAACAACAAGCAAAACTATTGCACTATCGGTTGGCTTACTTAAGGTATAGCATGGTAAATTGGTGTGAGGCATTAGGGACCGTTCTAGCCAATGAAGAGGTAAAAAATGGGTTTTCTGAAATAGGAAGCTACCCCGTTACCAGAAAGAAAATGAAACAATGGAGTTTACGAATAACTGCTTATGCAGAACGACTACTAGAAGATTTAACCAATTTAGATTGGCCTCTTTCTACTAAAGAAATGCAACGCAAT
The DNA here is from genome assembly GCF_965196625.1 of Cardinium endosymbiont of Nabis limbatus. GTDB lineage: Bacteria > Bacteroidota > Bacteroidia > Cytophagales > Amoebophilaceae > Cardinium. Next base: position 273,120 of record NZ_OZ239769.1, on the reverse strand, counting down.
TGGATTGGTCGTTCTGAAGGGGCAGAAATTATTTTTAGTGTACTTAGTGTACAAGGAAAATCTGATCAAATCATTAAAGTGTTTACTACACGACCTGAAACCATTTTTGGAGCCTGTTTTATTGTATTAGCACCTGAACATCCTTTTGTAAACTTTATAGCCGATACAACAGGAGATACTATACTTATCGATTATATCCATAAAGCTAGAAACCAACCCGATCGAAACCGACTAGCAGAATCCATCTTTTTAACTGGGATATTTCTAGATGCTTATGCAATTCATCCATTCACAGGAGCCAAACTCCCTATATGGGTAGCAGATTATGTACTACCTAGCTATGGAACTGGTGCCGTAATGGGTGTTCCTGCACATAACAGCCGAGATTATCTCTTTGCACAATCTTTTAAGTTGCCATCCCTATCTGTCATAAAAAGCGATAAACCACTAGAAGATGGACGATATGAAGCAACAGAGGGTACATTGATTAACTCTAGTTTCTTAAATGGGCTATCTGTTCCAATGGCTTTTGCAAATATTATCCAGGAACTTGTAAGAAAAAAAATAGGAAAATATAAGATCAACTATAAAGTCCGTGACCCTATTTTTAGTAGACAACGCTACTGGGGAGAGCCTTTCCCAATATATTACAAGGAAGATGGATTGCCTTATGCACTTTCGGAAGATCAATTACCGCTGGTTTTACCAGAAGTAAGTAGTTATCAGCCTAATAAGTCTGGAGAACCACCATTAAGCAATGCTTTAAACTGGACTACACCAGAAGGATATCCCTTAGAGCTAACAACCATGCCAGGATGGGCAGGGTCTAGTTGGTATTTCTTGCGTTATATGGATGCCCATAATGCAAATGCTTTTGTAAGCAAAAGAGAAGAGGAATATTGGAACCCTGTAGATTTCTATATAGGTGGCGCAGAGCATGCAACAGGTCATCTGCTTTATGCACGTTTCTGGACCAAAGTACTCCATGATTTGGGATATATTCGTATGAAGGAGCCATTCCATAAATTATTTCATCAGGGCATGATCCTGAACTTTTCTGCATTGGCTTATAGGATAAAAGATAAAAATGAATTTGTAAGCTTTCATTTAAAGGCGTCCTATGATGTAGTTGCTATCCATGTCCCTATAAAGTTTGTACACAAGCATATTTTGGACATTGAAGCATTAAAAAAATGGCGTCCTGAGTTTGCAGATGCTACTTTCATTTTGGAAGACGGTAAATATATATGCGGTAGTAAGATAGAAAAAATGTCCAAATCTAAACACAATGTAGTCAACCAAGACACTGTTATTGCCCAATATGGAGCAGATGCTTTACGACTCTATTTGATGTTTTTGGGACCATTAGAAGAATCAAAACCATGGGATTTAGCTGGCATAGAAGGATGTAGTCGCTTTCTCCATAAAGTATGGCGTTTTGTACACTATGCACAAGATAGTTGGACTACCACTGAGTGTAGCAATTCTAAGGAAATAACTAAAACCATGCATCAAACTATTCAAAAAGTAACTGAAGCCATTCAAAAGTGCTCATTCAATACAGCTGTAAGTAGTTTAATGATTTGTTTAAATAAACTGTCAGCACACAGCAAAGTAGAAAAATCTATCGTAGAAAAATTTATTTTACTTTTAGAGCCTTTTGCTCCTTATATTGCCGCCGAGTTATGGGAAAGCATTGGAAAAGGGAGTAGTATTAGAACAGTTTCCTTTCCAGATTGGGATGAAGCTTATTTAGTAGAAACTAATTATGCATATCCTGTTGCCATTAATGGAAAAATACGTACTAAAATTATTTTTGACTGCAATACACCGGACGCAACAATAGAAAAAGAAGTATTAATAGATACAATAATTCAAAAATGGCTTTCTGGAAAAACAGTTAAAAAGGTAATAATTATCCACAGAAAGATGATCAACATAGTAGCATAAGCTATAGAGTATGGATCGATATCTTAAACCAAATATGTATTAGTCAAGATTTAATCTTACAAGCAGTAAAAATTAGAGCTCAAATTTGTCAGTTAAGTCTAGTGTGTCAGGTCTTGCCTTTAAAGGCTCTTTCTCTTTAACTGTGTAAATTATTTTTTTTGTTTATAGAATAAGGATATTCAAAGTCTACAACTATGGTTGAAATTACATTGGCGCTTTTTGCTTGTTTGTTCTTTAACATGGCCATTTATACCATTGTTTACATGGATCAAGGTGATGTATAGATGTAAAAGTTTGCAAAACCTTTGGAACAATAGGCTTTAATAGCGGGAATAACAAACTATTATCTGTATGTATACTGGGCAAGGAAGAAAGGTCTAAACAGCTATAGAAGTAAATCAACAAACTAATAAAAAATGAGACTTTGCATAATCCGAATACCCCCCCTAGCAGGTTATCGAATATGCCCAAAAGGCTAATTGCAAGTATGCCTTTAATCAATTTCGTGAGCAAGTAAATCACTACGCCTCCTATAAAAAGCATTAGAATCGCTAAAGAAATGGGAAGGAAAGGAGCTAAAGTAGGTAGTTGCGCTTCTATAATGGGCAGCAATGCATAAAACAAGGCTACGCCTTTTATAAAACCAAATAGCAATAGTGCAGAAGAAATGAGTTCTACCATAAATCCTTTTTTAAGCCCATTATAGAGCCCCCAAGTCAGTGGGATAATAAGTAAAATATCAAGACCATTCATAGTTAATCTATTAAAATCAATTAAAAAATGGTATCTAAATCTATTCTTACCAAATAAGTAATCTGAATAGGTATGTTTATTGAATAGCGTATTCCATTTGAGTCACTACACGAACCTTTTTTTTAGTAGGTAGATGGGTGTCTTCTATAGAAAAAGAACCTTGAGAGGCTTTACGTAAAAGCCCTAAGCGCACATCTGAGTCAGTGGCCAGTTGCTGAGCCGCTTTTTTTGCATTTATAGTAGCCTCTTGAATCATAGATGGCTTAATTACATTTAAATCTGTAAAGATAAATTTAGCTGGTCCACGCCATTCATAAGTTAAAAGAACCCCCATTTTCATTAGCTCGAGCCTGTAAATTATTTTGTGTAAGTGCCGTTTTTTAGGAGAATCTTCCCTCAAATTCGATAGCGAATCGATTCAGAGCCGCTCTCCAATCATGTAAAGACATAGTCCACTTTTGTGATGCCTTCTGTATGGCTAAATATACTACTTTTAATGCAGATTGGTCATTAGGAAAAATTTTACGGTTATTGATAGATTTTCTAATAACGCTATTGAGTGATTCAATGGCATTGGTCGTATAAATAATTTTTCGTATTTCATCAGGATAGTCAAAAATAGTTATAATGTTGCTCCAATTTTTATGCCATGAACGACTAATAGCTGGATATTTTTTATCCCATTTTTCACTAAAAATAAGAAGTGCTTCTTCCGCTTGCTCAAGAGAAATAGCGCGATAAATAACTTTAAGATCCGATGCGACGGACTTCATGTCCTTATAGGGTACATAACGTAACGAATTACGAATAAGATGAACAATGCATAACTGAATTTTGGTTTTTGGAAATACTGTATTAATAGCATCTGGAAATCCGGTTAATCCATCAACACAAGCAATAAAAATATCCTTAATGCCACGATTATTTAACTCAGTTAATACTGAGAGCCAAAATTTTGCACCTTCGGTTTCTGCTATCCACAAACCAAGTAATTCTTTTTGCCCTTGACAATTAATGGCTAATGCCAAATAAATTGATTTGTTGATTACGCGTTTATCTTGATGACACTTGATAACGATACAATCTAAATACAATATGGGATATACTGTTTCTAATGGACGATTCTGCCAAACAGTAATCTCCTCAATAACAGATTCAGTTACTTTCGAAATTAAACTGTGTGATACCTCTGTACCATACAGCTCTTTGAATGTATCTGAAATATCTCTGGTAGTCATCCCTCTAGCATAAAGAGCCAAAATTTGTTCATCAAATTCAGTGAAGCGAGTTTGCCCTTTGCGAATGATTTGAGGATCGAACGTGCTGTTTCGGTCACGTGGCGTATTAATTTCCATTTCGCCAAAATCACCCTTTAATCGCTTAGGAGAGTAACCATTACGGCTATTTCCCGTGTTCCTGCCTTCTATAGCATGCTTTTCATAGCCAAGATGATCCTCTAATTCTGCATCCATAGCACGTTCTACCGTGATTTTTAATAGTTGCTTGCTGAGAATAGCTAAATCTTTTTCACTCTTAATAGACTTCGACAATTCATTTAGTAGATTTGGATCTATATTTATTTGTTGTTGTTCCATTGCTTATGACTCATTTATAACTAACGATTTAATCCGTTAGATTAGTTAATAATAAGCATTTACACAATTTTATTTACAAACTCATTAGCTCTTGAGACTTTTGTACCGTTTCATATATCAAAGATACATTCGGCGAATGTACCACAACTTGCATTTTTACTGAGTATCTAAAGCTTTTTGAATCATATTTCCCGCGATCATCTAATTCAGGGGCGCCATATATAATTTCTTTATCCACAAATCCTTTTTGTCTTAGAAAGGCAACCAATATTTCTGTTTGCTTTTTAATTTGCTTATTTACTGCCTCTAAATCATTATCCACTACTTCGAACTTAATGGTCCATATACCCACATTGGCATCCACTTCTCTTTCTGCAAGCCCTTTTACACTAATATATGCTGCAGCGTGTGAGCGAGTATAGCAAAATGCTAGCCCAAAAATAATACTACTCACTACTAATCCTACACTTAAGACAATAGCAGCCCTTATGCTGTTTTTATACATGATTAATATTAATTTATTAAAATATGTACCATTATAATCTAACTTCTTTACACCAGCTATAAGAGGACAGCATCTATACAAAACTACCTCAGTTGTATATAGATAGCGATTTATTACAACTAAGGTAGTTCAATACCACTTTCAAAAGCATCTAGTCTAACAAATATTATAAGCTAAACTTTATACCTGCGGAGACTTTATTTTCAAATCCTTTTTCTTTTGCCTTTTTTACTCTCCGCTCTTGTGTTCCATTATAGCCAAGAGAAAGCGTGAAATATTTATTGACTTCATAAGCAACCTTTGGGGCTATATGCCACTGATCCGTAAAAGCTTGAGCCGGCTTGTCTGAATTTTCTAGTGTTGTAAGATAAGATCCTGCTATAGAGACAGTCCATTTAGGTGTTACACAGTACGCTAAAGTACCGCCCGCACCCCATGCATTTATAGCAGATAATTCATCTTTTTCCTTATCTGTATAGTAGGCTGCACACATTTCCTCACGTTCTTTATCACCTTGAATGGCTGAAAGACCTGATACGTAGTCACCTAAGCCATACACCCCAATAACCTGTACGGTAGTTGTAAGTTTTTTAGGCACTATTTGGTACTGAATACCTAAATTCCCGCCATAGGTTATGAAATGGCTTGTTCCTTCATTAGAATGCGTGCCATATGTATAGTCTGTGCAACGGAACAAACCACTCAACCCAATATTCCAACCATCCGTAACACCCCCTAGACTCAAGCCGAAAGCTGGCCAATTATTTTTGATTTTGAAAGGGCGCTCTTTGTTATCTGATTTATCGAATTTATTGGTTCGATCTTTTGGGTCACTGTTTTCTTCTGGTTCTGATTTGTGTTTATCAAATAATCCTACTTCTAGCCCAATAGGTTTTTCAAGAGCATATCCCAATCGGAACCAATTGAAAGCATGCTGACCCTTTACTTGCAAAACAGTTCCTTTTCCCGATATAATCAAAGCAGAATCTGCTTTTTCGTAACCAAAAATAGTAGAACTGCAGCCGATCGTTACCATCTTTCCAATGGATAGAGCAGCACTTTTAATATTAAATTCTTTTGCATCCCAAGCACCACTTATGTTGGCGGTTGCATCTTTATTACACCAAGCTTTTGGCACATCTGCACTGAATTTTAGTTCTGCACCAACACTGTTTTTACTGGAAAGTGTATCGTCTTGGTATATTAAAGCAGGGTTCATCGTAATAGTAGTGCCCAGTTTGATTAAATTTTTAGAGTTAAGCTCATCTTCCTCTAGTTCATTTGCAGGAGCACCCTCTTTTTCTTCTTGTGTTTCTGAGAAAAGTTCTATTTCATCTTCTTCTACTTGAGGTTCATCAGCATATATAGGATGTACGATGCTATTGGCAAAAAATAAGCCAAATAACGCGATTTTAATTTTCATAGCAATTAATGTGTTAAAATTATACAATTTAAAATGACAGCTTTGCCTAAGCTTTACCCTCTCAAAAAGAGGCTAAAACGCCAGCTATTTGGTTAACCTGGTTAACCAGTAGTCTTAATTGTTCTTTGCAAAACTAAAATATCAGACGACTAGCCTTAGTATAATAAATATTATGTTGATAAACAATATTTGTAAAGAAAGGTTAATCTAAGTCTAGCAAATTTTGTAGACCGTCTAGCTTGTTTATGTTATTTAATTTATGCGCTTTAGTCTGATCTTTTTTGTTTTTTAAATACTTACGGATAGAGAGCCCTACTTGCAGATAAATAGCTGGCTGCTTATATGAAATATTATAACCATGTACTTCTTTATTCGAAAATTGTTTAAACTTTTGCAGCTCTACAGAAAGGCGCGCAGTGCCTGCAAGGTAATTGGTAAGCTGTTGTTCGTACCCTAAACCGAAATTATAAGCTACGGCTTGATGTAAATAGTCTCCAAAGGTTACCAATGTAGAGAACATATGACCCAAATGGCGCACATAGAATAGGCGGATATCTCCAAAAAATTTATATTGCTCATTGCTAAACGCATACCAGCCACATTTAGCGAACCACCTTCCCTGAACGGACCATTTTTTAGGCATAGCGTATTGCTTATGTGCTATATTGTCATCATTATGGACCAATTTCTTGGTGGCGTTAAAGACTGCCTCTCTACCAACACCTACAAATAGTTGTTTCCAGAAAATATATTGTATGCCTAATGTAATAGGTATGCCCAATCCTTTGCCTTCAAATGTTGTGTTTTTGGAATCATTACCCTGTATACAATCAGACTCGTTAAACTTAGGCACGCTATTCAGGGTATCATGGAACCAGTTCGGTTTGTATACTTCATTGGTTTTGGTTATAAAAAAATAATCATGCTTTTCCCTTTGGAGCAAACGCATATGCTCCAAGCGGTTTGCATAAAAAACCATTCCAGTGCCTATGCTAAAATCAAATGAAAAGTTGTCCCATAGGCTTGTTTCCTGTTCAGGATTAGCCGGATGAATAAATGTGTGAACACCCAGCAATTCTTCCAATAGCTCATCTCTAGCTACATCATTCAACGGCTTGTTATGATTGGATAGAGCTGATTTTTTTGTAGCCATGGCAGGGGAATCGCTATTTATCTGGGTGTTGGCTTGTTGCAGATAAGAGATAAGGCGCACGTTGTGCCATGTTTGATTGGGCAAATCATATGCCCAAAAGTTTCTGTAAGGGTTGCCATCAATGGTGGCATCTATTAGCTTATGATGACGATAGCCATTTGTAATTTTGAAAGATTGGCATTGCGCCCATGCTTGACCAATAGGATCATAAGCATAGAAATTTTTAATTTTTTTATCATTAGCAGTTGGTTGTATAGGAATAGCTGTACAATTGGCTGTTGCATCTTCTTTTAGTTGGCAGTCTTCTTGATGGTGTGACGCTTCTAAAGTTGTGTTTTTTTTATGAAAACTTTGTTTGCGAAATTCTTTTATCTTTTGTAAGATTATAGTGGAATTTTCATTTGCTGCCTTTCTTATACTTCTTAGGTTGGCGTTAGTGGTGTTGGTAAATGCACAAAGGAAAAAGCTAAAAATGCCTATTAGAATTGGAATAACTATCTTACTACGTTTCGGTAGCCTGGCGAGCTCCATAATTTTCTATTATTGGTTAATTTATTTTTTCTAGTACCATTGCCTTCCCCTATACCCCTTAGTTGCGTCATAATATGGAACTTATATCCTCTTCCCCCTTGATGTTAATCTAATGGTTCCTTTTTAATTATCCAAGTGTAACTTGGCCAGTTGGTGTCGATGGACACTTGAACCCCAAGTAAGCAGCAGGGATGCATACATTTTTTACTGTGTTATATGGCGATAGAGAATAGGCTTAGTTGTACTGATCAACCAAGCCTATCTGGAATGATATTATAAAAAAGCACTAATGGAGTTCTATTTCTTCCTGGTTTTGGTTGACAAGTTTATAATCTGTTACTGCCATAGAAGAATCTTCGACCAATGTCACCCATCTACCATATTTTAGGAACCATTTCAATCTTCTAGAGACCAAATTTTTAGTAAAATAGGCATAGAGATAAGGATGCACTAAAAGCCTTATGCCTTTTTCATTTTGATTCATCAAGACAAGACGCAAGTTTTCTTCAATTCTTTCTGAAACCAATATAGAAGCATCGATCTTTCCCGTTCCATTGCAAGATGGGCAAAGCTCCCTTGTGACTACATTCATTTCTGGGCGCACCCGTTGCCGTGTGATTTGCATGATGCTAAATTTGGACAGGGGCAAAACAGAAGTTTTAGCACGGTCTTCTTTCATCAGCTCCTTCATTTTTTGATAAAGCAGCTTTCGGTCCTCTATGTCTTTGATGTCTATAAAGTCCACTACGATAATGCCTCCCATATCGCGCAAACGCAACTGCCGTGCAATTTCTTGCGCAGCAGCCAAATTGACATTTAAGGCCATTTTTCCTTGCCCTTCTTCGTCTACCGTCCTGTTGCCGCTGTTCACATCAATGACATGCATCGCTTCAGTATGCTCAATCACTAAATATCCGCCCCCTTCTATACCAACTGTTTGGCCAAATAGGGTTTTCAGTTGCCGCTCTATACCCAATTGCTCAAAGAGCTTGATCTTACCTTGATGGTACTTAAGAATCTTTTCTTTGTCAGGTGCAATGGTATGTATATACTGCTTTATTTCCGTATAGAGCAGCTGATCGTCTACGATAATACTATCGAAAGACTCATTGAGCATATCTCGTAAAATAGTATAGGCTCTATTGACTTCCCCTATAACTTTTTCCCCAGGCAACGCAATAGTCAGCTGCTCTATTCCCTTTTTCCACTTGTCGATAAGATCTTTCAGATCCCTATCTAATGTAGCTACATCGATCCCCTTTGCTACCGTACGCACAATTACACCAAAGTTTTTAGGCTTAATCGAAGCAATTAAACGGTGCAGCCGATCACGCTCTTCGGCATTTGTAATTTTTTTGGAAATACTAATCGTATCTACAAAGGGTATAAGGATCATGTAACGACCAGGTAAAGTCAACTCAGAAGCTATGCGTGGACCCTTACTTGAAATAGGCTCTTTGACGATCTGGACCAATACCTCTTGCCCTTTTGTCAGCAGATCTCCAATTTTACCCAACTTGTCTATCGGTGGCTCAACTACAAAGTCAACTAGACTTTTTACATTGCCTTGCCTATACCGGACATATTGAATAGCCTTTTTCAGAGAATTGAATTGTGGACCAAGGTCCAAATAGTGCAAAAACGCATCTTTCTTGTACCCTACGTCCACAAAACTTGCATTTAAACTGGGTACTACTTTTTTAATAGTCCCCAAATAAATATCACCTACTTTAAACTTGTTGTCTTCTTTTTCTACCTGATACTCAAAAAGATTTCCGTCTTTTAACAGTGCTATTCTACAATTATTATCCGTACTATTAATTATTAATTCGTTACCCACGTGCTCATTTTGTTTACATTTTTACAGAAACCCAGAAAGCAATTAGTAGCCTATTTAATAAATAGTTAAGCAAAGCAGATAATAACGCTTCTTGGCACCTAAGTGCTATCTATTTTTCTTTTTATGTCTATTTAACCTAAGACGTTTTTTACGCTTATGTGTAGCTACCTTTTGTCTTTTTCTTTTCCTACCACAAGGCATTTTACTAAGATTTCGTAAGTTATATGTATTATACCACCCTGGAATAGAATACCTTTCCTGCCTAATATCTTGGCTAGGTTAGCGGATTCTATTCGCTTATGTTTAAAATAGTCTATCCAATAAGGTGATAGACTTTACTGGAAACCCAATACGATTTAGGTATTGGGCATTGATTCCTCCAATTTACTCTTTTTTTCTTTAATTACATGCATATTGCTTATGATTCTAGCTATAATAGCGCTATAAGCGCTCGTTTTTAACGAAGGCGTTATGATGGTTGCATCCTTTTGTAGGATAGGTACCATTTGATTTGACCATAAACGCCTATACCTGATAAAATCAGATAATGTATACTCAGCATAATTGCGCCTGTTTGATAGCAGGCCAGCGCGAAGGCTATATAGCGAAAAAGCGCAATGACCCATCTTTCTAATTTTTTATGGGACATAAGCCACTTGTCCATAAAACCGAAAGAGAGGTAATAGGCATCTCCATAGCAAGATATAGACGATGAGGTATTAAAATATTTAGCTGCTATAAAGCTCCAACCCATTCCACCTAACATACTCATACCGGCAATAGACAAAAGTATCTTATGGGATGTTCTACTAACTTTTACAGGCTTTCGATGCATGGTGCCTTTCCATCTTAGATAGGCATATAGATTGAAGAATATAAAAATGATGCTATAGATTACTTTGCCATAAAGGCGTCTAATGGAGTAGATATAAATATTGGTAAAAGCAATTGGGAAAGCTAAAACTTTACTCCAGATATTTTGGCGTACTTCTAAAAGATGGGCAACAATGGATGCAATTACTACACTAAATTCCAATAATCTTTGCTGGTCGTGGACTAGCCATTTTCCCGCACCGATCATGATGGTCAAAAGTTGGTTGGTCATCATATGATATGTAAAAAAGTAGTGTAAATGAAATTAGCGTTACAATATACGATTATCCTTGATGGTTTAAATGGTGGCCATCCAATGGTTCATTAGGCTGAAGCTGGGTGCCATTTGGTTTGAGCTGTGCATTAGATTGTGTATGGATTTTGCCTATTAATTCATACACTTCTCGAAAGGGCCTTTCGGAGAGGGCTTTAATAATAATGTTTACCTCTTCGATATCTAACCTGAGTGCTATTCTATTTGGCTGCATATAATGATGGCTTAATATGGCTTAATTTAATTTTGTATGGAACAATACATATTTCCTCTTGCACAACAGGCGATTTCCTGTGCTATCCTTAAAAAGGATAGCCAATGGCCAAGTTGAAAACGGGTGCTAGCTTTTTTATTTTCTCTCCAGAAGGTCTATGCAACGGAAAGGCTAGGTCACCACATAGTACAAAGGTATTGTAAAAATTTAATCTTAATCCAAATCCACCTCCTATAGCAAAAGCTTTATAAAATTTATGAAAATAGAATTTCATTTCTGGTGATGCATCTTGTGACAACTGCCAGGTATTGCCTATGTCTAGGAAAAGTGCGCCCTCTAAATAGCCAATCAATTTCCGACGCAGTTCTATATTGCCTAGCAAGCCTATATTACCTTTTCGTTCTTCTCCTTTTTCCTTTTTAGTGCTTTCGTAGGTGCCAGGGCCAATCATTTGTTTGTCCCAAGCCCGCACGCTACCATATCCTCCTACTGCATATTTTTTGTCTGGATGTACTTTATCTGCTGTTGTATAGCCTATAGCCGCACCTATTTTAGTTTGGTAAGCCAATGTGGTATAGGTGGTAAGGTTAAAAGCATGGCGATAGCCTATATCCATTTTAATATATCTATAAACTTCAAATCCCTTAGGTAAAATCTTCTTAAATAGCGCAAGGTGCTCATATAGCCCTCCATGCTCTACGTCAAGTGAAACCATCCATTTATATCTTTCTAACGCATGTAGATATAGCGTAGGGGTAGCCGCTCTTATCGTAGCTCTGAATGCTATGCTTGTTAAAAGAGAGGGTGGTTTTTCCTTTCCCACTTGGGGGTAGTCAAATATCAGCTTAAATGGTGCGCATTGGTATAAGACATGTTTGCTATACCAGCCATAGTCTAATGTGGCATCTACTTTTTGGGTGGGGCCAATGTGGTTTTTGGTAAAACTGTAACCGATATCTATGGTAGTGCTTGGATTAAAATTTTCCAGCATCAGATTGGTTTTTTTTGGTAAACAGAGCATGAAACGTGGTGTGGTAAATTTACCACGTAATCCGTATATAATGTTCTGGGAACGGTTATCGGATGTTTCGGATGTTTTGGTTATAAATTCTTCCCTAAGCGCAATACTGCCTTCTATGTTCAGTAGACCTAGTCCACCAACTCTCCTTATGGTAGGGTTTAACTTAATAGTAGGACGCAGTTGCTTAAGGTTGAAGTTGATACATTCTCCACCAAATTCTGTTTGTAGTTTTACACGTTCATAAGGCTTTGCATAGATATAAACAACCAATTGGTCTGCTTCAATTTTGGGTAAAATCGCAATAGACTCAAATGTAGCAATTCGATAGAGTCGTTCATATGTTTCTAGAATTTTACGCTTGTTATAAAAATCACCAGGTCGAAAGGGTATTTTGGCTGCAAGCTCCTCTAGGGGGTATCCTGCTGATGGAACCAAAAAATCAAGACCTTGACATACTTTTGTTTGTAGATTGGCAACATTGGATGGGTTATTCTTTTTGGCGGTTAAATCTACTACAATGCGGGCTATTTTTGTTTTATCTACTGTGGATTCCGGTACAGTTATTATAGTAGTTACATCTATTGTGTGTGCATTTTGTGATACATCGGCTTTAAAGTAAAGATATTGTTCATCAAATTCAAAGTAACCATTATCAGACAATAGGTTTATAATGCGCTCTTGCTCATTGACAAAATCTTGGTATTGATAAGGGTGGTCTTTTTTAATAAAACTTTCATCACTATGGCGCGATAGTAGCGCTTTGATCGGTTTGTGGTTTGTCTGTAAACTTATAGAAGCAATTTTATATAGATTGCGTTGCTGTATATAATAGGTTACGTATGCTCTTTTTTTCTGAAAATCAGTTTTACTGGTAACCTCAGCATCTAAGTATCCTTTGGCGTGCAGATAGTTTAAAAATATTTTTTCATTATGGCCTACATAGATTGGGTCATAGTATAGGGGTTTTTCACCCATACGCATGAGCCGGTTCCCATCTGCCATTAGCCTTTCTTTTCGTTTCAAAAGCCTGTCTCGTTTGGCTATGCATCTTGTTTTTTCTTTTTCACTAGTCGCCTTGCTGATCCGGTATGCATATAGCTGCTTGATCGATTCTATATCATTTTTTATTTTTTCGGGGTTAAAATGTTTTTTACCCCATTGATAAAGCCATTTTTTAATGGGGAGCCCCAAAAAACGGGTGTTGGGTTGGTAGAGAGAGTGTTGCTGTAAGGCTTGTTTATGCCTATTTTTAACGCCTATGATTACCTCTTTAATGGGTAAAGCTTCCTCACCAATCGTTTTCGAAAGAGGTCTATGTGCGGCTGCATATAGGCAACTGCCATAAATAGCGAGCAGCAGCTGCACGATGCACTGCACAATAGCTTTTTTACCTAAAAGATAAGAAGTTTTCACCTTTTTGTATTAAAAATTTTAAAGTGTAGCCTATTACAAGAGGCGGTTTTTAATTTTTTTCGTAGCATTGCCATACCGTTGGATGGGTACGCATGAAACTACTCAACAATTTATGCCATTTTTTTTAACCATAGACTATGACTGATCATACTGAAAAACTAAAAGCGCTACAAGTTACCATTGACAAGCTAGAGAAAACATATGGCCGCGGTGCGGTTATGCGGTTAAGCGACAATCATGTAGTAGATATTCCTGTTATTTCCACAGGTTCTTTGGGGTTAGACCTGGCACTGGGGGTAGGTGGAATACCCCGTGGGCGAATTATTGAGATTTATGGGCCAGAATCTTCTGGAAAGACGACTCTTTCTTTGCACTGCATTGCAGAGGCGCAAAAAAAAGGCGGGTTGGCTGCTTTTATTGATGCCGAGCATGCTTTTGATAAAAGCTATGCCGAACGTTTGGGCATAGATACCGAAAACTTGCTCATTGCGCAGCCAGATGATGGAGAGCAAGCCTTGGAAATAGCTGAGCACCTCATTCGTTCTGGCAGTATAGATATTTTAGTAATTGACTCTGTGGCAGCGTTGGTCCCTCGTAGTGAACTAGAAGGGGATGTGGGTGATAGCAAAATGGGGTTACAAGCCCGTTTGATGTCACAAGCCTTGCGTAAACTTACTGGAACCATTAATAAAACAGGCTGTGCCTGCATTTTTATCAATCAACTCAGGGAAAAAATTGGCGTTATGTTTGGCAACCCAGAAACCACTACGGGGGGCAATGCATTAAAGTTCTATGCTTCTATTCGTTTGGACATTCGTAGTGTGACCTCCTTAAAAGAGAGTGATGGGACGGTATCAGGGAAACGTACACGGGTTAAGATTGTAAAAAATAAAGTAGCGCCTCCTTTTCGGGTCGTTGAATTTGATATTGTCTATGGGGAGGGGATTTCTAAAGTTGGAGAGTTGATTGACATTGGCGTAGAATTGGGCGTCTTGAAGAAAGCCGGCTCTTGGTTTTCGTATGAAGACCATAAGCTTGCCCAAGGAAGAGAGGCCAGTAAAGAGATTTTAAATGAGCATCCAGACCTCTTTAATAAGATCGAAGCAAATATTAAAGCAAAAATTGCTGATGCGATTCAGTAAAGAAATTTGCATCTTGCAACCACGCCCCTTGTAAAAAGGGGCCTTTTTACCTTCTCATTTACCCATCCCTCCCATCTTGTAAAAAACCGATTTTCTAAAAAAACCACTTTTATTTTGGATTATATTTATTTTTTTTGTACTTAGAAAATTGGGTGTAATTGTATGCATTGCTGCCATTGTACCTTTATTAGGGTTTATTTTTTTGCCTTGGTAAATTGAAGCAGAGGGTGCCATATCGATAGATTATCGGATAGGCATCAAAGCCATTCTGCTTACTGGTTATTATTGAATTGTAGCATTATTAAATAACGGTACTATGAAAAAAAATATACATGCTATAGGATAAGCCTATTTATTAGCCTATTAGGCTTCTATACGTTATCTGCTTGTATCAATACAAGGAAAACGTTAGGTGAAAGTGCGCATATGCATAGCCAGAAGCCAGATCTACTAGAATTTGACGGCCATTCTGTCGTGCAAAGAAACTCGAGTAGCCATCTAGCAAAAACTATGTGTTATATATTCGGGGCAGGATGTGGGGTCATTGGTGGCGTTACGGTAGCAATGTTAGCCTTAATCTCGCTCTCTAGTTGGGGGCTTGATCAGGACCTTGGTTATGCCCTAAATCCATTCAATAGATCTAATCTGGATGTGCATCATCATATTGGTGCAACTACCCGTGTGCCACTTATGTCAGCCGGTTGGAATGCAAGTGTTGTGTCCTACAATAGGACGCCTGAATTAGAAGCATCTATTGGTAAGGCCATAAAAGATGGCGAAGAAAAATGGGGTACAAATGATGCTATAGATCAGGTAAAAGACCCTATGGTTTTGGATGAACAGATCATGCGAGACCTTATTGTGCATCATTTTTCGAAAAAAAGGATAAAATATTGGCTTGCTAAAGGCCTAAATGTAAATGCAACGAACCGGCAAAGGGCTTGTTTATTGATGGGCGCATCATACATTGGAGATCCATCTGATGTTCAATTCCTACTAAATAATGGGGCAAATGTGCATGCACAAAGTACTGATGGGCTCACAAGCCTATTCGCCATATCAGAAAGGATGAGTCGGCGCATGTCTGAACGTGAGCGTATCCAGGCGGAGCAGATCATGGATCTGTTGCTGCAAAAAGGTGCAGATCCGTGCAAAGAAGGTGGATGTTTTAAAAGTCCGAAATCCTATGTAAAGTGCCTGTATGATAAGGATCCATCTAGTAGTGATATTTTGGAAAAAATTTTAGAAAAATTTCACTCAGAGAAGGCATGTCTGGCGCGGTAAGCAGAGGGCGTAATATGAATAGATTGTCAGGTGTGCTTTAAAAAATACTTGTTCGTAGTGATAACATACCATTAAATAGCAGTACTTATGAAAAAGTATACACGATATAAGGTAGGTCTATGCATTGGGCTACTAGGTTTTAATACCTTATCTTCTTGTGCCAGCATAAGCAAAGAAAAGTATAAAGCTAAAGATAGCTACGAGACATTCGATCATAGCAGGCATAGTGACCCGAGTCAGAAAAAGACTAGTCCTTGGTGCTTTTTTGTGGTATATCTATTTGCTGTTATGTTTGTAGGAGAAATATTGTATATCATTTTTGATTATACACATCGACCCACTCAGTCTAAAAATAATCGTAGTTATTTAATCGCCGGTCCACCGTTAGGATCAGTCGATCGAAATAAAAGCACTGGGCTGTATAAAAATGCTATACCCTATAATATAAGCAGCACTACGCAGGAGCAGCGCATGCTTAATGCGATGAAAAATAACCCAGGCGAATGGGTTCTTAATGAAAAACCTGTAGTGCCTGCTGGCAAACCACGAAGGTGGCGTACCATTAGATGACCTTGCAATATGAAAAAAAATATAGATGCGTTGGGATAAGTCTATTGATTGGGCTTTTAATCTTCCATATCCTCTCTTCTTGTGTTCGTACAAAGCAAACGTTCGCTCATAGAGATAAAGTGCAATCGCACCAGTCCTTTTATCTAAGAGCAACAAGGCGTAGTGAAAACTTGAAAAAATTTGGACCATTAGTCATCCTAGTGTTGTGGACGGTAGTGGTTTCTCCTGCTCTGATCGTGGCATCATGGTATATGAGAGAAAGGCCATTCGTATTCAATACGACCCATTTGGCTAACAATAGCTTTATGCCTATAACAGCAATGCCATTTGTATTTGGTACAACAAACGGATCAACATCAAAGGCAGATTTGTACGATACTAACCGTATTCCTACAGCTGAAGTAGATAACTATAACTGAAAACTCCAATTAGGAATAGATCAATTCGATGATGTCCGTTCTATTCCTTTTAAGAAACGGCATTGGTTGAAGTTGCTTAGGAGAAGACAATGGAGGGAGCTTAAGAAAAATCTATTCTAGCATAGAGATGTAAATGGATCGTTAGCATATACTCCATATTTATTTGGAATTGTATTTATTTATTTGTAACTACAAAATCAAGAGGTAATTGGATAACTTGCTGCCATTATCTCTTATTAAGGTTTGTTTTTTGCCTTAATAAACTCAATCAGGGGGGCGAAGCAGTATGGATAGATATTGATAGACTTATCCACACCAATGGTGCGCCTTTCTGATTATGGTTTGTTGTAGCATATTAAATACTAGTATTATGAAAAAAAAATATATACACGTTAGCGGAGCGCTATTTATCGGACTCTTAGCTTTGAGCAGCTTATCTTCTTGTGCCCATACAAAGAAAGGATTAGGCAATGTATCTGATCTAGTAGGTCCGCAAATTAATCAAAATATTCTTACTCAGCCTGGACTAGAGCATCCATATCTCGGTGCTTTGAAAGGGAAATCAGCGCAAGGTAATGGGATATCTGAATGTAGGGTTATATGTTATTTTAATCCAGAGCCCTCTGGTAAAATAAAATACTTTGATAAAATGATGGAATCAGCTAAAAAGAGATTTGCGCGATCAAGTTCTGATGAAGATTAACTCAAATCTAGGCGTCTTCTTTCATTTTATTAAAGCTGATCCAATCTTAATGTAAGATCCTGTTATCGCATCTATTATAAAGGATGGATGCATCAGAGATGGATCGAAATAAATGGGGCCAATTTAGTGAAACACCCTTTATGCAACCTTTTTCTATAGGCATTATTGGAAAACAGGTTAAGCAGTGTTGGATAGAGCTGGTGCTAGATTGGTCTCCATTTAGGCAATGGTGTTGACTGAAACACTCAATCAGTTGACGCCACTGTTTTTTATCTCCCCTGCAAATAGTGATGCGCAAATCTGGTAATAAAATATTTAGTAGATCAAAGATTGGATCTGTAGCTGATTAACCTTATAATTACCTTATAAAAAATTGTTTCAATAGGCGGTTTTTTGAATTGTGTCAAGTTAAAGCACTTAATGGCTGCCGATAAAAAAGCTTGGCGCTTCAGTAAGCTTGTAGTTTACTGATGAACGATTGTTCAGTCAATGGTGTCAATTTAATGAGTGTATTTTATTGATTATCAAATAAAATACAATTTATCGTTTTAATGGGCGGTTGTTCCCATTGCGTTAAGTTAAAGAGCGAATGCCCGTTGATAAAAAGCTTGGTGCTCCAGTAACCTTGTAGTTGTCTGACGAGCGGTTGTTCAGCGGATCAGAAAAATAGCATGTTTGAGCACGCGTAGCGGGCAAGTTCTATGTTCCCCGCTGAACAATCGTTCGTTTCCTTGCTTGTACTGTGCGCCAATTTTTTATCGGCGGCCATGGGCGATGGAGGATATAATTTGCTTTGAAAAACATACAAAACCCTTTTCATAAAATGAAGAAATGGTCTTTAAAGCCATTTAGAAATCTATTGTGCGCTGTAGCCCTACTACCAGTAGTCCTATTGGCTGTGTTGCACCTACCTGTGGTACAGCAACAACTGATGGATAGTCTAACTGGTTACCTGCATAAAAAAACCGGTTACCATATTCAGTGTGATGCATTTCGCTTTACCTGGTTTCGCCATATTGCATTGGAGCATATAACCGTTACAGACCCTGAAGATAAACCCCTATTTACCATGCATAAATGTAAGGGTAGACTCAATCTATTTAGTTTATGTTTGCTAAGACCCGATATGATCCATGCTGTTTCAGTTACGGGAGGCCAATTGTACCTAGAAAAAAATAGCGAGCAAAGTTTTAATATGGCCGCGTTTTATACCAAGGTTATACTACCCTTTGTACCAGAAGCCAGTACAGATCTCTCTATAGATACCATTCAACTACATAATATCAATCTATATTACCATAACCCAATAAAAAAGCAAGAGATTAAAGTAGAAAATATAAATCTAGCTATAAACCATTTCTTTTCCGCTTCAGACCATCACTCAGGTAACCTCACCACCTTTTCGTACCAAGAAACAAGTGATATACCCCTGGTATGTAAAAACCTCATGGCCCAATTTAAGATTACACCTGATCGTGTAGTGCTTAAGGGTTGTCACGTGGTTACAAAATATAGTATGCTACAAGGCGACTTTACACTGCAGCACACCAAACAAGACTCCCTTTTGGCCCACTATAAGGATCTTGCATTAGATGCCATCTTGCATAAGACAGTCTTATCTTCAATTGAATTAAGTAGGTTTTTCGCTTTTTTTAAGGGCACTGATACACTATATAAGCTAGATGGTGCCCTCTCTTTAACCCCTCATGCCATAGTATGGAAAAACTGTAGACTCGCTTTTAGAGGTAGTTGTATTCAAAGTACAGGTTCCTATAATGGCGTCGATGTAGATCTCTTCGTGCAAGCGGGTAAGGTCTATCTGGATGACCTGCCCAAAAAGCCAGCAGCATGTCCCACTACATTACAATATATCCGCATCGTTCGTGCTACACTGTTTGGGAACACCCAAAAAGCCAAACTAACTGGAGATATTACTACCAATCTAGGTGCTATACAAACTGAGCTAACCCTCTACCATTTAGGTAAATCCATACAAAATTTAACCGGAACAATAATGCTGCATAAGGTTGCCTTAGATTCCATACTACCCGTGTTGCCGATTCAATCCCTTTCAGGAACAGTTGCGGTAAAAGTTCAGGGAGCGCGCCTCAATACCCTAGATGCACGAGCTAATTTAACAGAAATTCAGATCAATCATTATAACTATAAAGAGATAGAGGCCTCCTGTACCGTTGCTAATGCGATCGTGGCGTTTAAGTTACATAGCAAAGATACCCATGCAAGGCTAACTGCAGCGGGTAGTTATCATATGGCCCGCCAAAAAAGTTTAAAGGCAGATGGAATCATAGAACAGCTCCATCTAGAAAAACTTGGTCTTTCCTCAGTTCCCTTGTCACTTAGTACAAAATTTTCATTCAAAATCAGAGATATATTCACTAAACGCCCACGAGGAAAAATTATTTTGAATGAATGTGCTGCCCAAAGATTGGGAAAAAAAGTAGCTTGCAAAAAGATTGTTTTACATGCTATAGAAGATGGGCACAAAGATTTATTAACCCTTACCTCCCCCCTTGTAGACTGTAGGATACAAGGGATTTTTACGATCAATGACCTGGCCAGCCATATAAGGCAGCTCGTCACACGACTTAAAAATCCAGTAGACTTGGCCCCAACCTCTGCCCCTGCTCAGTTTCATCTAGATTATGCCATCAACTGTAAAAAGATATTTCGAATTTTAAATTGGTTTTCAGATGATTTGCATATATCCGCTGGTGCAAACTTTTTGGGTCATTTTGCCTATGATCAAGATTATCATTTTTCTTTTGATCTACCTGCTGCTTCGAATCTTTCTTTTAAGAAGTTTAGCTTGGAAAACATAAAAGTAAAATTAAATGTTGCGCATCTCGTGGATGCTAAAAAACGATTGGTTCAGTTATATATTTCCTCAGACAAGCAAGATTGGCATGAAGTATTTCAAACAGATCACTTACACTTTCAGTTGCGCATGCATAAAAATGATTTTTTTATTTCGAGTAGATTATCCAATCATTATGACCATCTCTCTATAGACTGTTTGGGTAGGCTTACGGGTGATGCCATACAAGTTGACCTGCTCCCTTCTAGGTTAACCACTCAAAAACAACTATGGACTATACAAACAGAAGGCAGTAGTTTTATTTCGAAATCAGAAATATCGATTGGAAATTTATCTATAACGAGTGGCCAATCGGCCATTTGCATAGGTGGTAAACTGACTCAGTCGGCAACAAAAGATCCTTTACACTGCACCATACGCCATCTTGCATTAAACTGCGCTTCAGCAGTAGGGCCGCTTAGCGGTATAATAGAGACTAGGTTAGTAGCCCATCTTCAAAAAGATCAGATCATAGCAACGGGTAGATTAACACTAAAAGATGTTGTCATTCAAGACTATGCTGTAGGCACTTTTAGCACAAAAGTAGACTGGAATGTATTAGAAAATAAACTGGTACTAGAAGGCATGCTCCAGAAAAAGGATCAACCATTGCTGCAAATAGATGGTTGCTATCATCTTATGAAACCCTCTGATAACCTATTCCTTACCACTACATTCAACCAAATGGATCTGAGCCTATTGAATCTTTTCTTTGCATCTGTTTGTTCAGATATAAGCGGCAACCTAAGTGGTCAGTTTCAATTAGGAGGTAGTTTGGCTGCCCCGAAGCTAAATGGTAGAGGAACAATAGATAAAGGAAGATTTAAAATTAATTATTTGAATACCTGCTACCAAGTTGCAGGCGCTATCAAGGTCCAAGACAATCGTTTATACGTTAACCAATTGGATCTTTATGATGACGCATCAGGGCATGCCATTTTATCTGGCCATATAACGATACAAGATGAATGTCCGTTAATGCTTTCAGGCGATATGGAAGCCTTCCATCTGTTGCACACTACCCGTACACATAATCCTGACTTTTATGGAGACCTATATGCCACTGGGACGTTACACATGGAAGGTTCTATCTATGATTTACTTCTTAAAATAAAAGCCACAACCGATCGAGGAACCTTTACGATTGTTGCACACGGTAAAGAAGACATAGAGAATACCACAAGATTGGTACAATTTGTTTATAACAAAGCGCAAAAACAGCCAGATAAAACCTCGAGAAATGAAGATCGATCCACCATTAAACTCATCCTTGACCTAACCATATTACCTACTATAAAAGCGCAAGTATTGTTTGGCTCCTATAACCATGCAAACGATATCTTACAAGGTCAAGGCACCGGAGCAATTCAACTAGAAGTAGGTACCAATCGCAAGCCATATGTAATGGGGAATTACCTCTTTGAAAGTGGTACTTATACGGTTTCTGTTTATAATCTCATTCAAAAAACATTTACCATTTCACCTAATAGTCAGGTTAATTTTAATGGCTATCCCCAAGAAGGGATTGCTCATATTAACGCATCCTACAGGCAAACCGCTATAGCAGAGTTTTGTCATGACAGCAACCATAAGCGACCGATTCCAGTAGAAATTGCCCTTTCTGCATATGGAACACTGGCCCATCCACATATTGCTTATCAACTTTTCTTTCCAGTAAAAAGTATGAATTCTGACGTAAATACTGAGTTAGAAAAATGTGCCTCAAAGGCTTTATTGGATAAATACTACCTCAACAAACAAATTTTAAGTCTGTTAATAGCCAAAAGAGTCTATAATGAGGAAAGAATGGATATATGGGATGCAATAAGCAATAGTATAAATGATTTTCTTTCTCAAAGGATACAAAATTTAGTATCTAAAATCAACCACAACCTAGAGATAGAAACCGATTTAGGTATGAATAAATCTAAAAATCAGAGTTTTTTGCAAAAAACCAGTATTAAGGTAAGTTATCTGCTGTTATCAGAGGATCTTAAACTGTCCAGTACAGTGGGCGGGTATTCTCGTTTTATAAATGATTGGGAAATTGCCTATCGCATTTCAAAAGCCCACAACATGCATGCTAAGCTGTATCAACAACCCTTAAACAGCATCTCGAGCTTAGCGCTTTTTGGTATCAGCTTTGCTTATACTAAGAAATTTTGGTAGAAAATTGGTTTGTAGCTGAATTTGAAAGAGCCTTTCTTCATGCAAGCACCCTACCAGGATGAGCTTTCTTCTGCCTCTTTTTCAATATCAGCATGATCATTTGATTGAGTAGTCCCTGCTTCCTCTGTTTCAATATGCATATGATTATTCGATCCAGTAGTCACTTCTTCTTCAATATCAGCCTGATCGTTCGATTCAGCAGAGACTACTTGCCTTGCTTTTTTTCCTCCTTTTTCTTCCTCTTCTTTCTCTTCCTTTTTTTCTTTAAGGTCAATATTATCGATCGGTACAGCAGGGACCACCTCTGGTCCCCCATGCTCCATTAGATCCTTGTTCTCCCTTAAGTTCGGTGATCCATCTAGCGTGTGGGAAGGCTCCTGCTTGTCCGTTTGCTCCAGCGTTTGCTCTGGCGTTTTTAGGTTCGGCGCCTCATGTACACCTCCATCCATAGATGATTCAGATGTATGGCTACTATATGAATGAGGTGGAGCAAAATCTTGACTACAATCATTTCCTTTCAATAATCTATCCGGGTTATAACCAGCGCTACCCCATGGCTTTTCATCGTTTGCTGCTTTATCAACTTGATCTGATGGATCTTCCCCTATATCCCCTTTTTTTTTATCTGGGTCTGGGGTCAGGTCATCGTGCTCATGAACGAATGTATCGTGATCGAAATCTTTTTGCTCAGGGTTACTATCTGGTTTTTGAAGCATTGCTTGCTGCTCATTGCTGGTCTTTGACCAATACTTTTCTTGAAATGCCTGAAAACAAGCAGCTCCACTAAAAAGTATAATACCAAACAATCCTAAAGTAAAAATAAGTTGCCTGGAATAATGTATATATTGGATATAATCTTTTTGCATCAGCGTTTGATTTTTTGGTTACTTTAAAAAAATAACATAAAAATTCATTTTTTAACAATGTTATGAACAGATATCTTTAAATTGACGCAATGGGAACAATCGCCCATTAAAATTATGTTTTATTTGATAGTCAATAAAATTACTTATTAACTTGATGCCATTTTATGAACACATACTTGCAAAATTCGATTTCTAATGGAAACTCTGTTCTAGAAGCTTGTCTATCCCTCCTTTAATGGTAGTGACTGTGAAGCATAGGGTTAGTTTACTGGATAGTAAAAATTTTACAGGAATATACTCAATTTTAAAATTTTTTTATAAAAATACAACCATGCGCACCATTTTTTATTACTGTATTTTAATGACCACCATTTTAGGGGCATCAAACAGGGTTCAGGCAACCCAGAAAGAGACAGCCATGCAATACAACCCTCAGGAAACCAGATTTTTAGAGGAAGCAGAAGGGAAAGAAGCGCTTAAGTGGGCTAAGGCACGAACAAACAAAACAGAAAAGTTCTTAAAAAAAACAGGCGTTTATAAACTTGTTAAAGCGCACACTGAATCCATATGTTATGATCAAAGAAAATATTTAGGAGGCACAATACGTCAAGGTTATGTATATAATTTTTGGACGGATGCTAAAAATCCCCAAGGTTTGTGGCGAAGAACCTTACTTAAAAATTATTCTAAAGATGTGCCGAAGTGGGAGGTATTAATCGATGTTGATAAGCTTTCAAAGAAATTAGGCAAAAAAGTAGTGTTTAAGGGCGTTTCCAATTGCTTTCATCAACCTAATCTTTACCTGATAACCATGTCATTTGGTGGTAAAGATGATGCTTTCTTTCGGGAATGGGATCTAAAAACAAAAGATTTTGTAGAGAAAGGCTTTTAAGTCGCTTTTTAGTGTAAAAATGATTCAAGTTTAATTTTTTTATCCTTCATATTTTAGCTTCTTTTGCCTCCAGTATATGCAATTGTCGGTCCACGCTGCCAGCAGCTTTATACCAAGCAATAGTAGTTGCCACTAAAAAGACCAATAATATCCCTGAAAGGGGTTGAATACTATTGGTATGCAGCAATTCAAGCAATCCAATTTGGATCCAGGAGGATCCTGCTTTTCCCAAACGGGAGCCTAATAGGTCTACGGCAGCTTTTCCTTTAATTTTTGCCTCTGGATCAAGCGGGATATAGGCCATTTGGGTCGTTTTATCAAAAAAAGCATATTTTATGGACTTGGCTGCTATGTTGTGGATGCCACCAAAGATTACTAAGTATAGCACCAATTTAGATCCCATCCAGTTCGTTAAACTGGGTGCGTTGGTTTTACTGTAACTCATTACAAAGAAAAGGCTACCCATCACCCCAATCATGGCTGGTGCAATCCGTGCCGTTGTTTTCCATCCAAATTTTCTCAGAATACCCCCGCTAAAGAAAAGAGAGATGATTAAGGCAACAACCCCTGTCCAAAAATTAAGCTCTGATACAAAGCTTTGATAGTCTACTGCTTTCGGAAAAGCTTCTTTTAAATAAGATTTCCAAGTTCCCTCTACAATATTGATAGAAAGTCCGCAGGCAATCACCATAACCGCTATGCTGCCTAAATAGGGCGAAGCAGCCACGTGTTTTAAGCTCTCCCAGAGCGATAAACGTAGGGTTTGCGCAGGCGCATTACACTGCATCGTAGTGGCAGCAACCGTTCGCTTGGTAATGTGATTGGTAAACCAGTAGGTAAATAGAATTGCTAAACAGCAGCAAGCCACATACCCTATTAATGCCTGTACGGTGTATACAAAGTCCGTATGGCTATATTTTTTAGTATAGGCTAAGACCAGTGGCCCTGTAACAATCAATGCCACATCCCCTGCAGCAATTAAAATGGCATAGAATCGTTTTGCATCTTGAATTTTACAAACATTATTTACAAAACTCCAATAGAGCAACATGAGCGCTACTTGCCCCCAAAGCTCTGCAATGACAAAAAATAATACGTGAATCCAATGGCGGAGTAGCGCAATCCAGTGCAGCCATCCCGTATGCATGCTAAGCCAGTCTGCCATCGCATGCGGGCTTACTTTATCTGCATTTGGGTATAAAACAAAACCGTATAGCAGGACAAAGCCTAAAAAAAATAAGACCGTGCTATAAAAGAGTGTGGCCTGCTTTAAGCAATTGTTGAGTTTGGTGTATACCACCACTATGCCGATTGAAATAGGAAAAATAATAGAGCCTTTTACAATTGGAATAACCTCAGCCGCAGAACAATTCGCTGTAACGATAACCGTATCCTTAAGCGCCGTTAAAATGCAGTAAACAAAAGAGATAAGAAATTTTAAAAAAAGAAGAAGAAAGATTTTTTGTTTTTCCCCTTTTTGGATCGGAAAAATAACTTTTAACCATTTTTGAAACCACGATAAAGATATATATTGCGCCATAGTGGTTTGGGTAGATCAAAAATTTGCTTTTCGGATGCAATTTAGTAAAAAGTTAAGATCTTTCCTATCTTTTGCATTAAATCAATAGACCTATATAAAGTTTGTTTATTTTTGCATAAATTTGCGTGCATCGTAGCCTTGCATGCGCAAGTCAGCATGTGTAGATAAATTATAACCTTTCATTTTATTATGCGTATTACTTCATTATTGGCCTTTATATTTTGTTTGCCAGTTGCTGTTGAGGCTTCCCAAAGCAATGCATCCATGGCCACACAATTAGCGGACCATTATTTAAAATCATTTGTTGAAGCAGAACAGCCATTGCCAAAGGCTGCTCAGGCTAAAAAAGTCTCGGATACAAATATTACAGATATTCATCTTTCACCAAGAGCAGGGCGCGCTGTGGTATTCAATGAAATTTTTGCCAAGAGCAGTGGTTACAGAAAGCAATATGAACAGGCAGGGAACGTGTTGAATCCATATGTTTGGAATGATTTGCATCTTTTTTGTGGTACCACTGCTACCCCTACCTATCATTTTTTCGCTCGGATTAATAAGACCATTACCCTTTTAGGGGAGGGTGCGCTGGCTTCATTCCTAGCTGCACCAGTTGCCAATCTAGAGCGCCTTACACAGCGTCAGCGATTTATACGTTATTTATATGAAAACCATCAGGTTTACAATGATTTAAAAGCGCAGTTGCAACACTATAAGCCATCTGAAAAGGGTATACTTTCCTTTTGGACGGAGACAGATGCGCTCTATGCCAAAGAATATGATAAATATTTGACACGTCTATTTTATACCCGTTCTCCTGCTTCAAATAAATTGGCTGGTCCACTGCAAAGAAGAAAATTGTTGCTGAGGGATGGTTGGAACATTTATGCTAATTATATCTGCTATCCTCTGGTAGGTGTTCCTCTTACAGCAATAGCCACTGCCTTTTTTGGTGAAAAACTCACATATAAGGAGGGGTATAAGCGCATGTATCCTATGTTTCTACCAGGCTATAATCTTTTCCATGTTTATAAGAAGACGAGTGGTAAAGACTCGGAATCTAAGATAGGGCTCTACATTATGGCCGGTTATTATACCATACATTCCCTTTACCAATACTACAAAGGATACCGTAATTACAAAGAATATTCAGGTGTATTGAAAAGCCTTGCCTTGCGTATGGCAGACCTGCAAACCTTTTTGACAACCGCTGAAAAAGTCAATGGATTGATTCAACAAAATCCTGACTTAGAACGGCTTTATGGCGCCCAAATAGAACCTATAAGAGCGCTATTGGCACGTTTAAATGAGTCCTCTGAGGTGGGTGATTTATTGCGTTATTTAAATGAATTACCCCTCCGTTCTTGGCCTTATTTCTTTGGTAATGCGGGTAAGCTATTGGCCAGCTATAAGCTTTTTGTGGAACATAAAGCAGTCTTCCATGATGCCATGTATGCCTTAGGGGTGTTAGATGCCTTTCTATCTATTGCCACGCTTATGAAGGAAACCGCTGCGCTCAATGGGCCACATACCTATACATTTACCAGGTTGTTGCCACCCCAAGACTATGAAAAACCTCGATTGGCACTTGTTGGGATGTGGAACGCGATGTTAAATCCTGCTGATGCGGTGGGCAATGATGTAAGCATGGGGCATGGCACTACGACACAAAGTATTGTTTTAACTGGTCCCAATGCAGGCGGTAAATCTACCTTTTTGACCGGTGTAGCCTCCACTGTTTTGCTCAGCCAAAGCTTTGGTATAGCACCTGCTAAGTCGTGTGAAATGACACCCTTTAGCAAAATCAATACCTATATCGATATTGCCGATGATATTGCAGCGGGTAAGTCGCTTTTTATGGCAGAAGTGGATCGCTTTCAGTCCCATTTGCAACTGTTGAAAAAATTGAAACCGAAGGAATTTAGTTTCACTATTTTTGATGAGCCCTTTACTGGAACCAATTACAAAGAGGCTTCAGCAGCAGGCTATTCTGTATTAAATTATATTGCAAGATATAGCAACGCCTTAAATATTGTGGCTACCCACTATCCAATCGTTATGCTTTTAGAAGAACGGGAACCCGAAAAAGGCTTTAAAAACTATAAAGTTTATATCAAGCCTATAGGCAAAGATGGCAGGATTCAGTATACCTATAAGGTAGTGCCTGGTGCCTCTACGCAAACCATTGCCATAGATATATTGGCGCAAGAAGGCTATGCAACTGAAATGTTGGAGCAAGCCAGAGGTATTATCAACCATCCAGAGCGGTATGATAAAAGTTTTTCAGCAGAGCCATCCAACCAAAATGTTGTAAAAAGCCAGAAAGGTGCTAAACCGGCTCGAGCAAAAAGGGCGTAAGTAAGTTTTTGTAGCATATATCTATTATCCTTTATGCACTATTTTGTTGCAGATTATGTCATTTTGGCATAACCTGTAACAAAATGGCTACTTTGGCATAGACTTTGTATTTCCCTAATGCATACATAAAGCTAGGTAGATTGCTCTACGTTTAAGAGCAAGTGATCAAATACAAATAAAATAGAAAGTAGACATGGGAAAAATAATTGGAATCGATTTAGGAACTACTAATTCCTGTGTTGCCGTTATGGAAGGCAACGAGCCAGTGGTAATTCCTAATAATGAAGGCAAAAGAACTACGCCATCTGTAGTAGCTTTTTTAAATGGCGGAAAGGGCGAACGCAAAGTAGGTGATCCTGCCAAACGTCAGGCCATTATCAATCCGCATAATACGATAAGCTCGATTAAGCGTTTTATGGGTAAAGGCTACAATAGTGTGGCCAATGAGCTCAATGAAGTGGCCTATACGGTAGAAAGCGGGGCCAACAACACCGTCCGTGTGCGGATTGGTGATCGGCTCTATACGCCTCAAGAGATTTCTGCTATTATCTTGCAAAAGATGAAAAGTGCTGCTGAGGATTACCTGGGTACTACCGTTACAGATGCGGTGATTACCGTACCTGCTTATTTTAACGATGCAGAACGCCAAGCGACTAAAGAGGCAGGAGAAATAGCTGGGTTGACTGTAAAGCGCATTATTAATGAGCCAACTGCTGCTGCTTTGGCCTATGGTCTGGACAAAAAAAATAAAGACATCACCATTGCTGTATTTGACCTTGGAGGGGGTACTTTTGATATTTCTATTCTAGAGTTGGGTGATGGTGTGTTTGAAGTTAAATCTACCAATGGAGACATCCATCTAGGGGGAGATGATTTTGACCAAAAGATTACAGATTGGTTGGCAGACAACTTTAAAAAGGAAGAGGGCGTTGATTTAAGAAAAGATCCAACGGGGCTACAGCGCCTAAGGGAAGCGGCTGAAAAAGCCAAAATTGAGCTTTCTAGTGCAACCACTACAGAAATTAATCTGCCTTACATTACAGCGATTGATGGCGTTCCTAAACACTTGGTACAACAACTATCTAGGGCACAGTTTGAAAAATTGGTGGATGACTTGGTCAAGCGTACCCTAGCTCCTTGTAGGCAAGCTTTAAAAGATGCCTTTGGCGATGTCTCTGATCCACATAACAAGATTCATGAGGTTATTTTAGTAGGTGGCTCTACCCGCATACCAAAGATTCAAGAAGAAGTAGAGCGTTTTTTTGGTAGGAAACCTTCTAAAGGGGTGAACCCTGATGAAGTAGTAGCGGTAGGCGCAGCGATTCAAGGCGGTGTATTGACCGGAGAAGTAAAAGATGTTTTATTGCTTGATGTGATTCCATTATCGCTAGGTATTGAAACACTAGGCGGTGTTTTTACCAAGCTGATTGAAGCCAATACTACGATTCCGACAAGAAAATCAGAAGTTTTTTCTACCGCTTCAGACAACCAATCTTCTGTTGTGGTGCATGTGCTACAAGGCAATAGACCGATGGCCAAACACAACCGTACCATTGGTCAGTTTCATTTATCGGATATACCCTCTGCGCCCAAAGGCGTTCCACAAATAGAAGTGGCTTTTGATGTAGATGCCAATGGAATCTTGCATGTTTCTGCAAAAGATAGGGGTACTGGAAAAGAACAAAAAATTCGCATCGAAGCTTCATCTGGTTTAACCGAAGATGAAATCAAGCGAATGAGGGAGGAAGCAGAAGCCAATGAAGCGGCAGATAAAGCAGAAAAAGAGCAGATAGATAAAATCAATCAAGCAGATTCACTTATATTTGAGGTAGAGAAACAACTCAAAGAGTTGGGCAATAAAATCGGAGAAGAAGATAGGAAAAATATAGAACCTGCTTTAGCAGATTTGAAAAAAGCACATGCAGAAAAAGATATTCCTGCTATTGATGCTGCTTTGGCATCCGTGAATAAGATTTGGGGAGGGGTAATGGCTAAGGCCTACCAGCAATCGCAAGCTACAGGAGGGGGGACTACTTCCACTGTAGACCAGGAAAATCCTAAAGAGGGTAGTGGCCACGTTACCGATGCTGAATTTGAAGAGGTAAAATAATATTTTATTCTTTTTTCCTTTATTAGAAGCGGCTTTCTAATTTGCTTTTGGGGAGTCGCTTTTTTATATGGAAATAGGTTGTGCACGAGGTCTAAAAGTTGACTATTCTGTTCAATTTAATTAAATTAAAGTAGCTCGGGTCTTTATATTCCATAATTGTATATTTTTTATGCTTAAAACCAAGTACTATTATAACCCTGCTACTTGTAGCTATGAGTCTGTACAAACATCTATATCCGCCTTTATCGTACGTAGCTTGCTTTATATATTTTTTTCCGTGGTGTTAGCGGTTCTAATCGTTAGGTATTATCAAGGTTATGCTGTCTCTCCCAGGGAAAAGCAGCTATTACAAGATAATGAAATGCTTAAGGCCTATTACCATATGGTACAAAAAAAGATAGAAAGCAGTGCCGAACTCTTAACCCGCTTGTACGATCAGGATGATCGTCTCAGGCTATTGCTGAATACCAGTCCGCTTTCTCCTTCAGAACGCAATGCAGGTATGGGAGGGGTAAATGCATATGCCCACTTGTCCCAACATGCGCTGATTGCCCAAACTTTATCTAAAGTAGATCAATTAACCAGTCAGTTAACGATTCAAAAGAAATCGTATGATCACATATTGCGTCTTGCAAAAAAAAACATCAGTATATTGTCCTCTACGCCTAGTTTTCCGCCTCTTTCTAACAAAGATTTGAAGCGCGTATCCGCGACTTTTGGCATGCGGCTCCATCCATTCCATAAGATATATAAGATGCATAAGGGTATTGATTTTTCAGCGCCTATTCATACACCGATCTATGCTGCTGCAAATGGGCATGTAAAATGGATTAAAAAAGATAAAAAAGGTTATGGCAATCATTTGCTGATTGAGCATGGAAATGGTTTTCAAACCCACTATGCTCATATGCATATGGTCACTGTTAAAGAACGGCAACTGATTAAAAGAGGGAAGCAGATTGGTACCGTTGGTAATTCAGGTGATTCAACGGGTCCGCATCTCCACTATGAGGTCTACTGCAATGGACGCCTTGTGGATCCGCTGCAATATTTTGTGGGGGAGCTTACTCCGGATGAATATGATGCCGTGCGTAAGCAAGCTGCGAATCAAAACCAAGCCCTTTGCGCGAACTTTTAGTAGGCAAAAAAAGGAAATTAAGCTGTGGAAAAAATTACCCCAAAATCCGATATTGAGGCACTTGCATAGCTGATTGTATGGAAAAAAAGTATTTTACCATTCAAGAGGTAGCCCGCCAGTTTGGCGTAGCTCCTTCTTTGGTGCGTTTTTGGGAAAAAGCTTTTAGTGGCATCCTGAAACCCAATAAGAATAGCAAAGGGGCTAGAAGGTACCAAGCAAAAGATATCGCTCAGCTGCGTTATATCTATAGGCTCGTTAAAGAGAAAGGATATAGCCTAGCAGGCGCACGCAAAGTAATTCAGCAACATGGCAGTGCGCCTGCCATTGCCCCAGCAGAGGTGGTTGAGCGGTTGCATGCTTTACGTGCTTTTCTGGTTGCTTTAAAAAAGGATATAGATTAACTGTTCCTTACAGGTGTCGTTCTGCATGGTAAGATGAACGCACGAGTGGGCCTGACTCCACATAAGCAAATCCGCGCTTAAGCCCCTCCTCTTTGAAATGCGCAAATTTATCTGGATGTACAAATTGCACCACATCAAGATGTTGCTTGGTAGGTTGGAGGTATTGGCCCAGCGTTAGCACATCCAACCCATGTTCCCTGAGGTCATCCATCACTTGATAGACTTCTGCATCTGTTTCCCCTAATCCTAGCATAATACCCGATTTAGATCGTTTGCCATATGTTTTAATCCGTTTAAGTTGTTCTAAGCTCCGTGCATATTTGGCTTGTGGACGGACTTTCTTATAGAGTCTTTCTACCGTTTCCATATTGTGAGAGACCACCTCTTGGCCCGCACTAATCATCCGCTCTAGTGCCCACCAAATCGCTTTAACATCTGGGATTAAGGTTTCTATCGTAGTAGTAGGGTTCAAAGCCTTGATCTCCCTAACGGTTTCATACCAAATCTCTGCCCCACAATCTTTGAGTTCATCCCTGTTTACCGAAGTGATCACTGCATGTTTCACCCCCATCAGATGAATCGCTTGTGCCACTCGTTTGGGTTCGTCCTTATCATAGGCAGTAGGTCTACCCGTTGCTACGGCACAAAAGCCACAACTGCGCGTACAAATATTGCCTAATATCATAAAAGTAGCTGTACCTGCTCCCCAACATTCGCCCATATTTGGGCAGTTTCCGCTTGTGCAAATGGTATGTAGCTTGTGTTGATCTACAATCGCACGAACGGCTCTATAGTCTTTCCCTATAGGTAATTTAACCCGTAGCCAATCTGGACGCTGGGTGGTGGTAGTCGGTGGTGCTTTTTGTTCCATGAAAATTATTAAAGTTTAGCTGAATCCTGTATAGCCTACAAGGCCCCAATATATTAAAACCTCTACAATATCGCCCTCTTTTGCGTAAGCATATCATAATAACAAAAAATGGCTTATATTTGCATTCTGTAACATAAAATGGTCAATGGTGTGCACGTAAAGAAAAAATCAGTTGCTGCTGGGGGCCATAGCATCTTGAAAGCAGCATGGTGCAGCTCCTTTCAAGATGCGCAAAAAAGCTAATAAAATTCCATGATTGTAATCAATGATCTTACCTACCATTTGGGCAAAAGAACTTTATATGACGCAGCTGCGTTGCATATTAAACCCAAAGATAAAATTGGCCTAATCGGCCCCAACGGGGCTGGCAAATCTACTTTATTAAAGATTATTACGGGTGAGCTTACACCAGATAGCGGAAAAGTGACGAGAAGAAAAGAGTGTTCTATTGGTTTTTTAAACCAAGACTTGCTTTCTTATCAGTCTCAGGATAGCATCCGAAATGTAGCCATGCAGGCTTTTAGTGAAGCATTGGTAACCCAAAAAAAGATTGAAGCTTTGTGTCAGCAGATGGAGGCGAACTATTCCGATGATTTACTGGCCCAGCTATCCAATCTCCAGGAAACCTTTGAAAGAATAGGGGGCTATGATATCCAGTCAAGAACTGAAGCCATGCTAGAGGGCATAGGTTTTGCCACCAAAGATTTAGACCGTCCGCTTTCTGAGTTTTCAGGAGGATGGCGCATGCGTGTGATGTTTGCCAAGTTGCTTTTGCAACAACCTTCTTTACTGATATTGGATGAACCCACTAACCACTTGGATTTGGTTTCCATTAAGTGGGTAGAAGCCTATTTAAAAAACTACGATAGTGCTTTTATAGTGGTGTCGCACGATAGAAGTTTCTTAGATGGTACGACCAGTAAAATTGTAGAGATTTCCGATAAAAAATTTACCGTTTATGTGGGCAACTACAGCGATTATGAAATACAAAAATCAGAAAGAGGGGCCCTGCTCGAAAATGCCTATGCCAATCAACAGAAGCAGCTCAAACATGCACAGGAGTTTATAGATCGCTTTAGGGCAAAGGCTAGTAAAGCCAAGTTGGTTCAGTCTAGGATTAAGGCATTGGATAAGGTAGAGAAAATAGAAGCCCCTTCTGCCCATCGTAAAACGATAAAAATTCAGTTTTCCATCAAACAAAACCCAAGTAAAATTGTTGCGGTAATAGACAAAATCAATAAATCGTATGGCCCTGTATCGATTTTAAAAGATGCGGCGGTAGAAATCAACAGAGGTGATAAGATTGCTTTAATTGGTGCCAATGGACGGGGTAAAACTACCTTATTGCGTATTATAGCTGAGCATGAAGCAGCTGAGCAGCAACAAAGAAGCTTTGGCAATAATGTAGAGATGGCTTTTTATGCGCAGCATCAGCTAGAGGCATTGGATCTATCGCATACCATTATAGAAGCATTGCGTGCCTATAGCAGCAGTGGTGGTGCGGAACGAACAGAACAAGAGCTTCGTACCATAGCAGGTATGTTTCTGTTTACGAAGGATGATGTATTTAAAAAGATAGAGGTGCTTTCTGGGGGCGAAAAGGCACGGGTTGCTTTAGCTACTGTGCTGCTTTCTCAGGCCAACTTTTTATTGCTGGATGAACCCACCAACCATTTGGATATTCAGTCTATTGATACACTCGGACAAGCGTTGCAGCAATATGAGGGGACTTGTTTGTTTGTATCACATGACCGTAACTTTATCCAACAGGTGGCTAATAAGATTTGGTATATTGAAAACAAAAAGGTAAAAGTTTTTCCGGGCAGTTATGAGGAATTTAAAGAGGTGGTTGAGTTAACCTAGTAAGCTGTTTTTATTGGCGGCCAGTAACACCTTAAGTTGACGCAATAGAAGCATAATGGCCTTTTTTTAGCAAAATTGGCAATAGTATATTATATTGTACCTTATACCTTAATCATTTATGGTGTGGCTATTATTATAACAAATCGTACGAATGAAGGCTTCTTTTTCAGCTAAAAAACAGACAGGCGTTGGTTCAGCTGTAGGTACCATTCGGGATTGGGTCAGTTCTGTTTTTTTTGCCGCTATGGCAGCTGCTTTAATCCGTTGGATGGTGATTGGGCTCTACGTGATACCTTCTGGCTCCATGGAGCCAACGCTTTTACCGGGTGATTTTGTGTTGGTCAGTAAGATCCACTATGGCGCCCGTACACCCGCTACACCCTTGCAAATTCCCATTACCCATCAAACCATTCCAGGTACAAAGATTCCTGCTTATCTGGATTGGATTGAATTGCCTCAATATCGTTTGCCTGGGTTGAGTCAGATCAAACGCAATGATATTGTTGTTTTTAATACCCCAGTGGGCCATGAGCCGCCTGATTTGCGTGAGTATTGGATTAAGCGTTGCATCGCGATTCCTGGTGATTGGGTCCAGATAACCCATAAGCAACTCTATGTAAACCATGCACCAGTTGATCCAGCAGATAGCGTGCAATATTGTTATTTTATGAAAACCAAGCGCATTTTAACGCCTGTTTTTTTTGAAAAAAATGATATCAAAAGCCATGTTCGGTCTACTGTTCCGGGTCGTGAGGGCTATACCATTTATACTACACCCGCGAAGGTGAAACAATTGACTACTGTGCTGCCTACCTATATACAGTCCGTAGATCCGGTAGAAGATGAAGCAGGCGTTTCGGAGCCCAGTTTTTATGCTTTTAGCCCTGTTTTGAAGTGGACGAAAGATAATTTTGGCCCCCTTCAGGTGCCTAAAAAGGGCATGGTTATTCCTATAAATGCACAAAATATTCTATTATATGGCCCTACAATCAAAAGATTTGAGGGGAAAAAGAATATTCGGTTTACTAAAACCGCATGTTGGATAGATGGTCAGGAAGTAGCCAACTATACTTTTTGTAGAAATTATTACTTTACGATGGGAGACAATCGTGATCAATCTGGTGACTCTCGATTCGTTGGCTTTATTCCGGAGGATTATATGGTCGGTAAGGCGGTGATGGTCTTGTTGTCTTCGGATAGAAGCAAATCTTTTTTTAGTGGTATGCGTTGGAATAGGTTGTTTCATGTTGTAGATTAGTGCTTACAGCAGCTTTTTTCATCAGCGCTTGATTTTTGGTTACTTCTTTATCAAGAAAAAAGTAACATAAAAATTCATTTTTTACCATTGATTTGAACAGATATGAAAGACAAGCCGGCTTGTCGCTTTGGCCTTTAGTAAAAGTCAAAGAGGAAAGTCCGGGCAATGCAGAGCACCCTACTTCCTAACGGGAAGGCATATATTTTATATGACAGAAAGTGCCACAGAAAACAAACCGCTCTCTGTAATACAGAGCGTAAGGGTGAAAAGGTGAGGTAAGAGCTTACCGCTCTATGGGTGATCATAGAGGCAAGGTAAACCTTAGGGATTGCAAGGCCAAATAGGCATGTCTACGCTATGGCGTGACGGGCTGCTCGTTCGTTTTTTAGACATGTGGGTGGGCCGCTAGAGGCTATAAGTGATTATAGCGCCAGATAAATGACAAGCAGTGCGCGATCGTGCACTACAGAACCCGGCTTATAGGCTTGTTTTTCTTTTATTATTTTTCTCTTTAGATATGACCCCTTTACCTACAAGAGCATCCAATTTTTCCGCTTGGTATAATGAATTGGTCGTACGTGCAGGTCTGGCTGAAAATGCTTCTGTTCGGGGCTGTATGGTGATTAAACCTTATGGCTATGCCATTTGGGAAAGGCTACAAGCTATTTTTGATGCTGCCTTTAAAGAAACCGGCCATGTAAATGGCTATTTTCCTTTACTCATTCCAAAATCTTACTTTAGCAAAGAGGCAGGGCCATGTGGAAGGTTTTGCTAAAGAATGTGCCGTTGTGACCCATTATCGTTTAAAGATGGCCGAAGATGGCCGTAGTGTGGTAGTCGACCCTGCTGCTAAGTTAGAGGAAGAGCTGATTGTGCGGCCTACCTCAGAAACGGTTATATGGAGTACCTATAAAAATTGGATTCAATCCTACAGAGATCTGCCTATTTTACTCAATCAGTGGTGCAACGTAGTCCGTTGGGAAATGCGGACAAGGCTTTTTTTGCGTACCACAGAGTTTTTATGGCAAGAGGGCCATACCGCCCATGCTACCCAGGCAGAGGCTGAAGCAGAGGCTTTACAAATGTTGCATTTGTATGAACGGATCGTTACAGACTATATGGCGATACCTTTAATAAAAGGCACTAAAACCCTAAATGAGCGTTTTGCCGGTGCAGAAACCACCTATACCATTGAGGCGCTTATGCAAGATGGAAAGGCGCTGCAAGTGGGTACCGCACACTACCTAGGCCAACGATTTGCCAAAGCCTTTGAGGTAACTTTTACCAATCAATCCGGCATACGGGATTATGTATGGGGTACTTCCTGGGGCATTACTACCCGGCTGATGGGTGCTTTGACTATGATCCATTCGGATGATGATGGCTTGGTATTGCCGCCTAAAATTGCGCCCATATAGGTAGTGATGGTGCCGATTTATAAAACAGAGGCAGAACGCGCCGCAGTAGTAGCGCAATTATCTAGTTGTAAAGCGCTATTGATCGCACAGGGTGTGCGTGTGCAGTTAGATGACAGAGCTACCCGTAAGCCAGGTTATAAATTTGCAGAATATGAGCAAAAAGGTGTACCTATTCGCATCGCCTTGGCTAGAAAAATACTAACCCCTGTAGCAAAAAACCAATGGTTATTTTGATGCGTTGGTCAAATACAGGTCGATTGGATGTCCCTTTTTTTGGGGGTGTATCTGATTGAACTTTATAATTATTTTGGGCCATTGCATAAACAGAAGAAAAATAAAAGATATACCATAAGATAGATCAAGTGGGAGCTCTGCTTAAGCAAATCCCAGTTCTAATTTAGCTGCTTCAGACATTCGGTCTATTGTATAAGGGGGGTCAAAGGTAAGATGTACCGTTACTTCGTGTACTTCCTCTATTGCTTTAATTTTTTCTTCGACTTGACTGGGTATAATATCAGCCGCTGGACAATTAGGAGAGGTAAGGGTCATTAAAATTTCAATGTTATTGAGTGGTAAAATGGTAATGTCGTAAATAAGCCCTAGTTCGTAGATGTCTACCGGTATTTCTGGATCATAAACTTGTTTAATGGCTTCTATGACTTGTTCTTTCTGAATCATAGTGATTGGTTTGAGTAGTTGATCAGTTGCAATATAATCAATCCGCTTTAAAAAGGAGAGGTCCTCTTCAGATTATGGAGCATTTTACCACTTTTTATTTTGTAGTAGTTAAGATTTAATCTTACAATTGTTAAATTGTAATGATATAAATACTAACTACTATGAACTTACATCAAAAAATCATTAAGCCGAAATTAGGCTTATTAGAATTAGCTAAAACCTTAGGGAACATATCCTCAGCGTGTAAAAGTATTGGCTATAGCAGAGATAGCTACTACCGTTTTAAGTCTTTGTACGAAACAGGCGGTCAAGAAGCGCTATATGAGCTAATCCGTAAGAAGCCTATTCTAGCTAATAGAGTAGATCCTAGCATAGAAAAATCAGTGGTAGATATGTCCATAGGCTATCCAGCCTATGGTCAGCTTAGGGTATCCAACGAGTTGAAAAAAGAGGGTATTCTTGTTTCTCCTGGTGGTGTAAGATCTATCTGGTTGCGCAATGACTTAAACAATATAAAGAAACGTCTTAGGGCTTTAGAAGCTAAAATGGCTCAAGATGGTCTTGTTCTAACTGAATCCCAGCTAGCAGCACTGGAAAAACGTAGAAACGAACAAGAAACATGTGGAGAAATAGATACAGAGCATCCTGGTTACTTAGGTTGTCAAGATACTTATTATGTGGGTAACTTTACAGGTATAGGAAAAGTTTACACGCAAGTATTTATAGACAGTTATTCTAGATTATCAAACGCAAAACTTTACACTGATAAGACGGCTCTAACAGCTGCCGATCTGTTAAATGATAGGATACTACCTTTTTATCAAGATCAAAACATACCTATATTACGTATACTAACAGATCGTGGTACAGAGTATAAAGGCACAATAGAACATCATGCTTTTAAGTTGTTTTTAAGTATAGAAGGTATAGAACATACGGTCACTAAAGCCTATTCACCGCAAACCAATGGGTTCTGTGAACGATTTAACAAAACCATGAAACAGGAATTCTTTGATACAGCTATGCGTAAGAAGATCTATACAAGCCTAGATGATTTGCAAGAGGATTTAGATAGCTGGTTACGTTACTATAATCATGAGAGACCGCATTCTGGAAAGTATTGTTACGGCAAAACACCTATACAAACCTGGGAAGATAGTAAAAAGCTAGTCCTTGAAAAAAATAATCAAATCGCGTATCTTAAAAAGATATCTGACAAGTTAGACTTAACTGACAATTTTAAAGTCTAATTTTTTTGCTGCCTGTAAGATTAAATCTTGACTACTACATATTATAATATGGCTGGGTACTAACTTAGCCAAAGTGGCTTTTCTATTGGCCCAGCCATTTTTAATGGTTTCTTTTCGTTCTGCTCTTTTGCGCGCATTTACTTGCTGCAATTGTTTAAACTGATCATCTGGACCAACCCACCCTGCACTTTCCGGCTGTTTCAGTAGATAGTGGGCAGCCATCATGGCTAAGGTATTGGCTACAGGAGAAAGGAAGGACCCATTCATCCCTGTTGAAGGTAGAATCCACCTGTTCCAAGCTAGCATAGTTGCCATGCCTGTAGTCATACCAATTAAAGCAGTACGGGAAGTTCCTCGGAAACCAAAGATAGCTAATATAAAAGGGGCAGCTATAATAGGTACAACACAATCGAGGACCCAATACGTTAATTTTAATAAATCTTGACTACTACAGTTAATATCATAGCTAATAAACCCAATACTAAGGTGTCCACCTGGCTATTTTAACCTGATGTGCATCATCAACTTTTTCCGTGTTTGTATATTTTGCAATATATCGTGCGTATTAAAGCGTTTCTAGATAATCACCTCGTACCTTATTTAAGGATCCCCGCGCAACACATAATTTAAATTTGCTTAATCATCAACTGATCAATTTCAAAAAATCTGCCGCTAAAAATAACGAACCAGTTATAATTATGTTAGTATTGCACTGTTTTAAATCATTAATTGCTTTAATTGCCTCTTCTAAAGAATCTGCTGGAAGAAACTCAATACCAGTAGCAGTGGTTTTTGCACTTAACGTTTCGCTATTATAACTCATGACTTCAGATAAAACCCTAACACTGTATCCCTTAACTATCAACGGTTTTAAATAAGAACAAAAATCTTCAACATTTCTATTTTTTGTCATCCCTAAAATTAAATATATTGGTGATTTTAAATTATCAGCAACCCATGTTGAAAGCACTTGAGCTCCACCACTATTATGAGCTCCATCTAACCAAATCTGCACATGATCATCAGCTAAATGACTGTATTTTTTAGGATTTATTTTTTCAATTCGAGCTCCCCAATCTATATTCTGTAAGCCAATTTCAATATTTTGGTTAGCAATCTTGAATTTATCATTAATCAACCCTATTGTTGCAATTACAGCAGCAGCATTTATTAGTTGATGATCACCTAGTAGCGATGGTAAAGAAAATCGATAATTAGCATTTTGAGATAAATAATTAAAACTATCTATGTGTTTCTTAAGTCCAAAATCATATTCATAACAAAAAGAAGGAGAATTTAATTCCTGGCATTTATCCAATAACACTTGATATACTTTGTCAACTTGACAACTAATAACGCAAGGAATATTAGGTTTAATAATTCCTGCTTTTTCCCTCGCAATCTCTGGTAAGCTATTACCAAGATATTCTATATGATCATAAGAAATAGGAGTAATTAAAGTAATAAGTGGTTTTGGCACAACATTTGTGGCATCTAATCTCCCCCCAATCCAGTTTCTAGAATTAATACATCAGCGGCAGTTTCAGCAAAAGCTAAAAATGCTATAGCCGTTGTACCTTCAAAAAAATTAGGCTGAATATTATTATCATTGCAAGCAATTCTTACTCTTTCACAAACATCAAATAAATAAGAATCTGAAATCTTTTCTCCTCTTAAGACTATCCTTTCATTAAATTCCAACAAATGCGGAGAAGTATAGGTATGGGCGTTATAACCACTAGCAGCAAAGATACTTTTTAGCATTGCTACACTTGACCCTTTGCCATTTGTTCCAGCTATATGAATTACTGGGGGTAATTTTAGATGAGGATTATCAAGAATTTCTAATAACCTGTTGATATTCTCAAGATTATATTTACCATCACGTCGCCAAGATGGTAAAGGAAAATGCGATATTCTCATGTTAGTTCTTTTTCTTTAATATTAGAGCTTCTATTGTAGATAATAATCTTCTGTATAACCATCTAGGTCACTCAATAAATCAACTTTATTATCACAAGGTAAATCTACTTTCGTATCTACGTTATTGGTGCAAAGCAATTTATTATTTTTATTATACGACTCTCTACTTTCTTCTATTAGCAGGCATAAATGTAAATACAGAGCTTCTATAGGAACGCATGATATTTTATTATTCTGACAATTTTCTATCTGAGCATTTTCTAAGTCTTGCCAATCTGCCCATTCTTTAGAGTATTCTACAAGTAAGCCTTTATTATTAACGTCCGGTATTATAATAAATTTATTAACATTGTCGGGCAAAACTTCATCTAAATATTGAATAATAGTAGTATTAGCAATTGATACCACATCCTCCCATTTGCTATTTTTACTAATAATTGAAATAGCATCCTGGGGCGTAGGAACGTAATGACTCGATAAATCTACTAAGTCACTTATTTCTGATATGTTTTCCAGAAAATTATTATATAAATAAATAATTTTCTGTATTGGTTTGAAAGCTAAATTTCTAGGTGAATAATTTTCAGCTAATTCCCAACTATTATCTTCTAAATACATTCTAGAAGATAACGAGCTATGGACTACAGAATTATCCTTTAGCTCTCTATTAATTACACAATCTAAAGATAAACCTAAATACCCAATCTCTGTAAGTAAAATTTTTTCAGAAAAACTTTCTGCACGGGCTAAGCTAATTTAACATCTATAGCCAGCGTTTCTTGTGCCATATGTTGTACCTCTGTGAGATGGATGTAACCGGCTGTATGGCGTAAATCATAGAGCCGTTCGGCCAGTTTGATGAAAAGCACGGAAAGCTGTATGTGTTCTTCCTTAATGGCTTCTTTCAATCGATTCTGTACGTGTAGCAAAGAAGGATGGTCTAGCTCTTGGCGTTTATCTATCCTTTTTATATTTAAAACAAAAGCATAAACGCCTAAATTGTAATGTTCTTTGATATAAGAAAGGGGCAAGCAAGTATAGCGCACCAATTCATATAGCAAAGCGGCATAAATCACTTTAGGCGAGTGAAAGACCCATTCTACTACCAATTCGGCAATTCCCTACGGCCCGTACATAAAACAGTTGACCGGATGCATGCCGCTTAAAGCCAAAGTGCTTTCGCAGCAATAAAAGCAAACCCGAAATGGTGCCTACATCAATAGGATCCATGTTATGAGAAGATTTGCAAACATAGTCATGGAACTGCATTAAGGTCATCATGGAATCGGCTTGCTCCTTAGGGGTGACAGAGGTCTCTAAGATTAAGCAATCTAGGGGTAGTGCAGCCGTTATCTTGCTTAGAATATCGGTGACATCATTAGGCAATACCAGTAGGATACTAGCTTCTTTGTTAGGTTCATGCACCATATACTCCAAATAGCCATAGTGTGCGCCAACAATACTGGATATGGTTTCTTGTTGGAGATCTATTGGTGTGGCGTCTTTCTGTTTCCCTTTAGGGCCGATAGCATCTATTTCATTTTTAGGGATTTCGCTGCTATATTATGGATGCCACCAAAGATCACTATGTATAGGACTAACTTAGCGCCCATCCAATTGGTTAAACAGGGAGCATGATGTTTACTATAACTCATTAAAAAGAAGAGGATACCCATAATTCCAATGATTGCTGGTGCAATGCGTGCAGTTGTTTTCCAGCCAAATTTTCTCAGAATACCCCCACTAAAGAAAAGAGAGATGATTAGGGCAGTGATCCCTGTCCAAAAATTAATCGTTGATACAAAACTTTGATAATCTACTGCTTTGGGAAAAGCTTCTTTTAGATAAGATTTCCAAGTCCCTTCTACCATATTTATAGAGAGTCCACAGGCAACCACTATAGTGGTTATATTTCTTAAATACCGGGAAGTGGTCACATGCTTTAGGCTCGCCCAGAGGGATAGATGTAGTGGTTGATCGGGAGAAGTGACGTTACGGTTTATGCCAGTCACATCTGGATTTATAATATGATTGGTAAACCAGTAGGTAAATAGAATGGCTAAGCAGGAGTAAGCAACATAGCCTATTAATGCTTGTATCGTGTATAAAAAGTCACTTTGGCTATACTTTTTAGTGTAAGATAAGACCAGTGGTCCTGTAATAATCAGTGCGACATCTCCTGCAGCAATTAAAATAGCATAGAATCGTTTGGTCTCTTGAATCTTACAAAGATTATTTACAAAACTCCAATAGAGTAACATAAGTGTTACTTGTCCCCAAAGTTCTGCAACCATAAAAAATAGTATGTGAATCCAATGGCGGAA
Organism: Cardinium endosymbiont of Nabis limbatus; assembly: GCF_965196625.1. Lineage (GTDB taxonomy): Bacteria > Bacteroidota > Bacteroidia > Cytophagales > Amoebophilaceae > Cardinium. The sequence goes on along the minus strand of NZ_OZ239769.1, from coordinate 229,526 downwards.
TAGCGTAATCCAATGCAACCATTGCCCATCCGTATGCCTACTTAGCCAATCTGCCATCGCATGAGGACTTACCTTACTTGCATTAGGGTATAAAACAAAGCCGTATAAAAGAATAAGGGCTAAAAAAAGAGGACGGTGGCATAAAAGAGCGTAGATTGTTTTAAGTAATTGTTGAGTTTTGTGTATAGCACCAGCACCCCTATTGAAATAGGGAAAATAATGGAGCCTTTTACAATGGGGATAACGTTAGCAGCAGAGCAGCTAGCTGTAACGATAACCGTGTCTTTAAGTGCCGCTAAAATGGAGTAAACAAAGGAGATAAGAAACTTTAAAAAAAGTAGTAGGAAGATTTTTTGTTTTTCGAGTTTGTAAATAAAATTGTGTAAATGCTTATTATTAACTAATCTAACGGATTAAATCGTTAGTTATAAATGAGTCATAAGCAATGGAACAACAACAAATAAATATAGATCCAAATCTACTAAATGAATTGTCGAAGTCTATTAAGAGTGAAAAAGATTTAGCTATTCTCAGCAAGCAACTATTAAAAATCACGGTAGAACGTGCTATGGATGCAGAATTAGAGGATCATCTTGGCTATGAAAAGCATGCTATAGAAGGCAGGAACACGGGAAATAGCCGTAATGGTTACTCTCCTAAGCGATTAAAGGGTGATTTTGGCGAAATGGAAATTAATACGCCACGTGACCGAAACAGCACGTTCGATCCTCAAATCATTCGCAAAGGGCAAACTCGCTTCACTGAATTTGATGAACAAATTTTGGCTCTTTATGCTAGAGGGATGACTACCAGAGATATTTCAGATACATTCAAAGAGCTGTATGGTACAGAGGTATCACACAGTTTAATTTCGAAAGTAACTGAATCTGTTATTGAGGAGATTACTGTTTGGCAGAATCGTCCATTAGAAACAGTATATCCCATATTGTATTTAGATTGTATCGTTATCAAGTGTCATCAAGATAAACGCGTAATCAACAAATCAATTTATTTGGCATTAGCCATTAATTGTCAAGGGCAAAAAGAATTACTTGGTTTGTGGATAGCAGAAACCGAAGGTGCAAAATTTTGGCTCTCAGTATTAACTGAGTTAAATAATCGTGGCATTAAGGATATTTTTATTGCTTGTGTTGATGGATTAACCGGATTTCCAGATGCTATTAATACAGTATTTCCAAAAACCAAAATTCAGTTATGCATTGTTCATCTTATTCGTAATTCGTTACGTTATGTACCCTATAAGGACATGAAGTCCGTCGCATCGGATCTTAAAGTTATTTATCGCGCTATTTCTCTTGAGCAAGCGGAAGAAGCACTTCTTATTTTTAGTGAAAAATGGGATAAAAAATATCCAGCTATTAGTCGTTCATGGCATAAAAATTGGAGCAACATTATAACTATTTTTGACTATCCTGATGAAATACGAAAAATTATTTATACGACCAATGCCATTGAATCACTCAATAGCGTTATTAGAAAATCTATCAATAACCGTAAAATTTTTCCTAATGACCAATCTGCATTAAAAGTAGTATATTTAGCCATACAGAAGGCATCACAAAAGTGGACTATGTCTTTACATGATTGGAGAGCGGCTCTGAATCGATTCGCTATCGAATTTGAGGGAAGATTCTCCTAAAAAACGGCACTTACACAAAATAATTTACAGGCTCTGTTTTTCCTCTTTTTTTATGGGGAAAACAACTTGTAGCCATTTTTTAAACCACGATAAAGATATATACTGCGCCATAGTGGTTTGCTGGATCAAAAGTTTGTTTTCTAAAGCAATTTAGTAAAAAGTTATTAGATCTTCTATAGGCTATACGTTACTAAATCAATAGTTGGATAATGTTTTTTTATATAAACTTTTTTTATAGATTTCTGCTCGATCTACCTTGGTTTAGTCAGTCAAAGTTTATACATTCAATTTCCCATGCGTATCGTTTTATCCCTCCTATTTATATTTTGTTTGCCAGCTTCTGTTACAGCGATCGAAAAGAGTTCTTCCATGGCTACTCAACTAGCTGAGCACTATTTAAAATCATTTACTGAAGCAGTAGTGCCTTTGCCAAAGGTTCATGAGATAAAAAAATCAAAAATTCCAGATATAACTATTTTTGACATTCATCTTTCTCTAAAAGGAGAACGTTCGGCAGTATTCAATGAAATTTTTGCCAAAAGCAACTACTACCAGCAGCAATACAATAAAGTAGGTAATGTATTGAATAAATATGCATGGTCTGATTTGCATCTTTTTTGTGGAACGGCTACTACACCAGCTTATCATTTCCTATCTCGGATTAATAAGACGGTTACGGTTTTAGGGGAGGGGGCGTTTGCTTCACTGCTCGCTGCACCGGTTGCTAATCTTGAAGCCCTTACCAGACGTCAGCGATTGATAAGTTTTTTGTGCAAAAACACTCAGCTTTATAATAATTTAAGGGGCGAGCTGCAAAACTATAAAGCATCTGAACGAGCGATGCTCTCTTTTTGGACAGAGATAGATCCCTTATATGCTGAAGAATATAATAAATATTTAACCAAACTATTTTATACCCCTTCGGCTGCTTTGAACAAAAGGGCTCGTACGCTGCAAAAAAGAAAAGTATTGGTGCGAGATATTTGGGACATTTATTCTAATTACATGTGGTATCCTGTAGTGTTAGGGCTTCCTATTACAGAATTAGCCTATCAAATGGGTTCTAAGCTATCACGTGGCGCTTTCTATAGAAACCGATACTGGATGTATCTGCCTATATACAACTTATATTATCTTACTAAAACCATTAGAGATATGAAGCCTAGGCCTGATGCCTCTTTGATCTTCCTGGAATACATTCAACCTTCGATTGTTACCATCTATTCCTTCTGGCAATACTATAAAGCCTACCACAACTACAAGGAGTATGCAGGTGTGCTGAGTAATCTTGCCCTGCGTATGGCGGATCTACAAACCTTTTTGATTACCCTTAAAAAAATCAATGCATTGGTTCAACAAAATCCTGCTTTAGAAGCATTATATGGTTCACAACTTGGTCCTATAAGGCTACTATTGGCACGTGCACATGAACCATCTGAAGTAGGTAATTGCGTTATTTAGAAGAACTACCCTTCCGTTCTTGGTCTTATTTATGGGGTCATGCTGGCAAACTATTGGCAAGCTATAAGCTATTTCTAGCGCATAAGGCTGTTTTTCATGATGCCATGTATGCCTTGGGGGAGTTAGATGCTTTTTTATCTATAGTGACGCTTATGGAAGAAACAGCTGCAATCAATGGGCTACATACTTATACATTTACCAAATTCTTATCATCCAACACCCATACAAAACCTCGTTTGGCGCTTGTTGAAATGTGGAATCCTATGTTAACGCCTACTACAGCTATTGGCAATGATGTCACCATGGACCAGGAGACCCAAAATATCATTTTAACAGGCCCCAATGCAGGGGGTAAATCTACCTTTTTAACCGGTGTAACCACAGCGGTTGTGTTAAGTCAAACTTTTGGTATAGCGCCTGCTAAGTCCTGTGAAATGACACCATTCAGTAAAATAAATGCCTATATTTATACTACTGATGACATTGTAGCTGGCAAATCACTATTCATGGCAGAAGTTGATCGTTTTCAGTCCCATTTAGAATTATTAAAAGGGTTAAAAGAGGAGGCGTTTAGTTTCACTATTTTTGATGAACCCTTCACTGGAACCAATCCAGCAGAAGGTGCGGCAGCAGAATATTCTGTATTAAATTATATTGCAAAATATAGTAACGCCCTGAATATTGTAGCTACCCACTATCCAATTGTGATGCTTTTAGAAGAACGTGAGCCTAAAAAAGGGTTTAAAAATTATAAAGTTTATATTAAGTCTATGGGCAAAGATGGGAAAATTCACTATACCTATAAGGTAGTGCCTGGTGCCTCTCATCAAACCATTGCTATAGATATACTATCAGAACAGGGGTATGCAACTGAAATGTTGGAGCAAGCCAGAGATATTCTAAACCACCCAAATCGGTACAGGAAAAGCTTTTCAAAATAGCCCATATACTTTTTATCCACCATGCTGGCGCAGTTTATGTCATTTTGACATAAACTGCTACAAAATAATTGATTTGGCATGGAGTTTGTAGTGTCCCTACTTGCAATAAAGCTATATAGATTTCTAGATTGTAGTATAGGGAATATTCAAATACAAATAAAAATAGAAATTAAACATGGGAAAAATAATTGGAATTGATTTAGGAACTACTAATTCCTGTGTTGCGGTTATGGAAGGCAACGAGCGAGTAGTGATTCCTAATAATGAAGGCAAGAGAATTACACCATCTGTAGTGGCTTTTTTAAATGGAGGAAAGGGTGAACGTAAAGTAGGTGACCCCGCTAAGCGTCAGGCCATTATAAATCCTCATAATAGCATAAGTTCCATTAAGCGTTTTATGGGTAAAGGTTACAATAGTGTTGCTAATGAGATCAATGAAGTTGCCTATAAGGTAGAAAGTGGAGCTAACAATACCGTTCGTGTACGGATTGGTGATCGGCAGTATACCCCCCAAGAGCTTTCTGCTATTATCCTGCAAAAGATGAAAAGTGGGGCAGAGGATTACTTGGGTACTACTGTTACAGATGCGGTTATTACCGTACCTGCTTATTTTAATGATGCAGAGCGACAAGCCACTAAAGAAGCGGGAGAAATAGCCGGTTTGACTGTAAAGCGTATTATTAATGAGCCAACCGCTGCTGCTTTAGCCTATGGTCTGGACAAAAAAAATAAAGATATCACTATCGCTGTATTTGACCTTGGGGGTGGTACTTTTGACATTTCTATTTTAGAGCTGGGTGATGGCATTTTTGAAGTTAAATCTACCAATGGGGATATCCATCTAGGTGGAGATGATTTTGACCAAAAAATAACAGATTGGCTTGCAGATAGCTTTCAAAAGGAAGAGGGTGTTGATTTAAGACAGGATCCAACTGCCTTACAGCGTCTGAGAGAAGCTGCTGAAAAAGCCAAAATTGAGCTTTCTAGTGCAACTACTACAGAGATTAATCTCCCCTATATTACAGCCATTGATGGTGTGCGAAAACACCATGTGGGTGGGCCGCTAGAGGCTATAAGTGATTATGGCTCCAGATAAATGACAAGCAGTGCGCGATCGTGCACTACAGAACCCGGCTTATAGGCTTGTTTTTCTTTTATTATTTTTCTCTTTAGATATGACCCCTTTACCTACAAGAGCATCCAATTTTTCCGCTTGGTATAATGAATTGGTCGTACGTGCAGGTCTGGCTGAAAATGCTTCTGTTCGGGGCTGTATGGTGATTAAACCTTATGGCTATGCCATTTGGGAAAAGCTACAAGCTATTTTTGATGCTGCCTTTAAAGAAACCGGCCATGTAAATGGCTATTTTCCTTTACTCATTCCAAAATCTTACTTTAGCAAAGAGGCAGGCCATGTGGAAGGCTTTGCTAAAGAATGTGCCGTTGTGACCCATTATCGTTTAAAGATGGCCGAAGATGGCCGTAGTGTGGTAGTCGACCCTGCTGCTAAGTTAGAGGAAGAGCTGATTGTGCGGCCTACCTCAGAAACGGTTATATGGAGTACCTATAAAAATTGGATTCAATCCTACAGAGATCTGCCTATTTTACTCAATCAGTGGTGCAACGTAGTCCGTTGGGAAATGCGGACAAGGCTTTTTTTGCGTACCACAGAGTTTTTATGGCAAGAGGGCCATACCGCCCATGCTACCCAGGCAGAGGCTGAAGCAGAGGCTTTACAAATGTTGCATTTGTATGAACGGATCGTTACAGACTATATGGCGATACCTTTAATAAAAGGCACTAAAACCCTAAATGAGCGTTTTGCCGGTGCAGAAACCACCTATACCATTGAGGCGCTTATGCAAGATGGAAAGGCGCTGCAAGTGGGTACCGCACACTACCTAGGCCAACGATTTGCCAAAGCCTTTGAGGTAACTTTTACCAATCAATCCGGCATACGGGATTATGTATGGGGTACTTCCTGGGGCATTACCACCCGGCTGATGGGTGCTTTGATTATGATCCATTCGGATGATGATGGCTTGGTATTGCCGCCTAAAATTGCGCCTATACAGGTAGTGATGGTGCCGATTTATAAAACAGAGGCAGAACGCGCCGCAGTAGTAGCGCAATTATCTAGTTGTAAAGCGCTATTGATCGCACAGGGTGTGCGTGTGCAGTTAGATGACAGAGCTACCCGTAAGCCAGGTTATAAATTTGCAGAATATGAGCAAAAAGGTGTACCTATTCGTATCGCCTTAGGGCCGAATGATTTGCAAAATAAGACGGTAGAATTGGCCCGTAGGGATACAAAAGAGAAAGTAACCATTCCTATGGACCATTTGACCCAACAGGTTACAGATTGGTTAGAAGCCATTCAGACCCACATCTACCAGCGCGCTCTTTCCGTACACCAAGCGCGTACCCTGTTGGTGGATGACTATCCTACTTTTAAAAAGCTTGTTGCGGGTACAGGGGGCTTTTTGATGGCTCATTGGGATGGTACTACCGAAACAGAAGAAAAGATTAAAGCGGAAACAAAAGCCACGATCCGTTGTATACCCTTAGATGACAACGAGGAGCCGGGCTATTGTATCTATTCAGGGAAACCCTCTAAAAGGCGGGTGGTTTTTGCGCAGGCCTATTGACCTTATCTATATGTTACTCTTGCAGACCATTGGCTGGATGGTAGGTATTGCCAACCGAGTTAGGCAACGCAGTCCTGCTGTTTTTTCTGCTTCTATCGATACAATTGTTACGTGCAGCATTGCCATAGGCACCGCTGCTATATTGATTGCTTCCATGGTCATGTTAGGCTTTCAAAAAGAGATTACAAAGAAGATAGCTGCCTTTGCTGGAGCCTTCGAAATTACCAAATATAGTGGCATCCAGCACCCTTATGAACCCACACCGTTACAGGTTTCACAAGTGAGTCGTCTGATGGCTGATCTACCTAGCGCCATTGAAAAAGTCACTCCATTTGTCCAAAAGCTTATGTTGATCCATACAAGGGTAGGGGTGGAGGGTATATGCTGCAAGGGTATCGATCCTACCGTGGTCCATACTCCATTAGAGGATTACCTAATAGTCGGTAGGCTGCCTGATTTAACGAAGGAAACCTATCAAAATGAATTATCGATTAGCCACCATCTTGCCCAAAAACTCTCTATTAAGCTAGGTGATCCAGTAGTGATCCATACGGTGCACCCTACCATACGTTACCGGAAATTAAAGATTGTGGGTATCTATCGCACCTATTTCAGTGCGATAGATGAACATTTAGCTTTTTGTGATATGCGCCTTATACAACGGTTAAATAATTGGTCTTCAGAAACGGTACATGGTTATACCCTCTTTTTGGAAGCAAATGCAGCCCCAACTAAACCATTGCGAGACACGATTTTACGCCTGATGGATGATGATTTGCGTTTGACCAGCACCCGGTATAAGTATGCTAGTTTTTATGATTGGCTCACTATTATTCAAAAGAATACGACTATTTTTATCATCTTTATATTATTGGTAGCGGGTTCTACTATGGTGGCTACCGTTATGGTGCAACTTATGGAGCGTAGTTATATGGTAGGGGTCTTAAAAGTTTTAGGCGCTTATGCTTGGCAAATAGATGCGATCTTGCTTTATAATAGCTTTCGTACCCTATGTTTGGGCATGTTAGGTGGCAACGTGCTAGGGGTAGGATTCTGTTTTTTGCAAGATCGCTATAAATATATTACACTTGAACCAGCGCTTTATTATATGCGCTACGTTCCCATTTATAGCCATTGGAAAGTTATTGTATGGCCCAATTTGCTGATACTTGCTACCCTTTCTGTTGTCTTATATTTTGCGATTAGGTTGTTAAGGCAAAAAAAGCTTACAGAGGCGTTGCAGGAAGGATAAGGAAGGTTTATATTACTTTTTTCTTGTTGTGGGACAGTTTGGCTGAATAGATACAGCGGGCTAAATGAATATAAGGTCGTGCAACTGCCTCAACTTAAAGCGCCATTGGCCGCATTTTTTTTAAAATGAGTCATCCATTAACCATTTTGGGTATTGAATCCTCTTGTGACGAAACAGCTGCTGCTGTAATCTGTGACGGAAAAATTGTAAGCAATGTCGTCATGAGTCAATTGATCCATCAAAAATATGGTGGTGTTGTGCCAGAGCTTGCTGCAAGGGCACATGAAACCCATATGATTCCTGTTGTAACCGCTGCACTTCAAGAAGCAGCCATTGAAAAGACCGCATTGCATGCCATTGGATTTACACAAGGTCCAGGGTTGCTAGGCCCACTTTTGGTAGGCAGTTGTTTTGCTAAAGCATTGGCCTGTTCGCTGGGTATTCCGCTCATAGGTGTCCATCACATTCAAGCCCATGTACTAGCCAATTTTATCGATGAGCCTAAACCAAATTTCCCCTTTCTCTGTTTGACCGTTAGTGGAGGGCACACCCAAATCATTTTGGTAAAAGATTATTTTTCTATGGAGGTTTTAGGCGAAACCCAAGATGATGCCGCCGGGGAGGCCTTTGATAAAATAGCCCATTTAATGGGCTTCAGCTACCCAGGTGGCGCTTTAATAGACCGTTATGCCCAAGGAGGCAATCCCCAAGCTTTTACCTTTCCAGCTACCCATATGGCTGGTTTTGATTTTTCATTTAGTGGCATCAAAACCGCTTTTTTACTTTTCATTCAAAGCAAAACCCCTGAGTTTATCAAGGCCAATCGGGCCGATATCTGTGCCAGTATTCAGGCCGTCCTGGTGCGGATGTTATTGGATAAGCTGACCAAAGCTGCTCAAAAGAGCGGCATGCACACCATTGCATTGGCTGGAGGAGTAGCCGCCAATAGCTACTTGCGGCAACAGCTCAAACAGTTGGCTGAAAAACAGCATTGGACCATTTTTATACCTGCTATGGCCTATTGTACTGATAATGCAGCTATGGTAGCGATTACCGCTTATTATAAATATCCGTTAAAGGAATTTGTTGGTTTAGCTGCCAAATCTTTCCCTAGGTATCCGATTGGATAAGCCTACTCCTCTTCTTGCCCATATTTATTTGTCAAAACAATATCACCACACTGTTTACGTACTAAATCATAAGTAGCATAAGCCGCTACAACTGATTTGCCAGAAAAAAATCGGTTATAGAGCCTGTGTACTTCATGATTAGGAATCTTAATTACACAATCATATAAATCACTATTGCTACTTTAATCCAAACTTTTTGCTCGATTAGTATAGCCTTAACCTTTCTGCAGCAACCGTTCTAAGATGTCATTTAAACCCGCTTCATCTGATACCAACACTTCTCTGGCTTTGCTACCCTCAAAGGGGCCTACAATGCCTGCTGCTTCCAATTGGTCTATCAGCCTGCCAGATCGGTTGTAGCCCAGCTTTAGCTTGCGTTGGATCAAGGAAGTGCTGCCTTGTTGATGTAATACAATCAGCCTGGCTGCTTCTTCAAATAAAGGATCTGTCTCTTGTAAATCTACCGTCTCCTCTTTGTCTTCTTCATCATACGTAGGGAGTAGGTAAGCAGATGGGTAGCCTTGTTGTCCACCAATGTAGCTACAGACCCGTTCTACTTCTGCGGTATCTAAAAAAGGCGTTTGTAGCCGGATGATATCAGAGTTCATAGAAAGCAACATATCCCCATTGCCTACTAATTGTTCCGCACCACTTGCATCTAAAATGGTTCTAGAGTCAATGCGTGAGCTTACCTTATAGGAAATCCGAACGGGAAAGTTAGCTTTGATAATGCCTGTAATGACATTTACAGAGGGCCTTTGTGTAGCCAAAACCAGATGGATCCCGATGGCACGTGCCAATTGGGCCAGTCGGGCAATGGGTACCTCTATTTCTTTACCTGCTGTCATCATCATATCGGCAAATTCATCTATAACCAATACAATGTAGGGTAAAAAGCGATGCCCTTCTTGAGGGTTCAATATCCTTTTTATAAATTTTTCATTGTATTCTTTAATATTCCGGGTGCCTGCTTCTTTTAATAGCTCATAGCGGTGGTCCATTTCAATGCATAAAGAATTCAATGTATGGATTACTTTTTTGGTTTCTGTAATAATGGGCTCCTCACTAATGGGTAATTTAGCCAAAAAGTGACGCTCTAATCTATTGTATAAAGAAAGTTCCACTTTTTTAGGATCTACCAATACCAGTTTTAATTGAGAGGGATGCTTTTTATAAATCAAAGAGGTCAGTAGCACATTGAGCCCGACAGATTTGCCTTGCCCAGTCGCACCTGCAATGAGCAGATGGGGCATGCGGCCCAAATCTGCAATAAACAATTCATTCGAAATGCTTTTACCCAATACAATGGGCAAATCCATTTTTCCTTTTAAAAACTTTTCAGAGGCGAGCATCTCCTGAAGGGGTACTACTTCTCTGTTTTTGTTGGGTACTTCAATGCCAATGGTCCCTTTTCCTGGTATCGGAGCAATGATGCGAATGCCTAGCGCAGCTAGGTTCAGTGCAATATCATCTTCAAGATTTTTGATCTTCGAAATCTTTACCCCTGCTTCGGGTACAATTTCATAAAGGGTAACAGTAGGGCCAATGGTAGCTTTTATTTTGGCTATATTGATTTTAAAGTTTTGTAAGGTTTGTACAATATTGTTTTTATTAATGGCCAATTCTTCTTGCGTAACAGATCGTTGTGCTTGTTCATACCGTTCTAATAGCTCTAAAGAGGGATACTTATAGCTAGATAGGTCTAACGTGGGGTCGTAGTTTTCACTCCTAAGCTGCTGTAATGGTATCGTTGATGGAGGAGCAGATAGAGCTGATTTAGATAGATTTTTAGAGGAGGGTTGAGGGGCGGCTACTACTTCAAAGTCTATATGGCTTTTGTGGGCCGTTTCTACCCTGGCTGTGTCGTTGCCATGTGCTGCATCTGTAGTGGGATGTTGCGCTGCGCTATCATTCGTTTTTTTTTTACCAGATGGTCGCTCGCTTTCTCCGTCAAATGGGTCACTGTCGCTAGTATTGTCCTGATGGGCTAAAGGGTCATTATCCTTTTTTACCTTTTTAGTGGCAAATAAATGAATGGTCGGTAAAGAGGTGATGTTAAAACATACTACTACAAAGATGATGCAAGTAATAAAAAGTAAGATAAAGGTACCATAGCCCAATAATCCTTTAAACAAGGTGCCAAGCTCATAGCCCACTCCGCCTAGATGGTTCGCGAGTAGCGTAGCGGTTGGGTAGAGTGTATATAGATAACCCAATAGAATATTCGACCATAATACAAGAAAAATGGAGGCCATCATCACTTTTAATAAAGAAATATTGGGCCAAATCCTGCGTGTGACCATTTTTATCCCCATTAAAAATAGAAAAGGCAAAAAGATAAAAGCGGTGATGCCCCACCATATATGGACGCAGTAATAGCTTACATAAGCCCCCGTAAAACCCAACCAGTTGGCAATGGCTAGACTAGATGCTTTGATCCCTAAGGTTCGAAAAGACTCAATAATATGCTGATCTTTAGCGCCATGCATCAGATGTGCAGAGAAGGCAAAGGCTAGAAAAATACTAACCCCCTGTAGCAAAAAACCAATGGTTATTTTGATGCGTTGGTCAAATACAGGTCGATTGGATGTCCCTTTTTTGGGGGGTGTATCTGATTGAACTTTATAATTATTTTGGGCCATTGCATAAACAGAAGAAAAATAAAAGATATACCATAAGATAGATCAAGTGGGAGCTGCTTAAGCAAATCCCAGTTCTAATTTAGCTGCTTCAGACATTCGGTCTATTGTATAAGGGGGGTCAAAGGTAAGATGTACCGTTACTTCGTGTACTTCCTCTATTGCTTTAATTTTTTCTTCGACTTGACTGGGTATAATATCAGCCGCTGGACAATTAGGAGAGGTAAGGGTCATTAAAATTTCAATGTTATTGAGTGGTAAAATGGTAATGTCGTAAATAAGCCCTAGTTCGTAGATGTCTACCGGTATTTCTGGATCATAAACTTGTTTAATGGCTTCTATGACTTGTTCTTTCTGAATCATAGTGATTGGTTTAAGTAGTTGATCAGTTGCAATATAATCAATCCGCTTTAAAAAGGAGAGCTCCTCTTCAGATTATGGAGCATTTTACCACTTTTTATTGAAACCTGATCAAGTGCAAAGTGGTATACAACGATTAGGAGCTTGCACGATCTATACTTTTATCTATATTCAAATCTTTACAAAGCGCTAATGCTTCTCTAGCAGCTTTTTCTAACAGGTCGCCTATCTCTGGACCCAAATAGGCATGGGCCAACTTAACATCAATCGCTAGGGTTTCTTGCACCATATGCGCTACTTCTGGTAGGTGTATATAGCCTGAAGCATGGCGTAAGTCATAAAGCCGTTCGGCTAGCTTAATGAACAAAACAGAAAGCTGCACATGTTCCTCCTTAATGGCTTCTTTCAAGCGATTTTGCACATAGAGCAAAGAAGGATGATCTAAGGCTTGGCGTTTATCTATCCTTATTATATTTAAAACAAAAGCATAAACGCCTAAATTATAATGTTCCTTGATATAAGAAAGGGGCAAACAGGTATGGCGCACCAATTCATAGAGCAAAGCGGCATAAATCACTTTAGGCGAGTGAAAGACCCATTCTACGACCAATTCGGCAATCCCTACGGCACGTACATAAAACAATTGACCCGAAGCATGCCGCTTAAAGCCAAAGTGCTTGCGCAACAATAAAAGCAAACCCGAAATGGTACCTACATCAATAGGATCCATGTTATGAGAAGATTTGCAAACATAGTCATGAAACTGCATTAATGCCATCATGGAGTCGGCTTGTTCCTTAGGGGTAACAGGAGTATCTAGGGTTAAACAATCTATAGGCAATGCAGCAGTCATCTTGCTTAGAATATCGGTGACATCATTAGGCAATACCAGTAACATAGTAGGCTGCTGCGCGCGGACACCATACTCCAAATGGCCATAGTGGGCGCCCACAATACTGGAGATGGTTTCTTGTTGAAGATCTATAGATGGGGAGTCTTTCTGTTTCCCTTTAGGGCCGATAGGATCTATTTCATCATCATAAAGGGCTTTGACTTTTGGAAGGGCTTCAGAGGGTGTAGTAGCCTGGCTGATTACTAGTGCAGTAGCTTGAAAAGAGATGGATGTAGAATGGCTGCTGGCAATAGGATCAACTTGCTTAAATTGCAAAACAGTGGAATGGAGTTGTATGCGCACAACTATGGCGCCCTCTAGTTTACCAACCCGTAAAACAGCTTGAACCAATAAATAAGCTACTTGGTTGATATCGCATATGATATGCTGGTAGGGTGCCTTATTAGGCGCTCTTGTATTTTCTACCAACAGCCTAGGCGGATTGGCTACCTCTTGAGATAACGCCAACTCTACCTTACGCATCAGCTTGTCTAATGTAATTTTAGTAGGCTGCAATAGTGCGTGCCTTTTAGCCCTTTCTCTTCTGTTAAAATAAGTTACCCAATCATAGAGTTTATTGATAATACTCTGAAAGTCCTGCTTATAAAGAGGCGTATTGCCATCTAAAAAAGAGATAGACTCCTCAATTTTGCCTACCACTTGCGCCAAAATAGGGCCATAGCCTTTCGACTTACTCACCCTAATAGAAGGCACCATAGCCGAGTCATAAAGAGATGCCTTTAGCTGCTGGGATGCCCTAATCTTTTCTTGACTTTCAAGGTAAATAATTTTAGCCAAATAGTGCCTTAATTTAACTTTCAAGCAAATTACCATGGCAAATACCAACAGACTCGCTATAAATAAAGGAAATAGGGAAGACAATACTGAAAAAGAGAGTCCAGTAACAATCGGATAAATGGCTACCAGCGAAGTAACGGCTACCACCCCTACGGCCAGATAAAGGGGCAATACCCATAAAATGACAGCACAATGGGCCAAAGATAAAGCCGCACTAAAGATCGGATCTACCAGATACCACCACTTCCAAAGCAGGTTTAAAGGCAGATAAATCCCTAACCCTAGTAGCCAAACTAGACTAGTAACCCAGGTTGGAATCGCTTTGCTAAAGAAGGTGTTAGAAGATGTAAAAAACACACCCACAAGACCTTGACCCATAGCCCAATAGATGTAATCTGGCTTAATAAACCAATAACTAAGAATAGCAGTAGCAATGATATAAAGACCTGTTAAGCGCAAGGTAGCATCGCTAGGCATCAGCTTTACTAAGGTAGCTTTTCTATTGGCCCATCCATTTTTAATGGCTTCTTTGCGTTCGGCGCGCTTGCGCGCATTTACTTGCTGCAATTGTTTAAACTGATCATCTGGACCAACCCACCCTTTACCTTTTGGCTGTTTCGGTAGATAGTGGGCTGCCATCATGGCTAGACCATTGGCCAGCATGCAAATGAAAGAGCCATTTATCCCTGTTACAGGCTCGATCCATTTATTCCAAGCTAAAATGGTTAATATGCCTGTTGCCATACCGATTAAAGCGGTACGGGAAGTGCCTCGAAAACCAAAAACAGCTAAGATAAAAGGAGCTGTTACAATAGGTACATAGCAGTCCATAGACCAGTACATTAATTGTAAAAGATCTGTACATTTAAAAGCGAGTAGCATCGCTAATAGACCCACTATTAGTGTGGTCCGCCTGGCTATTTTAAGTTGAAATGCATCAGGGATTTCTAGTTTCTTTTGTAGGCTTTGTATCACATCATGGCCAACCATAACCGCACAAACATTTAAACAAGAATCAGCAGTAGACATCGCCATAGCGAATAAAGCAATTGCAAGAAATCCTTTAAAAAGAGGAGGGATATGAGCGATTATATAGGGCCAAATTTGCGCTTTCGGTAAATCAGGTGCCCCTGCAAAAACAAATAGGCCTATTAAAATTATAAAGAAAGTTATAGCCAAATTAAAAAGCATAGCATATAAAAAAACTTTTTTGGCTTGAATGGGGCCAGAAGCCATATATACCCGCTGTATAATTTCAGGGCCTGTATAATCGACTATAAAAGATAGAACCAATAGCAGCATATGCACGAGTTGGGCGTTAAAATGGAATACACTACTAAATTGAAATTTAGGATAATGCTGCAGCATAGGCATAATTGTTGCAACAGGTTTATCTAACTTTACAAAGATAAACCAAGCTAGAAACGGAATAATAATAGCAAAGGTCAGAAATTGCAATACATCTGTAAAGGTAATGGCACGAACACCCCCAAAAGTGGAGTAAAAAATAAGGAGAAAGGTGGAAAGGAACGTAATCAAAAAGGGATCAATTGACCCCAAACACATATTAATCGCGTGAGACATTGCAGTGATTTGCATAGTAATAACAACTATGCACCCACAAACACTGACCAATGCAGTGATCACCCTTAAATATTTACCATAGATACAACCTAATGTTTCAGCTATAGAGAGGTGTTGCATAAATGGTCCCATGCGTATGGCTAGTCTACTGATTGCCCAGTAGCCAAAAGAAGCTAATGATATGCAAACGATCCACCATAAGCCAAGGTCATGGACACACTCTACAATACGCAACAACCCCGCTCCACTATAATTAGTAGCCAGTACCGTGGCTACCAAAGTAGCAGTAGCAAACTGTTTACTCCCTACTGCATGTTCTCGAAAAGTGGTTTTCTTTCTACTAAAGTAAACGCCTACCACCAAGGTTAGTACCAAAAAAGCAGCTACTATAAATAGGGGGATGCTCAAGCAGATCATAATATTAAAAATAGTTATATAAACAGTACAGGTTCTATGGTAAGGATTTTTAGCTAAAAATCAAAAAAAAGGGGGATAGGGTTTAAAATGCATTGCTTTAAAAAATCTATCTAAGTAGTTTTTAGATAGGACCCACTAACTATCTTGTTCTTTTTTTATACTGTTCTTTAGCTGTATGCTTACAGAGCGCTAGTGCTGCTTTGGCTGCTTCTTCTAATGCTGCTCCTATTGCTGGATCTAGATATGCATGGGCTAGCTGAACATCTACGGCAATGGTTTCTTGTGCCATATGTTGTACCTCTGTGAGATGGATGTAACCGGCTGCATGGCGTAAATCATAGAGCCGTTCGGCCAGTTTGATGAAAAGCACGGAAAGCTGTATGTGCTCTTCCTTAATGGCTTCTTTCAATCGATTCTGTACATGTAGCAAAGAAGGATGGTCTAGCTCTTGGTGTTTATCTATGCTTGTTATATTTAAAACAAAAGCATAAACGCCTAAATTGTAATGTTCTTTGATATAAGAAAGGGGCAAGCAAGTATAGCGCACCAATTCATAGAGCAAAGCGGCATAAATCACTTTAGGCGAGTGAAAGACCCATTTTACGACCAATTCGGCAATCCCTACGGCACGTACATAAAACAATTGACCCGAAGCATGCCGCTTAAAGCCAAAGTGCTTGCGCAACAATAAAAGCAAACCCGAAATGGTACCTACATCAATAGGATCCATGTTATGAGAAGATTTGCAAACATAGTCATGAAACTGCATTAATGCCATCATGGAGTCGGCTTGTTCCTTAGGGGTAACAGGAGTATCTAGGGTTAAACAATCTATAGGCAATGCAGCAGTCATCTTGCTCAGAATATCGGTGACATCATTAGGCAATACCAGTAACATAGTAGGCTGCTGCGCGCGGACACCATACTCCAAATGGCCATAGTGGGCGCCCACAATACTGGAGATGGTTTCTTGTTGAAGATCTATAGATGGGGAGTCTTTCTGTTTCCCTTTAGGGCCGATAGGATCTATTTCATCATCATAAAGGGCTTTGACTTTTGGAAGGGCTTCAGAGGGTGTAGTAGCCTGGCTGATTACTAGTGCAGTAGCTTGAAAAGAGATGGATGTAGAATGGCTGCTGGCAATAGGATCAACTTGCTTAAATTGCAAAACAGTGGAATGGAGTTGTATGCGCACAACTATGGCGCCCTCTAGTTTACCAACCCGTAAAACAGCTTGAACCAATAAATAAGCTACTTGGTTGATATCGCATATGATATGCTGGCAGGGTGCTTTATTAGGCGCTTTTGTATTTTCTATCAGCAGTCTAGGTGGATTGGTCACCTCTTGGGACAAAGCCAATTCCACTTTACGGATGAGCTTCTCTAAGGTAATTTTAGTAGGCTGCAGCAGTGCATGCTTTTTGGCTTTTTCCCTTCTATTGAAATAGGCCGCCCAGCCATAGAGTTTGTTGATGATACTCTGAAAGTCCTGCTTATAAAGAGGCGTGCTGCCATCTAAAAAAGAGATAGATTCCTCAATTTTGCCTACCACTTGCGTCAAAATAGGGCCATAGCCTTTGGCTTTACTAACCACAGTAACGGGCACCATAGCTGAGTCATAAAGGGATGCTTTTAGCTTTTGGGATGCTCTAATCTTTTCTTGATCTTTTAGGTAAAGAATTTGATTGATATGATGATTTTGTTTGCTTTTAAAGCAAATAGCCATGGCCAGTACCAGTAAACTGGCTATAAACAACGGCAATAGGGAGTATAATACTGTAAAAGATAACCCAATAGCAATAGGATAAATAGCGACTAATAATGCGATTGCTACCACTCGTATGGCTAAATAGAAGGGTAGTACCCATAAGATTACCGCACAATGGGCTAGCGATAAGGATGTGATAAAAATTGGGTTGTTAGAATAAAAACAATTTAAAATCAGGTTGAAAGGCAGATATCCCCCGAAGCCTATTAGCCAACATAGGCCAATAAACCAATTTGGAATGGCCCTTATCTTTTTGGAAATGTCATGGAGAAATGGATAGCCTAAACAACAAGCCGCTCCAAAAAGTTGCAACATAAGCCGGCAGCTATGATGCGTAATAGGCGCTATAAAGAAAGTGAGCAAGCTGATGATGGCACTATAAAGCCCTACACATGCTATTGTAGTATGGCTGGGTACTAACTTGGCCAAAGTGGCTTTTCTATTGGCCCAGCCATTTTTAATGGCTTCTTTGCGTTCTGCTCTTTTGCGCGCATGTGCTTGTTGCATTTGTTTAAATGTATCATCTGGACCCACCCATCCTGCATTTTCCGGTTGTTTTAGGAGATAGTAGGCAGTCATCATGGCCAGGCCATTGGCTATAGCAGCCAGGAAAGAGCCATCCATCCCTATTGCAGGCTCAACCCATTTATTCCAGGCTAAAATAGTTAGTAGACCTGTAGCCATACCAACTAAAGCAGTAAGAGAAGTGCCTCGAAACCCGTAAATGGCTAATATAAAAGGGGCAGCTGTAATAGGTACAGCACAATCGAGGACCCAATACGTTAATTTTAATAAATCTTGGCAATGAAAAGCTAATATCATAGCTAATAAACCCAATACTAAGGTGGTCCATCTGGCTATTTTAACCTGATGTGCATCATTAACTTTTTTCCGTGTTTGTATACTTTGCAATATATCGTGCGTAATCATAACAGTAGAAGCGTTTAAGCAAGAGTCTGCTGTAGACATAGCCATAGCGAACAAACTAATGGCAAGAAATCCTTTAAAAGAAGGAGGAATATGGGCCATTATATATCCCCAACTCTCTGCTTTAGGTAAATCTGGCGTACTTACGAAAACAAATAGCGGAACTAGAATAATAAAAAACATTATAACAAAATTAAAAATAGTAGCGTATGAAAAAACTTTTTGAGCCTGGATAATATTAGAAGACATATAAACCCGTTGGATAAGTTGGGGTTGTATTATATAAGAAACCAAAACAGTCAATGTAAGTGAGCATAAAGCTATTAGTTTAGTATCAAAATGAAATACGGTCCCAAACTGAAATTTTGCTTGACTTTGTAGTATAGGAAGAATCTCTGAAATTGGCTTCCCTACTTTTACAAACATAAACCAGGAAAGCAGGGGAATAATCATCGAAAAAGTTATAAATTGTAATATATCCGTGAAGGTAACGGCACGAATCCCCCCAAATGCTGAATAGAAAACAAGTAATAAAGTCGCAAGGGTAGGCAGTATATATGGATCAGGCAAACTAATACACATACCAATAGCTCGGGACATTACAGTAATCTGCATAGTAATGATAATAATGCAACGACAAGTACCAACCAAAGCCGTTATAATTCTTGCATACTTACCATAGGCATGGTCCATCGTCTCTGCCATGGAGAGATGCTCCATAAATGAGCCCATCCGAATAGCTAATTTGCTAATAGTCCACAAACCAAAGCAATCTAAAAGTACAAGCACTACCCACCATAAACCATATTCGTAGATACACTCTACATGAGACATTAAGGTGCACCCAGCATACAAGGTAGCTAACACTGTGGCCACTAAGGTAGCGGTAGAAAACTGTTTGTTCCCTACTGCATGTTCTCGAAAAGTGGTTTTCTTTCTACTAAAGTAAACGCCTACCACCAAGGTTAGTACCAAAAAAGCAGCCACTATAAATAGGGACATATTAAAGCATATCATAAAGGAAGCCATTAAAAAATAGTTATAGCAATAGAATAAAGCTTATAGTAAGGATTTTTAATTAAAAATCAAAGCTGGCATTTTTAGATATCCCTAGTGCCTGTTTAGCGGCTTGTTCTAATGCCACCTCTATCTCTGGACCCAAGTATGCACGGGCTAATTTAACATCTATAGCCAGCGTTTCTTGTGCCATATGGTGCACTTCTGCTAGATGGATGTAACCGGCTGCATGGCGTAAATCATAGAGCCGTTCGGCTAGCTTAATGAACAAAACAGAAAGCTGTACATGATCTTCTTGAATCGCTTTTTTTAAACGATGCTGTATATACAACAAAGCGGGATGGTCTAATGCTTGTCGCTTATCTATGTTTACCATATTGGACACAAAGGCATAAACTGCTATGTTATAATGTGCTTTGATATAAGTAAGCGACAAATAGCTATGTTGTACCAATGCATAGAGCAAAGTGGCATAAATCAATTTAGGGGTGTGCAAACCCCATTCTAGCACTAATTCGGCAATGCCTACTGCTCGCACATAAAACAATTGATCCGAAGCATGCCGCTTAAAGCCAAAATGTTGTCGTAATAATACAAGTAAACTTGAAATCGTCTTTCTATCAATAGGATTTTCTTTATCAGGGGATTTGCAGATAGCATCATGGAACTGCATTAATGCCATCATGGAATCTGCTTGTTCCTTTAGGGAGATAGAGGCTTTGGAGGTTAAGCAGCCTATAGATCGTTTAGTAGTCATCTTACTAAGTATATCCGTGACATCATTGGGCAGTACCAGTAGCGTGGTAGGTTGTTTCTGGTCATTAACCAATTTAAAATAGCCATAGTGGGCACGCACAATAGTGGATATCGTTTCTTGTTGAAGATCTATAGATGGTGGTGCTTTTTGTTGTCCTTTAGGGGCGATGGGATCTACGCTATCATCATAGTAGGCGTTCACTTTGGGAGGTTTTTTAGAGACAGTAGTAGCTTGGCTGATTACTAGGGCAGTGGCTTGAAGGCGTATGTAGGTAGGCAGACTGCTGTCAATAGCATCTTGCTTAAATTGTAAGGCAGTGTTATGCAGTTGTATGCTAACCGCTTGGGAAGCCTCTAGTTTACCAATTCGTAAAATGGCCTGAACCAATAAGTAGACGATTTGGTTGATATCGCATACCATGTAAGAAGATGGCTCCCCACTAGGGGTATTGATTTTTTCTACCAACAGCCTAGGCGGATTGGCTACCGCTTGGGATAAGGCCAACTCCACCTTGTCCATCAGCTTATCTAGCCTAACTTTAGTAGGCTGTAGCAGTGCATGGTCTTGAGCCTTATCTCTTCTACTAAAAGAGGTCACCCAATCATAGAGCTTATGGATGATACGCTGAAGGTCCTGCTTGTAAGGCGGTATGCCGCTATCTACCAGGGGGATAGATGCCTCAATTTTACCTATTATTTGCGTTAAAATTGCGCGATAGCCTTTAGCGTTGCCAGCTGTAGCCGTGGGTGCCATATCCGAATCATAAAGGGATGTGTTTAGCGGTTTGAGTTTCCTAATTTCTTCTTGATTTTCAAGATAGAGGGTTTTGTTTTTAGCGTGAACTAGGTTGCTTTTCAGGCAAATCATACCTGTATTTTCCGGTTGTTTTAGGAGATAGCGGGCAGCCATTATAGTCAGACCATTGGCTACCATAGCAACGAAGGAACCATTTATCGCTGTGGATGGCTCCACCCATTTATTCCAGGCTAAAATAGTGAATAGACCTGTAGCCATACCAATCAGAGCGGTACGGGTAGTACCTCGGAAGCCAAAAATAGATAAGATAAACGGGGCAACGGTTATGGGTAGATAAAGGCCAAGATTTAGCTTAAGCAAATCCAACAAATTATCATAGTAAAAGGTTAATGCCATGGCCAATAGACCTATACAAATAGAAGCTATCCTAGCGAACCGGAGTTGATAAGGATAGGGTGATGGCTGTACACTACGTATGCTTTCGAGCATATCATGGCTAACTGCAATAGCGCCTGAGTGTAAGCAAGAATCAGCTGCAGACATAGACATAGCTAGCAGGCTGACAGAAAGTAATCCGTGAAAAAATGGTGGAATACCAGCCATTATATAGTCCCAACCCTTGACTGCTGATAACGTTGATGTGCCTACAAAAGTAAGTAGTCCAATCAGGCATATAATGATATTGATGAAGATGCCAAAAAATCCAGCATTTTGGAAAACCTTTCTAGCCTGAGTGGCGTCGGAAGACATATAGACTCTATGTATGATGGGCGTATCTATATAGGATACAAGGATAGATAAGATTAGCGCAATCATGGCTACTGGATTCATATCGCAATGGAATAAAGTGCCGAATTGAAACTTTTCTTGTTCCTGTAGCAATGGAAAAATTTCTGTAAATGGTTTGCCTACTTTCACAAATATCCGCCAAGCCAAAAAAGGGAGAATAACGGAAAAAGTTATAAACTGCAATACATCGGTAAAGGTAACTGCACGAATACCTCCAAAGGAGGAGTAGAAAATCAGGATTAAAGTAGAGGATATAGTAATGAGGTCAGGGTTAACGGAATGGATACACATGCGAATCGATAGGGACATTACATGAATTTGCATGGTAACCATCGTAATGGAAGAGCCCATATTGAAAAGCGCAACAATGGCCCTGGGCCATTTACCATACACATTACCTATCGTTTCGGCCATGGAAAGATGGTGCATAAATGGCCTCATATATAGTGCTAGCCAACTGACAACCCACAAACCTAGATCTCCTAAAATTGAGAGGATAATCCAATACAGTCCAAATTGATGAACCTGGTCTACATTGCGCATTACCCCCCCCGCCGCTGTAAGCAGTAGCTAACACTGTGGCCACCATGGTAGCGGTGCTAAATTGTTTATTGCCTACTGCATAGGCGCGAAAAGTGGGTTTTTTTCTACTAAAGTAGATACCTATTACTAAGGTTAGCAATAAAAAAATAGCCAGTATACATACTGAGACGTTAAAGTAAATCATAAAAAAGGCCTTAAATTTACTAAAAAAATAGTAATGTATTCAATACATAGTAAAATAAATTTTACAGTGAAAGTTATCATTAATTGAAGCCTATCATTTTCTATGTTAAAATGAAAGATAGGGCATGATTTTTTTTCCCCAATCGGGATGGTATCCGGGTAGGTTTTGTATGGCACGCAGCGTGGTAAACTGGCCTTTCTTTTTTCTATACGCTGTAATGGCTTTGGCCATAGCAGCTGAAATATAAGGGTGTGCGACCAATGTTTGAAAGGTTGCTTGGTTTAATGATAATTTTTTAGGCTTATATTCTGCTGGTATAGTGGTGCATTGGCTTAATCTGACTTGAAGTGGTTTAGGTAGATGATATACTTCTTTGTATTGATCAAACGAAACGAATCCACCTAGTTTGTCTCTATAACGTAGGATTCTGATGGCGAGTGGTTGCGTAATGCCTGCTATGGTTTGCAACGCTTTGGGCGTAGCTGTATTGATTGGTATTGGGGTTACTTTACGGCTATTTTCTTGTAATAAGATTAAGTTTTTTTCCAACAGAGCAATGTCTGCGTTGTGGTCTAAGGGTTTATGGGTGTGCGTATAATATACTTTATATACCTTGGGTGCAATGATTAAAAGGAAGATCAGTACAATAATGGCCAGTAAGCCGTTGCTTTCCCTATTGGAAAAATGAAAGGCTTGTTTGATTTGCTGTTTGATCTTCCGTAACATGGCTGGACGTTAGACTTTTTTGAAGCGCGCTTGTGCTGAGGAATTTGTCTGTTACATATTTTTCCCATTTTACTATAAGTTTAACAAAATTTTCCGGTAAAGGGGCTTCAAAGGAGATAGGGGCTGCTGTTACGGGGTGGTTAAAGCCAAGAACCGCTGCATGGAGTGCCTGATAGGGCATTAGTTTAAAACAGTTCTGCACAAAGGCCTTATAAGAGGCATAGCGCTGGCCACTAACGATTGTATCGCCGCCATATTGAGGGTCTCCAAAGAGCGGATGGCCTATATGTTTCATATGCACGCGAATCTGATGGGTACGTCCGGTTTCTAATCTACAGGCTACAAGGGCAACATGGTGGAGTCGTTTGATCACTTGATAGTGGGTAACGGCTTTTTTGCCTTGTTGGTTGTCTGGAAAAGCGGATATCTTTTGATGGTTATGGCTGTCTTTGCCTATATGGACATTAATCATTCCGGTATCATTTTGGGGATTGCCCCAAACCAGTGCATAATAGGTTCGTGTTACGGTATGGTTGTAGAATTGATGTTCTAAAGCTGCCAAGCTTTTTTCTGTTTTGGCTACTACCAATAGGCCGGATGTGTTTTTATCAATCCGATGCACCAAGCCAGGCCTGGTAGCCATATGGTCTTTTAAAGGCAAGTGGTCATAACGATGCAATAGGGCATGGGCTAGTGTGCCGGTTCGGTGGGCGCTATCTGGATGTACAACCATCTGGGCGGGTTTATTGACGACCAGTAGGTGGTCGTCTTCATAGACAATATCTAATGGAATGGCTTCTGGTGTAAGGGTTGTTAGGTCTATAGGATGGGGTATACGGGCTACTATTTCGTCTTTGGGTTGAACGATATAATTTGATTTAATCAGCTGGTTATTGACTACAACCGATTGACCAGAAATGGCTTCTTGGATTTTATTTCGACTGATTTGTAAAACCTCTGATAGAAATTTATCTATACGAAGATGGGCTTGTTCTTTTGTAACGGTAATGCAATGTGCTGGTGTTTCGGTATAATCTTTCATGTGTGATAGGGTTAATAGAAAAGTATCCATTTAGCCATATGGAAGAGCTTAAGGAATTGTGTTTATTAAGTTGTTTGCACGCTCCCCCCCTCGCGCTTATGGCCCTCGATAAATGAATTTGGTACACAGTAAAAATAATGAAACGAACTCTTTTTAAGCGGGAAAAACAGAACTCGCCCGCTGTGCGGGCTCAGACAAGGCTGTTTTTCTGATCCGCTGAAAAAGAGTTCGCTCAAAGACTACCGTTTTACTGAAAGCGCCAAATTCCTTTATCAAGGGCCACCATACCAAAAATAACGTCCTAAAAATAAAAAACGCACCCCTGTGTTGTAACTATCTTATATTTATACAAGCATTACGCTATAAATCCTTTGCGTTGCATCAGTGCATCCACCAGCAATATATTTCTAAATAATTTTCGTTTGCTACGCAAGGCAGTTTTTCGGTTTTCTATTGCCGTTGATTGCAATAATGGGTGATTTGCTATTGCTAATGGTGGTAAAGCAACAGCTGGTGGCGTGGTAGCTACTATTTTTTCAGCGATTGGCGCAGTAGCAATAGGAGGGAGCGTATCTGGGCCGTTTTGTACTGTTTCATCTCGTTCTTTTAGTTGTTCTAGCTCCTCTGGTTCCATATTGGACATTGATTCATTCGAAGCAGTCAGATAGGCATAAAGCCACCGAATGCCCCAAAAGGCTATAACCGCAATGAATTTAAGCTCTGTTTCAAATTTAAGTATAGCCACTTTCATAGGTTTGTACTAAAAATAAAGAAAAAAATACCTCTTTTCTGCCCCCCGAGCCAAATTCCTTTATCGGTGGCCATTAGTACCTTAAGTTGGCGCCGTTGTCTATTCAGCTGTATGGCAAAATTACTCCAAAATAAGCGAAACCCCGCCCATTGTAAAAAGTTACGTTTAGAAAGTGCAGCTTACAGATGAAAAGAAAAACAGTTTTCAGGGAAGGATTGCAGTATGGCCCCTGTTTTTCCATCTGTAAGCTGTGCTTTTAGCAACTTTTTGCACAGGGCTTGATTTTTTTCCCCTTTTTGATCAAGCAAAAAGGGGTAGGCGCATCATCCGTTTTATCAAGAAAAGTGCAGCGTATCTAAAGCTCTCTTTTAATCTCTTTTCGTTCAAAGCCTTCTATAATATCCCCTACCTCAATTTCATCAAAATTTTTAATATGTATACCACATTCAGAAACAGATTTTACCTGTTTCATCTCCTCTAGTCCATGCTTTATGGTATGGATGGCACCTGTAAATACCACTTGTTCTTTCCGGATGACACGTATGGGATTGGATTGTTTAATAAAGCCTGTTTGCACTTGACATCCTGCAATATTACCAATTTTTGAAAAGGTAAAGATTTTTTTAATTTCTGCTCGACCAGTAGCCACTTCTTCTATAGTAGGGGCCAAAAGTCCTTGTACTGCACCACGCACATCATCGATGGCACTATAAATAATCGAATATTGTTTGATGGCTACTCCTTCTCTTTCGGCTAATTTTTTAGCTTGTGCAGATGGCTTAATATGAAAGGCGATAATAATCGCTTGAGCGGCGGCAGCAAGGAGCACATCAGACTCTGAAACCGCACCTACACATTTGTGTAGAATATTCACCTCTACTTCCTCATGGGATAACCTAAGCAATGCATCGGCCAATGCCTCAATAGAACCATCCATGTCTCCTTTGATGATAATATTGAGTTCTTTAAAGTTCCCTACCGCCAAACGGCGCCCAATTTCATCAAGGGTAAGGTGGGATTTGGTCCGTAAGGCTTGTTCACGTAACAACTGTTGCTTTTTTTGCGCCAACTCGCCTACTTCTTTTATACTACCCATTACACGAAAGGTATCGCCTGCTCTCGGTGCACCGTTTAACCCCAAGACTTGGACAGGTGTGGCAGGAGGAGCTGCTTTGCGCGGAATGTTTTGGTGGTTTAACATGGCTTTGACCTTTCCATAATAAACACCAGCTAGCACAATGTCCCCTACGCGTAGGGTACCGTCTTGTACAATGCCCGTGCATACATAGCCCCTACCAGGGTCTAGGAAAGACTCAATAATTGTACCCTTGGCTTTTCTAGAAGGGGTTGCTTGTAAATCTAGCAGAGAGGCTTCCAGAAGAATTTTTTCTAAAAGTTCATTTACCCCTTGCCCTGTTTTGGCCGAGATCTCTTGGCATTGATACTTTCCACCCCAGTCTTCCACTAAGATGTTGAGGTTGGCTAAATCTTCTTTAACCTTTTCTGGGTTGGCCTGAGGTTTATCAATTTTATTGATGGCAATAATAATCGGACAACCCGCTACTTGCGCATGGCTAATCGACTCTTTGGTCTGGGTCATAATGCTGTCATCTGCAGCTACTACAATGACAATAATATCGGTGACC
This sequence comes from Cardinium endosymbiont of Nabis limbatus, assembly GCF_965196625.1. Taxonomy (GTDB): domain Bacteria; phylum Bacteroidota; class Bacteroidia; order Cytophagales; family Amoebophilaceae; genus Cardinium. Next base: position 202,838 of record NZ_OZ239769.1, on the reverse strand, counting down.
TGGGCACCTCTGGTACGCATGGCTGTAAAAGCTTCGTGACCCGGTGTGTCTAAGAAAACAATTTTTTTGTTTTGATCGGTAATAATATCATAGGCCCCAATGTGTTGGGTAATGCCACCCGCTTCTCTGGCGGTTACTTTTGTAGTACGAATATAATCCAGTAATGAAGTTTTTCCGTGGTCTACGTGGCCCATTATGGTGACAATAGGCGGACGCTCCACCAGCTCACCCTGCACCTCTTCAGCCTCTTTATCTACTTCTTCATCATGTAGGTCAACAAATTCTACGCTATAGCCAAACTCATCGGCAACAACTGTAATGGCTTCTGCATCCAGACGTTGGTTGATAGAGATAATCATACCTAAAGACATACAAGTAGAAAGCACTTCATTTACCGTAATGTCCATAAAGGAAGCTAGCTCATTGGCTGAAATAAACTCGGTGATTTTTAAGATTTTTTCTGTTGCCTTTGCTTGGCGTTGGCGTTTTTCTTCCGCTTCTAGGTGGGCACTACGCCGGTCTCTTTTATATTTTGAACGTGCGCCATCGCTGGTACCTTGGTTTAGTTTTGCTAAGGTTCTTTTAATTTGGCTTTCTATTTCTTGTGAAGATACGCCTTCTTGCTCTTTTACCCCTATTTTAGCATCTTTTTCCCTACGCGGAGGATTAGCGTTTGTGCTAAACTTAAAGGACCCTGCTTTTTTACCCCCTATAGGTCTAGGTGGAATGGTAGCCTCTATGGGGCTTTTTCCCCTAGCTTGTGGCTTTGTGCCGCCTGTTTTAGAGGTGCCCATTGCTCCATTCAACTTTTGGGATGCCGCTCCACGGCTATGGTGGTGCCTTCTGGAGGTAGGTTCAGGTAAAGTCATTTTGCCTACTATAGTAGGCCTTCTCAATTGGTCTGAAAAGGTTATTTTATCTGGTTTAACAGGAGCTTTTTCTGCTGTTTCATCCCAATTCTTTACAGGTGATGGGCCATCAGGGCCTGCCGTTGCTGGAGCAGCTGGTAGTTCTGGTCCCTCAACAATAGCAGATTGTGCTTCAGCTTTGGCTTTTTCAATTGCCAAATTAATTTTCCCAACCGGTTTTAAGCCCGGTAAAACCGGAACAGAGGCTTCGTAATGAACAGGTGGCTGGCTTTCCTCTGCTCTGTGCACTTTTGCTTGTGTTTTTGTCTTCTTTTTTACTTGCTCTTTGCTTTTTACACTGTTGTGTTTATCAGCTGCTGCAGAAAGCGTTGGATACGTTTTGCCGATGGTTACATGTGTAGCTTCTTGTTTATCCATACCAGCTGAGCTAAACTCAGCAGCCAGTAGATTAAATTGTTCAGCCGTTATTTTAGCATTGGGCTTATGGTCTACTACAAACCCTTTTTGGGCTAAAAAAGAAGCAATCGTTTCTGTTCCTACATTTAACTTTCGAGCCACTTGGCTGAGTCGCATGCTTTTTTCTTCATTCATGGGCTATCTTTCTCTACCTAGAAGGCATATTTAGGTTAACTATTAAGCGCCTGGTCTAATATAGCATAGATTTCATCTATTGTTTCTTGTTCCAAATCAACACGTTGCTCAAGGGTTTCCTTGGATAGGGCTAAAACACTTCTCGCGGAGTCTAAACCGACTTTATGCAGTTCTTCCAAAATCCAAGGCTCAATGGCATCACTAAACTCAGAAAGCGCAATATCATTCTGCTCTAAATGGGTAGGAATATCCCTATACACATCTATTTCTTTGCCAATGAGCATACCTGCTAGTTTGATATTTTGGCCGCCTTTGCCAATCGCTAGGGCGACTTGATCAGGATGTAAGTAAACAGAGATTCTTTCACCATTTTGTTCGACTCGATTGATGCATGCAGGGTTTAGGGCACGCGCAATATAGAGCTCTAAGTTATCAGTATAATTAATAATATCAATGTTTTCATACTGGAGTTCTTTGGTAATCCCGTGTATACGAGATCCTTTGATGCCCACACAAGCGCCAACTGGGTCAATTCTATCATCAAAAGTTTCAACCGCTACTTTCGCACGAGCCCCTGGGTCTCTTACGATTTTTTTTATGGCAATAAGGCCATCCTGGATTTCAGGAATCTCATTTTCAAATAGCCTTTCTAAGAAAAGCGGCGACGTCCTAGAAAGTATAACGCGAGGCGTGGCATTGTGAAATGTGATCCTGCAAATAACCGCGCGAATATGTTCTCCTTTTTTAAACTGATCTTTAGGTATTTGCTCTGATTTTGGTAAAAAAAGCTCATTGTTTTCATCATCTAGTAAGATGATTTCTTTACTCAAAATTTGATTTACTTCAGCTGAAATCAAACAGCCCACGAGCTGTTCATATTTATTATAAAGCGCCTCTTTCTCCAGTTCTCGAATCTTTTGTACAAGCATTTGCTTAGCAGTCATGATAAGCCTTCTGCCAAAATCAGAAATTTTAATTTCCTCAGAGAGCTCTTCTCCCAGTTCAAAATCGGCTTCTATTTTTCGCGCCTCCGAGAGGGGTATTTTATTGGGTGCAGATGCATCTGCTGCATCATCAGCTATAACTTCACGGAAACGCCATATCTGCAAATCTCCTTTATCAAGATTGATAATGATATCAAAATTGTCACTATTTCCAAACTTGTTGAGCATCACCGCGCGAAATACATCTTCTAAGATGCGTATGACGGTGGGCCTATCAATATTTTTAGATTTGGCAAATTCTGCAAATGACTCTACTAATTTATTACTATCCATTTATCACTAAAACATAAGCGCGTTATAAAAGCAAAATAGGCACAAAAAGGCAGAATGAAGCGCACAAGGCTCCATAAACGTGTGCTGGGCTTAAAAATAATAATCTTATTTCATGCAACTGAAAATTTAATCCCGAACAGATGCTATGTAACAACCCTAAAATTATGCTTTTTTAGAATGATTCCAGCTTACAGCAGTAAGATAGGAATCCTGACAATATACAAAAAAAATAGCTCTATTTTTAGATTTTTATAGAAATCGTAAAAGGAAGTTTTGGCTTATATCCATCCTAATATTTAGGATTTTTTTCTATACCTATTATAACGGATGCCCGCAACTTCTTTTTTTAAAGTTACGAGTTCTGTATCAATTTCTCCCTGACTAATGCTTAATAATATGCCTAGTGCAATGCCTGTAAATACAAGTGAGGTGCCCCCCATGCTCACAAATGGCAATGGTAGCCCTGTAACAGGGCCAAGACCTACTGCAATGGCCATATTCAATAAAGCTTGAAATACAAGCAAAAGACTTATGCCTGTCGCCAAAATGCCTCCATAGTAGTGCGTTGCTGTAGGGAGTAAAGCAATGGCTCTATATAGTAAAATGAGGTAGAGTACCATAACGAATATACCTCCTATCAGGCCATATTCTTCGATTAATATGGCATAAATAAAGTCGGAGTAGGGGTGGGGTAAGAAGTTGCGTTGGGTGCTGTTGCCAGGGCCTTTGCCCGCCAGTCCGCCAGTTGCAATGGCGATATAAGATTGTTCCATTTGAAAGGAGAGGTCACCTTTGAGAAAATTTTCTATGCGTTTGATGGCGGTTCCACCCCGTTGGCCGCAGGCCAATGCGCCTCCTCCAGCTAGGATACCGGCGCATACGATAATGAGCAGGTATTTGATCGGGATTCTACCAATGAACATAAGCACCAAACAGGTGCCAAATAATAGTATAGCGCTAGAGAAATTGGTTAAAGCAATTAACCCACTAATCAGACCAGACCAGGTTAACATAGGCAAGCAGGCAGATCTAAAGCAAGTAATCTTTTTTTGTTGTTTGGCCAGCATATGGGCGATTCGTATAATCAGTGCAAGTTGTGCTAGGTCAGAGGGTTGGAAGGATTTATTGATAAAAGGAATGTTCAGCCAACGGGAAGCTTCATTGAGTTTTAATCCATAGCGCCAAGTTACGAGCAATAGCGGAATGGATATCCAAAGTGCTGCTTTAGCCAGGGTCGCATAGTAGCGGTAATCAACCCGGTGGCTTAACCACATAGCCGCCAAGCCGGCGCCTACTAGTAGCGCCTGTCTTACTAAATAATATTCGGTATTGTGGTGCATTTGCCGATAGGCTAAAGAACTAGAGGCACTATAGACGGTGAGAATGCTTAGGTTAGACAATACAAATGCAATGCCCCATATAATGGGATCTCCTTTTAGTTTTGCTTTAATCAACGCTTTCATAGGGTTCTATAGGTCGTGGTCCCCTAATGGTATCAGGGAGAAAGAAAATTACCGTAAATTTAATACTAACTGATCAAGATATAAGCTTATAAAACTTCTACTAAGTGCTAAAATGGATTTATAAAAAATAAAAGAGCATCTATTGGCCAATTATTTTACAGTGTATCTCCGTAAAGGATAGGCAAAGTCGTAGCACGATTGACCCATGTATTCAGTAACATCAAGATTATAATTTTTCAATTCCACTAGCTATAGTAGCCAGTGTATTGATAAATAATGATTTCCCAAATCTGCGAGGCCGGGCTATAAATACAGGATTTCTCTTTTCAATTAGCGCTTGTGCATATCGTGTTTTATCTACATAATAGCCTGTTTCAATGACTGATTGAACATCTGAATAACCAATAGGTAGTACATCTATCTTACGCATAACCTTATCTTTTTAGTTCAACATCGTGGCATCCGTCTTTCTTATCAAACTATGGTATCTCTTTGAAAGCATGCCAACGGATGTAATCCAAATGATGCAAATTAAAAAAAAGATTACCATTAAAAATGGCGCCAATTGATCGGGCTGCGCAGCAGCAAAAATAGTATAGCAGATTACTTGCAAAACCGCGCCTACAGATTTGCCTATTTTTCCACCTAATATGTCTACGGCTGCTTTGCCCTTTGTGCCCATTTCATTATCTAAAGGAATGTAGACCATCTCTTTCGTTACATCAAAAAAACAGTATTTTGTTCCTTTCGCCAATACATTTTGTAGACCACCAATGGCTACAATGGCAGCTAAAGTGGATATACCCATTATGGTTTCCGGTAAAAAGCTGAAATGGGCTGCTATTGTAAAAAGAAAAAAACAACTGCCCACTACAAGCGTGATAATCGGCGTAACCAATGCAGCACCTAACCAACTGAGCCTCCGAATAACCGCGCTGCCAAAGCAAGAACAGATAAGGGTACAAATGCCCGTCCAGAATAGCACTTTGCCCTGGTAGGTCATAAAATTTGTAGGATCCTTTTTATACAGCAGACTGGTCTCGTGGAACCAAATTCCCTCTATTAAATGAATAACCATTGAATAAGAGATCATCAATACACAAATTAATCCAAGATATTTAGATCTGGAAATCATCTTAAAACTTTTATATAGCCCTAATTGTAGTGTAGCAGTTGGTTTAGCCTGTATGGTTTGGCCATGCATGATATGCTTTTCAATATATCTGTGCAAAATCAGAATAGCCAAACAGAGGATGGTAACGATTACCATAAGCGCAGCTATTTTCAGTACCGTTTCTGTTTTAGCTGCACCTAGAAAAGGCAATAAAAAATGGTCGCTGCGCGAAAAATAGACCATAATGCTCCCAGAAATAAGCAAATTGGCTTGCCCTACCAGGTTGAAAAAGAAGTAAAAGCGACCCGCTTCTTCCGTTTTGGTTATTTTATTGGCCAATTGCCAATATAAGAGCGTAAAAACGACCATAGGCCAAAGTTCACCTAGCGTATAGAAAAGGACCAATGTCCACTTGCCCCACATGATAAAAAACCATTTAAAATGGGGATAAAGCTTAATACAATTATCTACCCGATACGGATCGGGATGCAATAGCGTTTGATAAGGGAACAAAAAAAAGCCGAATAGTATAAAAAAAAAGAGAAAAAAAAGTATGATTCCTCTAAAGATGTTTTCTGTGGTCATCTTATTGCATAAGACGGTATAGAGCACTACAAATAAAATCCCTGCAGGCATTTCAACAAATAGCTTAATAAAGCTTAATACTTCCGACCCTATTAAAGTCACCACAAGGCTGTCTTTTATGCCACGAATTAAATTTTGGTTCAGCAAGATAAAAAACATCAATATAGCCATAGAAAAAAACTTTTTCAGTTCACTGCGTTGCATAGGCCAGTGGATAGGAGACCATTTTTTTAGTAGCGCACGTACTTGTTTCATATTGATTTTAATTAACCTTAGGACTGCCCTAAGAAAAGCATTACAAGGCTATGCGCAACAGAGTAGGGAACGATTTGCACAATCCGCATCGTTAACCCATTGAAGATTACAAGAAAATTTTTTTCTGCTGTAATGTTGTGCTTTAATCGACCTATCCAAGTCATAGGGACTTCTGATCCACAATTTTGTGTGGCGATCAGATCAAATGGCATAGTTAGCGCAGATACCGCTATACCCAATACGGTACTAACCATCATATTGACCCATATTCCACTTAGCTCTTTGGTAAATTCATAGGCCAATATACATGCCGAGCCACTGAGTATATTCCTTAGAAGGATAGGCGTTATAATGTCCATAACCTTTTCCTTTCTTTTCATTAAAGCCCCTTTATTGGCAGCAATTTCTTTTGTTTCGCTGTATATGGTCACAGCTGTTTCTACCATTCCCGCTAAGAAGCACTCCCAGATGACCAATAGCGTAAAGTTGGTTATGGCATAATAGCCAGTAGAGCAAAGAAAAAGCCACTGTGAAACCCCAAAGGCTAAAGCGGCTATAAATTGCCGAAGTGCATAAATATGTGCTCCAGAAAAAAACAATTTAAAATTTTTAGTACGTATACATCTTGTAATAATAGAGAGATAGGCTTCACCTGTTTCCTGATAGACTACCTTAACAAATTGAGCCGGTGCCACTAGATAGGCCACTACCATACAGGTTACACCATGTGCAAGTGGGTCAAAAAAAAAGCGATATAAAAGTGTATTGTGTTGCATAATTATGGATGATTTGGTTCAAAGTTGCTTACTGAATCCAAAGTAGAACGAATTGTGAAACAAGTAGATAAACCTTTTAGATATAGAATCTAGGGGTTATATTTAGTTACTCTTTTGTATGTATGCTAAGTTACCCCCATATCGAATGGAGCAACTATATACAATCTGCAATCTGCAATGGACCTAGTACTAGGGGCCAAATATAGTGCTTTACAAGGAATTTTTCAACTTATTGATAACTTTTAAGTTGTTTTTTATGCATTTCATCTTAAATAAAGCTGCATCAGCTTCTATTGTGTGACAACACGTTATTTACACTAGGCCTTAGGTAGCAATTGTATTTTTCTATTACGCAATTATGCTTCAAGTATTGTGTTTTTTATCACAGATATTTGTAATTCTATTTATTTTTTTGCTTGAATACATTTTGAAGTTCAATATGCATTGAAGGACTTCTGCTTGGTAGTTCTTATAACATGCGATTAAATATTAATGTCATGAAAGCCTAAAAACTATAAGGTAAGCTTATTTATCGGCCTCTTAAGCTTAAGTGCTTTATCTGCTTGTGTAAATACAAGAGAGCAATTGGGTATGGGTGATAAAGTAGATGGTAATGGGTATTTAAGCGGTCTAAGACAGCGCTTTAAAACTAAAGATGTAAATAATATAAACCATAAAAATGAAAATAGAAACACGTCTTTGCATCTATTAGTGAATGCCCCAAAAATTGATGTAAATGTACAGAATAACGATCTGAATACCGCTTTGCATCTAGCAATAAGAGAAGGTCATGAGAATATCTTTAGCCTAGTAGAAAATGCCAAAGGCATTAATCTAGATATAGAGGATAAAGATGGAGATAGTGCCCGAACACTATTAGCTGTATTTCGTGGTGAACGCTCTCTACTGGAATATTTGCATAGACCTTATATTTAGTAAATCTTTGAAAGGGTTTAGTTTTTATTGTTTACCCCGCACACCCTTCTTTGTCTTTTTTAATCACTTTTTATTTGGATGTATATTTATTTTTATCTATTATGAAATACTTAACGAAGGAATATGCAAGTGGTTAGGCAAATCCTGCCTTTCTATTGTGCCTCATTAAGGTTTTTTTTCTTAGGTAATAAGATTATAAAAGTTAAGCAGATTGCGCAATGTCAAATAGATTATTTAGATATAAGATATCTATTAGACCTCTTGCATAAGCTATTTATGATCAGCAATTTTTAGGAGAAACGTATTCGAGCACTGCAGAATACTAAATGTATTTGAGGAGCGTAGACAAGCTTTGACACCAAAATGGCCATTAGAAATAGGTTATGCAAGAGGTCTATTGAAAAAGCGCTGCTTAGTGGTGATGATAACATACGATTAAACAATCAATTTTATGAAAAAATATACACAATATAGGCCCCTCTTTTTTATGGCCCTACTAGGCTTTAATACTCTATCTGCTTGTATAGGTACAAGGCAGGAGTTGGGTGTACGTAACAGGAGGTATGAAAGGGACTATATGGAGGGTAATCTTATGGGAATGTGGAATAGCTTGCCGGGTTCCACTAAGGGTTGCATCAAGGTAGTGGGAGCAGGGGTGGTTTGTGTTGGTATACTGGGAGGCTATCGCCTATATCATTTTACAACTCCATCCAATGCAGTGGGACTTAATATGAATAATGGTACCATACCATTCAATTTTACTGCCATTCCACTGTCCGATATGAGTGCATTAAATAAAACTGTTACTCAAGCAATAGAAAAAGGCAATCAAACATGGGGTGATGGAAGCAGTACAGAATTGCCACTTAGTAGTACGACTATAGAGGATCCTATCACTACTGTAAAAAGTACTACTAGTACAGAACAACCTTCTAGTACTACTACTGCGCAGCCTGATGATGGCGTGTCGCCGGTAAAGGATTCTATGGTTATAGATCTAGATGATGAGATTATGGAGTACTTTACAGCCTTCTAGTACTACTACTGCGCAGCCTGATGATGGCGTGCCGCCGGTAAAGGATTCTATGGTTATAGATGATGAGATTATGGAGTACCTTGATGCGAATAATTTTTCGAAAAAAAGCATGCAAGAATTGTTTGAAAAAGGACTAAATAAAGATGCAAAGGAGGTCACAAACAGCACTCTATTGATGAAGGTAGCGGTAAGACCAGATAAAGATGAAGCGCGCGTTAAATTCTTAATAGATCAGGGTGTGGATGTGAATCAACAAGACGAGCGTGGAGATACCGTTTTGCATATGCTGAGTCGAAGGGGTTGGGAACACATTATAAAATTGTTTCCAGGCGTTAAAGATAAAATTAATCCAAATTTGCAAGATACTTATAAAAGGACTGTTTTGCATGAAGCAATAATACATGGTTGTTTTAAAAACACAGCTGAGTGGCTATTGCAAATAAAAGGCATTGATATAAATATTAAGGATAAAGATGGAAAAACCCCACTTGATCTGGCTAAGGAAAAAGACGAAGGCGATTGTGATATTATACAGGAGCTCTTAAATAATTATAATAGGCACTAGCGTAAGGGTTGTGGATTTTTAAACACCAGACTCTATTTGCTTATTTTAATGGGTTCCGAAACTTTTTACCGAGGGCTTGATTTTTTGTTGCATTTTTTTATCGAGTAAAAGGTGCAACAAAAATCCTTTTTTACCACTGATTTGAGTAGATGCTTTTTATTGATTTATTTGAATAAATCCTTAATCTCCAAAGCCCTTTTGCAAAGCAGCAGCTATAGCTGCTACCCCTTCTCCTATATCTCCTGCACCAATCGTAAGGAAAACCTGATGCGCTTGCCTCGTATCACAAGTAGCCAGTGCGTTCAGCAAGCCATCCATGGTCACTAGCGCCTTCCTTTTGCAGCTTACTGCATCAAGAATTAGTTGTGCCGTAACCCCTGGCATCGGTGCCTCTCTGGCAGGATAGATGGGTAATATAAAAACCTGATCGGCTAGACTTAAGCTGGCAGCAAATGCTTTGTAAAAAGCCTGGGTACGTGAAAAGAGATGGGGTTGAAAAACAGCCGTGAGGCTACTGTTGGGATAGAGCTTTTTAACCGAGCCCAGTAAAGCACTAATTTCTACAGGATGGTGGGCATAATCATCTATAAGTAGATATTGCTTATGGTTGCAAACAAACGAAAAGCGCCTTTTTATGCCGGGAAAGCTGGCTATAGCGGTGCGTATTTGGGCTTCTGGTATACCAAGTGTCAAACCAATCGTAATGGCCGCTAATGCATTTTCAATGTTATATAACCCCGCTATAGGCAAGACCAAATTAGAAATGGTGCCATCGACGCCTACATAGTCGAAAACACTTTGATCGGGTGCAAGTGCTATATTGCCTGCTACAATATCGCCTTGATCCAACCCATAGGTTAAAAACGGTTGCCTATAGTATTTGCGCACCGACAACTGCGCTGCAGCCTTATGCTGTATAAGTAAATATTTCTGATTTTGTTGGATAAATTCTATAAAACCCGCTTCCATAAGCGCTGCTGTTGTATAGGTCTCTGGATGATCTGCATCTGCAGCCGTTACAATGCTAAAGTTGGGTTGAAGGTGGAGGAAAGATTTATTAAATTCGTCGGCTTCTGCGACCATGAATTGTATGTCATCTAGTAGACCATTAGATAGTAAATTGGTATCATACAGCTGCACTATACCCCCCACAAAGGCCACCATAGGCAGGTTGCTTTGATAGAGTATATGGGCAACCATAGCTGAAGTAGTTGTTTTGCCATGTGTACCTGCCACTGCTATTGTGGTAAATGATTTGGAAATATTGCCTAGCACTTCTGCACGTGATTGGATTTTGTAACCAGTCCTTTTAAAGTAGTTTAAAATAGTGCTATCCGTGGGGATGGCTGGTGTGTAAATCACTAGCGTTTGGTTGGGGTGGTGGCAAATGGCTTCAGGAATAGCAGCCAGTCTATCCGTACAACTGATTGAAATACCTTCCGCTCTGAGTTGTTCAACGAGCGCAGATGGCGATTGATCATACCCAAAAACTTGGTAGCCTTGCCTAGCGCATAATCGTGCCAAGGCACTCATGCCTATACCTCCAATGCCTATAAAGTATATAAAAACGTAGTCGTTATATGGCAACATAACTGTGAAATTTCAAAAGGGAGTAAAATAGTTCAAAAATCCAAAGCGGCATCTAGTTACAATGTTGTAAGACTTGATCACGACGCGCTAAAATGGCATTTAGATAACCATCCGTTACAAAATCCGCTCCTTTTACGATAGGAAAAAGTCCTCTTAAGATGGCTATATTGAGCCCTTCTAGTGCTTTTCTTGTCTTCTGAGGGCAGAGTTTTGAATAAGATTTCACAAATCTATCGTCAAATGCGTGATACTGCACGGTAACATAGCGCAAACAATGGTGTAGAATAAGTACTTGATATACAACATAAATAATATTTACGCAAATAATGGCTGGATTATACTATTTTGTATTTTGCTTTCCCATATTGTTTCGAACTTTTGCTTTATTGCTTCGATTTGTTCTTGCGATGCTTCCTGATTCTTTTTCGTACAATTACTAGCTATACATATTGTAAATAAACAAAATAAAGCCGTTGCAGTATTTTTACTGTGTGCCAAATTCATTTATCGAGGGCCGCTAGCGAAGGGGGCATAGGAATCATCCGTAAAACGCCTTTTGCACATCTGCGCTAAAATACTTTTTTTCTTAAGTTGACACCATTGTATGAACCATACAGCGATGGCGTATGTTAACAATGCATAAATTACTTTTTACACTTCTACAAAAATACTATTTTCTTAATACAAACCGATCCGGCGCAAGCTCAGAAAAGCATTTTTTTTGTTTGATAAAAAAATCAATCAGTATACTGCCCTTATAGCTATTGGGCAAGTCGGTTGAAGATGGATTGGTCCTGCATCTTTTTTTAAGTTTTAAAAAGTCTACTTGTGCTTTTACAATGGCCCAGCTATGTGCAAACTTACCCAGTGCAAGCATCCTAAAAACAGCCAATAGATTTAGGCATGCATTTTTTATCTGATCCATCAGATTATTTGGCTGATGCTTATAGAGCATAAACAACCTATTTCTAAAGTTTAAATAGGTTTTTCTAGGACTATTATGGGGCAATGTAGCGCCTCCTAGATGGTAAACCGTACTAGTACCGCAATAATAGACCTTCCACCCCGCAAGATGTGCACGCCAACAAAGGTCCACCTCCTCAAAGTGGGCAAAAAAAAGCTCATCAAATCCACCTAGGCTATGGAACGCGCTGGCACGTATCAATAAACAAGCCCCACTGGCCCAAAAAACAGCTCTTGTATCGTTGTATTGTCCTCTGTCTTGCTCAATATGATTAAAAATTCTTCCCCGACAAAAAGGATAGCCATAGCGATCTATAAAGCCACCAGCTGCGCCAGCATAGTCAAATTGATCTGGTTTTTTCAGAGAAAGTATTTTAGGTTGGCAGCATGCGATAGCAGCATCACGCTCCATAAGCACTAATGGATCTTTTAGCCAATCCTTTGTAACCAGTAGGTCATTATTCAACAGTAGGTAATAAGTAGCTTTAATCTCTTTTAAAGCGAGATTATATCCTTTTGCCACCCCATAATTTGCATCATGTACCATACAAATTACCTCTGGAAAATGGTGCTGTATATAGGCTACGGAGCCATCTGTAGAAGCGTTATCCACCACGATTATGCTGTAGCCATTGCTATATAATAATAAAGGCGGTAAAAAGTCTTTTAATAGCGCTAGGCCATTATGGTTTAAAACTACAATCGCTACACTGGGTAGATCAGGGTTGTATATCTCATTCTGCTTATAGTAAGCCTGCATGCTGTTGCATGAGTGCTTGCACCTTATCGTCTACCTCGTCTAATGCTAAATTGGCCGCGCCTAGTATAAGATCTTCGACCATTTTTTGGTCTGTTTGGTTCAATAGAGATGCATCTATTGAGATAGCCTGTAGTTTTTTAGCGCCACTTACCGTTACCTTGACGAGCCCAGCACCTGTTTCTTTGGTTACGGTCAGTTGATCTACCTCTTTTTTCACCGCTTCCATTTTTTCTCGCACCTGGTCCATTTGACCAAATAGTTTTTTTATATCCATAGTAATAAATTAAAATATAATATTAGGACTTTTTTCGAAATGCGTTTATGCTGAGGAATTTGACTGCTTTTTTTTATGCGCCTGCACCATACGGCCTATCCAATTCTTTAGAGGCGCTAGGCTATGGCCCACCACTAACCATAGCGCAAGTGTTATCATAGCGCAATGCTGCGCTACCAGTAGTCCAGTAAAAAGCCAAATTATAATGGGCATATCTATCAAAAGCATATATAAGGCTGCTGTTAGATAAAAACCATAACCGGCGCTTCCATCAGCCACCATTTGCATGAAATGTGCTTGATCATGGCTGATTAGACTATCTAGTAACCAAGTTAATCCTAAAAAGATAAAGAACTGCTGAATGCCTAATTTAAATCGATGGCTTTGCAAAATCTTAGCAGGTTTTATCTTATACCACAACATCACTACCGCTGCAATCGAAAGCATGGTTAAAGCAAAAAATATAGGCAACCCAACTGGAAAGATCTTTTTGGTGTAACTTAGCCCAGTTGCTCTATTGGGCTCTGCTTTGCTCAGTAAAAATAGCAGTTCAGCCAGTAGCAAAAGTAAAAAGGTAATTTGTACCTTACCGGTTGATGGTGTGGTAAGCTGAGTGCCATCATGCGTAGCCTGCTGAGGCCATGTACATAGCTTTATAAGCCATTTGTCTGGTATCAGTCTAGTCAGTAGACTACTGGTTGCAGTTATGCCAACTGTGATAGCGACCACCATTCCTACCAAGTCCAGTATAGCTAATCCATTATGACCTGCTACCACTATGAGTAATAGACCTGAAATAGATAGCGGACTAGCGAGCAATGCCATATGTCCGGCAATGCCAAGCGCAACCATTAACTGGGGTTTGCTTTTATAGGGCGGATGCTGGTCGCATACCAATCGATGCAACCATTTTGCATCTCCTGTTAAGAAGACCAATCCATAGCAAAACAAGGCAATGAAAAGTCCATACCAGTGGTGGGTCTGTGCTATATACGCCCTGAGCTTGGTTTCTAGTAGATAAAAAAAGCCCGTTGCCTCTAAGGTAGCCATTAGCAGCAACCAGGTTGCTTGCAGGAGTATGAAGGCATTAGGAGGAGCGGCAGGCTGCACCGAAAAGGTTAACAGGCCTAACCCCAGCCCACTCAATAAGCCAAGGGAAACCCCACCCAAGCGCAAACCTATTACCAGCACCAATAGGAGCATAGGCCATCCAATTGTAACCATCATATAAGTTAAGTATGATTAGATTATAAACCGCCGATATAAACCAGAAAAAATCCGATGCCAATGGCGCCAGCAATTGAAACCAAACCTGGCAACATAAAACTATGGTTAAAAACGAACTTGCCAATTCGTGTGCTGCCTGTAGTATCCAAATGAATGGCAGCCAGCATAGTTGGATAAATGGGAATGATAAACACACCATTCACCGCTGCTGCAGAAGCCAATAAGATTTTAGGAGGAATGCCTAATGCGATACCCAATGGAAATATGGCTTTAACCGTGGTGGCAGAACTACCTATAATAGAAGACATAAAGAGTAGCACAATAGAAAACTGCCAGGGCTTAGAAAGATAGGTTTCTATAAACTGTAGCAAAACGAGCTGATTGCTTTCCACAAAAGTACTACTTAACCAAGCAATGCCTAGAATAGAAAACATGCCTTGTACGCCAGCCGTAAATGCTTTGCCCTGCGTAATGGCATTAGGGGCAATGCGGCATAGCAACATAATAGATGCAGCAGTAGATAGCATCACAATAGGCATAATATACCCAGAGGGCAGGAGCACCGTTGCGCCATTGAATTCCCAACAAGGGCGTAAAGAGGGCAGCGCATCTATTAAAACCGTAGCCAAGCTACCCAGTAAGAAGCAAACAATCGAAAGCTTTGCTACCCGCGCACCACGGGGCAGCAGGGTGAGTGGGTCGGCCATAGCTGTTGTGGCTTGTTCTGTAGCTGTTGCGCCCTTTGGCATGGTTTTACGCAATAGACTGGTTACAAAGGTTGCCATCAGCAAGCCCCCCACTGTTGAGGGAATAATAATCTTGAAGATGCTAACCATTTCTATTCCAGAGACCCTTAAAATGCCACTTAAAATAACCATGATAGAAGAGATAGGGCTAGCCAGCGCACCGTGCAGCGCTGCAATCACAGAAAGCGATAAAGGACGTTCCGGGCGAATGCCTACTTCTTTAGAAACCTCTGAAATAACAGGAAGAATAGAGTAAGCAATGTGGTTGGTACCACCCAAAAAGGTAATGGCATAGGTTACCATAGGGCTAATATATATGATGCTACGGGGATGTTTTCGGATACATAATTCGGCCAGTTGGACCAAATAGTTCAAACCACCTGCAGCCTCTATCGTACCCACTGCAGCAACTACTGCAGCAATACAAAGCATGATTTGAAAAGGAGGATCTGCTGGCGTTGCATTTAAAACCAGCATAAACAACCATACACCCAAGCCCCCCAACATACTAAGGCTGATGCCTTGTAACCGAGACCCTAAAAAAGAAGCGAGCAAGAGTATACTTAACCCTATAAGAAGCATGGAAGCAAGTTCATTTATATTTAAAATAGGCCCTCAACCATAAGGCTATAAGCCTTACGTTTGTTACTTTAATAGTAAAGTAAGCGAATATACATAAAAAGATTATAAATAATATAATTTAGCAAAAATTAAAAGTAAAGAAATTGGGCAAGCAAGAAAATAAACCAGCAGTAGTCAAGATAATGGTCCAAGAAGGTGCCGCTTTGCCGTGTGCATCGCGCTTATATATCCGTAAATAATATGATAAATTTGATCGCAAAATTCTTGCCACTGGTTTAGTTGATACAATTTGTAGATATGGGGACGATATTATTGCTTGGCACCACAAGGATCATAGGTTTGTAATGGCCGTAGCAGATGGTGCTTCAGAGCAATCAGGCGGTTATGGAATTGCAGGAAATTATGCTAATGACCTAGTAAATTATGTTCTATCATGTGGTGCTGGTATTGAATCTACACAAGGTAATGGTGCGGCATGCCTGTCGCAGTACCAGTCCTCAGGAAGAGCGAGACAAAAGAGCAGCAGCCGCCAAAGCAGCAAGTAAGCACAGTGGTATAGGGCAGAGCACCCTTACTGTCTTAGCTATTGATGAATCTGGTCAGCTAGAATCGACTATTTTAGGAGACAGTAAAGCGATAGTCGTTCGTGGAAATGATATTTTATTTGAAACTGAATATCAAGCAGATAAATACTTTTTCATGATGCGATAAATTTGGAATTTACTATAAATAAAATACAAAATATGTCTATAAATCAGACAAAAACAATAATTCTTAATTTTAAAAATTATTTAGCAAAAAGCCAATAAAACAATGGAGTTATTAATACATTTTAACGGAATTGCTTGAACAAGTACATTTTTATATTGCAACGGCCTCATGCCGTTTTTTTATTTTAGGTTAATATCCCCCCTACCGTTGAAAGGGTGCAATGGAAAAGCTTCAACGCATAATTTTTAGTTGATTCAGTGCTTTTCTATACTTATTTGCATTTTTTAAATGTTCTGCATAATTACGTGCAAAGTAATGTAACCCTGAAAAATCTTCTTTGGCCGAAAAGAAGAGGTAATCATGTGGTGCATAGTTGAGTACCGCATCAATCATCGCTATAGTAGGCAAACCAATAGGTCCAGGGGGCAATCCTTTTTTACGATAGGAATTATAAGGGGAGTCTATATAGGTATCTTTCTCCAATACCCTCCTAATACCAGATTGCTTTGCGCTTTGGGCATAGATCACCATTGGGCAGGATTGCAGTAGCATATTGCGTTTTAATCTATTGATATAGACACCTGCAATCATAGCTGCGTCTTGTTGGTCGTTTGTTTCTGCTTGCACGATAGAAGCCAAAATAGAAACATCCGTTGGGCTTAATCCTATTTTTTTCGCTTTATTCAGTCGTGTGGCATTCCAAAAACGCTGGTAAGCCAGGTACATTTTCAATAACAGCTGCTCTGCAGTAATGGTCCAGTATACTTCATAGCTATCTGGAATAAACATCGTCAATATATTTTCTGGCGTAAATCCATAGGCTGATAACTTTTTAGCATCATGGAGCAAAGCCCATAGTGTCTCTTTCTGTAGACCTATACCGCTAACCAGTTGGTCTACTAAGGAAGCTTTGTTGGCCGCAGTAGCAAAAGTAAGGGTAACCGGATGTTGCGTGCCACCACGTAACATTCTAACCAATTGCCAGTTATTCATATGGCCCATCAGTCGGTATTGGCCAGGTCTATTTTGGGGCTGATACTTTAATAGGTAGGTTGCCCATAAAAAAGTAACGCTATTCCTTATACACCCCTCATTTTTTAGCTGCTCTTTGAGTTGGCCACGTGTATAGCCCCTTGGAATAATCAACAAACGATTGGGTGGATGTATATTGGGAAGGCCAAGCGTCACATATAAGGCAATGCAGATCAAAAAGCCCATCCGAACCATCCATCTTTTGCCCATCTTACCCAACAACAAAAAAATAAACTTTACAATCAACTATTGGTATACGGCCCTTTGGGGGGTAACTATATGGTATACTTATACCTCCAATGGGCTGCCTCACCATGCTCCGCTATATAATCCATCCGTTCTGTGCGTATTTGTACCTCTAATTGCCCATATTTATAGGTTTCAAAGGTAAGATGCAGCGACTCATAACTGCTATCCCTTGGTATACTGATCCAGTCCCTCATAATGGTGCAGATGGGTTTATAGAGGCTGCTGATAATGCCAAGCATCTTCCAGCAAGCGATCTTTTCCTCTTGCAAGGTTTTGCCTGCCATATTGGTAAGAATGATTCTAATCGCCGTAAGGTCATGTATTTGATCAAAATTAACCTTTAATTTTTGAATTTTATGCCAAATGGAATAAACAGACTTAATTCGTTTTTTTATGATAAAATCAATGCCACGTGCTTGCAGAACCGCTTGAACCTCCTCGGCAATAAGATTTAACTTTTGTTGCCTTTTCATTTTAGTCATCCCCAGCTTAGCCGTGATGGCATAGTAACTTAGTGTATCTGTATGCTTCAACCAAAAATCGGCTAATTTCGTTTGAATATCATACAATCGCATCCTATGGCAGAGCGGGATATAAAAATATTTTAATTCAAGTAGTAGCTTTGTGCTAGAATGCACCAATTCTGAATCTAGATTTTCTAACGTTATGCCGCTACAGTGTACGCGAATGATGTCACAAATTTGGAGCAAAATGGCTAAAATATGATGGCAATTTATATCAGGATAATGTGGATAGTTGCGAATGCTATCCTTACGTAGCCTGTAGCCTCTTAACGCTTCTAGCTCCTTAAGTATAGAGATTGTTTTTACCCCAAAGCGCTTTTCAATCGCCTCTGCTTCAACCAATCCTGTTGCAAAAGCGGGTGTTAAAATCGAGGCAATAACTGTAGGCAGATCCAAAGACATCTCTGTAGCCGCAACAATTGCTACTTGTAGTGAATCTTTTACACAACGTTTGAGTGTCGCCTTATCGGTTTTTTCTTCAAAGCTTTCTGCCCATTTATATGCTTCCTGGATACTAGACCAAGCCTCTTGGATATCATTTGGATCTTTGCTTACTGCTCTTGCAAGCTGATGCAGATTCCAAGTATTTACATCAGGGACTTTATGTTTTTTCATCATTCTGTACAATCAAAAAAAAATCACATTAGCCAGTTCCATAAGCTTATACTTTTAACTTATCGCTTACGCTTAAATAGTAAATTTTACCTCTTAATTTACAAATTAATCACGCGAACAGCAAAAATAGGCAGTTACTAGTAATGGTAACCTACGCAAACCAATGTATATTGATTAAAATCAACTAATGAGAAATAAATATAAATTTTGCAAAAAATAAGATTGTTTTTAAATTTATGTATGGTATGAAAATTTTATTTGTCAGAAAATGTGATAAAAATATTTTTGTTGTGGGATTTCTTAATGTATGCAAAAATTGATTTGGGTAAAGATTGGGCCTAGATGGATGGGTTTAATTTGTATTTTCAAACGGTCTCATTATCTTTACGAACAATTTAGCATTTACAATTTTAGTTCATGGGTACAACGATTTCAGGGGGGTATCATATACCAGTGATGGTGGATGAGGTGGTGCAAGGGCTGGCTATTGTACCAACAGGGCGCTATGCAGATCTTACTTTTGGGGGAGGCGGCCATGCGAAAAGGATCGTTGAATTGCTTTCTAGCGGCCATTTATTTGCCTTTGATCAGGACCCAGAGGCTGCTAAAATGGCGCAATGTTTTATAGGTAAACCTCTAACTTTTATCAGGGCATCATTTCGGTTCGCAAAGGAATTTTTAAACTTTTATGGTGTGGAGCAGCTAGATGGTCTCCTAGCCGATTTAGGGACCTCTTCTTACCAAATAGATACGCCAGCGCGTGGCTTTTCGACTCGATTTAACGGCACATTGGATATGAGAATGGATCCGAATAACCCCCATTCGGCGCAGCAGGTGGTCAATACGTATACGGTAGAGGCGTTGGCCCATTTGTTGCATTATTATGGCGAAGTGGACCGTTCGGTGGCTATTGCCAAGGCCATTGTAAAGGCACGTGGTGGTGCACCTATTGTAACGACTGGTCAGTTGAAGGCTATTATTGAACCATTTGCGCCTAAGCTAAAAGTAAATCAGTATCTTGCAAAGGTCTTTCAAGCTTTTCGTATTGAAGTGAATAATGAGCTGGTTGCATTAGAAGAGCTGTTAAAGCGTAGTGTGGAGCTGATTAAACCTAAAGGGCGCTTGGCCATTATTGCCTACCATTCTTTGGAAGACCGATTGGTTAAAAACTTTTTCAATACGGGTAATGTATTGGGGAAAGTCCAACAAGATGTCTATGGCAATCTGTTGCGTCCTTTTCTTCCACTGCAAAAAAAGCCTTTTATACCCTCTGCAGAGGAGGTGCACCACAATAACCGTGCCCGAAGTGCACGGTTGCGGGTAGCGGTACGTGTTGCATAGCGCTGTGTGGGCAATAATAAGATCTAATTATAAATAGACAATGGTTATAGCATTTTTTGCACTTTTTCTTTCAGCATTATTAGGTGGTCTAGTGGTTGTTGCGCAATGCGCCATGGGTATTTTCCCCCATTTGTTAACTTTTTCGGGTGGGTATCTATTGGCCAATACGTTGTTGCATCTCATGCCTGAGCTCTTTGTTTCCAAGGTTACACCCATACATATTGGTGGTTATATCATGATTGGATTTTTTTTCCAGCGTTTTATTGAAACCTTTAGTGCAGGGGTAGAGCACGGCCATGCTATTGCCCCGGCTTCAGGCCACTGTTGTTTGAAAAACTACAAAATACTTTCTTTTTTAACCTCTATAGCACTGCATGCGCTCTTAGATGGTACCCTTTTAGCCCATGGACATGCTGGCCATTCTACGCAAGAAGGGCTTTTATTGGGTATGATGCTCCATAAATTTCTAGAGGCAGTTGCTTTGATGAGTGTATTGGGTAGCCTTAGTCTATCTAGAAGACGGATGTTAAGCTATTTGATCCTCTTTTCTTTGGCCTCTCCTATAGGTTTGTGGCTGAGCAGTTCTCTAAATGGTTATATTTCTGATGCGGGTAGCATCATAGTATTGTCTATTGTAACCGGTAATTTTTTGTACATTTCAGCTACCATGCTTTTTGAAGCAAGCCCCAACCACCATTCGAACCCATTGACTTTGTGGATCAGCTTACTTGGAGCTGGTGCCGCAGCGTTGGTTGAGTTTGTATGGTAGTGGGCTAGCCCAAGAGCAAGAGAATAGGTTAACTTTTAATAGGCAGTGACCCATCCATGGAACCATCCGATATTAGTAAGGAAATCAAGCGTTTGGTAGATTTGGTGCGCTACTATAATGAGTGTTATTTCCAAAAGGGGATTTCTGAAATCTCTGATTATGCATATGACCAATTATTAGAACGTTTGATTCAACTGGAGCAGGCCTATCCGCACTTAAAGCGCCCTGATTCGCCAACTGAAGGGATTGGAGAGCGTTCTGTTGGTGTGGCTGTTGCGCACCAAATTCCTATGCGCTCTTTAGCCAAAACTTATTTGGAAGCGGAAATCGTACAATTTGTGGAAAGGGTAAAAAAGATGGTTCCAGATGTGGTTGTAGACTTTATATGTGAGCCCAAAATAGATGGGGTTGCGTTAAGCCTCCTTTATGAACAAGGCCATTTGGTACGTGTGGTGACACGTGGTGATGGCCAAAAAGGCGATGATATAACCGCACATGCTACCCAGTGTTTGGACCTTCCTCAAAAGATTCAAAGTGCGCCATCTGCCTCGTTTGAGGTGCGTGGAGAAGCTTTTATGCCGAAAGCCGTTTTTTTAGCCTTAAATAGCGGGCGTAGTGCAAAAGGGGCACCCTTATGGGCGAATCCGCGTAACCTTACCGCAGGTACCTTAAAAGCATTAGATCTAGCGTTGGTTAAAGATCGTCAATTGGCATTTTATGGCTATAGCTTTTATGATGCATCGTATAATTGTCCTACGCAAGAAGCCGCTTTGGTGCTACTAGGTAGAATGGGTTTTTCCATTCCATCTACCTATAAGGTGTGTGATGATGTTAGGGCTATTATGGACTATATCCATTATTGGGCGCAACATAAAAAAGACTTACCGGTTGATGTGGACGGCATCGTGGTAAAAGTGAATAATCTCCATCAGCAACGCATGATGGGTACGACGGCCAAATCGCCCCGTTGGGCCATTGCCTATAAATATCAACCAGAGATGGCCCATTCTATTTTAGAAAAGGTAAGTTTTCAAGTAGGCAGAACCGGTGCGGTTACGCCAGTAGCCCATTTTAGGCCTATTCCATTAGCGGGTACGATGGTGCGTCGTGCATCTTTGCATAATGCAGATGAGATCGCTAGGCGCGACTTGTATTTAGGTGACACGATTTTTATTGAAAAAGGAGGGGAGATTATTCCCAAAGTAGTGGGTGTAGATCGTACGCGCCGCGATAAAAATAGTAAGCCCATTGTTTTTGTGCGTGCTTGTCCCGCTTGTGGCACTTTACTTCATCGCACACCAGGTGGCGCTGCCTATTATTGCCCCAATACCCAGCACTGTTTGCCCCAATTAAAAGCTACTTTATTGCATTTTGCCCATCGAAAAGCTATGGACATTCATACATTAGGGCCTAAAACGGTTGATGCATTATTTGAGGTTAAATTGGTTCAAAATGCCGCAGATCTTTATACATTGCGGTATGAGGCGGCCAGCCAGTTGGCAGGCTTTCAAGCGCTATCTACTCAAAAATTATTGGCTAACATTCAGGCGTCAAAGACCAAGCCTTTTGACCATCTATTGTTTGCCTTGGGCATTAAACATATAGGAGAGACGGTAGCCAAGCAACTGGCGTTGCATTTTAGATCTATGGAGCGTTTGCAACGGGCTACCCAGGCGGAACTATTGGCACTGCCCAATATTGGCGAAAAAATTGTGCAGAGTATCCTTGACTACTTTCAAGACCCTTACCAACAAGCTATACTCAGCGGGCTTCAAGCGGCAGGGCTGCAGTTTGCTTTACCAGAAAGCAGTGGCATTCTTATGCCATTAGACCGTGCGCAAAACTCGATGGCGTATGCCCCTTTTGAGGCTGGGCTATGTGCCTCAAAAAAGTTTGTTATTTCTGGCACCTTTCAAAAATTTACTAGAGCGGAACTGGCGCAAGCCATTGAACAAGCAGGCGGGAGGGTGTTGTCTGCGCTTTCTAGTAAGGTGGATTATTTAATAGCAGGCCATAAAGCTGGTCCATCAAAGTTGGCCAAGGCGATGCAATGGTCGATTCCCATTTTAGAAGAAAATGATCTTATAAAGATGATACAATGATCGGTTTATACTTAAATTTTAAGTTTTTTATTTTAGGAATCGTTACCCGTTTTAGCTCAAAAAGGAGAGGTGTTCCGCGCAGCAATGTAGGGTTGAACAAAGCGGTTACCATAGGGGTGCTCTATAGTTATGAAAGCCCCGCCAAGCATGAAGCTGTACAGCGTTTTATTCGGGATTTAAAAAATTTGGATAAAAGCGTTAGCGTGCTTTGCTATACTACACGGAAGGACCGTGTCCATTCTAGTAGCTATTTACGCTATGCTTTTGGCCATAATGGCATTACCATGTTCGGGAAGGTAAAAAGTGGTCGTATCAAAAAGTTTATAGAGACTTCTTTTGATTATTTGTTTTATCTAGATTTGAGCAGTCATCCCTTGTTGGATTGCATTATAGCCAAGCATCAGGCCAAATGCCGTGTAGGCCATTTTGACCCTATGCGGAAAAATTTATTTGAAGTGATGGTAAAGGTAAGCCGGACTACTCCAGTCGAAGATGTTAAAAGACTTGCGAATCAGATGTTGCATTATACCGGGTGCATGGAAAGGTAAGGGGTTTTATGCTACTGTTTGCTTGATAAAAAGGATGCTATAATGGATATCTATTTAGATAATGCAGCTACTACTCAATTGGATCCAGAGGTATTGGCTGCTATGTTGCCTTATATGACTGGTTTGTGTGGCAACCCTTCTTCTGTGCATCGTTATGGTTGCCAGGCAAAGGCTGCTGTTGAAAAGGCTAGGAAAACAATAGCCAGGTTGTTTGATGTATCGCCTTCTGAGATCGTCTTTACCTCTGGTGGCACAGAGGGCAATAATATGCTGTTAAGGGGCATTATAGAGGCGGTGCAAATTGCAGATGTATTGACTACGCCATTGGAGCATCTTTCTGTTCGGGTGCCGCTAGAAGCGCTAGCCAAAGCGGGCAAGATTAGCTTATCTTATGTGGGGGTGAACCAAAATGGGGATTTCAGGCTAGAAGAGGTAGCGCAGTGGCTAAGCGAGCACCCCAATGGTTTGGTGAGTTGTATGCAGGTCAATCATGAAATGGGCAATATAACAGATGTAGTAGCGATTGGGCAGCTTTGTCAAAGTGCGGGTGCATTTTTTCATTCAGATACGATTCAAGCCATCTATTGTGGGCTGCTTGATCTGGGATCCTGCCACCTTGCCGTTGGCTCTGCCCATAAAATACATGGCCCTAAGGGGGTTGGCTTTGTCTATATCGATGCAAAAGCCTCTGTGGCTCCTTTTATTACGGGAGGCAGTCAAGAGTTAAATATGCGTGGAGGCACTGAAAATGTAGCCTATATTGTTGGAATGGCGAAAGCATTAGAAATTGCTTTTCGCGATAGGGAAAAGATAGCCACACATTTGGCAGCTGTTAAGCAGCATATGGTTGCTTTACTAAAAAGGGCTATTCCTGATATCATTTTTAATGGCCATAGTGCAAGCTGCACCCAAAGCAGCCCTCATCTATTAAATATTTCATTGCCTGCTGCACAAGCCCATGATATGCTGGTTTACCATTTAGATATCCATGGTATAGCAGCTTCTACAGGGAGTGCTTGTACCAGTGGCAGTGCTTTAGGCTCTCCGGTTATAGCGGCTTTGCAAAAAGGCACCAACCATGCGATACGTTTTTCTTTTAGTAAATACACGACCTTTGCTGAAGTTGAAAAAGCCGTTGACCTGTTAGCGGAATGGTGTGGGAACCCCACTTCCCATGGCCGCCGATAAAAAATTTAGCATACAGTAAAATAATGCAAAGCACCAAATTCCTTATCGGCGGCCATTAGCGTTTTCAATTGATGCAATTGGAGCGAATATCATAAATATGATATATTGCTGATAATAAGCACAGTAAACTCATTAAGTTGATGCCATTGTCTGTACGTTGTGCTTTCATTAGTGTTTGCTTTTTTTTGCTTTTTGAAGTCATTTGAAAAGCTCCTTTCTTAACTTTATTGTTCTTGTATAAAAGAAGCTTTGAATACTGCTATCTGGCTATCTATTGCTGATAAACTCTCTTTTATAATTGCTTGCTGAGCTTCTTTTGGGAGCTTCTTTATATTTTTTATAAATTTCTGTTCTGTAAATTTTTTCGTATCCTTTATTGTCTTCGATATAGAAGCCTTGTTTTTGTCCTTTATGTTATTTATTATAGTTATTAGCTCAGCGATCTTATCTTCCAAATCTTTTACTCGATATTGGTTAGATTTTTCCTTCTCGTTGTTAGTTGTTATGTCTTGATTTTTACTATTTTCTAGTGATTGATCATTCCCTTTCTCCTTCACGACTATTGTGTTATTACTATGATCTGTAGAAGTGGCTGATCTATTTTGGTCTTTTGTATTGGTATTCGGTTTAATGTCATTGTTTTTCCCTAAAGCAGGTTGCGAATTAGTCGTATTACTACCTTTTGTTGCAGGAGCGCTAGAAGGCATTTTTTTGTTTTGTTTTTGTTCAGTACATTCTTTTTCTACATTGGGTGACCCTACTAGATTTTTGTTTTCATCTGTTGAATTATCTGAACTACCTGAGCTACCTTTAAATCCTGGGTTGTCTACCCCCCCTTCGTTTAAAGGTTCATTTTCATCTATTTTACAATATGCAGAATATGGAGCACTTGGTTTGCTTGGGGTGTCTGTAATTGGTGTCATATCCTTTTTTCCCCCGAACAAATCGCACCCAACTGAAATGAATGTAGCGCAATATAACGGGCCGTTTGATAAAACTTTTATACCTTTTATTATTTTATTTTTTGTTGTTTTCATTATCTATATTATTACAATTACATTACACTGTGAGATATGCTGCTTTATCGAAGCGTATCTTGTGTGTAGCCCCGACGCAACATATCCATTCCATCTATTATTAAATTAATATGCTAGGCAAATGCTTAATGATCTATAGGTTAGTAACTTCTATGCTTTTTATAGCCTATCCTATACCAATGTATGGTATGTAAATTTCTACAATTATCCAACTGTAATTTAGGCAGATCCTATCCTATTATGGGTGAATGGTCTATGTCGAAACTATATAATATCCATTATACAATCATGAAGACCATAGGCTTTCTTAAGGAATAGGGCGCTAGTAAGGAAAGCTTAAATGACCATCCATAACGCTTTAAGTAAAATAGCACTAGCTATTTAAATAAAAATTGCCTACGATATGGGCAAGATCTAGTTAAATCTATTGATTGCTATTTCTTTTTGTTTGGATTTGGATTTGTTTTTTGTTACGTTAAAAGGTGAAAGGTAAGCGGAGCGCTAGTTTCCATTTCCGTTCATAAAGGAGAAAAATCTTATTAGGCTTAAGCAGATGGAGCAATATGGATAGACTATTATCGGCTATGCATTGGAATACTTCTGCTTAGTAGTAGTTACATCACATACACCGTTAAACAATCAATACTATGAAAATAAAAAAAATATATAGGCGTTCTAAAGTGGGTCTGTTTGTCGGATTGTTAAGCTTCCATACATTATCCTCTTGTGCCAATACAGGGCGGCAGTTAGGTACTAATAATCAAGGGGGCTGTGAAAAACAGGTGCCATTCATTTCTCTTGCTGAGAAGATAAAAATAGCAGACGAACAATCTAAAAAATGTGACGAAATATTGAAATTTTATGGTCTCTCTAAGCCAGTTCCTTGGTATAAATCGAAAAAAACTGCTTTATACGGAGTAGTCATAGGCACATTCGTAGTAGGAGGTTCGGTTATAGGGTGGTATTTCTGGCCCTCATCATCTGGCCTTATTCCAGTAAACACAACGATGTCGGGGAACAGAGCAGGAATTCCTGGAGGGCTACCAGGATATCGTTCGGGTCATGACACTTTTAAGCTTCATCAACTTGATAAAATTGAACAACTTTTTAATGCTTCGATGAAGAAAGGCGAAAAAGAATGGGGTAATAATAGTACTACAGAAACGCCTAGCACTACAGCAGTTCCTAAAACAAAAGCGCCTAAAAAAGAAAAATTGGGTAAGAATAGTACCACTACGACACCGCCGACGCCAAATGATTTGGATACAAAACTAAGTGCGTGTCTACAATTCGATAAGCATGATCTGAATATTCTAACACAGAATCAAATAGATTACCTTATGATGCATAGGTTTTCGCCTGAGAGTATCGAATGTGTGTTTGGGGTTAACCGCTTACATCCAGATGCGAAGGACACAAACGACAATACCGCATGCATAGGAGCAGCAAAATTTCAACAATTGAAATCTATTCAAGATTTAGAGTCTAAAGGTGCGGATTGTTATTCCTTTAATAAACATGGAAATTCAGCCATGGACTTTGTAAATTTGCAGAATTCTGAAGGTATAAAGATCGCAAACCATCTTGGAGCAAGCGATAAGGCAAAGCTGTGTAAAAAAAATAAACGAGGTAGATCGTTTAAAGATAAACCTGGTACAGAAGGCTTGAGCGAGATTGTGCAAAATAAATTAAAAAACTGTTCATAATGTGCTAATCAAGATGATGCTTTGGCCAGGTAGCTGGTTTCGCATCAGTGGTTGTTTTTCTATCGCTATATTGATTTTTAATTATATAGATTTGTAATTGTATTTGATTTTTATTAAATATTAAAGTGAAGCGCTTTAAGCGCATGTTCACTTCGATTATTCCCTAAATCAGGGCTTTTTTCTTTTGTCTTAAAAATTCGCATGAAGCAGCTCAGCCATGATGAGTAGCATAGGCTACTTGTTAAAGTAATGCTGCTTTATCGTCATTAAAATAAATAATAATCAACTAAACATTTAACACTATGAAAAAAAAATATATACAATATAAGTCAGGTCTACTTATTGGATTATTAAGCTTAAGTACCTTATGTACTTTATCTTCTTGTGCAAATACAAGACCAGAGTTGGGCTCGAGCAATGAAGAAAAAGCTAGCTGGAAGAAAGGAGACACAGCAAAGAAGGCTGCTGCCTTAGTAACCGCGGGTGCGCTGTTGGCTACTGGATCTGCTACTATTGGTTACTATAATGGTTATAACAGTGGCCACAATGATGGTTACCGTAATGGTATATCTAGGGGTTGCTCTAATAATTCATCAAGTAACAGTACAAGTTATTCTAATTATTCAAACTCATCTCAAGGTAAAAGTTATACGCAACCGAACTCAACAGGAAGAGGTACTATGGAGGGGTTTAGTGACCCATATGGTAAGAAGAAAAAATGAGTGTTGAGTAACAATTCTACTTGTTAGTGATGATAACTATTATACATAGGCTATGAAAACAAAACATATACAATGTAGACTGGGTCTATTGATTGGTCTATTCAGCTTAAACACCTTATCTTCTTGTGTAAATACAAAGCGGGGATTAGGCGCAGATGATCCTGCTGCGCTCCAGGAGGAGCAAGGCGAAATCAGGGACATGGATATGGATCCTGCTAGGGGCGAGCTAGATGGTCAGCAGAGTCAACAAGTTGATAATGCTCCCCAAGGGGCAACCAGGTTCAGTTGGATACGCGCTAGGCTTCGGCCAATTACAGGAGTGCTTAGACAAACAGGTCAACAGCCTCTAATGGAGGCAACACAAGCGTTAATTATTCTTGGTGTTGGAAGCTATTGGCTCAGTCATTATATAGGCTACAATCAAGGCTACCCCATTGGTTATGCTAGAGGGTCATTGCAGGCCTACTCTGAATCTGGATTCGGGCTTTAGGACTAAAGCGCTTGTAAAGCTATCTTGCAGATAGCCTGTTGAACCCCTATACACCAAAACCTACCACAACGTCACCCTAAGGGCTTGATCTTAAAACATTAAGCTGTGGGGTGGCCTTTTTACAGCCTAAACATTTTACCCACTTCATCATTTCTTTTAAAGAGTGTACAACCAAACTAAAACTAGAAGTGATTTACTGCCTTTACTAAGTAGCCCATTTATTCTAATCAAGTCTGAAGCAGATATAGGTATTATTTTCTAATTTGCAATAAACTTTTCGGAAATAATACGAACGATCCATCCATTTGCCGCTCTGTGCTAGAGTAGATTTTTCCTTTTTTGCATAAAAAACATTCTTTTAATTAACTTGCGTTGTGTCACATAGCTTAGTTGATAGAAATTGTATATGAAAATCCGTTCGGCCTCTCTTATATCCAGTAATGCGCATTATAAAATGTGCCCTCAGGACCTTAAACCAGAAGTTGCTTTTATAGGTCGTTCCAATGTCGGTAAATCCTCTTTAATGAATGTGCTCTTGCAACGGAAACAATTGGCTAGGGTATCTAAAATGCCTGGGAAAACAGAACTGATCCATCACTTTTTAGTGAACGACCAGATCTATTTTGTAGATCTTCCAGGATATGGATGGGCACAAGTAGGACACGCTACAAAAATGAAATGGGAAAAAATGTTGCGGGAATATCTTTTGCATAGGCCCAATATCGTTACCGTCTTTTTGTTGATTGATGCCAAAATTCCGCTTCAGGCCATCGACCTTGAATGTATAAGTTGGTTGGGCCAGCATCAGATTCCTTTTGCCATTGTACTGACAAAAGCAGACAAAAAACATAAAATGGTGGCCCAAAAACACTATATGGCATTAATAGATAGCCTGCAACAAGACTGGGCTACTTTGCCACCGATTTTTGTTGTTTCTGCCCACAACAGGCTAGGCATCGAAAAGATGCTAGGCTATATCGAATCGGTTACAAGGCCTTAAGCAACTGCCTCCTATTGCGCGCCGCACCATCTATACTGATCTAATTGTGCCAAGGAAACGGAAAAATAGTCTTGCGAGGGTTCTCCTATAGCTGATTCCCCTGGAAGCTTATATATACGATAATCTATGCTCTTGTTAGAAGGGCTATGAATCTTTCTACATTCTACCAATCTATCTTTACCTGAAAAAGGCTTAAAGGGCGTGGTGATATGTTCTAATAAATTCTTATATAGGTTATCATCGTGTTCTTTAATCAACCTAATAAACCTTATGCTTGCAGCTTGATCTAAATACTTGTTTGTAGTTAATAAATTCCTATAGATCTTTGCGTCTGGATTAGATACATCATTGTTATTGTCATGACAAGACCAATATAGCTTACCATAATCAAATAACAACTCTTCACCAGGTGCAATATCCTGTGTGGTATAAAACAAGATAAATGGTGTGCGCCCATCGCAACTATTCAAGGATTGGGCGACATTTGCTTTGTACAATGGACATTCGTTAGGTGTAGGATGATAGGTATGATTGGCATTAATTTTCATTAAGATATTACCCCGCCCGTAGGCACTCAAGTACAATGGGCTAGCTGTAGGAAGCGGAATCGCAAAACTATAACTATTTAACTTATTTAAACCATAAATGTTTTTGGTAGCCAAATAGGTCAACTCCACTGCATTATCTTGCGCATCCTCATCACATAGCAAGATACCGGTATAAATACTTAAAACAGTACCTTTAGGGATCTTTTTTTAGCTACCACTTTATCTTGCCCATGCAAATCTACCCTAGGGTCGTCATTTAAGACCTTTTTTACCGCTAAAAGCCTATCATCTACATGTTTATTTTTATGGTAGCAATTGGTTAAAAACTGCTTGAATTTTGGATCATTGCTAGGATCATGCACAGATTTGTTTTTTTTCAAATCCCCTATATCCCCTAGCAATGCACTTGCTCTTTTACTCACTAGGATTTCATCATTTGGATGGATTACATCTGATTGGCTATACAAAGCAGTGGTAACCTTTTGTAGGGTGTCTATATATTTGTCATTAGTCAATAGCGTAATGAGATGACTGAGTGCATCAGGGGCTTTAATACGCGATCCTATTAGCATAGCGGATAAATGACT
Source organism: Cardinium endosymbiont of Nabis limbatus (assembly GCF_965196625.1). GTDB lineage: Bacteria > Bacteroidota > Bacteroidia > Cytophagales > Amoebophilaceae > Cardinium. The sequence continues at coordinate 172,060 of NZ_OZ239769.1, read as the reverse complement.
AGGCGCAATGCCTTGTTCTTTTAATGCCTTCAGCTTAGTCAATACCTTTTCACTTATTAGCTTATTGATTAACAATTCAAAAGATATAACTGCACCATTGCCACATTTATGTAGCATACTCGATAAAGCACTAAGCTGAATATCCTTATTCAGTATATTCTGCAACTTAGGTTCTATTGTATACCGCCCATTCTTGCACCTTACCAAAATTTTACTGAGCAAAGCGCCACAATGATGTAGATCGTTACATGTTCTTAACATATTACTCAACAAAGTATACGGAATCTTTAATCGAGGGAGTACACCAAGTTGCGCTATTATGGCTTGCGCTAATGGGCTATTTGGATCACTATTTATTTTAACTTTTAATGATTTAAAAAAAGATGTATCTGGTAGACGATCTAATACTTCTTTTGTAAGATTGCTTTGGATCTTAGGTAGGCTAGTATGATTGTTTACTTTATGTTTTGTTATGTTTTCTTGAATAGATACACTTGGATTTTTGTCCAAGCATAACCGTCTGGTTGGTTCAGGGTTAACCGATCCTTTATGAACATATGATACAGTAGATGATGTTGTAACCGCTGCATACTTTTGATTGCAAGTAGAGCCAGTGTCGGATGGCGTTTTTTCTAATTTTATTTTTTTGCGTTGATAAACTTTATCTGAAACAACAGATTGTGGCTCCCTAGCTCGTTTGCGAGGTTGCATAGATGTATTGGCTGCTATTTGATCTTTATTGGTTTGCTGATATGCTATATAAGCCATATATAATTTGCGCGAACCTACGTTTAAGTAAGCGCTGCTACAGGAATATATACATGCCAAAATAAATCTGTATAATATCCAAAACAGACTGGTTAATAGTATCATAAATCAAAGTTATTAGATGGATAAACCGAATGCCTAAGCATAAAACCCTTTTTACTATTGCGATTTAATTCTGGAACGATTATGTGAAAAATTTTTGATTGATACAATACAAATAATATAAGCAGGCCATATATCCATGTCTATAAGCAGGGAGGCATAATTAAAGGGCGTGGTGATATGTTTTGTGCGTTAATTTTTATACCTTTGGATCACACGCATACCAGGTATGGTAGGGTTTTAACCAGGATCTATTGGTCCGGCTTAGATTTTTATTTAAATTTGCCCTCTTGCTGTATATCCTTCTTGGTTTTTTTTGCTAGCTTTGGAGCGGTTCAGTGGGTATAATTAATAGTAAGGTATGATTGGAATCATAGGAAAAAAAATTGGGATGACCAGTCTTTATGATCGCAAAGGTCAAAAGAGGGCATGTACCGTCATTCAAGGCGGCCCTTGTGTCGTGACACAGCTAAGAACAAAGGCCATAGACGGCTATCAGGCTGTTCAATTAGCTTATGGCGATAAAAAGCAAAAAAATACAATCAAGCCCCTTATAGGTCATTTTGCTAAAGCTGCTACTACGCCCAAGCAAAAACAAGTTGAATTTAGATGCGACGATGAATCGTTGCAGCAAGTTGTATTGGGTCAAGTCATTCGTATAGAAGATGTTTTTGCCGAGGGTGAGTTTATAGATGTGGTTGGCACATCCAAAGGGAAGGGCTTTCAAGGTGTGGTTAAGCGGCATGGCTTTAGTGGGGTAGGTGGACGCTCTCATGGCCAGCACAATCGCGAAAGAGCGCCTGGCTCTGTTGGTGCAGCTTCTTTTCCATCTCGTGTATTCAAAGGAATGCGCATGGCAGGAAGAACAGGTGGCAATAGGGTGAAGGTAGCCAATCTTGAAGTCATCAAGGTGTTGCCAGAAAAAGATCTCATCGTACTTCATGGAGCAGTTCCGGGTGCGAATAATGGTTATGTAATCTTGGAAAAGTAAAATGAACCTATCAGTATTAAAATATACAGGAGAAGAGGCAGGTCGTTCTGTGCTATTGCCAGAAGAAGTTTTTGGTATTGAGCCAAATGATCATGCCATTTATCTGGATGTAAAATCTATCCTAGCAGGCGCGCGTCAAGGGACCCATCAGTCTAAGGAGCGCGGTGCAGTAAGTGGTTCTAGAAGAAAAATTAAAAGGCAAAAAGGTAGCGGAACGGCTAGAGCAGGTGATATCAAATCTCCCTTGTTTAGAGGAGGAGGGCGTATTTTTGGTCCAAGGCCAAGGGATTATAGTTTTAAATTGAATCGTAAGGTAAAAAAGTTGGCTAGAAAGTCTGCATTTTCCTATAAAGCTAAAGAAAATCATATCTCCATTTTAGAGTCTTTTTCTTTTGATGCCCCAAAGACCAAAAACTATTTAGCTATGCTGGAGAAGCTCTCTTTTCTTGATAAGAAGACCTTGTTAATCATGCCTAGCGTAGACAAAAATATTGTGCTATCCAGTAGAAATATCAAACAAGCAAAAGTAGTTTGTGTGGATCACGTCAATACCTATGACCTGTTGCATGCAAAGAAATTGTTGATTATGGAGACTGCTATAGCACCTATAGTAGAAAAATTGAGCGAATAACCGATGAGCATCTTAAAGAAACCTTTGGTAACCGAAAAAGTATCCGCGCTTACCAAGTATGGTGTATATGGTCTAATTGTCGATGACCGTGCCAACAAAAATCAGATACGAAAAGAGATTGAACGTTTTTATGGCGTTACAGTCGATAAGATTAATACCATGCGTTATGCGGGTAAATCTATAACGCGGCATACCAAAGCTTGCGTTATGAAAGGAAAACGAGCTTCCTACAAAAAAGTACTTGTAACGCTTAAGCAAGGAGATACTATAGAGTTTTATAGTAGCTTCTAGTCTTTTGCATTAAATTTTATAGCTGTTAGTTCATCTAGTTATGCCATTAAAGAAACTTAATCCAACCACTCCCGGTCAGCGTTTTAGGATAGCGCCAGATTTTTCTACTGTGATTACTACGCGTAAGCCAGAAAAGTCGCTCTTAGTGAAAACCAAGCGCACAGGTGGTCGAAACAATCGAGGTAGAATTACCGTTCCGCATAGGGGAGGGGGCCATAAGCGGCGTGCCCGTCTTATTGATTTTAAAAGAAGGAAAATAGGCATTCCTGCATTTGTACGTTCTATTGAGTATGATCCCATGCGTACGGCATACATAGCCTTGCTCCATTATGTAGATGGTGAAAAAAGTTATATTATAGCACCGGAAGGGATTAAGGTGGGAGCTAAGGTTGTAGCAGGTTCAGATGCCTCCATAGATTTAGGTAATGCTATGGAAATGAAAGATATTCCACTCGGAACCATTATCCATAATATTGAACTAGCCCCTGGGCGTGGTGCTGCATTGGCTAGGAGTGCCGGGTCTTATGCGCAGCTGCTTTCTAAAAGTGGCAAGTATGTGACCATTAAGTTGCCTTCTGGTGAAAGGCGTTTGGTCTTGGCCTATTGTATGGCTACGATTGGATCTGTTTCCAACAGTGATCATGATAATGTAACCATTGCTAAAGCAGGCAGAAGCCGTTGGATGGGTAAAAGGCCACGTGTCCGAGCGGTTGTGATGAACCCTGTTGATCACCCAATGGGCGGTGGAGAAGGCAAAGCTTCTGGTGGCCATCCTAGGTCTGCCAAAGGGTTGTATACAAAAGGTAAAAAGACCCGAAATCGTAATAAATATTCTGCTAGACTCATCATTAGTAAAAAGAAAAAATAATGGGTAGATCTATAAAAAAAGGACCCTATGTGGCGCATCATCTACAGCATAAGATAGATATGCTCAATCAATCCGGTAAAAAAACGGTAGTCAAAACCTGGTCTAGGCGGTCAACCATTACACCAGATTTTGTAGGCCATACCCTTGCGGTACACAATGGCCATAAGTTTATTCCTGTTTTTATTACAGAATCAATGGTAAGCCATAAGGTCGGTGAGTTTGCCTTAACAAGAAATTTTAAAGGCCATACGTCTAAAAAAAGATAATTTGAACTATGGAGGCAATCGCAAAGTTAAGAAAGCTACCTATATCTGCGCGTAAAATTGGACTTTTAGCAGCGTTGATTAGGGGCAGAAGCGTAGTGAGGTCATTGGCTATTTTGGAGAGTAAGCCGCAGCAGGCTGCTGTTCATCTTAGAAAACTCTTGCTTTCTGCTATTTCAAATTGGCAAAATAATAATGACACTGATTTGGAGGAGGTGCCAATTTTTGTAAAAAGCATAACCGTAGATAGAGCAGGTATGCTCAAAAGAATTATGCCCGCACCAAGAGGTGTTGCGCATAGAATTAGAAAAAGATCTAGTCATGTTGTGATTGTGGTAGATAGTGCAGAAAATTTTGCTGATTTCCCACATGAGGTCGTTTCAGATCCAACAACGTAACCATACTATAGACGAAATAATACTACAATGGGTCAGAAAGTTAATCCTGTCGGCTTTAGAGTTGGCTTTATCCGAAAGCCAGATTCCAGTTGGTTTGCATCAAAGGCTTCCTATGCAGAGAAATTAATGGAAGATGAAAAAATTCGAACCTATCTAGAGGCTCGAATGGCTAAAGCCAGCGTTGCTAGCGTGCTTATAGAGCGTGCCGGTAAAAAAATTACCGTTACCATTCGAACGGCTCGCCCAGGGATTGTGATTGGTAAGTCAGGTACAGAAGTCGATAAAGTAAAAGAAGAGTTAAAAAAGCTGACTAAAAAAGAGGTTGAACTTAATATTGTTGAGGTAAAGAAACCAGATTTAGAAGCTAGGTTGGTTGCCTTGCAAATTGCACAGCAGATTAGAGGGCGTATGCCTTATAAGCGTGTAGTCAAGCAATCTGTAGCTGCAGTCATCCGGTCCGGTGCCCAAGGCGTTAAGGTGAAGGTTTCTGGAAGATTAGATGGTGCTGAAATGGCTAGATCAGACGAATTTAAAGAAGGCTCTGTTCCACTCCATACGCTTCGTAACGATATAGATTATACTTCTGTTGAAGCCCATACCATTTATGGCAGAATAGGTATTAAAGTTTGGATTTCTAGGGGAGATGTGGCGGTTCATCATGTACAACGCTCAACAGGTAAAGTAAGTAGGATAGGGGAGAGGGGTAGTGCGCCTTCCAGAGCGCGCAAATAGCTAGAGGCCCATTACAATGGCCTTTTTTTGAAATTCACTTGTGCTGAGGAATTTGTAGGAGACATGGCGCGCAAAACCGCAGCGTACTAGATGTACGTGAGGATTTAAGCACCGGATTGATGTGCAAATTACCGGCAGAAATTAGCGTTTCAAAAGAAGGCTAACGATATTAATTTTTGCATTGAATAACTAAGATGTTACAACCAAAAAGAGTACGGTACAGAAAAACGCAGAAAGGAAGAATAAAAGGCTTATCTATGAAGGGAAATTCATTAGAATTTGGTACCTTTGGGCTGAAGGCATTAGAACCTTCCTATATTACTGCTCGGCAAATTGAAGCGATGCGTATTGCGATTACAAGAGAGATGAAGCGGCAAGGGCAGGTTTGGAATAGAATCTTTCCAGACAAGTCCCTAACGAAAAAGCCAGCTGAGGTAAGAATGGGTAAAGGTAAAGGTGCTCCGGATTCTTTTGTAGCGGTTGTGAAACCTGGTAGAATTCTTTTTGAGTTAGATGGTGTTTCTAGGGAAGTAGCAGAGCGTGCCATGCGTCTTGCCATTCATAAACTACCTATTAAAGCAAATTTCGTAGTTCGAAGAGATTATTGTCCAGCCGCATAAGGTTTGGTAGGTTGTATAAAATTTAAGGTTGTGAAGTATAAAGACATTCAGTTGCTTTCTTCTCAAGAATGCAGCGATAAGTTAAACGAAGCGTTGGATTATTTAGTAAAGTTAAGGTTTGCCCATGCGGTTTCTCCCATTGAGAACCCTATAAAAATTAGGGAAACAAGAAAATCTATTGCAAGACTAAAAACAGCTCAGAATAGTTGCCTCAAGCACCATCAGAATTGTAATCACCATGCTGAGAAATAGAAGAAAAGAAAAGATAGGAAGGGTCACCAGTAATAAAGCGTACAAGACCATAACCGTTGTAATGGATACCAAATCCATACACCTGGTATATGGTAAGTTTGTCAAAACAGCCACTAAGTTTATGGCGCATGACGAAGAGAATACTTGTAGCATTGGTGATCTAGTAAGAATTATGGAAACACGTCCTTTAAGTAAAAAGAAGCGATGGAGGCTGGTTGAAATCATAGAAAGAGCTAAATAAAGATGATACAACAGGAATCAATACTAAAAGTAGCCGATAACAGTGGCGCAAAGACTGCCCTTTGCATTCGCGTTTTGGGCGGAACACGTAGGCGGTATGCCCACGTTGGCGATAAAATTGTAGTAACCGTAAAGACGGCTAACCCTTCTAGTACACTTAAAAAGGGCACCATTTCTAAAGCCGTAGTCGTTCGTACCCGAAAGGAAGTAAGACGAAAAGATGGTTCTTATATTCGCTTTGAAGACAATGCTATTGTTTTAATTGAAAACAACAATGAGCCCAAAGGGACAGGTGTTTTTGGGCCAGTTGCTCGAGAAGTTCGAGATAAGAAATTTATGAAAATCGCTTCTTTAGCTGATGAAGTACTATAAAGCATGAAGAAAACAATACAACAGAATCTTAAGATTCACGTTCGAACAGGAGATCGTGTAATAATTTTGGCAGGCAAACATAAAAATGAAGCAGGCATTGTTTTAAAGGTATTTCCCAAAACATATCGTGCAATTGTTGAGGGTATCAATATGGTATCCAGACATTTAAAGCCTTCTACTGAAAACCCTAAAGGGGCCATTCAGAAGCAGCCATCGCCTATCCATATTAGCAATCTCATGTTACTTGACCCAGTAAGTGGACAGCCTACTCGTGTGGGCAGAAAGCACAATGAAGCCGGTAGGCTGCAGCGGTATGCTAAAAAAACAGGAAATTTTATAAACAATGTTTAAGCCTAGATTACAAGAAAAATATTTTGCAGAAGTAATTCCTGCCCTTAAGAGTCTATTTGGGTATAAGTCTGCTATGCAAGTCCCTAGACTACATAAAATCTGTATCAACCAAGGGTTAGGTGATGGCGTATCCAATAAAAAGCTCATCCAACTTGGATTAGAAGAATTGACCGCTATTGCTGGACAGTGTGCGGTACCTACCCGTGCCAAAAAATCAGTTTCTAACTTTAAGCTTAGAGTCGGTATGCCTATTGGTGTAAAAGTTACTTTACGTGGGCGACTGATGTATGAGTTTTTGGACCGTTTTATATCTATTGCATTGCCTAGAATTAGAAACTTTTGGGGGTTAAAAACCACTGGCTTTGATGGAAAGGGTAACTATAATGTAGGGGTGCAAGAACAAATTATATTTCCAGAAATTAGCATTGATAAAGTACTGAAAATCAATGGTATGAATATAACTTTTGTAACAACTGCTGGGAATAATAAAGCCGCGTTTCAGCTCTTGAAAGCTTTAGGAATGCCCTTTAACGTAGCGCAAGATTAATTTAAAAGGTTATGGCAAGAGAATCAGTCAAAGCAAGAGATAGAAAAAGAAGAAACTTGGTCGCCAAATATGCTGCCAAAAGGGCTTCGTTAAAGAAGCAAGGTGATTATATGGCACTTGATAAGCTGCCTAAAAATGCCTCTCCGGTTAGATTGCGCAACAGGTGTAGCATGACGGGTAGGGCCCGTGGGTATATTAGAAAATTTGGTGTCTCCCGACTCGTTTTTAGAAAATGGGCTTTAGAGGGCAAGCTACCAGGTATACGGAAAGCAAGTTGGTAGTCATCTGGCTATCCTGTTTTTATTATTATGTTAATCTTATCGTTACTATGACAACAGATCCAATAGCTGATTATCTTACTAGGATCAGAAATGCTATTAATGCCAAACATAGCGTTGTAGAAGTGCCTGCTTCAAAAACAAAAGCGAAGCTTACCGAGGTATTGCAAGAAAAAGGGTATATTCGTGGATATAAGGTGGTCTCTAAGCCAAATAGCGTCCAGCCCATTATTAAAATTGCACTCAAGTATGATGTTTTTACAAAGCAATCAGCTATTGTAAAGTTGAAACGTGTAAGCAAGCCAGGCTTGCGTAAATATGCCACCGTTGCGGCTATGCCCAGCGTCATCAATGGATTGGGTATAGCCATACTGTCTACTTCTAAGGGTATTATGACCGATAAAGAAGCCCGAAAAGTCCATGTTGGTGGTGAAGTACTTTGTTATGTTTACTAAATATTAGGAAAAATGTCAAGAATAGGGAAGCAACCCATTAATCTGCCGCCAGGCGTTGTGGTATCCACAATGGATGGTGGGATTGTACAGGTTGAAGGTGCTAAAGGCGTGTTGCGGCAGCAAGTTGATCCAACCATTATGGTTGAAGTTTCCGAAGGATTGGTTAAGGTCATCCCCGCTGATCCTCAAAAGTCTAAGGCCCTTTATGGCCTTTACAGGGCTTTGATTCAAAATATGGTTGTAGGCGTTAGCGTTGGGTTTAAGTCCACTTTAGAGTTGGTTGGGGTTGGTTACAAAGCCAATGTGCAAGGCAACTTGTTGGAGTTAAGTTTAGGGTATTCTCATGATATCGTTTTGGTCTTGCCAGAAGAAGTAACTGCTTCGACTGAATTGCCTAAAGGAAAGAGTTCGTTGGTGCATTTAGCATGCATCGATAAGCAGTTGCTTGGTCAAGTAGCTGCTAAAATTCGTTCTTTGAGAAAAGTTGAGCCTTATAAGGGCAAAGGTGTTCGATTCTTAGGTGAGCAAGTGCGGCGCAAGGTGGGTAAATCTACTAAGAAGTAGATTTGAAACCTATTTCTAATCGCCATTTTGGTGTCGAAGCTTGTCTATGCTCCTCAAATACATTTAGTATGCTGTGGTGCTCGACTACGCTTCTCTTAAAAATTGCGCATCGACAAATAGGTTTCAAGAAAAGCTCTAAATATATATTTTGAACGATTTGGTATCCCTATATAGTAAAACAAAATGAAAGTAAAGGATAAAAAAGTAGAAAGGAGGGTTAAGGTTAGAAGAAAAATTAGAAAGCGTGTGCATGGAACGTTGGCGCAGCCACGGCTCTCTCTTTTTAAGAGCAACACTTCTATGTATGCACAGCTTATTAATGATGACAAGGGAGAAACATTGCTTGCTTCTTCTCTGTATAAGTTAAAGATTGGTAAAAATAATGTTGCTGGCGCATTGGCGTTAGGAGAAGCTATTGCTGAGCAAGCACTAGCTAAGGGCATTACCACCATTGTATTTGATCGTTCTGGTTATATTTACCATGGCAAGGTGAAAGCATTGGCTGAGGGTGCGCGCGCAAAAGGTCTTAAATTTTAGTTCATATGATATTACGTGGTAGAAAACTCAAAGCCAGTGACTATAACCTTGAAGAGCGGGTAGTAGCCATCAAGCGTGTTACCAAAGTAGTCGAAGGCGGCCGCAGATTCAGTTCTTCTGCGGTTGTAGTTGTTGGAAATGGTGATGGTGTGGTAGGGTATGGTCTTGGCAAAGCAAAAGAGTTAACAGATGCGATTGCGAAAGGGGTAGAAGAGGCCAAGCGTAACCTTATCAAAGTACCTATTTTACGTGACACTATTCCGCATGGTGCAGTTGGTAAGTATGGTGGTGGGCACGTATTGATTGAGCCAGCAGCCTCTGGTACCGGTGTAATTGCCGGTGGTGGTGTCCGCATTGTTTTAGAAAGTGTTGGTGTGAAAAATGTTTTGTCTAAATCTCAAGGTTCTTCTAATCCACACAATGTGGTCAAGGCTACCTTTAAGGCATTGTTGCAATTGCGTGATCCATTCACCATTGCCAAGCAGCGTGGCATCTCGTTAGATAAAGTCTTTAATGGATAAGGTTGTTATGGAACAAATTAAAATTACCCAGGTGCGTAGTTTAATAAAACGCCCTAAATCCCAAAAGGCTACCATTAAAGCACTTGGATTGGGCCGCATCAATAAGCGTGTTGTGGTTGAAGCTACTCCTCAAATATTGGGTATGGTAGCAAAAATCAACCATTTAGTGGTTACAGAAAAGATATAATTGCTTATGGAATTACATACACTTAAACCAGCAATAGGCGCTTTAAAGCATAAAAAGCGTGTAGGTAGAGGTCAAGGTTCTGGTAAAGGTGGAACCGCTACCCGTGGTTACAATGGTGCCCAGTCTAGGTCTGGTTATAAAAGAAAAATTGGTTTTGAAGGCGGGCAGCAACCCTTACAAAGGCGTATTCCTATGTATGGATTTAAATGTCCTAGTCGCATCGAGTTTACCGCTTTAAACCTTTCTACTTTACAAGCATTGGCCGAGAAGTATCAGGTATCTTCTATAGATCATCTTTTTTTGAGAAAGCATAGCGTAATCGGTAAGTATGAGAAATACAAGCTATTAGGCGGTGGGTCATTAACCCTTAAACTTTCTGTTGCTGCCCATCGTTGTTCAGCAACGGCTTTGCAAGCCATTCAAGACCTTGGCGGAGAAGTTACTATATTGCCTATATATGAATAAGTTATTTAAAGTTATTAAGGATATATTTCTGATAAAAGAGTTGCGCATTCGCATCAGAAATACCTTGTTCTTTTTGGCCATTTTCCGCATAGGTAGTATTATTGTTTTGCCTGGCATAGACGTAACCCAAATTTCTGGTAATGCAAAACGCGTCTTTGGCTTGCTGGACAGTTTTTTAGGTGGTTCCCTTAGCCAAGTTTCTGTTTTTTCAGTCGGTGTTACCCCTTATATTTCCGCCTCTATTATTATGCAGCTTTTGTCCATTGCTTGGCCAAAAATTCAGAAAATACAGCGTGAAGGAGAGATGGGCAAACGAAAAATTGCCCAAATCTCTCGCATCCTTACTATTTTTATTGCTATATTTCAATCCTTTCAATATTTATTTATTGCTACAGGAAGTGGAAACGTTTCCATAAGTCGCACTTTTTTTATTTTTATTTCCATTGTTATTTTAACCGCAGGCGCCCTATTTTGCATGTGGTTGGGTGAAAAAATTACAGATAAAGGCATTGGAAATGGTGTGACCATGTTGATGATGGTAGGTATTGTATCTTCTTTCCCTTCTGCTTTATACCAAGAAGCCGTGCACCGGGGCAGTAGGTCTATGTTTTTATTTGTATTCGAGTTATTTGTATTGTTTTTAATTGTTCTTACCCTAGTAGCCTTTACACAAGCCACCCGTAGAGTGCCTATTCAATATGCAAAGCAATTAAGTACCAGTACAATATATGGAGGGCAGCGTCAATATATACCTTTTAAGCTCAATAGTGCAGGTGTGATGCCCATTATATTTGCTAACCTTTTGATTGTGGCCATTTCATTTTTGCTAGGTCTTTGGAAAGAGAAGTTTATTTGGTTGGCCCAAATCAGTGGTATGTTACAAGATATTACCAGTTGGTTGTTTAACCTTTTATTTGCTTTTTTCATTATTGTTTTTACATTTTTTTATACCGCTATTACCGTTAACCCTGTGCAAATAGCAGAAGATATGAAGCGTTCGGGTAGTTTTATTCCTGGTGTTACCTCTGGCAATGCAACCGCCCGTTTTTTAGATGGTGTCTTGGATAGGATAACCCTGCCAGGTGCTGTTTTCTTAGCCATTATTGCTGTGCTGCCTGCTTTCGCTTGTATGGCTGGTTTAAGTCTACAGTTTTCCAGATTTTACGGAGGAACTTCCTTGTTGATTATGGTCAGTTCCATGTTAGAAACCCTTCAGCAAATTGAAAGTTATTTGTTGATGCGTCGATATGAACTCATTATTAACAAAGGAGCTAGGGTGCAGTAATTTTTTTAGTGAAATAGCAAATACCAGATTTTTTTTGAATTTTGTTTCGAAAGAAATCTGCTCGTATTCGCAATAAATTTAGTATATTAGCCCCGAACGGGCCTTTGTTTTTTATTATCATGTAGCTGCTAGTTAAAGTAAAGCGTATACAAGATAGATCAAGCAAAGTGAAATAAAGTAGGATTAGATAAAATTAATATGGCTAAGATACCTCCTATTGAGCAAGGTGGAATAGTACAAGAAGCATTACCAAATGCAGTATTCAAGGTTGCCCTTAAAAATGGCCATATCGTTAGGGCCCATATTTCTGGGAAGATGCGTAAAAACTATATTAGGATTCTTCCCGGTGATTCGGTTAGGATGGAATTAACCCCTTATGATTTAACGCAAGCTAGGATAGTGCACAGATATAAAACAACTGAATAGTTAGGTTCATTATGAAAGTTAAGACATCTGTTAGAAAAAGGAGCGCTGATTGCAAGATAGTACGCCGAAAGGGTGTATTGTATGTGATCAACAAGAAGCAGCCTAAATTTAAACAAAGACAAGGGTAGAATATGGCTAGGGTATTAGGTGTAGACATTCCAGATAACAAGCGGGGCGAGATTGCGCTTACCTATATATATGGGATTGGCAGGCGTTCTGCAAATAAAATTCTTGAGGCGGTTCAAATGGATAAAGATCGTCGTGTATCCACTTGGACAGATGATGAGTTAAAAGCCATCAGGATGGCCATTCGTGGTGTATATAAAATAGAAGGAGACTTAAAATCAGAGATTCGTTTAAATATTAAACGACTGGTTGAGATTAAGTGTTATAGAGGCCATAGGCATCAAATGGGTTTACCTGTTCGTGGTCAGCGGACCAAAACCAATGCCAGGACACGTAAAGGAAAGCCTAAAACCATTGCAAATAAAAAGAAAGCTACCAAGTAAAGGTTGTTTTTTAGTGCATGTTTTTCCTTTCTTTGAAAGAAAGTTTATAGAAAATTACTATGAAAAATACGGGAAAAAATAAAGTTAAAAAAAGGGTTGTAAAGGTTGGTAAAGAGGGGCAGGTTCATATTCAAGCTACTTTTAATAACCTTATTATTTCGATAACAAATGAAGCCGGTCAAGTGATTGCTTGGTCTTCTTCCGGTAAGATGGGCTTTAAGGGATCTAAAAAAAACACGCCATATGCGGCTCAAATGGCATCAGCCGACTGTGCAAAAGCTGCTTATGAGTTGGGTTTACGACGGGTGAATGTATTTGTAAAGGGGCCAGGGATTGGCCGTGAATCAGCCATTCGTGCCCTTCAAGAACATTCTGTAGAAGTAATTTCCATTAGAGATGTTACACCCCTTCCCCACAATGGTTGTAGGCCTCCTAAGCGTAGGCGCCCATAAATGGTGCAGGTTATATTTTATATTAGAAGAAAATAGCGTATGGCAAGATATCGTGGTCCAAAAGCAAAAGTTGCAAGAAGATATAATAGTTCGATATTTGGTTCGTCTGTTAATAAAGTGTTGCAAAAGAAAAATTATCCGCCGGGGCAACATGGTAAAAGGCGTAAAAGACGTTCTCAGTTTGGACTTCAATTGGTAGAGCAGCAAAAAGCAAAATATACCTATGGGTTATTGCAGCGTCAGTTTAAGAACCTTTGCGAAAAAGCTGCTAAAAGCAAAGGTATTACCGGTGAAGTCATTCTTCAACGGCTAGAGGCCCGTTTAGACAATACCGTTTATAGACTAGGTATTGCTACTACACGCGGGGAAGCAAGGCAGATGGTATCCCATGGGCACATTACCGTTAATGGTGGAATAGTGGATATTCCTTCTTATACCTTAAAGCCTGGGGAAATAATAGGCATTGCCAAGAAAGCAGAGAAAATGGCTTTGATTGTTAATAATGTAGCCAGTAATCCATCTAATAAATATAGTTGGTTGGAATGGGATGCAGCATTGATGGTAGGGAAATTTCTTGCTTTTCCGCAGCGTTCTGAAATACCAGAAGAAATTAATGAACGAAGTATTGTGGAGCTCCATTCTAAATAGTGCTTCTATTGTTTTCTTTTTAAATCAAATAAAGATTCTATATGTCGTCATTAGCATTTCAAATGCCCGAGAAGATATTTGTGGAAAAGGTTGATCCCGTACATGGCATTTTTAGTTTTCGTCCACTTGAAAAAGGGTATGGCACTACTATTGGTAATACCCTTAGGCGGGTATTATTATCTTCCCTAGAAGGGTATGCTATTGTTTCCATTAAACTTCCTGGCATCCGTCATGAATTTTCTACCATTGAAGGTGTACAAGAAGATTTGGTAGAGATCATTTTAAATCTCAAGCAGGTTCGTTTAAAGAAAATTGCAGAAGGCGGTGATTCTATTATTTCGGTTCAGGTCAATAAACCTGAATTTCGTGCAGGAGATATTGCTAAAGCCACGCCTTTTTTTGAGGTTTTAAATCCAGATTTATTGATTTGTAGGCTTGATGCATCGACCAGTTTTGATATAGAGCTTCATATAGTCAAGCATAGGGGATATCTCTCAGCTGAGGAGAATAAACCAAAGGATCCAACTTTAGATCGTATTGCTATTGATGCCATCTTTTCTCCTATTGTAAGTGTACAATATCGTGTAGAAAATATGCGTGTTGGGCAGCGCACAGATTATGAGCAATTGACCTTTGAAGTAAAGACCGATGGCTCCATTACGCCTGAGGAAAGCATTAGGCAAGCCGCTAAGTTAATGATTCAACATCTTAATTTGCTATCTGGTCAGGAGATTGTGATCCAATCACCAGATGATGAAGCTGTTCAGATGTTAGATGAAGAAACCATAGCCATGCAAAGGAATCTTAAAACCCATATTAGTGAGCTAAAGTGTTCTTCCCGCGTTTTAAATTGTCTTAAATCAGCAGGCATTGAAACTTTAGAAGATCTTGTAACGGTAAAAGACTTTGATAATATGAAGTTTAGAAACTTTGGCCGTAAGTCACGTGATGAGATTGACCAACTTTTAGCAGAAAAGAATTTAAAAATTGGCATGGATCTTTCTGGTTATAAGTTAGATGGATAATTTTTATTTAAAGTTAAAGTATATTGTATATTTTAGTTAAAAGGCGTATTTGTACAAATCAATGAGGCATAGAAACAAAGTTAACCGGCTGGGTAGGCCTGCAGGTCACAGAAAAGCACTGCTTATGAATTTATCTAAGTCGCTCATTATGCATAAGCGTATCATTACCACCTTGGCTAAAGGGAAGGTATTGCGTTCATTTATTGAGCCTATTCTTACGCGAGCAAAGCAGGATACTACGCATTCAAGAAGAATGGTTTTTTCTCACTTTCAGGATAAAGAACCTGTAAAAGAACTATTCAATCAGATTGCTGAAAAAATTGAACAACGTCCAGGCGGCTATACACGCATCATTAAGTTGGCCAATCGTGCGGGAGATAATGCAGCTATGTGTATGATTGAATTGGTCGACTACAACGATATCTATACAAAAGATGCCAAGGTCGTTAAGGTAACCCGTCGAAGAAGAAAGAAAAGTGCCGCTCCTGTTGTAGAAGAAGCAGCAGTAACTGAAACTGAAACGGTTGCTGATGCTCCGTCTGCTATGCCTTCTGATACAGAATAGCCCCCTTTATTTATTTTATTTTTTGTTTGGTCAAAAAGTAGCCAATCAAGCCCCTTGTAAAAAGCAACTTACAGCTAGAATAGATGCTTTTTGCAAGGGGTGTGGTTTATTTTTTAACATTTTTGGCTTCTGATGAACTATAGAAATAAAATTCAGCGCATTAAAAGCATCTTTTTAGACCCCTACTTTATTGCAACCATCTTGTTTGCGCTATGGATGCTCTTTTTTGATGATCAAAATGTATTTGAGCAATACAAATTGTACAAGCGCTGTCAAAAGTTGCAAACTGATATTACCCATTACACCCTTCAGATTCAGCAGATCAAAAAAGAAAAAAAAGCACTTGTGCATAATATTGATTTTTTAGAGCAACTTGCTCGTGAAAAATATTATATGAAGCGAGAGAAAGAAGATTTGTATATTATTATACGGGAATAGAGAAGAGGGGATAATATAGCTTCCGTCTATTAATAGACTCAGCCCTGTTGCTTTTATGCTATGCATTTATATTTAGACCTTGACCAAGCCAATATTTTATTTCTTCTGTCGAAAAATCACTATTCCAAATAAAAGTGATTATAAAATACAATATTTATAAGAAGGTGCATTATTCAAATTATTAAGGTAAATTTGGGCTTATTTGCAGCGTAGTTTTTTAACAACTTAACTCTACATTAACATTAGATTTTATTTTAGCTGTTTGTTATGTGGTATTTAAGATCCTTAACCATGCAATAGCTACATGTCGATTGCCATACATAGCAGAAAAGTTTGTCCAGTTAGCCTAGCATTTTTAGAAGAGATCATCTCTTTAGCAGAAACGTACCAAAAGCAGGTAATGGTTTCTAGTACTTTAGCAGCGTTACTCCATGTATCTACTACTTTTCTGAGCCCGCTATCCGTTTTCGATTTAGAGCAGTTACATTTACAGCTAGGTTTGGAATTGATTATAAGTTTAGGTGGAGATGGAACCTTTTTAGAAACCATTCATTATCTTAAAGATAATGCGATTCCTGTACTGGGTGTGCACACAGGTAATTTAGGATTTTTAACTAGGGCAACTCATACAGAAGCCATTGCTGGGTTAGTAGGTTTTTTTGAGGGCAACTTTATCTTAGAAGAGCGAAGCCTCTTGGCTTTATATAGCTCAGCTATTCCTATTTCTTTTGCGCTTAATGAAGTGGCGTTGCTTAAGCGTGATAGGGTTAACTTACTAACCATTGATGCCTATATAGATGAACAATTTATTACTACCTATCGAGCAGATGGGTTGATTGTTGCTACACCTACCGGTTCTACGGCTTATTCGCTGAGTTGCTCGGGCCCTATTATGTTGACCCACTCCAATAGCCTGGTCATTACTCCTATAAGTCCACATAATTTGGCCTTACGTCCATTGGTTGTGCCCGATACAGCTCTGCTACGTTTTGTAGTTAGAAGTTGTAATAAAGGGATGCTGGTTTCCACAGATGGAAGAACGTTTCCTGTAGCTATTCAACAACCGTTTGTGGTTAAAAAGGCTCCCTTTTCATTGAAGTTGGTCCAGTTTGGCCATACCACTATTTTTGATGTATTACGTGAAAAATTTTACTGGGGATTAGATGCCAGAAAACAATAACGAAGTTATACCTTACTTTCTTCTTAATAAAAAAGTAGCCGTGGGTGGGTAGCCAACGCATTAAACCACTTCCTGGTAAAAGTAAGGAATTTTTAAGTTACTTTTTGCTTGATAAAAAAGTAACCAAAAAATCAAACGCCCTTGGAAAAAGGTGCCATTTTCCTATTTTTAGGGGTAGTCTGTACCATACAGCTGAATAGATACCTATTTTAAAACGGTTACGTTACTAACGCCTAAAATACCTCCTATCGACCTAAAACTAAGACCTTCAAGATATAGCCTTAACGCCTTAAAGTGTATTTCTGTACTATAGGCATTGCCTTGACGTGCTGTCTCATTACGCTGGTACTCTTTACAATTATAATGTTGAATACCACCTGTACAACCATTTTTACGGTAATTAGAGGATCTACAATATTTACACTCCATCTTAATAAAACTATTTTGAATAAAAACGGAAGTATAAGATATCTATATAACATTAGCAATTCTTAATCTTTTTCTAAAAATGAAAGAAAATTTTTAATAGAAATCTTAATGGTATATTGTAATGACTTCATTTTGTATTGTATTTTACGCTAATTTTTTATAAAATAATAAAATTAGGTTATAAAAAAGTTTTTCAATTGAAAAATCTATTTTATTTACTAGTTTGTTTATAGATGCTATCTGCGCGCTATAGTTTACTTGAATAAAAAGTCATGGTTTATTTTCCATGTAAGCGTCTGATTGCGCGTATATTATTGTTAGGCCAGTTCTTAACAAGTTGTGGTAATCCATGTTATTTACGTATAGGTAAGATTGGTTCTTGGCACACTTCTAGTCGTGCTTTATCAGCTTCTTCTACCCTTTGTAAGGTTAACCATGCTTCTCCTAGTATTGGTGAATTTAGTGCATTATCATCAACTCAAGAAGATCCTTTATTAGAAACTGATTCAGCAGCCCATCTAGCTAGTGGTACTACACCTTCCTCAGAAATAGCACCCTTCAGTTATACTTTTATAAAATCTCCAGGTTACAGAATTGTGCTATCACCCGATGGAGATAGATATCAAGCCATGGTTTACGATAATCGTTTTCCCGGGCTAAGTCGTTCCTATGTAGCAGCTGTTAGATTTGAAAAAGGCTGTCGTCTAGAAGATTTTGTCACTAAATCTCCCTCTTATCAGTCATATCATATCCATCTCTTATCCATGAATAAGAATAGTCCTATAGTATATATAGGTTCACTCGGTTTAAAAAGTGGAGGCTGTAATTGTAATAGGCCTATCTGGCATTGTGTTTTTTGCGGTGACCCCTGTCCTGAGGATAATTGTGAGCCATGTTGTGCTCATATGTCACAACATGGGAATTGCAGATTAATAGCACAACAGCAACTCCAACAAGAGCAAAAAAATAGGAATAAGTTTCGTCGTCAACAGGAAGAGATAGCAGCGCTAACAAGCAAGCGTAAGGTTCTAGAGGAAAATCTTATGCAGGAGGAAGCCTCGTTGAAAGCCTATTCACAAAGGAAAAGAGCAGAGCGGGCTGCACGCTCCCTTGCATTTGTAGAAGAATTGGCCTCCAAAAAGCAAGCAATACATCACCAATCATTCTTAGATGAGACCAAGGTTCTATATAATAAGTTTATATCTAATTTAGAGTTAGAAGTGACTTTGAAAAAAAGTGTAGAGCAAGAAACCACCGCCCTCTCCAGCACCAGCCAATCTGTGGAAAATGAGCCTGTAAATTATTTTGTGTAAGTGCCGTTTTTTAGGAGAATCTTCCCTCAAATTCGATAGCGAATCGATTCAGAGCCGCTCTCCAATCATGTAAAGACATAGTCCACTTTTGTGATGCCTTCTGTATGGCTAAATATACTACTTTTAATGCAGATTGGTCATTAGGAAAAATTTTACGGTTATTGATAGATTTTCTAATAACGCTATTGAGTGATTCAATGGCATTGGTCGTATAAATAATTTTTCGTATTTCATCAGGATAGTCAAAAATAGTTATAATGTTGCTCCAATTTTTATGCCATGAACGACTAATAGCTGGATATTTTTTATCCCATTTTTCACTAAAAATAAGAAGTGCTTCTTCCGCTTGCTCAAGAGAAATAGCGCGATAAATAACTTTAAGATCCGATGCGACGGACTTCATGTCCTTATAGGGTACATAACGTAACGAATTACGAATAAGATGAACAATGCATAACTGAATTTTGGTTTTTGGAAATACTGTATTAATAGCATCTGGAAATCCGGTTAATCCATCAACACAAGCAATAAAAATATCCTTAATGCCACGATTATTTAACTCAGTTAATACTGAGAGCCAAAATTTTGCACCTTCGGTTTCTGCTATCCACAAACCAAGTAATTCTTTTTGCCCTTGACAATTAATGGCTAATGCCAAATAAATTGATTTGTTGATTACGCGTTTATCTTGATGACACTTGATAACGATACAATCTAAATACAATATGGGATATACTGTTTCTAATGGACGATTCTGCCAAACAGTAATCTCCTCAATAACAGATTCAGTTACTTTCGAAATTAAACTGTGTGATACCTCTGTACCATACAGCTCTTTGAATGTATCTGAAATATCTCTGGTAGTCATCCCTCTAGCATAAAGAGCCAAAATTTGTTCATCAAATTCAGTGAAGCGAGTTTGCCCTTTGCGAATGATTTGAGGATCGAACGTGCTGTTTCGGTCACGTGGCGTATTAATTTCCATTTCGCCAAAATCACCCTTTAATCGCTTAGGAGAGTAACCATTACGGCTATTTCCCGTGTTCCTGCCTTCTATAGCATGCTTTTCATAGCCAAGATGATCCTCTAATTCTGCATCCATAGCACGTTCTACCGTGATTTTTAATAGTTGCTTGCTGAGAATAGCTAAATCTTTTTCACTCTTAATAGACTTCGACAATTCATTTAGTAGATTTGGATCTATATTTATTTGTTGTTGTTCCATTGCTTATGACTCATTTATAACTAACGATTTAATCCGTTAGATTAGTTAATAATAAGCATTTACACAATTTTATTTACAAACTCACCTACTGAAGAAGCTAGCCCTTTTTCAGATGAGTGCCCAATCCCTATCATCTATCCCGCTCTTCCCCTTAGTGCCAGCTCATCCCCTCCTTCTTCTGTAAGCCACTACAAGCAGCTCCCTACTTTTTGCACAAGTAGTGACAGCGGCCTATCCAACGGCGATTGCCAAGAGGACTCAGATCAATTATCGGAGGACTCCGATTTTGGGGGTACGGATTCTATGTTTTCCTCTTCTAGCCTGGAGGACTTATCCAATTTAGACCCTACACTCCATCCTTCACCTTTAAGAAAAGCAGCTAGTCTAGATAACCTTTTTAGTGCTTACTCCGTTAAAGCGTCTCTTTTATCTACTCCATCCCCCCTTACCCGTTTGTTGACCTATTATAGCCTTCACCTAGCTCCGAGTGCATACCTGTTATTTCTTAGAGAGACAGCTAACCTTATACAAAGAGCTCCTTCTTCGGTCCAAAATGGCTTTATAGACCATCTTATCTATGGTGGTCAGCTCTATTCTGATATTATAAAAGATTATCCTAGTTCAGAGTGGCTAGTTCGTAGTCTAGTGCAAGAGCTTATTCAAGATCCATCTGGTAAGACCAATCCTATTACCCTACAGCACTTCAGCAACCATTGGACCAATCTTAGCCAGTGCTACCCAAGAGATCAACAAATAGAATTACTTAATGCACTATGGGAAGCCAAGAAAAGTGCTAACCTTACCCTTCTGCAGCTAACCCATATCCTTGAAATCGTTTCAGTTACGGGTCAAATAGGCTATGACATGGTATGTAGAGAACAACCCGATAAAGTGATCTATCTAAAACATTACTGGCTATCAGACCAGGTAAACAATCTTCCCCAATTTGCCTCCTCACCAGAGGCTTGTAGCCAGTTAACTGATGCGTTGTCCCGTACGCATCTAAGTCCATCCTTTATCCCCAACTTATTGTTATCCATAGGAGAAGAGGATGATCTCCCATCTTTACTCGGCTTTTTAGAGCTTATATCCAAGCGAAAGGTTCCGGAATTAATTGTATCTTCAATCATTTATGAGAAAGCTTCTCCCATAGCCCTATCCAAAAGTAAAGCTTATCAATGGCTTACTTCTCTTCGCTGCGAATTGTCTCTTATGCATCTATCTAAGATAGATTCCAATGCATCTGATTCCATAGCGCCTATTCTTTATAATCGGATTAAACAGGACCCAGCAATTGCAAAATCTTTAGAGGATTTTGTCTATACCTGTAATAAATCGATCGTTAAATACCCTTCTACCTTTATAGAGCTCCTAGAATTTATTTATAACTACCAGATAAAAGAAGAGATCACTGATTCCGTTTTCAAGCAATTAGCAGAAGAAGCGCCTTCCCAATGGATAGCTAAAGCTGGCCAATTGATCACCGACAAGCTATCCCAATCTGGACAACCCTATAGTGTAGAAGCGTTGATAGAGAAGATTTTTGAACCAGGCCCTGTTATGCTATATACATGCCACTCACAAGGTCATACCCTCCCATCTTCCCACTATCTAAAAAAGACAACTATAGAAAAAATATTAACCCAACAGGTAGTAGAAAATTTAAAACCAGTTATTAAGGATCAGTTAGTTTCAGTAATAAATGGCTATGAAAAAGAGTTAGCTATCTTAGAAACTAGAGCGCGTACATTAAGAGAAGATATTAAAAAAGTAGAAGAAAAGCGCTCGGATTTATCTACCTGTTTTAATATCAAAAAGCAGGCTTATAAAAACAGGTCAGCCGCATTAAAAGTAGAAGAAAAAGCGCTGAGTATAGAAATAGATAAGCTAGAAAAAGAAAACGAGGAAAATTTAAAAAAATCAGAAAAAGCGGTCAAAAAATTAGAAGAAAAATTAGGGAAGAAAGCAGAAGAGGATGCAGCTACCCCCCCACCCGTACCAACCAATCAATCAGAAGAGCCATCAAAATTAGCACAATTACAAGGCAACCTGAGTACATTATCGAAAACACGATCAAATTTAAAAACCAGCTATAAAGTAAAAAAAGAATCTTATGAAGCCTCGTCAGCAGCGTTATTAAAACAAATCAAGATCCTAGAAGTAGACCTATTAAAATTAGAACAAAATCAAAAACCAATTAGATTAAAGATACAATACTTATCGCAAGAAGATGCCACAAATTTTTCTGATTATAGCCTCTATAAAGAAGTTTTAGATAACCTTTCTAAGTTGAAACCTATCTTACGTACCTCTGACAATAAACCATTAGACCCATGTAGAAGATCAGCCTTAACCACGTGGTCAAAAGAGATAAAGCATAAGGGATCAAGCCTCTTTGGCACTCATAGTATATCAGAAATTATTACCGGAATTAACCAAGCGGCTACTCTATCTAATAGCACGCACCTGACAAAAAGCCAATATTTAGATCTATTGAGTGCGCTCTTCCCCTTCTATAAGCAGTCTAAAATCCAGCGTTCAAAAGATCCCTTGGTCATAATTTTCTTAGCGGCTATTTGTGCCTTACAAAATGGTCAGGTATCGTTGGTAACCGATTCTAAGGAATGGCCTATATCAGAATCAGCGATCTCATCTTACCTGCCTCTCTTTAAAATACTTGATCTAACTGCTACAAAAAGAGATAGCATGGATCCTTCATCCAGTTGTAAAAGCAATATAGTGTATGGAAAACGTAGTGATTTTTTAGCTATTCCTCGTATCATGGACTACAACATATTGCAACAAAAACAACAGAGCATAGATAATTGTTACCATTCCCCTTCCTGCCTTCTACAATCAGCTGATACAGTATCTTTTTACGGCTTTAAGTATGATCCTATTTCAAAATGGAACAAAAAAGCAGTTGGCCAGTGGGCAGGCTATGTACAGCATCATCTACCCAAGCTTGCCAGCCAAGAGACTTTATTGATGGAATTGATTGCGGTAACGGAGCATGCTGCAACCTTGATACAAGGAGCACCTCTTACACCGGATCAATGCTATGGATTGCTTACCCTACTTTACCCTAGCCTAGATAGGGGCCAACTCCTACAAAAGGCTCAAAAAGACCATCTAGTTGCTGCTATGTTTACAGCGATTCGCTCCCTTCAAGCGCAGCAATCTCATGTCACACTTTCCCAAAGATTAGCAGACGTTAGAGAACACCAACCACTCTTTGATCTGCTTAATCTAACCATATCATCTAAAAAATCTGCTGCCGCTTCGGAACGCGTTTCTGTTATGTCACCAACTACACCCCTTGGCGCTTCCACCCTTTCTACCCTTCTTCGTCTTGCTGCTTCGGCCCCTGTCACATGGCATCAGGTAGAAGCACACTACAACCGAATAGGCTCGATGCAAAAAGAAGAAAAAGAGTTAAAAACGCTAAAAGATGCTACTAATCAAAATGTAGATTTATCTGATATAAATGCATTAAAACCAATTTCAGCTTCCAATTACGAAGTTTTGATACAGGATAAAAATAAAATTATCGACTCTATTCAGGAGCCAACTGACCCTCCTCATGTAGCAGTCGAAGAGCCATCCACCCCTTCAGCTGCCTATGAACAGTTAAAAAAACAGTATGATTCTATTGAAGCATCTTACCAATCTCCCTCTCGGATGTTGCAAAGTTCCGCTCTACTCTTTAAAGAAAAGCCTATTTCACAATGGAACAAAGGAGAAATAAAAGAGTGGGCCACCTATGTTCAATCCAACTACCAGCCAGGCCTAGAAATAGAACTTATAGCAGGGGTACAGCATGCCGTGAAGCTACACTATCCCTTTAGCCCTAGGCCTACGCAACTTTTAGCCTTATTAATGCTTTTACATCCTGCTTATGATAAAGGTCGTTTGGCTCAAATCAATACAGGTGAGGGAAAATCTTTGATTGTGGCCATGTTGGCAGCTATTCATGGCTTACAAGGCAAACAAGTAGATGTAATCACTACCTCTACTGAGCTTTCTATACCAGAAGTAAAAGAAAAAAGTACCTTTTTTCAACTACTCAACTTAAGCGTATCAGAAAACAGCCCATCGAGCAACAAAGTAGCTGTCTATAACAGTCAAATTGTATATGGAACGGCTAGTGATTTTCAGGCAGATATTTTAAGACAAGAATTTTTAGGAGAAAATACTAGAGGCAACCGTGGCTATGATATAGTGTTGGTAGATGAAGTAGACAGTCTTCTGTTTGATAACCGTTCCCATAGCGTACGCCTTGGCTTGAGCCATCCAGGTATGGATCACCTAAAGCTACCCTTAGGTACCATCTGGCACCATATGCAATGGATTAAAGACCATATGTTCGAGTATAAGGGGACAGTCTATTTTACTGCAAAAGACTCCATAAGTCCAGATACCGATATCACCACTGATAAAAGTATCATACCTATAAAAGAAGACAAAAGAGCCTTTATCACTAGAATGACTAAAGTATACCTAGAGAAACTTCTTAGAAATTTAGACTCTACCGAAGCCCAAGAATACAAAGAACATTTCGAGAAGCGATCTGAGATTGCTCAAGCGGAGCAAAAAATAAAATCTATTAAAGATGAAGGCGGTACTGCTCAAGAGGATATACAACGCCGAGATAAACTTGCTGAAGAACTGCATAACCTACCATGGAGTCAACGTGCACCGATTCTAGATATTCCAGATCATCTGCGCCAGTTTTCCCGAATCCAGCTCCCTAGTTGGATTAAAAATTGCCTAAGTGCGCTATTCGATTACGAAATAAAGAAACATTATATTGTCTCAGGAGACAACAGGATTGTCCCAGTTCAATACAATGAAACAGGGATATTACAGCACAACCTAGTTTGGAGCAATGGCTTATGCCAATTCTTACAGATGAAAGAAAGGCTATCGGTAGACCCCGAAAGCATATCCACGAATTATTTTTCAAATATAGGTTTTTTCAAACGCTATGGGAACTCGATCTATGGTCTAACCGGTACACTAGGCGAATCGGCTACCCGCTCTTTTCTAGAAGAACTTTACGGTGTAGACTTTGTAGTAATTCCGCCCTATCAACGCACTAAGATTCAAGACAACAGCCATACGCCTTACCTATGCAAAGAGCTTAGACCGATATTAGTAGAGGAGAAAGATTGGTTTCCAGCTATTCTATACCACTTACTGCACCATGCTAAACAAGGCCGAGCGGTATTGGCCATCTGTCAATGTATACGGGCATGCAGAATACCTAGAGACGCAACTCAAAGCCCATTATGACCCTAATAAGGTCTTTTCTTATACAGGTGTTACGCCTTTAAAAGATGATAAGGTGAATAGTGGAGAAATTATACTTGCCACCAATATAGCAGGCCGTGGGACTGATTTAAAAACTTCTCAGGAAGTAGAAGATAAGGGTGGTATGTATGTAGCCATCACTTTTTTACCAGAAACTAACCGTGTAGAACTACAAAATGTAGGCAGAACTGCTCGTTCAGGCAAAAAAGGAATGGCTCAGCTTATACTAAGTAACCCTGATGGCAGCAGCTTAGAAGACCTAAAAGCAGCAAGGCAGGCCAAAGAGATAAAGGCTACCCAGCATGCCCTTGAAGGTGCAAAAAAAACATTGGCACAAGACGCACTACTCGAGCATGCTTGTACTCTAATCAATAAGTATCTACCCAGTGCTGCCGATTGTCAGAGTATAGATCAAGCAGCAACAATCTTACCAGCATGGGATCAAATGCTAAAGACAAGGTTTACCGATAGTATCATAGATGAGCAATTTCAAAAATCGATTGCGCAGTCTAAGAAAGAGTGGCATAACTTATTTTCAGGTGATGAGATACCCTATAGCAACCAACTCGATGCAGATCTCTCCTCAAAAAA
The DNA here is from genome assembly GCF_965196625.1 of Cardinium endosymbiont of Nabis limbatus. Classification (GTDB taxonomy): domain Bacteria; phylum Bacteroidota; class Bacteroidia; order Cytophagales; family Amoebophilaceae; genus Cardinium. Next base: position 146,228 of record NZ_OZ239769.1, on the reverse strand, counting down.
AGATGCATTTAGGTCAACCTATAGAAACAAACTACTGGAAGATTTTCAATCGGCCCATCCGATGCTACCCAGTTCCCTATTGTCCTGCTTGCAGAGCGGTGCGCCCTTTAAGCCAAATCGATCCGCTTTAGCTGAAAAATATGATTGGGGTAGCTTTGAGAGAAAAGCAGTAGAAGAACGTTGGGGTATTTGGTTGAAGGCGCAACATGTTGGAGAAGAAGACTATTCCTCTCAAGATACGCTTCCGATATTCCAAAGATTTGATGACGAGTTTGCCATTCAATTTTCCAAGGATGCCCATGCAAACCAGTTGATTAAGAATCCCTATTTTTACACCCTTAAAGGGAATAAGTTACGCTCTAAGGGTATAGAAAAAGATGCCGATATATGCTATGATCGAGCCATTCAATTAGACCTCATCTTTAGTCTACATAGCCGTTACAATAAGGCGCGTGCGCTGCTATCTTGTAAAGAAAATAAAGGAGATAATCAAAGGGAGGCTTACCAAGCATTAGAAACAGCAAAAAACCTTATCTACACCCTCTATCGTCCTAATCTTATGGCTTTCCATGGGCTTGTAGGCCATGGAAAAGCAAACACCGATACCGTAATAGCTATACAAAATGATTTAGACATTGTTTCCCAACAAGAAAAATACATCCAGCAGGCGCTTGAAGTGTTACGTGACTCAGGTGCAACTAGGAATAAGAGACTAGATAATGTTGCACTAACCAATCAATCTTTGAGTTCCACTTTTAAGGATTCTAATGCTGCTATTGCACATGGTAAAGCCATTCGTGAAGTAGGTTTAAAAGGGTTATCTGACCTATTTACCATAAAAAAAGTACCTCCTTACCCTTTGTTTAGCATCATCTCTATGGCCTTGATTAGCCTGAGTCAGATCGCAGTAGGGTGTTTGCTTACTGCTTATGGAGGCGTTCAATTGGGTATGTCATTGATAAAAAATGGGATAAATGATGTGGTCACTACGATCAAATCCGCTTTTAAAGGCAGTTTCGATTGGGGGGCATGGGCGCTCCAAAAAGGAATAGAGATCGTGATAGCTGTTGCGTCTTATGGAATTAATGTAGCAAAAGAGGCCATAAAAGGTGCTAAAACTACAGCAGAATCGGTGAAAGAAGGCATGCTAAGTGCGAAACAGGCTGCAAAGGATATACTTAGTGGTAAGAGCCTTAAGGATATAACCATTAAAACAGCAATAGGTAAAAAAGCTCCCAAGCAAGTTATTAAAGATACGTTAACTACCCAATTGAAGCAGCGTGCTATGGGAGAACTAATAGAAAAAACGTCTGAATGTCTTGCTGATGAATTATGGGTAAAACAACAAGCTAAAAAAATAAGACGTGTAGTAAGGCAAGAGTTAACTAAGGCATTTACAACCAATGAGCTCATCACTAATGCTCTAAAATTAGATAGGGATCAGCAAAATAGCGCCTGGCAACAATGTTTCTTAGGAGAAGCCCAGAAGATATTAGATCATATGCTGAAGTCGGATCCTGCCAATGAGGTGTTTAAACAAATCGGAAAGGGAACCATGTATAATACGGTCTATTCCGAAGACCTTAAAGTAGGCGCCAAAGAGGTTGTAGTAGGCGTAGGTGTGCTTAACGTATTGCGGAAATCTTGCAGTGATAAAAGCGATACAATCGCCCCCCTGACCAATACGTTTATTGAAGCATTTAATAAACGTATTGACACTTATAAAAACCAAATAGAGCAATCAAAACAAACAAACCAAGAAATACAAGCACCTATTACCAGCAGCAACCAAACCATGACTATGGCTGCTCCACCTCCTATAGACAATGAAGGAGAGGTCATTATAGCGGAAGTAAAGGATCTCACCGATTTCAGACCACCAGATAGGTCTACCAAGCAAATAAGGGGAAATTTCTCCAATCTAGGACCTTCTACCCCTGAAAATTTAGTTAGTGAGCTTGAGGAATACCTATGTGGAGATGCTATTCAAAAAATCAATGACGAAATCATCTCTGGAGTTAGTTATGGAGCAAACTGGGTAAATGAACAACTTTTTAAAAAGGTAAATGAAGAAAATCAAGCTTTTTTGAATGAGCTAGAAAAAAAAGGAGTGGAAAGATATAAAAACATTAAAAAACAAGAAAAAGACCAAAAAATAACAGAAGCAAAAGCAAACCTAGCAGCAGAACAACAAAAACTAGAAGAAAATAAACAGAAGCCTCAAGATATAAACAGTGATGAAAAGCACAATAAACACCCAGAGAAACAAGAAGGCTCTTCCCCTGACCAGCCCAAACCTCCAAAAAAAGCTCAGTCGAACCAAAAAGTCAATAAAGAACTTAAAAAACCAATCCAACAACTTGAAAAAGGTGAGCCATTGACTATAGAGCATGTTTTAGCCATGGCAACAACCTTGAAGCTATCCGTCCATATTTATAATGAGGCTGGAGCGCTCATATGTAAAACATCAGATCATCCATCAAGTGACCCTATTCTATTACATCTTATACGTGGTAAAAATGGAGAAAAAGACCATATTGAACCCCCTTAATCTTACACCAGAACAAATAAAACAATATGAACAACTAGATCATACAAAAAACGATTGTGCGCTCAATGCGCTCTTTGTGCATCTTCCCAAGGCAACACAAGAGCAATTGGGAGATACAAAAGGAATGCGGAAAGCTTGTGCAGATCGTATGAACGAGCAGCCTAAGCTCTATAATGACTTGTTTAAGTATCAAGAAAAACTCAGGCAGTTAGACCCTACTGAAGTGCCTAGAGTGGGATGGGTAAGTGAATGGTTTAATAAGGAATATCGCAGCATACGTCAAGAAATAGCTTTACTGGAAGTAAATAATCATTTAACTCCTGAACAAAATAAAAAATTAGACACTTTAAAGGCAAGGAAAAAAGCATTAGAAGAAGAAGGCAATAAACAAGATGATACATTCGTTAGAGCTTTTATCCGATTTGGTACAGGTACAGGGGTATGCTTATCCTCAATGCCATTAGTGGGCCTTGTTGGCGCAACAGCAGCAGGAATAGGAGCATCGAGTCTACTCCATGGAAATGAGTTTGAGACAGTTAAACAAGCATTATTACTTGGAGCAGCGGGGAAGGTTGTGGGGAAACTGAGAAAAATAGCTATAATTAATCAAACAGAAGGGAAACTAGTAGGGTGGATAAGCAATCTAAATAAGCAGGGGGGAGTAAATAATCAATTGAAAACGGGGGTAGAAAAACTTAAGGGTAAAAGTTTTATCAACGGTGCTCAACGTGCAGCGGAATATGGAAAATCTTGGAATAATGCTAGCATAAAAAATGCGATAGAAAAATTTCGCCTGGAGCTCAGGGTGTAAAAAATGCAAAGGGAAAAATTATTTATCGTAACACTGAAACAGGCATTCAAGTTGTTTATGATAGACTTGGTAAATACTTTAGAATAGAAAATACAAACTTAAGAGGTAAAAATAGATACCTCGATTTAGATGGTGTGATTCCTAATAATAAAATTATAAATGGTAAAATTTCTGGAAGAAGCCCAACTGAATACAAAGAAGCAACCCATTTCAAAAATGTTGATTAATCTGATTAGAATAGCATTTGTTAAATAACATGCAAAGATATCGTTGGATTTCTGTTCCCAAAACTCAAGAGGCAGTATATGCTTTTTATGAAGACAACTCTGAGGACCAGTTTATTGAGATCCGCTTGAATACAGAAAAGGAGTTTGATCTGTTATATGAAAGTGGCATATTTCTGTTAATAAACAAAATTGCTTCTTGTATGATAGATGATTATGAAGAAGAAGAGATTACCGATCCTGTGAAAATTAAATTCGTCATTAAGGCTTTGATAAATGAAGAAAAGAACTGCAGTCAAGAGGTTCTACCACTTGTGGTATCTATTAGAAAATTATTTAAAGAGGCTTTACATAGGGGCACGGGCGTTTACTTCTTTTTTTAGATGTAGTATTGATATGTAATCTTACATGCAGTAAAAATTAGAATTTAAACTGTCAGTTATGTTTTTAACATCCAGTATTAAGGCTTTTGTGATAGATCCATAGTATAAATTTTGTTATAATTTTATTGTTATTTAGGTTCATGTTAGTCTATTTTGGGTAACCAAACTATTCTCTAGATACCTTTTAAAAAAGGAAAGAAAAAGAAATTCAAGAAGATAAAATTATGCGTAAGATAGATGCACTGCCTATTGGATACTCAGATGTTAAATCAGTGATTGAAACAGGCTACTACGTAGATAAAACAAGATATGCACAAGAGTTAATAGAAAAAAGAAATCCTATTTTCGTAGCTAGGCCTAGAAGGTTTGGAAAATCTCTATTTATTAATACACTGGCTACCATATGTAATGGAGAACAGGAGGTGTTTAAAGATTGCTATATAGGAAAACCAGAAAATGGATATGAATGGAAGAAATATTCGGTGATTAACCTAAACTTTTCTAGCCTTAACAACAATCCTAATAAACTAGAGGGCAGCTTAAAAAATGAGTTGAGTAGGATAGCTGATGCATATAAGGTAGGCATTCAAGGTCGAGACATACAGGATGGACTAAAGGATTTAGTTAGCGTACTCTCAAATTTAGGAAATGGTTATGAACCTAGGCCAGTAGTTTTGATAGACGAGTACGATTCGCCCATTATTAATCTAACAAAAGGTTCTGACCTAGAAAAATCCAATATCAAAGTGATGAAAGATTTCTTTATGACTTTGAAGTCACTAAATGACTACCTTCAACTCACCTTTATCACTGGCGTAAGCAAATTCAGTTTATCCGATGTTTTTTCAGGGGCCAATCATTTGAAAGACATTACTATTGATGCATCTGCTGATGCCATGTTTGGTTATACGCAACAAGAAATCATAACTATATTCTCAAAAAACTTAGAAAACATTGCTAAAAAATGGGGTAAAAAAGCAAATAAAAAAATAACTAAGTCAGAAGTAATGGGACGTATTACAACTTATTACAATGGTTATAAATTCCATAAAGATGGGATAAGTGTATATAATCCTTGGTCGACCCTAAGATTTTTAGACTCTGGTGAACTAGAAAATTACTGGTATGAGTCAGGTAGTCCAAGCTTACTGATTAATCAAATGTTATCAGATTCTGATAGATTTGATTTTAACATGGATAATCTCCAAATAGAAGCTACCAGAGATGACCTAATGTATACAGAAAGCAGAAATGAGATTAGTTTAAAATCTTTAATGTTTCAAACCGGATATCTAACCATTGACCATTATGATGAATCTACTGGTCTATACACTTTAAAGTTTCCTAGTTTCCTAATAAAGAAATAGAAGCCTCTTTTCAGAAAAGTATACAATCGAGTTTAGAAAAGAGCGTAAAAGATTACTTTATACAAGAACGAGATAAAATTAGAAATGCACTGTCCAATAAAAAAATTAGCTCATTTATAGATAGTATCAATACGGCCTTTTCTACACTTCCTTACTATATCGACACAAAACAGGAAAAACAATACCATAGTAACTTACATATGCTACTGCAAGGGTTAGGATTTCTAGGAGGTAGGAAAATGCAAATGTATAGTGAATCTCCCTCCAGTCAAGGCAGATCAGATATTGTTTTAGAATTAGAAACAGCTATATGTATTATAGAAATAAAATATAAATCCACCGGAAAGATAGCCTTACAACAAATCAAAGAAAACGGGTATTATCGACCTTACTTACTCAGACAAAAAGCCATTATACTACTAGGCATTAACTTCAATGAGGAAACCAGGATGATAGATAGTTGGGATTATGAGGTGCATGAAGCACATTTAGAGGAGTAGCCGTTTCCTCCCCCTCCCTTTTTTTGATTATTGCATAAATTAAATTATATTTATTTGTGTTTGAGTGAGATGCGCTGTATGCATTACAGAGTTCTCTTGACTTCTATTGCTAAGTCAATTTACGGCTCAAAACAATAGGATCTTCATAACCCAAGTTCAAACAAGTTCAATTTAAGTTCAAAAATAATACTATTCCCAAGCAGCTACGCTCTATTCGGTAGCGTTGTTCGGCTGGGTCCTTTGCCCAATCGGAATGGGTTTTGGTTGGCCAATATGGAACGGATCTGTTGGTAGCGAAGCAGGGGTAGTATCATATTCACTAAAAAACAAAACCATGGATAAAGATTTAAAACCAATCAACCAGGCTAAGCCCTGCAGTTGTTCGTCAAAAAAGGTTGCAGTGTGGTCATTTTTAGCTGCTGTCCACACTGCCTCTTGTGCAAATGGTAGGAAGCAAGGGTTTAAAAACGAGCCTGTTGTATATTACGATTTATCAGATGAATTTAAAGCATCAGATCAATTTCAAGAGTTGCGGGCTAAGACAGGTGATACACTTTCGAATATCTCACCTGACTTAAATGGGCAAAATGCTTTTTTACAGGCTGTAAAAGATGTGATTCTAGAAAGAGTTCAACGTTTCGCGAAGTACCCATACATTACGCCTAACGTAGTGGTCAAGGGTTTAATCTTGGCACTGAAACATGAGGATATGCTATCATTTAGGTATAGGCATGAAAAGATAGTTAATTTTTTATTAAGACAACCTAATCTTTCTTCAGAGGATCTATGTGCGGCAGATGAAAATGGAATGACCCTGTTACATCTAGCCATTAAACGTTGTGATATCAATGCCGTGAAATACTTAGTAGAGCATCTTCCTTTAGAGGGGTTGCTTGTGCAAGATAATAAGAAAAGGACACCTCTGCATATGGTTGCTCGTTACAAGGGTAAAAAAATGTTTGATACACTATTTGATCGAATAATAAAAGAGTTGGGTCCAGAGCAGGCAGTTGAGGAGGCATTAAAAGTAATTTCGAGCGCTTTTTTGTCTCAACACATGAACGTTTCAGCTATGTTCAATAATAGTAAGATCCAACTACCAACCTTTTATATAAAAGCAGCTCAAATGTTTAGGTATATTTTAGACAAGCTATCGGTTCGCCTAAAGGTTTATCAACTTGTTGCTATTATACGAGAAATTGACAGCATACGAGCTGGTCGCATGGTCAGTAAACAATATGCTTGTAAACTACGTGATATAGTAAGGGACTATGTTAATGCTTACTATAGTAGTGATGGAGCGAAAGTTATGGCCTATTTAGCCTATACAAAACATCTTTACTATATGCATGAGAAATATGGTAGCGACTCAAAAGAGTTGGTGGAATATATGCAAGAGCATAGAAAATATTTCGCTTATATCGACCATAAATATGGTAGCAACATAGACCAGATTAATCAGGGAATAGCCGATGAATATGCAAGGTGTCATTATACTGGGCGGTCAAGTTGCCTTGAAACAGACAGTGCGTACGGATCCCAGGCGGGAAGTCTCTCTCCAAACGAGCGTTGTATTGGGGATGAAAACTATCAAAATAATGTTTCTATATCGAGCAAGGAATCTGATGGTATACCAGACGAAGGGTATGGATCCAATGAAGAAATTTCCTTTTTGTCGGATTAATCTAATGGTGTTCCCATAAAAAGGTCGGGTAGATCTGGCATCCCCCAGCTCCTTCTAAGAAGTGGTAATGAGTAAGCACAAGCTTTCCGTAGCTTTTTAGAAGGGGCTTGATTTTTGATCCAGCAAAAAAGTTAAGCTATCAATTTCTTCTTTTTTGATTTATAGAAAAAAATATTATTATAGCAATAGGACTTAGTGCGTAATCTTATAACTATTCTTTTCTTTATATTCATTTAATTGGTTGTTTTATGGTATCCTTGAATATCCCTATGCTAATCATAGGGGCTTTTTTGTTGTTAACCTTAGTGGTAGGCATCTATTTTAGTAGAAAAAAGACCACTTTTCGGGAACATGCTGTCGGGAATAAGCAATTTGCTACGGCTACTTTGGTGGCTACCGTTTTAGCTACTGCGTATAGTGGAGGTGGCTTAATACGTACGGTAGAGTGTGTCTATAACCTTGGTCTCTGGTGGATTGCGATTACCTTGTTAACATGCTTTGATGCCTATCTTATTGGCAAATTAGCCTTACGGATGGGTCCATTTATGAAGCATCTCTCTATGGCAGAGACGATAGGCTCCATTTATGGTAGGTATCCAAGGATTACGGCTGCTTTCGTGAGTTTGTAAATAAAATTGTGTAAATGCTTATTATTAACTAATCTAACGGATTAAATCGTTAGTTATAAATGAGTCATAAGCAATGGAACAACAACAAATAAATATAGATCCAAATCTACTAAATGAATTGTCGAAGTCTATTAAGAGTGAAAAAGATTTAGCTATTCTCAGCAAGCAACTATTAAAAATCACGGTAGAACGTGCTATGGATGCAGAATTAGAGGATCATCTTGGCTATGAAAAGCATGCTATAGAAGGCAGGAACACGGGAAATAGCCGTAATGGTTACTCTCCTAAGCGATTAAAGGGTGATTTTGGCGAAATGGAAATTAATACGCCACGTGACCGAAACAGCACGTTCGATCCTCAAATCATTCGCAAAGGGCAAACTCGCTTCACTGAATTTGATGAACAAATTTTGGCTCTTTATGCTAGAGGGATGACTACCAGAGATATTTCAGATACATTCAAAGAGCTGTATGGTACAGAGGTATCACACAGTTTAATTTCGAAAGTAACTGAATCTGTTATTGAGGAGATTACTGTTTGGCAGAATCGTCCATTAGAAACAGTATATCCCATATTGTATTTAGATTGTATCGTTATCAAGTGTCATCAAGATAAACGCGTAATCAACAAATCAATTTATTTGGCATTAGCCATTAATTGTCAAGGGCAAAAAGAATTACTTGGTTTGTGGATAGCAGAAACCGAAGGTGCAAAATTTTGGCTCTCAGTATTAACTGAGTTAAATAATCGTGGCATTAAGGATATTTTTATTGCTTGTGTTGATGGATTAACCGGATTTCCAGATGCTATTAATACAGTATTTCCAAAAACCAAAATTCAGTTATGCATTGTTCATCTTATTCGTAATTCGTTACGTTATGTACCCTATAAGGACATGAAGTCCGTCGCATCGGATCTTAAAGTTATTTATCGCGCTATTTCTCTTGAGCAAGCGGAAGAAGCACTTCTTATTTTTAGTGAAAAATGGGATAAAAAATATCCAGCTATTAGTCGTTCATGGCATAAAAATTGGAGCAACATTATAACTATTTTTGACTATCCTGATGAAATACGAAAAATTATTTATACGACCAATGCCATTGAATCACTCAATAGCGTTATTAGAAAATCTATCAATAACCGTAAAATTTTTCCTAATGACCAATCTGCATTAAAAGTAGTATATTTAGCCATACAGAAGGCATCACAAAAGTGGACTATGTCTTTACATGATTGGAGAGCGGCTCTGAATCGATTCGCTATCGAATTTGAGGGAAGATTCTCCTAAAAAACGGCACTTACACAAAATAATTTACAGGCTCGCTTTCGTTAGTGTTTGTGGTTCTGTTATTGCAGTTACGATGCAGATCACGGCAATGTCCAAAGCGATTACCATGTGTATAGATACAGTGGACCCTAAGCTAGCTGCTATTATTTCTACCTTAGTGCTTGTTTTTTATTCTACTTTTGGCGGTGTTCGTGCCGTTACCTTCGCCGATGTATTGCAGTTTATAACCTTTACGGTTATTATTCCGCTATTGGCTTGGTTTATGTTTCTTAAAACAGGTAAGTCAACTGTGGAAATTATCTCGTTTGTACAGGAGCATACTAGATTTCAATGTAGCAGCTTGTTTCATTGTAATAAGAAACTCATCAGTATGCTCTTCTTGATTTTATCTTTTCTGATCGGTCGTATGTATCCATCTATCATACAACGGGTCTATATGGCTTCTGGCCCACTCCAAGCTCGAAAAGTTTTTACCTATGTAACGATTTGTAGTGCCATTATATGGGGCTTTATACTTTTAGTTGGCGTATTCGCTTTTGTAGGCGCGCCGGACTTAGTAGGCGCAGGCATTTGGATCTATATAGTGAATAGCATTCCCCCGCTCTTTAAAGCTTTTCTTGCGATTAGTTTATTGGCTATGGCTATGTCTACAGCCGATTCTAATTTAAATACTTCTGCTGTTATGTCGATCCATGATATCCTAGAGCATATACGAGGGTCCAAAGGTATTGCTCAGGTGAATCAACTTCGATTGGCTAAATGGGCTACATTGGTGATCGGCTTATCCTCTATGGTATTGGCTTTGTACTGTAGTGATTTACTTATCCTTATGTATTGGGCGCTGAATTGCTATGTACCTATCGTGATTGCACCCTTTATCTTGGCTATTTTTGGATTCCGGGGCAGTTCCCGTACTGCTTTAATCGGTATGGCTGTAGGTGCGCTGGCCATTCTAGCTTGGAACAAATGGGTAGAACCTTCTACAGGCATAGATGGCTCCTTTCTTGCTATGATGGCCAATGCCTTGGCCATGATGGCCGCCCACTATCTCTTTAAACAACCAGAAGGTCTGGGTTGGGAGAAACCCGATAATGAGTTTCAACAAATGCAGCAAGCAGATGCGCGGCAGAAATCAGAACAAAAAGAAACGATTAAAAATGGTTGGGCCAATAAAAAATGCACCTTGGCTAAGCTGGTGCCCAGCCATGCTACCATCGTATCTATGGGGTTTTATCTTTCCATTACCAGTTTGTTGGCCTATTTTATAGCGCCTCATGATGCCCATCATGACTGTTGGCTTATACTGCAACTCTTTGGGTCGGCTTGTTGTTTAGGTTATCCATTTCTTTGTGATCTTTCCAAAAAGATCCGATCCATTTCAAGTTGGCTGGTGGGCTTGTGTTGGCTGGTGGGTGTTGCGCTTTATCTTCCTTTAAACCTGTTGCAACATTGGTCGAATCTGGCAGATCCGATCTTTAGCCTATCGCTATATTTGACCCATTGTGCGCTAATCTTATGGCTGTTGCCACTCTATATGGGTGTAATGGTTGTAGCCACTACATCGTTAGTAGTTGTCTATCCTATTGTTATTGGATGGTCTTTTACACTATTATCTTCTCTATTTCCGCTATTTGTCGCGAGTCTATTGCTGTTTACCATTATTATTTGCTCTAAACTCAAGATCAACCGTTGTATCAGCCAAATGGGTTACCTAAAAGATTAAGAAAAGATTAGAAGCGCACGCGAACTAAAAGGATCGCTTTATGATTTGGCTATGGTGCCTGCTGCTGCTGTGGTTGGTCCGCACAAAGGATATGGTACTATTTTAGGGCAAGTTGTGCATAAAATTGAAGAGTCTATCTCTTTTTTAGATAGCGATATGCCTATTTATAAGCAAGATTTCCAGAGCATTATTAATAAACTCTATGATTGGGTATGGTATTTTAATAAAAGAGAAAAGGCTAAAAAGCATGCGCTGTTGCAGCCTGCTAAAATTTCTTTTGATAAGCTGATCCGTAAGGTAGAAGTGGCTTTATCTCAAGAGACACCTGATCCGCCTAGGCTATTGGTAGAAAAAATAAATGACCCTAGTGGGCAGCTAACTGCTCATATTGTTTGTGATATCAATCAGGTAGTCTATCTATTGGTTCAGGCGGTTTTACGGGTTAGTGGACTAGCAGGCGCTGGTCCACCAGTTGTGCGCATACAAATCCATTCTACTGCTTTGAAATTTACCCAAGCCGACCCTATTGGCGTTAGTTATCCTATCTTTATGGATTTTGAAGCTACCGCTTGGGTAATAAGCCAGGTTGGTACAGCGCCTGACTTGCTTCCTAAGGTGCACTCCTACTATGCTGATGTAGTAGGTGGTACAAATCCTTCAGTCAAACAAGTAGTACCACCATCGATAGATTTGCAACACGCAACCATATCCAGTATTGTGGGTGCCCACTATGGCTATTTCAAGCCTCCTGTTGAGGCCAGTGAAAAAGCTATAGTATTGGTACTGCCCAGTGATGTTACGGCCATTCGTGATAAGATGACCGCTAAACTGCCTATAGATTGCTTAACGGTAGAAGCGCTTATCACCCCAAAAGAGCAAGCAGACGCTATGGTTACCTTAATGAAATTCCATGACTATGTTTGTAGGTCTTTTTGTGAAGAGGATCCTATTGATATAAAGACCATTTCAAATTTACTTTTATTATTGCGCAAACATTTTGGCGTTAAGCGGCATGCTTCCGGTCAATTGTTTTATGTACGGGCGGTAGGTATTGCTGAATTGGTGGTAGAATGGGTATTTCACTCTCCTAAAGTTATTTATGCCGCTTTGCTCTATGAGCTTGTGCGCCATACCTGTTTGCCACTTTCTTATGTTAAACAACATTACAATTTAGGTGTCTATGCCTTTGTCTTGAATCTGGTCAGTATAGATCAACATCAAGCGTTAGATAATCTTTCTTTACTCTATGTGCAGAATCGTTTGAAGAAAGCGATCAAGGAAGACCATATCCAGCTTTCTGTGCTCTTTATAAAGTTGGCTGAACGGCTCTATGACCTTCGTCATGCAGCGGGCTATATCCATCTTACAGAGGTCCGCCATATGGCTCAAGAAACCTTAGCCATAGATGTTCAACTGGCCAATCAATACTTGGATCCGAAGATCGGAAAAGCATTGGAACAAGCGGCTAAACAAGCATTGAATCTTTGTACAAATACCAATCAGGCAAAAGATAAAAATAGTTACATGGAGACTTGATTTTTTACCTTTTAATCAAGGGAACAGGGACCTGCATTTTTTATAGGTAAACATGCAAGCCAATCTACACAGGGAAATAATGTATATGCCGCTAATGGATAAGGCTTATCCATTAGCCATTAATGCCTCTATTTCCTCTACCGCTATAGGGACATTTTCTGTTAAATTTTGCACCCTATCCGCTCTGATCACTATATTATTTTCTAGCCGTATGCCGATATTTTCCTCTTTGATGTAAATACCCGGTTCTATGGTCAGGACCATATTGGGTAGTATGGTGCCATGGGTATCCCCTAGGTCATGGGTACTCAGTCCCAGATGATGCGAAATGCCGTGCATGAAATATTTTTTATAGGCTGGCATTTCTTTAGATTGATTTTTAATATCTGTAGTCTTGATCAGGTTGAGGCCTACTAGTTCGGCTTCTACCCACTCGACTACTGCTTTATGGTAATCTACAAAAGATAAACCTGGACGCAATAGCCCCTGTGCCGCTTTTAATATCCGTAGCACCGCTTGATATACTTGCTGTTGTCTGGTCGTAAACTTCCCATCAATGGGTATAACGCGTGTTAGATCAGCTGAATAATTAGCATATTCTGCACCTACATCTACTAGGAGCAATGCACCTGCTGGGCAGGGGTTATCATTTTGGATATAGTGTAGAATACAGCTATTTGCACCGCTGGCCACAATAGGTGCATAGGCAAACCCCCTTGATCCCCTTCGGAGCAACTCATATGAAAGCAATGCTTCTACTTCATACTCCATTACGCCAGGCCGCACCATGGGTAGAATAGATCGAAATCCAGCTTCTGTAATATTGCAGGCCGTTTGTATAAGGGCAATTTCTGCTTCATCCTTTATGCCTCGCAGTTGTTGCATAATCGGTGCAATGCGTCTATACTGATGCAACGGATAGTGGTCTTGACACCAACGGATAAAGCGTCTCTCTCTAGTCGATATAGGCACATTTGCCCTTGGATGTTCATTTGTGTTAAGATATATTCCATCCGCCAAACCCATTAGGGTATGTAAAATTTGCTTAAACGCGCTGGTCCAGTGCACCGTAGCAACCCCACTGATGCTACTTGCTTCTTCTTTGGTCTGCTTATTCCCTTCCCAAATGGCTAGTTGTGCGTCTGTTTCTTTTATAAATAAAATTTCTTTCCATTCTGCTTTTAGCGCATCTGGGTAGAGTAATAAGATCGTTTCCTCTTGATCTATCCCAGATAAGTAGAAAAGATCACTATTTTGGACAAATGGCATCGTTCCATCTGTGTTTTTGGGCATTAGGTCATGGGCGTGTAACACCACCAAGCTATTCGGGTGAAGCTGCCTTACCAGTTTTTTTCTGTTTTGTATAAATAGATTTGGATCAATGGTTTTATAACGCATAAGATTGTTTAAAAAGTGGGTGTGCTTTGTTTTATGCCCTATTCTAGGTAGATGGTTTCAAATATTTCCAGTATTGTGCATTTTTGAAGACTAGCGTTAGCTGGTGTAGTTTGCATTTCGTTCTGTTAATTGTTTAAAGCTAACCCTCTTTGGGTAAGATCTGTTAAGTACAAGTTACCCTTTTTGGGTTTTCATAAACCTCCTTATTTCAGCAACGTTGCCAAACTATCTTTTGACAACATGACACATATTTTTCTTCCATCTGGTGTATACATCGTATTGCTCGATGAGAACAGCTGTGCCAATAAAGCATCTATTTCGATCCCATTTAATTTGGTGCCATGCGCTATACTCGCTTTTTTCGCTAATGCCCTGATAAAAGCCTCTGAAGCTTCTAGCGTATGGTTGCTATTGTTCCATTTGAGTTGTTCTACAAGTCCTTCTAATAATTGTTTGGGTGCATGGTGGCTTAGCTCAGCTGGACAGCCATGGATAATAATAGTAGATTCCCCAAATGGGTCAATGATAAAACCCAATGCATGCAAGGTAGCTTTATTTTCTAATAAAATCATATAATCCCCAGGGTTTACTGCTAGATGCTCGGGCATAAGCAACTGCTGTGATGCACCACTTTTATTTTGAAAGTGATCCATAAACTTATCGTATAATACCCGTTCATGCGCCGCTTGCTGATCAACTAAAAGGGCGCCAGACTGCACCTGTACAATAATATAGCTCGTATACAATTGTACAGCGGTTCCCGCTCCATGTTGATGCTGCAATGGGTCACCCATTTGGTCTAACCCGGGTGGTAGCGTGGCACTGTTATCCCTTTGATCCGTAAATAGACTTTGCCATGCTTCTTTAGATGACGTAAAAGATGGTGTAGCGCGCGCTCCTTTAAATTGTACATAATGGCGCTCTTTTTCTGAGTGGCTAGGGCTGTTGTTTAGCTGAATAGGATGGGTAAAACGCAGCAGAGAAAAATTAGTATCCTGCTCAAAATCTAAAGAATCCACTACATGATGCGTCGCCAGACTTTTTTTAATCGCAGCTTGTACAATCGCATAAAGCGCTTTTTCATCTTGGAATTTAATCTCTGTTTTAGTAGGGTGCACATTTATGTCAACCCATTGAGGGTCAATCGTTAAATACATTGCATAAAAAGGAAACCCATCTGTTGGCAAAAGCCGCTCATAGGCATTTTTAATTGCATGGTTTAGAAATGGGCTCTTTATAAATCGCTGATTTACAAATAAAAACTGTTCTCCCCTTGTTTTTTTTGCCTGTTCTGGTTTGCCTATATAGCCTTCTATTGCCACTATATTAGTAGTTTCTTTGCACGGGATCAGTTGTTTTTTATAACTTTCTCCAAATAGATGGACAATTCTATGGCTTAATTTTTCTGGTGAGAGTTTATATATCTCCACATCGTTGTGGTACAGCCTCCATCCAATATCTGTTCGAGCCAATGCGGCATGCTGGACTTCCTCTAGAATATGCTTGAATTCTACCGGATTAGACTTTAAGAAATTTCTCCGTGCGGGAACGTTATAAAATAGATTTTTAACACTCACCTTAGTGCCTGGTGTGGTAGCGATCGCTTCCTGTTTTTTGATCTTAGACCCCTCTATAGCGATAAATACTCCAATAGGCGCTTCGTGTAGACGGGTTTCCATTTCTACCTGTGCTACCGCTGCGATAGAAGCCATAGCCTCTCCTCTAAAACCCATGGTTTGGATTTTAAATAAATCATCGGTGCTGGCAATCTTAGAAGTGGCATGTTTTTCAAAACACATGCGCGCATCTTCTTCACCCATTCCTATCCCATCATCAATTACTTGAATAAGTTGCTTTCCAGCATCTTTTATAATAATTTTTATATTTTTGCTTGCTGCATCTATTGCGTTATCGAGCAGTTCTTTTACTACAGAAGCAGGGCGTTGTACGACCTCCCCAGCTGCTATTTGGTTAATGAGTAAATCAGAGAGAAGGCGAATGGTATGCATGATCGTAGTGGGATATGATGATTAGAACAGATCTTTTTCAAAGCTTGATATGGTATCTTCTCTGCTATTCTATAAAAATTAGCTAGCATGCTGTTTTGCAAATATAATCGCTTGTTGGCAGAAAAAGCACTGTAAAAGTTATATACTTGCAATGAAAAATACTTGTGTAAAGCCCCCGAAACGGTTTATTCAAAAAGGAGGCAGATAAATTTGTAGATTCTAATTTTTTTGGGTAACATAAGTGAATAGCCTCTAGCAACGAAAGATGTGTTTTTCTATCAAGATTAGGGTAACCCATTATCTTTATAGATTTTTTCTTTTCAAGGTTATTTAGAGGATTTTGTATAACCTCTTTGCTCCAGCTTTTTGGAGCGCTGGTTCAATACAATACAAGGAATGGTTTTAGCCATACAACAACTTTATGTTAGGTTATGTGATGATCCATTCCTGACCTGTTTATTTTACTCAAGTTACATACACAACCTTTAACTAGGTATGGAGGTAGATTATAACTGACCTAGCCAATATAATGCTTGCTAGGTAAAACCTACCCTATGCCTATAGAGCTGTTATGTAGACCTTTATAACTAAAAAAAACAAATATGCTGAACAATATACGTAAAAATCAATCTATATGCAAAGCCCCCATGGGTTCTAAGGTAATTTTATCGACCATTACTATATTTTTACTTGGTAATCAGGGTGGTTGTTTTGGTTCTTTGAGTAATTCTGGTCAAAAAAAGAATAAAGGCCTTTCGCCTATTGTACCCATATCACCATATGAACAAAAAGCACCTAGTGATGGCAGTTCCCCCTGTAGCCGTTAAAAGTGCCTCTATAAAGCTAGAATCGGTAAGTTATCTAAAAAGGGATCATCAACTTGGCCTTATACAGATTGATCCGAACCACCAATGCGGGGAGGCTGAATCTAAAAAAATGGCGGTGATTTTTTATGCTTCTAGAAATTTAAAGGATTGTTCAAGGGTGCATCTTTCCAATCAAGGGGTTACTGTAACCTATTGGGATGGTAGTACTGAGCAACTTGATAGATTTATAGAGGTAGATGAGGCATGGTGTGATCGATTGGCTAAGGACAACACGGTAGAGCGATTGTTCGGAAAAGATGGCTGTAGTAAGCTAGCAGCAGCAACCTGTGCCGAGGATTTTTCCATTTTTAATGCTTCAAATTATGGTATAGCATCCGTTTATGATGCTGAGCATTTATCCAGTGAAGGTGGCATAAAATTGGTTCAGGATAAGTTCAATAAAGCAAAATTTGAAAATATAGATCATGTAGGTTTTATGGGTACAACATCTACCCCTGTATTTACTAGTGAGCTGGTTCAGTTGGTAAGACATCTTTCCACAAATATGGTGCAGGCTACAGATATCATCACTTCTGCTTTGGTTTGTGGCAATAGATTGCAACCTGCTGCAAGCTTATCCGGAGATGTTGCTTATTGCTATATTAGGTATCGTAATCGTTATCGTCTCATACCATTCAATAATAGTGCCTCCTCTGTTAAAGGGGATGAAGGTAATGGGCCAATATATAGCGGAGTAATGGAGCAAGTAGCTTGCCCAAGCCCAAGGCAGACACTTCAAGAAGACGTAGCGGGTATTGGTGATTTGGAAAAGCCTGAACAAACTACTGAGATGGGGGTTCAGACGGACGATAGTGATTATTATAGTGGTGATGATGGAAGTGATGACTGCATTAATAACAGCAATACGAAAGATCTATCAGAAGAAGATTGTATTAATGGTACAAATCATGATTTTATTGATGATAATTACGATCATGATACTTTTCATAAATCCGAGTATTTGTGTAATCCTAAAGACGCTGATGCGTAAGGTAGAGTTGGCTTTATCTCAAGAGGTAGCTGATCCGCCTAGGCTGTTGGTAGAAAAAATAAATGATACGAATGGGGCGTTATGCCCCTATATGGTATGTGACGTGAACCAAGTAGTCTACTTGTTGGTTCAGGCTGTTTTACGCGTTGGTAAGCGAGCGGATGGCGCTGCACCAATTGTTAGCATACAACTGCACCATACTGCTTTGCAGTTTAAGCAAGCTGATCCTATTGACGGCAGCTTGCCTGCCTGCATCCTTTTTGAAGCGACTGCCCTGGTAGTCAGTCAGACGCATGTTGCTTCTAAGGAATGGCCTACCGTGAAAACGTTTTATGATAATAGGGCAGATGCTATGAGCGCTCAAGCGCAGCAAGAAGTGCCCCCATCCATAGATCTGCAGCAGGAAACCATATCCAGTATTGTGGGCGCCCACTATGGCTATTTGGAGTATATGGTGCATGAACCTAACAAAGAAGCTAGTATCCTACTGGTATTGCCTAATGATGTTACCGATATTCTGAGCAAGATGACTGCTGCATTGCCTATAGATTGTTTAACCCTAGATACTCCTGTTACTCCTAAGGAACAAGCCGACTCCATGATGGCATTAATGCAGTTTCATGACTATGTTTGCAAATCTTCTCATAACATGGATCCTATTGATGTAGGCACCATTTCGGGTTTGCTTTTATTGTTGCGCAAGCACTTTGGCTTTAAGCGGCATGCATCCGGTCAACTGTTTTATGTACGTGCCGTAGGGATTGCCGAATTGGTCGTAAAATGGGTTTTTCACTCTCCTAAGGTGATTTATGCCGCTTTGCTTTATGAGTTGGTGCGCCATACCTGTTTGCCCCTTTCTTATATCAAGGAACATTATAATTTAGGCGTCTATGCCTTTGTCTTGAATGTGGTGGGTATAGATAAACGCCAAGCCTTAGATCATCCTTCGTTGCTCTATGTGCAAAATCGCTTGAAAGAAGCCATTAAGGAGGAACATGTACAGCTTTCTGTTTTGTTCATTAAACTAGCCGAACGGCTTTATGACTTACGCCATGCTTCAGGCTATATACATCTACCAGAAGTAGCGCATATGGTGCAAGAAACCCTAGCGATTGATGTTAAGTTGGCCCATGCCTATTTGGGTCCAGAGATAGGCGACCTGTTAGAAAAAGCTGCTAGAGAAGCATTAGCGCTTTGTAAAGATGTCGGTAAAGATGAAAAAAAAATAAAATCAGTTAGTGCATTGCCTGTGTCAATAGTATGCTGAAAACGCCAATTTCTATCCTTAAAAAAGCGCAACAAAAGTCCTTTTTTACCACTGGTTTAAACAGGAACTTTTTGTTTTAAAAAATATTTTGCTATAATGTTTTTTGAGTTTTGATAAAATGATCATTTATTCTTTAAAGGATTATGAAGCATGTACGATGGCAATAGATGGTTTCGTTTAATGATCATTTGCATAGGGTCTCTGTTATTTACTACCGCTTGTAGTAAATTAGGTGTGGTAAATCTAAAGTGCGATTTAGATGATCTGGATTATGAGAAACTTAATAATGGTGCTATCCGCCAGCGTGATTTCTCTACCATGGATTGGTCTAAAGTTGATTGGTCTAAGGTTGATCTCTTAAAAGTTAATGATCAGCAGACACTGTTTTGCAAAGTAATAGAAGCGAGGGCACGCTCCGATCTATTGGAAGCGCTTTTAGAACACATTAAATGCAACCCTGAAAAGTACCCTCCTAAAAAAGTATTATACTTAATAGCTGGCTATGTTAGCGATGACACTAGGCTAGTAGGCATGAATATAAAAATGCCTCTGTTGATGCGGGCAGTGATTAAAGGTCATTTGGATGACTCTGATATAGCACTGCATATGTTAAAGCTGTTATTTACGACGCTTTATCAATATAAATATGGTTTAGATGCATGTGCGGAGGCATTTTACCAACCGTTCGGTCCTGGAAAATACACCATTATGCATGCAGCAGTAGAGTCTGGTAACGTGAAAATCGTATCATATTTAATAGATATTTTTAGTCAAATTAAAAAAACGCAAGGTAAGCCCCAGCCTTCTATACCGAATCACTTAGTAGGTATATTAAATATCGAAAATAGCGCAAAGTCAACACCGTTGGGCCTGGCATTTCAAGCCTATGCTTTTTTACATGATCCAAACATTTTAAAAATAATACAGTGTTTATTAAAGCATATCGATGCTTTGTTCCAAATAGAATTCCAGTCTCTATTGCTTCTTCGTGACTTAGCCGAACATAGCGATAGTGATCAGGTAAAAAAAATATTAAGGTATAACGATCCTTTTTTGCAAATAGCATCACAGTCTGCATTGCCGCTTCATGCGCTAGCCGAACGTGGCGATAGTGACCGGTTGAAAAATATGCTGGATGCTATAAGAGAGGCGTTAGAAAAAATCAATAGGTTCGAATATAAAAAGATGATGGAAGAGATTGTGAATCTGAAGGGTGAGTGTGACCGTACCCTTTTGTATTATACCGTTATATGTGAGGCGGCTAGCTCCTCTAAGAGCGATACAATCGAATATCTAATGGAATTAGGGGCCAGTTGCACACAGGCCGATAAGCATGAGATATCGCCTCTTTTTATAGCTATTGCCTTTGGTGCGTTAGATATAGTGAACCTGTTATTGGATAAAAAATTTTCCGGTAATGTTTCATTACAATCGGATATAAATCGTCAAGGTTACGCTGGGTTAACCCCTCTGAATTTTGCAGTTTGGTGCAAAGAGAAGGTCGTCATCTCAGTCATATCAAAATTATTTGATACCTATATAAAGTACTACAATCGTGGTGTGCATTATAAGCCTGTGAATGATGCTGCATTGATAGGAAAAGTTGATGCTCGGATCGTTCAAGCATTACTTAATGCTGGCGCTGATCTTTCGATACCAAATGAAGTTGGTGAAGGGCCTTTTGGCAAAGCAATCAAGAATAAAAACTTTCAGATCCAGGAGTTGTTGCTCAATGTTGGAGCTGATTCGCTAGCAGCTACACATTTTGATGATTTTCTGAAACATGTACCTGCTAAGCCTTTTTCAAAATTGTATAGGGGACGTGTGATCTGGATCTTTACACTTATGTTGCAACGGGCAATAAGGTCGACTCAAGTTGTAGGTGTAAAAAGTAACCAATGTGACCTGATGGATCTATACATGGATTGTCAGTCAGTTTACAAATATGGTGCCTATAAAGGTCAGCGTAAGCCGTTGCAATACTTGTTGGCTTCTTTACTACAAGATTATGGGATATCCACTAAAATTATGGCTGAGTGTAACAGCAAAAAAAGGCCATTCGATGCTGATGGGTGCGCTATTGTAGATACAAAGTGTAAGCGAAAAGGTATTCAGTCATGTGATGGTTCAAGTGGTAGATCCCATGCAACCTAGTTTTATAATGTATAGCAGCGTTCACGCAACTTACTATATTTGGTCATGTTATTTGATATCCCACTGCTTATCGTCCTAGCGTTTTTATTATCTGTTGCATTGGTAACCGTCTACGGTACTAGAAAAAGGGTTCCCACCTTTCGCTCCTATGCTGTAGGCAATAGGAAATTTTCTACAGCTAACTTGGTTGCTACTGCGTTAGCCGCTTATTATGGTGGGGCTACATTCATGAGTTATGTAACCCAATTCTCTGATGGGCTCTTTTGGATAAGTTGGAGGTTTTTGGTGTGGTGGCTGTTTTTTTTACCCTTAGTTGGTTGGGCATGCGTATGTCCAAGTTTATCTATCATATCTCCATGCCAGAGACAATGGGTCGTGTATATGGCCCCTATCCAAGGGTTATTACCGCTTTATTGAGCGTTTGTTATTCTACTGTTGTGGTTGCTATGCAAATTCATATTATGGCACAGGGCGTAAGCATATGTATCGAATCGGTTAACCCATTGTGTATTACAATGCTGACCACTTTATTATTGGTTGTCTATACTATATTTGGTGGCATTCGTGCCGTTGTCTTGACAGATGTATGGCAATGTATCATTTTTTCTAGTCTGATTTGCGTTTTGGCCTGGTTTGTATTTAAGCAAACAGGCGCCTCATTGGGTGAAACTATTGCCTTTGCAGCAGCGCAAAAGAAATTTGGTTTGGGCCATTTGTTGCTTTATGATAAAAAGCTAGTGGCTACCTTGCGGTACCTGGCCACTATGGTAAACTGTATAGAACCTGTTTTTATGCAGAATGTCTATATGGCTTCTAGTATCTCTCAAGTAAAGAAAGTGTTTTTATATGCTGGTATTGTTGGTTTGGCTATAATGGTGTGTTGCACACTAGTTGGTTTATTTATTTTTTCATGGGTACCATCTCATCTATCAGGAATAGCGATTTGGCATTATATAATCGCGCATACCCCTCCTCTATTAAAAGGGATTATTTGTACTTGTTTATTAGCTATGACCATGTCCACAGCTGATTCTAGGCTGCATATCTGTTCGGTTATGATCAGTTATGATATACTCCCCAATCTATTTCCAGTGCGTTTTAGAAAAAATCTTTCTTCTGCTTACCATTATAGAATGGCACATATGGCTATATTGTTTATAATGATTTTGACCATCCCATTGGCGCTTAGCAGTAGTTATTTTGTTGTGGATAAGGTGGTGCTTTGGTGTAGCCGTTTATATGTGCCTGTAGTGGTTGCGCCATTTATTTTAGCTGTTTTTGGTTTTCGTAGTCCACCACGTACTGCTTTGATTGGTATGCTTGCAGGTACACTAGCTGTTTTTGCTTGGCGGAAGTGGATTTTTTCTCTGCTGGGTACAAATGATGGGGTCTTCCCTTGTATGTTGGTCAATGGCTTAGTTATGTTGGCTGTACACTACTTACTGCCAAAGCCAAAGTATACAAAAGAATCAAATGATTGCCCATTGAAGCAAATACAATGATATGATGCGCAAATGAGTGGTCTATTGCAACGACGTCATTACACTTGCCTTTATAAGCTGTTCGTATGCAGCGTTCTGGTTGCCGTCGATAAAAAATTTGGCGCACAATAATGCAACGAATTCCGCAATGTATTACCTAATGGTTAACAATCGGTAGATCATTCTTGTTAGAAGACGAATAGCCTTGGTCACAATTTCTGCTTCGCATTTCATACTAGGCTTAAAGTCAATTAATTTACCATAGTTAGTAGTTAATCCGTTCGTCAGTAATAGGGTAACCCGGTAGGTAGATCGATGAGGAACTAATGCCACTTCATTTACTACTCCTGCAAGGTATCCATATTCTTGATCTGGATAAGCAGCAAACTTAATGCGCGCCAACTGTCCCTTTTGGATTTTACCATATCCAACTGAAGGCAATTGCACTTGAACTAAATAAGATTCATTAGCAGGAACAACTGAAAAAATTGCCTGACCGGCTTTTATCTGTTGACCTTCATACCAGCGGTCTAAATAACAAACATTTCCAGAAAATGGGGCCATTAATAAGTAGTGTTGCTGCCAATCCATTACTTCCTTTTGTAAGTTTTGTAAGGAGGCATAGATAGCTGATTCTAATAATGCTCTGTCTTGTTGGTATTTAAAGGTAAGTTCTTTTAACTGTTTTTGATAGTTATTCAGTGTAATTTGATATTCAACTATAGTTTTTTGTTTATTAGCCACATCTTCTTTTGCATGTAGCAATAAGGATTCTTGTTTAAAGAAATCCACTTGCGAGATCATTTTACGTTGGTACAATTGTTTACAGGCTCGAAATTTTATTTTTTCTTGCGTCATTTTTCGTTGGGAATAGGTAAGCTGTAGTTTAGTAATATGTAGCAGTACATGGGTAGATTGTATTTGAGCTTTAATATGTTTGCAACTCGATAAATGGTAATCATTTTGAAAAGAAGTAATATACTGTCGTATATACTTTTGAAGGGTATTATAGGCCTCTTGGATCACCCCAAGTATCTCACCATCACCATAGGAATGATGCGTTGGGCAATATCGTTCACTTGGAAAGTAATGTTTTCTTAAATCCTTTTCTACCATAGTCAGCCACCTTTTAAGATGCACAATGGCTGCTTCACTTAGTGCATTTTTAATCTCAGCCAAAGGTGTATGGGCTGCTACTATTGTATTATCTGGTACATAGATGCGACCAATGGTTCCGTTTTGCGCAGTATGTACAGTAATTGGCGGAATAGTACTGGTTAAGTAACCTTTTCCCTCTATGATATCTGGGTATTGAATGAGCCAAGTTATAAAGAGTAACATAGCCAGTAGTGCAGCTATTACCATCATGCCCCAACGTATCATCCAGTGGGGAATATACCCTAATATTTCTTGGATGACTATACTGCGTAATGTAAGCTTGCTATGCTCCATATTGGCTATATTTCAAACAGCCAATTGGTTTTTAACCAATTGGTAATAATGGTTCTGAATAGCAAGTAGTTCTTGGTGGGTACCCTGCTCTAAGATCTTACCTTGACCTAATACCACAATTTGATCTGCATGACAAACGGTACTTAGTCTATGGGCAATGACTACTGCTGTTCTACCCTTAAAAAACTTTTCTAATTTATCCATAATATAGTGTTCATTAGTAGCATCTAATGCACTAGTGGCCTCATCAAAAAAAATACACTGTGGATTTTTATAGACCGCTCTAGCAATTAATATACGTTGCTTTTCTCCTGTACTAATGCCTATACCATCCATACCCACTCGAGTATTATAACCCAAAGGAAGCGCATCAATAAATTGCCCAATACTGGCAATTTCTGTGGCGTAGATGAGCCGCTCTTCATCAATTTGATCAGAACCTATTGCGATATTGCGCGCAATGGTGTCATTAAACAGAAAACCCTCCTGCATGACCACACCACAATAATTACGCCAAGTATAATGTGCAATCTTATTTAGATTAACATTCCCAATACAAATACTTCCTTTATTTACTACATAAAACTTAAGCATTAGCTTCATTAATGTAGTCTTTCCACTTCCACTTAGACCAACAATGGCCGTAAGCTTATTAGCTGGAATGGTAAGATTTACATCCTTAAGCGTAGGGATGGCTTTACCGCTATATCGAAAAGAAAGGTTGTTTAAGATAAGATCATGAGATACCAATGGTAAGTGGGTAATCAACTGACCATCTTCCATTTGCTCATCTGTCTTGTTATCTATTTCAGAAAGTCGTTCTAAGGCAATAGAGGTGTCTTGTACGGTATAAATAAAATGGATCAATTGCTCAACAGGACCATGTAGCTGGCCCATAACATAGGAAACAGCCATCATCATACCTATGGTAATTTGACCATTGATAACCAGTGTAGCAGATAGTATACCCACTAAGATGTTTTGTATTTCATGCAAAATGCCAGCACCAACTGCTTCTATTTGTTCTAGAGATAATCTTTGCATATCAATTTTAAAGAGTCCTGCTTGCAAATATTCCCATTCCCATCTTTTTTGGGTTTCAGCATTATGCAATTTTATCTCTTGCATGCCATTCAGTAATTCCATGACTTTGCTATGCTCCTTACTGGATTGTGCAAACTGCTTATAGTCTAATATCTTTCTTTTGTTTAGAAAAAGTAAAATCCATAGAACATATAAAATATTTCCTATAGAGTAGATTAAAAACAATTGCACATTGTACCAGATAAGAAGTGGCACAAAAATGATGAGCTGAATAAAAGAGAAAAAGAGGTTTAAGGTGGTAATGGTTAAAAGCTTTCTAATCCGTTCATGGTCATGGATACGTTGCATCATATCGCCTATCATTTTTACATCGAAAAAGGCCATAGGTAATTTCATAAGTTTTACAAAAAAATCAGAAATAATGGCAATGTTGATGCGCGTACTGATGTGCAACAGTAGCCAACTGCGTATTAATTGAATACTGGTACGCCCTAAGAACAGTAAGACTTGTGCGCTTAATACTAAGTAAACAAAATGCAAATTGGCGTTTTTAATACCAATATCGACCACACTTTGGGTTAAAAAAGGACTGATCAGTTGTAAAACGCTGGTAGCTATAATCCCTATACAAAGCTGTATGATAAAGCGTTTGTAACGCAATACATATTGGAAAAGAAAACCAAAGCCTTGTTGTGAAGGGGCGTTATCTTCTTCTGATTGTGCTAATTTTGGGGTGTGTTCTAGTAGAAGTGCAATACCTTCTGTCATTTCTGTTGTTGCATGAGCGCCTATCCAACCTTCTAGAAAGTCTTTTACACTAAAAGTTATATGTCCATGGGCTGGGTCAGCTACAAAAACCTTATCTTGCTTGATTTTATAGACTACTACAAAATGATTTTGTTGCCAAGAGATAATACAAGGGAGTGGCGCCTCTTGCATGAGTTTTTGTAAATTAACCTTTACACCTAGTGTCCGGAATCCAATCTTTTCTGCCGCGCTACTAAGGTACAAAAGAGAACTTCCTTCTCTAGTAGTTTCGGAAAGTGTGCGTAGGGTCTGTAACGATAATGTACAACCATAATGTTTAGCAATCATCCGTAAGCAAGTGGGACCACAGTCCATAGCATCAGGTTGTTGGTAAAACGGAAAACGCGACATAAGTTATGTTTTTTTAATCATTATAAGCTCCTTACATAACATTCGATGTATTACTTTTCTTATAAAGATTCAAAACTTTAAAGCCAAGATAACTCAAATATAGACAAACGATAATGCCAGCTATACAAAGTGGAGCTGATAACCATGTTTTTATCTGTTTTTCTATATCCCTTAGCAATACCCGGATAGTTTGCAACCAGGATACAAGTAGTATTACTTAAAAAATGGCCTAATATAGGCAGTAACAAACTATCTGTAAAATAATAGATACTGCCATAAAATAGTCCTTCTAAAAATAAATGTATAGCTGCATAAGGCAGAAGATGGATGACGCTAAACAATACAGCTGAAAAAATTATTGCAAGTAATGGGTTTTTTATTTTTTCTAGAAAAATGTTTTGTAAGATTCCACGAAAAAAAAATCTTCATATAGTGCAGGTACTATACATTGATCAGCTATTATCAACATTAGAGAAGGCTTAAAACTAAGATCTTTATAAAGCAATTGTAAACGATTTTCCTGATCTTCTACATCCGTTAAGTATTTTGCATAAAAGTTAGGGCTATAATCTATGAACATACTGAAGATCAGTTCCTCTAGTATAGAACATAATACAAACAAAAGTAGGGTAGTGCATAAAGAGATAGGGTTTGGCCAAAACTTGGCTTTAATATTTTTTGTTTGACTTAAGCCTACATGCCTTAAATATTTGCACATAACACTTATAAATATAATTGGGAATACAAATAACTCTACTAACCTAGCTTGATTTGGCGTCAATACATTAAACATTTTTAGCATGTAGATTATCCAAGAAAAAAGAAGACAGTAAAATAAAAAAATAAAAAAAGAGCCTGTAAATTATTTTGTGTAAGTGCCGTTTTTTAGGAGAATCTTCCCTCAAATTCGATAGCGAATCGATTCAGAGCCGCTCTCCAATCATGTAAAGACATAGTCCACTTTTGTGATGCCTTCTGTATGGCTAAATATACTACTTTTAATGCAGATTGGTCATTAGGAAAAATTTTACGGTTATTGATAGATTTTCTAATAACGCTATTGAGTGATTCAATGGCATTGGTCGTATAAATAATTTTTCGTATTTCATCAGGATAGTCAAAAATAGTTATAATGTTGCTCCAATTTTTATGCCATGAACGACTAATAGCTGGATATTTTTTATCCCATTTTTCACTAAAAATAAGAAGTGCTTCTTCCGCTTGCTCAAGAGAAATAGCGCGATAAATAACTTTAAGATCCGATGCGACGGACTTCATGTCCTTATAGGGTACATAACGTAACGAATTACGAATAAGATGAACAATGCATAACTGAATTTTGGTTTTTGGAAATACTGTATTAATAGCATCTGGAAATCCGGTTAATCCATCAACACAAGCAATAAAAATATCCTTAATGCCACGATTATTTAACTCAGTTAATACTGAGAGCCAAAATTTTGCACCTTCGGTTTCTGCTATCCACAAACCAAGTAATTCTTTTTGCCCTTGACAATTAATGGCTAATGCCAAATAAATTGATTTGTTGATTACGCGTTTATCTTGATGACACTTGATAACGATACAATCTAAATACAATATGGGATATACTGTTTCTAATGGACGATTCTGCCAAACAGTAATCTCCTCAATAACAGATTCAGTTACTTTCGAAATTAAACTGTGTGATACCTCTGTACCATACAGCTCTTTGAATGTATCTGAAATATCTCTGGTAGTCATCCCTCTAGCATAAAGAGCCAAAATTTGTTCATCAAATTCAGTGAAGCGAGTTTGCCCTTTGCGAATGATTTGAGGATCGAACGTGCTGTTTCGGTCACGTGGCGTATTAATTTCCATTTCGCCAAAATCACCCTTTAATCGCTTAGGAGAGTAACCATTACGGCTATTTCCCGTGTTCCTGCCTTCTATAGCATGCTTTTCATAGCCAAGATGATCCTCTAATTCTGCATCCATAGCACGTTCTACCGTGATTTTTAATAGTTGCTTGCTGAGAATAGCTAAATCTTTTTCACTCTTAATAGACTTCGACAATTCATTTAGTAGATTTGGATCTATATTTATTTGTTGTTGTTCCATTGCTTATGACTCATTTATAACTAACGATTTAATCCGTTAGATTAGTTAATAATAAGCATTTACACAATTTTATTTACAAACTCTAAAAAAGCAGCTAAAAAGCTTTAACAGTTTTTTAGATATACTCATAATTTTAGTCCATTGGGAAAGAACTTTATAACGTGTACAATCATCTATTTTTTTCAAAATATTTTATAAAAAATCTCTAAAAAAACGTTTAATGGTTAATGGGCATTATAAAAAACACAAATTAAATGATACTATCTAATATTATTAGAATTGGCCATTTACATGAAACCATTGATACAGGACTATACTGTATTTTCTACAACGCCCATAACTAACTATATTAATATTCAAATGATGCGTTACATAATAAAATTAATTGTTACTTCTTTGGTTGTACATTTGGATACCTTAATTGTAAGTCCATATAATTTATGTCAGCCTGTTGTTGCCAAGCTTTATTCCAATTCTCCTTGAACTGTTTAAAAGTATCAGATTTTGCTGCATCACGGACTGCACTCCTAAGCCCATCCGCAGCTTCACCTACTACTGCCTGCTTAAGTATCTTTCCTGCACAACCATCAGTTTGTGGATTTGGTTGATTTATTCCTCCTTATACGCTCCATTGCTCCCCTATCGAGGCTAACCGATCTAAAACTATTTAATCTGTTCATAATCATAATTATCTAATTAATTTAAACCTATTCGATCCCCATAAAATACTTTTTTAATAATTTTATTTATTTATTGGGTCGAATTTTTATATTAAGTATAAAAAAGTATATAAGCAAGTGGCTATGGGATTTTATTGCATCTGCAAATCGTGCTATTAACGTGCGTTTTGGATTATTCTATTGTGTTTGATTTTGATAATCAGTACTAACCTGAGTTCAGGATTAGCATAATAAATACGGAACGCTCTTTTTGAGGAATTTTATTATTCAATACGGTCATGCCATACACAACCTGATCTTCTTACAATGCTAATATAGAAAGCCTTATAGGTGCAACAGATATCTACCTATTAGCCAATACTTTACATAATTTATGTATCAAAAGTATACATATCCCTTCTATACCTATTGCTTCTAAAATGGTTAGGTGAGCGATCCAATGAAATATATCTGCATATCCTTTATAGGCACAGTAGTTAACTATATTTGCTAAAATATTATAGCATCCATGTGCAAATATAGCTAATGCGATGTTTTGTTTTACGTAATATAGATAGCCGAAAACTAAGCCTAAGCCACAATAACCGATTAGATAGTAGAGATTTAAATGGTATAAGCTAAACAATAATGCACTGATCAATAGCGCCCATCTATGTTCTACTTGTTGGAATAACATATAAAATAATAGGCCTCTGAAAAAAAATTCTTCAAAAAATGGAGCTATAATTACCTGATTAATCAATTGTATAAATAAATAAACACCACCCTTAATAAAGTTTGCATCGTATGAATTTAAAATGTCGTTACTCGTTTCCCATGCCCATTGTTTAAATGTCTGGAAGGAGTCAGGCAAAAGCGATAGTTTACTATAAAAAAATACAAGCGTTGAGAAAAGCACGCAACATATTAACCCAAAAGCTATATACAGATCGGCTTGCGTAGGACGTGTAATGCTAATTGCCTTCCATAATGTTATGGATTCAACAGCTTTTAGGTATAGGCAAGTGGGTAGTAAACATGTAAGAACCATACTAATCATGATTCGTAAAGATTGTACTATAACTGATTTATTTAAGCACTCTGTCGTTGAACAGACTGAAATGATTATACAGTCAATAATGGAATAAAGTATGTAACAACCCAATAGAATAGCTATAAGGCTGGTCCATTTACGTAAAATAGATGGTTTAGAGGAAGTTATGTTTTGTACCATAAACATCTTTGCCTATTAATTATTTAGGAATAAATTTACACTACCTTGACAGTTATATTCAAATTTAGTTCGGAATGTCAAATTCACAAATTTATAAAATGTTATTAGCTATATTTTTACTATTGACTTGAACGACAGATGCTTTTCTATGAGACCTATTGCATAACCTATTTTTGAAAATACCCCATCGCATTAACGGAAAAGCTTTTACGTGGCATCACCTTAAAAGCATGTTGCGCATTGCGTTGATGTACTTCAATAGTTGACTCTGTAATGTTGCGTTTTGCAGCATCATATTTTAAGCCTACGAATACTTTTTTGTTGCATGTATGGAATGGCGTGCTATAATCTTTGTCGTAGATTTTCTGCAAAGCTTCTGAGACCGATTTTCCTGCTTTTAACTCAAAAATGTAAGCAGTTTGGTGCTGTTTATCCTCTAGCGCAATATCCAAACGGCCTAGTCCACTGGCTAATTCCGCATTCACTTGCATACCCTGCGTAGTATGAAAAACCCCGTTGAGAAAGGAATATAAAGCGCCCTGAAAACACCTCTCTGTTTTATCTAGAAAATGGTATCCTGCTTTCGCTAAACACCCCCTTTAATAAGATTTAAAAAGCCACACCATTTTTCATTTCTTAATGCATCTAAAATAGAATTGCTATATGCTCTTCCTGTTTCTTCTTGTTTTTCGGCTATATACCTAGATAAGGTCAGCTTTAAAGAGGATTTTACTTCCTGGTTAGGAAACTTTAAATAATAGTCCGTTGCATTTTTATCTTTTTGTGTGTCCTCTTTAAATCCATTAGGATCTAGGGTAAGATAACCGGTTTGGTACATTAAAGGGAGTAAGGCTATTTCGTTGAGCGAACTGGCCAAGGTTTCAAAGTCTAGCTGATGGATGGCAAAGCTAGAGCTATCCCAAAGGATCATAAATCTATCGATATTATTTTTGATTTGTTGTAGTAAGATGGCAGGGTTACCAGAGTTGGACCAGTAATTACCAAATGATTTATCTCTAAAGAATTTTAATATAGAATCGGGGTTATACATCCGTCTTGTACGCTTATTGCGGCTAAAACAGTATCCATTGTAATATTCTTTTAACGCTTGTTTGAGTTGTGCGGCTATATAGTTTTCTGATTTATCCCAGTTTTCTTGTAAATTGGTTATAATTTCATTAACATATAGCTGCTTACCATTAAAAAACAGGTTATTCATATCCTCTTCTGTATACCCTAGCATCTCTGCATAATCCTCATGCAAGGATAGGTCATTGGCCGAGTTAGCCCCTGAGGTAAGGCCAGATAAATGAAACTTGGTTACACCCGTTACAAAAATAAATTTACAGTCCTTTTGACGACTCTTTAAAACTTTGAAGAATGAACTAAACAGAGAAAGCACTTCCTCATACTGCCCTTTTGTGCAAGAAATGAGTGGACTGTCGTATTCATCGATTAAGACAATAGGGGTAGGTTCGTAGTGGTCCAGCTCGGTGCACAAATCAAATACTTCTGATAAGTAATCTTCACAAGCCTCATCTATTTCGATATTGATCTTATCATGAACTTTATGCGCCTTGGCGATCTTATACAATTTTCTGTTCAGGCCCTTTTTTAATTCCGTTGGGTTATCTTTGGCCAGTTCTGAGAAATTCAACCAGGAGAGTAGACCGGTGGAACTTCCCCACCAGCCCCTCGCAGAACTGCACGGAAATCTCTCGATTTATGCAGCTCCCATTATTTAGCCTTTGATCTCTCTCATAATCTCAACCCAAGCGTCCAATGATAGAATATAGATGGAGAATCAGCTCTCACTTTTCTTAGAAATTGCTTTGCTAGATTTTCGTGACCTCGTAGTTTCTTATACTTGGCCTGGAGCCACCTTACGAGATATCTCTCTATATTAACGAGAGGTCTGTACATCGCCGATTTATAAAACCTGCCGTAGTACTGATACCAGCCTCTGACTTTGGGATTTATTTTCTTTGATATCGACTCCAACGTGGTCCACGTGATGTGATGTATTCTCCATGATTTTATGACTCTCTGAACCTTGATGCTAGCTTTCCTACTAATTTCGGGTAAAAAAGAGCAAAATATTGTCCCATTTATAACTTTTATCTTTGTAAATAGCGCACTCCTTAAACAAAGACTTTTTGTCTTGTGCGATTTGATCTATCGTATCTAGTAATAGAGATTTGCCAAATCTACGCGGCCTTATAAAGAAGTAATAAGTCCCCTAACCCTTAAAAAGTTTAGCAATATAAGCGGTTTTATCTGCATAAAATCTAGCATTTATCATTTGCTTAACACTTGCGTTTCCAACCGGTATTTGCATACTTTCGGTAAAATTGCCTTGTTGTTCCGCTCTTTTTAGTTTTTTATCTTCTTTTTTGGTATCCAGATCCTGTTCTTTATTATATAGGGATGCATAAGCGCGATATAGAGTGTAAGATAAATGGCTTTTATAGAATTTAATGCGCCCTGTTTTATTTTCCAATGCAGAATTTCGAAAAAATTTCTCCTAGAATTTCTTCTGTGGTAATCTCTCCTGTAATTTCACCCAGTGCATATAGGGCACGGTTTATATCTACAACGAGTAATTCATTGGATCGTTTTTGCGCCAGCCCTGTAATCACATCGGCTAATGCCTGCTTGCTTTTTTGTAGCCGGTCGCAATGGCGTGCATTGATCACAATAGTGGCTAGCCCATCGCTAGGTTGTTGTGCTACCAGTTGCACAAGCTTATCTTTAAGCGTTGCGATGCCATTTCCTGTTTGTGCTGCAATCAAAAGATAGTCTTTAAAGCTTTCTAGCGCACTAGCTGGTGCTAGATCCATTTTATTGCCAATTTTAAGTAGAGGCAAGCCTTCTAACTCCCATGTAACCAAGTCGTCTTCTGCTTGTGTAAGGGTCATATCAGATAGATCAATCAAATAAAGTACTACAAAGGCTTTGCTGCATTGCGTTTTGGTCCGTTCAATGCCTATTGCTTCTATCGTATCTGAGGCGGTTGCGCGTAGCCCAGCAGTATCTACAAACCGAAACCGTATGCCATTTAAGTGTAGGGTTCCCTCAATGGTATCCCGTGTAGTACCAGCTATAGGCGAAACAATGGCCCGCTCTTCCTGTAATAAGGCATTCAATAAGGTGGATTTGCCTACATTGGGTTTGCCTACAATCGCTACAGAAACACCTTGCTTAATCACATTGCCTAGTTGAAAGCTATCTATCAGCTCCGTTAAGGTTGTAATAAGCTCGTCAGCTAATCTGTGTAAATCCTTTCTGTCTAAAAAGGCAATGTCTTCCTCTCCAAAATCTAGTTCTAATGCCAACATAGCTGCAAAATGGCGCAATCTTTTACGTAGTGCTTGTAGGGTTAAGGAAAATCCACCACGCATTTGACGAAGGGCGGTTTGATGGGCCAGCATACTATCAGCTGCAATCAAATCGGCTACCGCTTCTGCCTGGGCTAGGTCAAACCGGCCATTTAAAAAAGCCCTTTTTGTAAATTCACCTGGCTCAGCTATCCGCACACCTTGTGCGACAAACAGTTCTATCAGCTGTGCAATAATAAAAGGGGCACCATGGCAAGAAATTTCTACTGCATCTTCTTTCGTAAAGGAATGGGGCGCAATAAAAATAGCCACTAAGACTTCATCAATTGTCACATCACCCTTTTTGATCATACCAAAATGAATGGTATGGGAGGCCTGCTGGCTCAAGTCACTGCCCCAAAACAGTTGGTTAACTATGCCAATGACACCTTGTCCAGATAGACGCACTACTGCAATGGCACTTACCCCTTGTGGGGTGGCTAGTGCAATGATAGGATCTTGGTTATGATTCATTTTCTTTTATAAATAAGGTTTCTGGATAACCTACTTCTACCAAGGTTAAACCATGTGGTGGCACTAAGGTGAGCATGGGACGAACGGCAGGTTTGTGCTTAATCAGCTGCTCTAGAGCAGTTACATCCATTTTGCCAGTGGCTGTTTTAAGGATCGTACCTACAATCGTCCGGACCATACCCCGTAAAAAACGATCGGCTTTTATCTGAAATACAATCTTTTGATCTATTTGCATCCAAAAAGCTTCCTCTATATTACAAATAAAACGCTTGGTTGAATCCGTTATTTTGCTAAAAAATTCAAAATCCGCTTGCACAGCAAACAAATCGGCTATTTGGTTCAATAAGGCCAGTGGGGGTATACGGCGCAGCCAAATGGCTCTGTCTCTATAAAAGGGATCTTTTTGTGTAACGATGGTATAGGCATATCTACGATAACATGCATCAAAGCGCGCATGCGCTCCATCTACTACTGGGCGCATGGCGGTAATGCTGATATCAGATGGCAAAATCCGGTTCACTTTATAGATCAAATAGGCAGGATCTATTGGCGCTATGAGGTTAAAATGGGCTACTTGTTGCGCAGCATGCACCTCTTTATCAGTTCGACTGCTGCCTGAAACCGAAACCGGTGTGGATAATAGCTTGCTAAGTGCCGCTTCTACTACTTGCTGTACCGTAATTGCATTTTTTTGAATTTGCCAACCACTATAGGCTGTACCAAAATAGGAGATATATATGAAATAACGCATGAGATGAGGCTATTGCAATAGAAAACTGAATAAGCTTATTTTGATACAAACATGCTCTTTTTATACTTTTTTGTAATTCTACAACCGTAAATTAGTGTTAATCGTATCCTTTTTAGGATAAAAAAGTAATAGATAGATGGGACATATGGTTGTTTTCAGGCTCTAGATTTTCTATTGCAACGGCCTCAAATCTTGTATCTTAAAGGCATACCTGTCAGACACACTAGACTTAACTGACAAGCTTAAAGTCTAAATTTTACTGCCTGTAAGATTAAACCTTGACTACTGCATTGCTTACTCCTATGACTTTATCTAAAAAGTTACCGTTTTTTACTAAATCGAATGCTTCTATGCACCATGGTGTAAAGCTTGTTAAATGTTGATTTAGAAAGTTAATAGATTCGGACCATTCTAGAAGTAATACTTCTTCGATTTCTGCTTTGTTTATAGTGATGTGCTCATTTGATAGTGCTACATAAATAGGACATATTTCATTTTCCATTATATTGCTTTCTTTCATAGTGCATTGATATTGATAATTAGCTACATGATAGAGTTCCTGTAGGTTAATACCTAGTTCAAATTGACTATGTCTATGTACGCCTTGTTCGTAGGTTTCAGTAACTTGAGGATGTCCGCAGAAACTATTAGACCAATATAATGGCCAAGTTTTTTTCATGCTGCTTCTTTTTTGTATTAAAAGTCTTTTGTTGTAGTCAAATAGGAATACACAAAATCCTCTATGTAAAGGCGTATTGGCATGGTGCGCCTCTAGTTTATTTTGTATACCCAATACGTTATCTCGATGATCGACCAATACGACATGTTTAGATTCTAGCATTATTTAATGGTTTTAATTTAGTCTGAATGTAGCCTCTATTTCAACGAGAAGAAGCTCCTTTTTTCTGGTTTGAGGATGCAATTTATGCTAATTCCGAGCTGGAAGCAAGCTTTTTGCTTTTTTATTAATCTGTTCGGTACAGCAATAACTTATCATTCATTCGTTGTTGTTAAGAACAATCAAATTTTGTAAATTGCAAATTCACCTGATATACTGCACTAAAATTAACTTGCAGGAGAAACTAAGTTTCTATACCTTATAATATTAAATCTTGATTTCTTATGGCTAATAAATCAAAGTCATTGATTTTATCAATATTAGTTACTGTAACCCACTATTATGATTACTATCTGTTTGGACTATTAGTTGCTCAAATATCAGAATATTTTTTACCTAAAGGTGATCCTAATGTTCAATTAATGAAGGTGTATTTCATGATGGCTATAGCATATTGTGCTAAACCTATTGGCGCACTAATTTTAGGAAGAATAGGGGATATTTATGGTCGTGCCTCTGCTTTTACCCTAGGGCTACTTGCAACAAGTGTAGCTTCATTGCTGATGGCTATTTTACCTTCATATGAAAAAATTGGTATGCTTGCTTCGTTTGCTATGCTGGTGACAAGAATGATAATATGTGCTGCAACATCTTCTGGCAGTGACGGAGTCAGAATTTATGTTTATGAAAAACTTAATAAGAAATATCAAGGCTTAGGAGCAGGGTTAGTAGCTGCATCTACATTATGTGGGGCTGTTATAGCTGCATGTACGGTGTGGATATTTTCTTTAAATATGTTCCCTCGGTATAGCTGGCGTATTGCATTTGCTTTAGGTGCTTTTTTATCATTGATAGTATTAATGATAAATAAAGGATCTGCTTTACTAGATGATGATGTGGTAAAAAATAACAACTATCACAAATATAAAAATATTTCTATTCTAAAAATTATTGGCGAAAATTTTAGGCTTTTTATTGTAGCAGTATTATTAGCTGGATCTATTGGTAGCAGCAGGCAATTTATTACAGTATTTTTTCCAACCTATGCTTCTAGCTTGTTGTTATATGTAGATGTGCATGTTATGAGATTCTATAATGTAATTGGATCAGTAGTTGAAGTATTATTTTGTATAATAGGAGGCTACTTAATTGATCTTTTTGGTAAAAAACGCATTGCTACTATATCAGCTTTGTGTTTGCTATTAGCTACTATGATGATGTCATATATGATTAATACGGGCTATATCAGTATTAATTTATATTTCTTGATCTGTGCTGTTTTTTCATGTTTATATGTATCAGGGCTACTCAGTTTTACTCAGTTTATTCCGTCAGCAGTAAGATATAGGCTATTTAATTTAGCACATGCAGTAGGCTCAATAATAATTTCTGGTTCTACTGCCTTTTTTGCTGCTTTATTATATAAAGCTAACATAGTTTGGCTGCCTATGGTGTATTATTTTGTAATTATATTAATTATGATTGGTACGATTTATTTAACCGGTTTAAAGGTGTTTAGAAAGAGTATCAGTAATTGATTGCTTGAATTTTTTGTGTTTTTATATCGGAAGTGTCCTCTTAAAAAGATAAAAATTCTTTATTACTTAAGATAATAAGTTACGATGCGCAAGTGCACTTTATAGCCGTAAGGGGTGCTTGTACCAAGTTTTTGAATAAGACTTGATTTTGTGACTCTTTTTTATCAAGCAAGAAAACATATCCGTTCCCTTTCTCTTTTGACCGTATTATATTTTTGCTTAAATTGCAATTGTTACCTTAATACCAGATACGTAACCTGATTCCTGGTAATGGCAGACAAAAAAACATTCAGCAATTGTATCTAGAAAAGCCTTTATAATTTGCATGCTACCATTTACACTACCACCTGGATGTGCCTCTTCTTCAAATAAGTATGGCGCAAATGCGTCACCCAACTTGCAAAAAAAACCAAGGCATATTGCCATTATTATGGATGGTAATGGCAGATGGGGAAAAAAGCAATAGGAGATAGATCCTATGGCCATAAGAATGCAACAAACGCTGTACATGAGGTAATAACTGGGTGTTTAGAGCAAGGAATCTCCTATTTAACCCTCTATGCTTTTTCTACTGAAAATTGGAGCCGATCTAAGGAAGAAATACGCACTATTTTTAGCGTGATCGCTGAGGGTATTACTGAAAATATCAACCTTTTTACTGAACATAACATTAAATTTCATGTTGTAGGAGATACAGAGGGGATACCTGGTTTTTGCTGGAATAAATTAAAAGAGGCAGTAGGGCTTACAAAGGATAATACTACGTTACACTTAACGGTTGCCATCAACTATGGAGGACAAGCAGAAGCAGTAGCTGCCTCAGAGGCTGTAGCAAAGGATTGCTTAACTAAAACCATTAATGCATTTCTAAATAAGGGCTTTAATCTTAACTCTCGTTTTGAAGACTTTATAAAATTTGCAGATGATTATCGTGCTAAAATTACACTAGCTACATATAAGCAATATTTAAATACAGGGCAATTGCCCAATATTGATCTGCTGATACGTACAGGTGGGAAGCAACGTATAAGTAACTTTTTACCTTGGCAATGTGCTTATTCAGAGCTGTATTTTACAGGTATATACTGGCCAGATTTCAGAAAAGAGAATCTAATAGAAGGCTTGGATTTCTTCCAAAAGCAGCAGCGAAACTTTGGTGGGGTCGTAAAATGACCCAGTAAACAAGGAAAGTTTGTTCCCGTTCATCTAACGGCGTTAACTTAAGGTGTTAACGGCTGCCGATAAAAAAGCTTGGTGCTTCAGTAAACTTGTAGTCTCTAGACGCATTATGTATAGCTAGCACCTATTCCCGCTGGTTGTATTAGCGCTTACCGGTTCACATCATAGCTATTATAATTTTTAGGTCGTTGTAATAGATCGATGTTAGCCCTGTACTAGGGTTCTATCGTTTGGGGAATATAAGCAAGCACGAAGATTTTTATCAGCAAAAACCCCTTCTCTTAACAGGGGATGTTCCACATTTCCTCTGCTGGATTTCTTTATTCAGTTTTGTTATCATCTGCTCCATTGATTGAATGCGCTCCTTAAGTTCATTAAGGAAAAAACAAACCTTAACTAGGGGTAATGGCAGTAAGGTATTCACTTAACCAATTGATTTAGAGGATAAAAAAATAGATATCATTACAAATTAAATCCTTTTTTCTGTTAATACGGTCATATATAAGGCATATCAAGGTTATAAATAAATGAACAAAGGAGGGGATTATAGGTTGGCTTATCTGATAAACGTAAGCCTTTAGGGTGATATAAGCGAGGCTTTTTGCTACAACCGACCAGTTAACCCGCTTGCTGATTGGATCATAATAATAAGCCATAATTGCGTATAATGCGCTAAATTTACTTAAATTTAAGTTGCTTTTAAAGACCATCATCCAACATATGCGCCTGTACCAATGGTAGTTCATTCGTTTGGGCTGATTTGTTGTTAATTATAAACATCTATGCACTTAGTCCCAGAAAGCTTACTGATTGCTGGCTCTTTTTTACTTTTCCTGAGTATTGTTATTACCAAGCTATCTACCAGATTAGGTATTCCAGCGTTGATTATTTTTTTATTGGTAGGTATGGCGGCAGGCCATGAAAAATTGGGGAATATTGATTTTCACAATCCTATAGCTGCCCAATTACTTGGTGCCATTACCTTAAGTTTAATTCTTTTTACAGGGGGGATAGAAACTGAGTATAAGCATATACGGCCTATTCTGTGGAATGGTATATTACTGGCAACTGTAGGTATTCTTATTACCACTTTTAGTGTGGGGCTATTTATTTGGGGCATTACAGCCCTCTGGGGGGGGAATATACAATTCACTTTATTAGAAGGCCTACTTATGGGTTCGATTGTTGCATCTACAGATGCAGCAGCCGTCTTTGCCATTATTCGCGCTAAGAACATGCAGCTCAAGGCCAATCTTAGCCCTATGCTAGAATTAGAGTCTGGTAGCAATGATACGATGGCGTGGTTTTTAATGTTTTTATTTAAAACTTTACTGATCACCAACCTGGCCATTAGTCCCATGGAAGCTATTTTGACCTTTATTCAAGAAATGGTTGTAGGCGGGTTAGCTGGTTTCTTGGTTGGTAAAATCATGCTTGTATTGCTTGATAAGCTGCGTCTTGCCAACTGTTCGCTTTACCCAGGTTTGATGCTTGCTGTAGTGATTTTTACCTACTCAGCCACACATTTTTTACATGGCAATGCTTTTTTAGCGGTTTACCTTGTAGGGTTAATCTTAGGCAATAAAGATTTTCCACACAAAAAAAGCATCATTCAATTTTGCCAAGGGATTTCTTGGTTGATGCAAATCATTATGTTTATTACCCTTGGCCTATTGGTTTACCCTGCTAAGCTCATACCTATAGCAGGGATTGGCCTTTTGCTTTCCATCTTTTTAATGTTTATAGCGCGCCCGTTGAGTGTTTTTGTTTCATTGTTTTTTTCTAAAACACTAAAATTAAACCACAAGATTTTTATCTCTTGGGTAGGGCTTAGAGGGGCTGTGCCCATTGTTTTTGCTACCTATCCTTTGTTGGATAATATCCACCAAGCAGATGTAATATACCATATTGTTTTTTTTGTTGTGCTCACTTCTATCTTGTTTCAAGGTACAACCCTTTCGCCTCTTGCCAAGTGGTTGCAATTAGAAGCGCCAAAAGTAGAAAAACATGAACCTAGTATTCAGTTATCCAAAGAAGTGGATAGTGAATTGATAGAGGTGATTGTCCCGGAAAATTCTCCCGCTATTGGTAAAAGAATAGTACAGTTGAGTTTTCCAGAAAATGCCTTGATTGTGCTGATAAAACGGAATGGTGTATATGTGATTCCGAGGGGTGATACCGTCATTACTGCCTTTGACTTGCTGATGATTATGGCAGAAAAAAAACAGGCCATTCATACCATAAAGGAGCAGCTAGGTGTAGTACATTAGTGGGTTTTTAACTATAATTGTCTACCGTACCAGAAACTATAGCGTTTTTGCATTCATATATATTCTTAAAGTAAACAACTTATATGCGTCAGGAATATGATCTTATTGTAATCGGAAGTGGTCCGGGTGGGTATGTTGCCGCTATTAGAGCCGCTCAGTTGGGTATGCAAGTCGCTGTTATAGAGCAAGAAGCGCTTGGTGGGGTTTGTTTAAACTGGGGTTGTATTCCTACAAAAGCTTTGTTAAAAAGTGCTCAGGTATTTGATTATTTTAACCATGCTGCAGCGTATGGTATTGAAGCAAGTGAAGCCAAACCCAATTTGGGGGCTATGATCAAGCGCAGTCGGGATGTGGCAACTACTATGTGCAAAGGCATTCATCATCTTTTTAAAAAGCATAAAATTACACTTCTGGAGGGGCGCGGCAAGCTACTCCCTCATGGTACCGCCGCGCTTGTCACACCAGCAGGTGCTACTGAGCTCTACCGTTCCCAACATATTATCTTAGCAACTGGTGCCAGAAGCCGTCAGTTGCCCCATTTGCCTATCGATGGCTCCCATATTATAGGCTATAGGGAAGCACTGGCACGTACTACCCAACCAGCCTCTATAGTGATTGTAGGAGGGGGGGCGATTGGATGCGAATTCGCCTATTTTTATCATACAATAGGCACAAAAGTTACGCTGGTAGAGTGTAATCCCTATTTACTGCCGCTTGAAGATGAAGCGATATCCAAACAAATCCTAAAATCTTTTATACAAAAAGGCATGCAAGTCTATACTGCTGCCGAAGTTACCAAAGTAGAGGTAGGTCATCCATCATCTACCCTACATATTGCTACTCAATCAGGCCATTTGAAGATTGAAAGTGAGCTAGTCCTCTCTGCCGTTGGTGTCCAGCCTAATATAGAAAACATAGGTTTAGAGGAAAATGGCATTCTTATGGAAGCAGGTAAAGTTGCGGTAGATGCCTATTATAGGACCAATTGTAGTGGCGTCTATGCGATTGGAGATCTTATTAAAGGGCCTGCTTTAGCCCATGTTGCTTCAGCAGAAGCCATCATTTGTGTAGAAAAAATAGCTGGGCTTACACCAGAGCCGTTAGATTACAATAATCTACCCTCTTGTACCTATACACAGCCTGAAGTAGCTTCCGTAGGTTATACAGAAAAATCTGCAAAAGAGGCTGGTTATAAGATTAAAGTAGGCGTTTTCCCATTTTCTGCTTCTGGAAAGGCACAGGCAGCTGGTGCACCAGAAGGGTTTGTAAAGGTTATTTTTGATGCCCAGTATGGCCAATGGCTTGGTGCACATATGATCGGTGCCCATGTGACAGAAATGATTGCAGAAGTAGTCGTAGCACGTAAATTAGAAACTACTGCTTATGAAATTCAAAATAGCACCCATCCACATCCCACTATGTCAGAAGCCATTATGGAAGCAGTAGCTGCTGCTTATGGAGAAGTGATTCACCTGTAATCATATGTGTGCTATGCATGGTTGTTATAAGGTCCAGGTTACTATTCAAAAAAGATTAGGCCGCTTTCGAAACTATATTAAATATCCTGTATATTTGGGTAGTATGGTTTTTAGCTTTGGAAATAAAATGGGGTATTAAGTTGTGTAGATAGAAAAATTGCAATGTGTTTAG
Organism: Cardinium endosymbiont of Nabis limbatus; assembly: GCF_965196625.1. Taxonomy (GTDB): domain Bacteria; phylum Bacteroidota; class Bacteroidia; order Cytophagales; family Amoebophilaceae; genus Cardinium. Next base: position 103,642 of record NZ_OZ239769.1, on the reverse strand, counting down.
TATTGCATACTGGTTGGTTAATTAAGCTATAAAACAAATTTGCGTCCAGCATGGAAAAAACAGAATCATTACAAAGTAATTTAGAAGATGGTATTTTAACCATCACCTTTAAAGCCGATTCAAAATCCTTTACTTTGACAGATAAAAGACTGATTGAATTGCGCAATGTCATTCAAGAGGTTTATGACGATGATGCCATAGAGGGTGTAATTATTACTGGAGAAGGGGAAGAAATCTTCTCCTTAGGCACGGAGGTTTCTGAATTACTCAAGTTAAGTGAATTGAATGCAAGAAAGTTTGCAGAAAATGGTCAAGAGGTATTGGCTTTTATAGAAAACTGTCCTAAGCCTATTTTAGCTGCTATTAATGGCTATGCGTTAGGCTCTGGCTTTGAGCTAGCGTTGGCTTGCCATTTCCGATTTGCTTCTGAGAATGCGATACTTGCTTTTCCAGAAATTGCTTATGGTGTGATTCCTGGCTTCGGCGGTACCCAGCGGTTGACCCAATTATTGGGCAAGACTAGAGCATTGGAGTATTTAATGACCGGTAAGCGCATTGATGCAGAAGATGCAGAACGGATGGGCCTGGTTAGTGCAGTGGTCAGCTATAAGGAAGAGATGCTTAAAAAAGCTAAAAAGTGGCTTACCTCTATTGCAAATAATGCAGACTTAGCATTGGGCATGTTGGTAACTTGTGTAAATGCAGCGGAAAACCCAGATGAAAATGGTTTTCAAACAGAGGCAAATGGTTTTGCCAATTGTTTTAAAGCAGTAGATCTGAAAGAAAAACTCATGAAGATTGTTGATAAAAAAGGGCTTCTAGAGATGAAATAGCACTATTGGATGAGGCCTAATTGATCCAACCACAGGTTGGTTTTCGAAAGGGTGGCCTTTAGCCTTATGCATGCTTCTGTGCGGCCCTATCGCAGCGATAAGCAAAAAAAGCACTCTTTCATTGGAGGTAATGGCGTCAACTTAAGGGGTTATTTTATTGACTATCTAATAAAACATCATTTTAATGGGCGGATTGCTTCCATTACATCAAGTTGAAGCAGCTAATGGCCGCCGATAAAAAAACTGGCGCTTCAGTAAGCTTGTAGTCTACTGACGAGCAATTGTTCAGCGGATCAGAAAAACAACCTGTTCGAGCCCGTGAAGCGGGCGAGTTCTGTTTTTCCCGCTGAACAATTGCTCGTTTCATTATTTTTACTGCGCGCCAACTTTTTATCGGCGGTCAGCAGTGGTGGAGTATGCGGACGATCTATTTGCATCTCTTTGCTAGAATGGATTTTCCTTAGGTTGATGCCATTATGCGTTCAGCAGTGTGGCTGGAATTGTATTTTCGGCATGTTTTAGGACGATTTTTGGCAAAAACGTTCAAGGTTTGTCCCAAATTTTAGGAAAAAATTAGAAAAAACCCGTTTTTAACCACAGTGCTGAACGCAAACCCTTAAGTTGACCCCATTGGGAGAGCCATACACATTTTTTTATCGGCGGCCATTTAGCGCATCCATTCAACTATATGGCAAACTACCCGTAAAATGATAAAAAACGTGCCATAAGTGCCTTTTTTGCCATTGATTTGAAGCAGGTATAACCCGACATGATGCATCTGTTCTACGTTGAGCCGATGCCATCAAGCGTAAGTGACTATTTTGCTAATATTATGCTAGTCCTTTTTGAGCGAAAACATGCGGCCTTCCTATCCAGCTGTAAGTTGCATTTGTTAACCGCAGCCTCTCTAAGGCGCATTTTTTTCTGTTTTAAATAAAAATTGAATTGTCTCAACTCTATACAATAGACTATGGCCTAGTATATAACCTGAATATGCATATATGTAATGAATAAAATTAAAATAAATAATAACTTAAAATACTTAATTTTTTGTTTCCTTGTATTGGGATTAACTGGATGCAATCGAGTTGCAAAAAATCGATTAGGTTGCCTGTTAGAAAAAGAACAAGAGAAAAGTTCGATCACTCATCAAAATGAAAGCAATGCTGATGTCACGGATTTGTGCAAAAAAGCATTTCTAGGTGAAATAGACAAATTTTTCTGCAAGGTGTTCAAAGATTTTTTCATGTACATTTTCGACTTTGGATTTGATATGCCTAATTGTAGTTCTGATTCTATGGATACTAGAATGCCTCAAATGATGGCGGCTTTTATGTTGTATATGGCTGATCCTGTTGTGAAGAGTTTTTTTAAGGATCACGCAGCGGAGCTTAGGAAAGCTTTGTATGATTTCGTCTCCAATCCTGATGATTTCATTAATAGGCTAATTGCAAGTTGTGAGACTGTTAGTAAGGCCTCTGATTCTAGTGCTGGTGCTGCCATTAATAATAATGTTAATCTCATGGAGCCTACTAAAAAATTATACCTACGTATAATGGACAATTATACTGCTAAACTTTTATCATGTTTTTTCATGTACATTTTCGACTTTGGGTTTGATATGCCTAGTTGCAGTTCTGATTCTATGGATACTAGAATGCCTCAAATGATGGCGGCTTTTATGTTGTATATGGCTGACCCTGTTGTGAAGCTTTTTCTTAAGCAGGAAGCAGCGAAACTCAGAAAGTTGTTCTACGCTTATCTTCCTCATCCTGATTTCATTCATCTTATAACTAAAGCTTTTAAGGCTAGTAGTGTGGTTTATTCTGGTGCTGTTGCCGGTGCACGTTTAGGTGCCTCTATTACAGCCTCTGTTGGTCAATATACTTTTATGGGTCTACGTTTGTTTGCAAACAACTAAACACCCATCTAGAAAAATTCTTTTATTTTTGAAAGTCTGCTGTACGCGATTTAATGCGTTGCGGGCAATAATAAATGGTGCTATGGAAGAAGCTTCCACAAAGAAGCGTTGGATAGCTTAGCTCTAAGACATTCTATTCAATAGACTGCTTGAGCGTTTTATCTCTTTTTTGGTTATGATGGTTTATCCCTACATCAGGCCTTTAGCTCGTATATAGCCGAGGCCCCATCTTGCGTAGTGGCCAAGTGGGGTACATTAAGCTAGATATTTCTTTTTTTTTTGTAAATTTATCACTTGTAAGGAACGATTAGCTGCATTCAGCTATCGTTTTTACATAGAAGTCGTAATTTAATTTCATTTTTTAACCACGTAAACAGCGCCAAATGTCTAGTTGAGTAGCTGTTTTTACGTAACAATATAAAGTCAATACCTCGCCCTTATGGATGCATCAAAAGGAGTTTTTAACTGGGATCAATATGATCACGCTGGTAAATTAGGCAGTGCATATACAGATCAAGAAAGAGCAGATACAGCTGCCATATATGGAGCTACCTTAAGCGCTATTAATCAGTATGAAGTAGTAACAGGATCCATTATCAGCATCACCAATAAAGATGTTATTGTCGGTGTTCGATACAAATCCGATGGTTTAATTGCAGCTTCTGAATTTAGAGATCTACCTGAGTTAAAGCCAGGGGATGAGGTTGAGGTATACATAGAAGAAACAGAAAATGCCAAAGGTCAGTTGGTACTTTCTCGTAAAAAAGCAAAATTGGTAAGGGCCTGGGAAAAAATTCAACATGCATTGGAACATGGAGAGGTGTTAGAAGGGCTCGTAAAGCGCAGAACGAAAGGAGGGTTGATTGTAGAAGTTTGTGACATTGAAACCTTTTTGCCTGGTTCACAAATTGACATTAGACCTGTTTTAGACTTTGATGTTTTTGTAGGCAAAACCATTGATGTAGTGGTTATTAAAATCAATCATACCAATGACAATGTGGTAGTCTCCCATAAAGCACTCACTGAGAAGAAGCTAGAAGGGCAGAAGCTTGAAATCATGAGTAAGCTTGAAAAAGGTCAAATCCTAGAGGGTTATGTAAAAAATATCACTAAATTTGGTGCCTTTATTGATTTAGGAGGGGTAGATGGCTTACTGCATAAGTTAGATATGGCTTGGAGTAGGGTCAACCATCCAGAAGAGCTCTTTACCCTTGGCCAGAAGGTTCGTGTAGTGGTCATTGGTTTCAATGAGGATAAAAAGCGTATTTCTCTGGGTATCAAGCAATTGCAAGACCATCCATGGGATGCATTGCCAGAAACCGTTCAGGTAGGATCTACCATTAAGGGTACCATAACCAATATTGCCGATTATGGTCTGTTTATAGAATTGATGCCTGGTGTAGAGGGGTTTGTATATGTCTTAGATATTTCATGGTCGCAATATTTGCGTGACATCAATGAACATTATAAAATAGGCGATACCATTGAAACCTGTATTTTGTCATTGGATCGAAAAAATCATAAAATATCTTTGGGCATCAAGCAGCTCACTGGAGATCCGTGGGAGCATGATGCATTTCTATCTACTTATGAAGTAGGCACCACGCATGAAGGTGTTGTGCGCAATCTAACCCACTTTGGCGCCTTTATAGAGCTAGAGCCAGGTATTGAAGGACTGTTACACGTTTCTCGTCTTTCCGGTACCAAACGTGTGGCGCACCCTGCTGACGTCTTAAAGTTGGGTGAAAAACTAGAGGCCATTGTATTGGGTATTAATCGAGAAAATAGGCGCCTTTCATTGGGATTAAAGCAAGAAAACCCATGGGATGCCTGTGAAAAGATTTTCCAAGTAGGTACACTTCACAAAGGTGCTATTCTGAAAAAGACTTCAGGTCGTGGTGCTATTGTTGAGCTGGCCCATGGTATAGAAGGTCATGTGCCGCAGCAACATTTAATCAAATCAGATGGCGGGGAAGCAGAAGTTGGAGAAGAGTTGGATTTGCAAGTCATCAAATTTTCTAAAGGAGATAAAAAAATAATTTTATCCCATCAAATTCTTTTTAATCCAGACATAGAGATGAAGGTAGAGGGTAAAACAAAAGCAGATCATCCAAAAGAAAAAGTAGAAAAGACACCATCTGCTAGAGGATTTGAAGCTTTTGCTGATTTGAAGGAAAAACTGGAACAAAATACAAAAGGAGAAGATAAAGGGTAACGGTTTTATTTGGGTCGCGTGGCCGAGTGGTTAGGCAGAGGTCTGCAAAACCTCTTACGGTGGTTCGAACCCACTCGCGACCTCTCTTTTGCCTGGGTGGCGGAATTGGTAGACGCGTTGGTCTCAAAAACCAATGATAGTGATATCGTGCCGGTTCGATTCCGGCCCCAGGTACATATTAATTGCTGCCTACTTAATGACTAAGCGTCAAGTAAAAAATTTTGCTAAAAATACTGTGTAAAATATTTTTTGTTATTGGATATTAGAATAATATTTAAGCAGTTATAAAAATATTGGCTTTATTTTTTGTAATTCTAATAGACTTTATTTAAAATATATAATTCATTCGTTTTAGAGGGTTCCCAAGAGTTGGAATATTGCTTCTTCTATTGTGTACCATACAAATTTAATAAAGTTGTAACTTTGAAGCGAAGTGATAAACTTTACTTGAAGTGAGGCATGGGCCTATGCCGTAGGCTACGGGAATAGGTTTATGTAAAAAACTTTTGATTGTATAGCGTCATGAAAAGAAATAAAATGCTTGATTTGAGTGATTGGAATTTGCATCAGCTTGCAAAGGTAGTGTCTGAAACACCAAAGGATATGAAACATTCCTGGTCGAAGATACATGAGGCTTGTGCATTTTCAGAAAGCTTTGAAACGCAGGCAGATTCAAAAATGTTCAAGCTTTCCCTAAAGTCATCTATAGAGGTAGCTGTTATTGCTGCTACGGAGATGTCCTTGGGGCTTTCTGCTGTTATTGCTGCCATCTTGGCGCCTTCTTTTTTGCAGGGCTTAGTGCGCAAAGAAGCCATTCAAAAACGTTTTGGTTTAAAGATAGTTTCTATATTGGTGGAGTTGAATAGGTTTAAGCGTTGCAAGTTGCGTCGTAGTGCACTGCTGAATTGTCGCCATGTGCCTGATACGGCAGCGCCCCGTGTTTTAGCAATCTTATTACAAATTTGTGACATCATTCGCGTAAACTATAGTGGTGTACCATTGGAAAGTTTAGATTCAGAATTGATCTACTATTCTAGTAATAAACTTTTGTTTGATTTAAAATCTTTTTACATCCCACTTGCGCATAGAATGCGGTTGTATAACATTCAAGCTAAACTCGCAGACTTTTGGTTAAAGTATACAGATGCTTTGACCTATTATTCCATTACTGCCAAGATTGGCATGACCAAGCTGCAAAGGCAGCAAAAGCTAGATCTTATTTCTGAGGAGATTCATTCGGCTGTTCAAGCACATGGTATTGATTTCGTATTAAAAAAGCGTATTAAGTCTATTTATTCTATTTGGCATAAGATTCAAAGGTTAAATGTTGATGTTGATCAAATACATGATCTTGCTGCTATTAGAATCATTTTAAGGAGTATGGATGGCAAGACCCTACAAGAAGAAAAGATAGCCTGCTGGAGGGTACTTAGCATTGTTAGTGATCTTTATAAACCGGTCTGTAATATTATGCGAGACTGGATTAGTATACCAAGAGATAGTAGCTATGAATCGCTTCATCTTACCTTTGAGACCTACAAATATGGACGATTAGAGATGCAAGTCCGTACGGAACGAATGGATCATATAGCAGAATATGGTGAGGCAGCACATTGGAGATATAAGCTTTTAGATTAATGGTATCTGTTCAAGCAATGGTATCAACTTAAGGAAACAGTATTCTAATACAGAAGTGCAAAAGGCATTTTACGAATGGTTCCTATCCTCTCTTCGCTTGCGGTTGCCGATAAAGGAATTTGGCACACAGTAAAAATTCATTTATCGAGGGCTGTAAGCGGGGGCATAGGAGCAGCCTATCAAGACAATCGCCATTGGATGAATAGATACAGTTAATAACTAGCTTTTATATACCTGGTTACCTGCACCCGTTCTATTTCTTTGGTAATACTTTCTTTTAAAAGTGCTATATGTAGCCCTTTTGTTGCGGAGATAAAAACCGCAGGATGGCCATTATATGAATGGCTATATCTTCCGGTTCTTAAAGCAACTTCTACGGGTGTATCTATTGCTTGCGCAGTCCTGGTTATATCTTCCTTGCTTGGTGCAATGATGTCGATCTTATTGAATACTAAAATTCTTGGCAAGCCCTCTGCACCTATTTCGGCTAAAGTCTGATTCACTATAGCCATTTGCTCTTGGAAGCTTTCATGCGATGCATCTATGACATGTAACAGCAAGTCAGCCTCCTTAATTTCTGCTAATGTAGACTTAAAACATTCCACCAAGGTATGGGGTAGCTTACGAATAAAGCCTACCGTATCCGTTAGTAAAAAAGGATGGTTATTTAATACTACCTTGCGTACAGTAGCATCTACTGTGGCAAATAATTTATTATCAGCTAAGATATCTGACTTAGATAATAGCTTCATTAAAGTAGACTTTCCTACATTCGTATACCCTACCAAGGCAACACGAACCAAATCAGCCCGCCCCTTACGCCTAATCATACATTGTTGTGTGATGCTGGCCAACTTCTCACGCAACCTGGTAATTTTATGTTGAATAATTCTTTTATCCGTCTCTAATTCTTTTTCCCCAGGGCCACGCATACCTGCACTACCCCCTTTTTGACTCGAAAGGTGGGTCCACATTCTCGTAAGTCTTGGCAATAAATATTGATACTGTGCCAATTCCACCTGTGTTCTTGCTTGTTTGGTTTGGGCACGCATCGAAAAGATATTCAGGATCAATAAACTTCTATCCAATATCTCGCAGGCCAGTGACTTTTCTAGATTGCGCGCTTGTGAGGGAGAAAGCTCATCGTCAAAAATAGCGTAGTCAACCTTTTCTACTTTTATAAAAGCAGCTATTTCTTCTAGTTTCCCCTTACCTACAAAGGTAGCACCATGTGGATAATCCAACCTTTGCATAAACAATTTAACAATTTTTAACCCCCAAGTACCTGCCAGAAAGGCCAACTCTGTAAGATACTCTTCTGTTTTCGTTAGAGGCTGCTGGGGGGTAACCAAGGCTACTAGAATAGCCGTTTTACCCGCTTCATGGGCCACTAGGTTAGATTGACTATGCCTATACATTAACATAACGACTAGATCCTTTAAAAAATACAAACAACAATTTTATAAAATAAAATTATAAAAACCAATACAAACTTGCTAATTTTAGCTCTGTTTAATCTTAAGAAATTGCTTTTTTATAGCGTGTTATACGATTTTTTTATAAACTTTAGCCATAATTTGATAAAAACAGTTTATTGTCATAGCATTTGATGGGTAAAACAGTCTGCTCGATTGTGTTTCTCCTAAAAGTTGCTGATCACAAATAGGTTATGCAAGCCGTCTATTTTTATGCTAGTTTATAGATTAACTTTTTATATTTGAAGGATAAAGCGCATAAGCAGTTTAAGCAACCCAGCAAAGTGTATTGCAAAAATCTAATGAATCTATTGTCTCATTCGGAAACTTCTGAAGTGGTCATACCGCTTCGCGTGCTATCAGATCTATGCTGTCAAGCGTTGGCGCTACCAAATAGATCAGAATGCGCTGCTATCGTTCAACAATTGCTGGAGGCACATTTACAAGTTGATGCAACAGACTATGTTTTAAATCCAAGCTGTACCATTTCGCCTATGCTGCTGCAGCAGCTTTTAGATGGAGTAAATAGATTAAAACAGCATGAACCCATTCAATATGTGATTGGATCTACTTATTTTGCTGGTAATTCTTTTAAAGTAACCCCTGCTGTACTCATTCCACGGCCAGAAACAGAAGAATGGGTAACTTTCTTAATGGATCATCTTGTACATCCTACCGCTATCCTAGATATAGGAACTGGTAGTGGTTGTATTGCCATTACGCTCAAGCAGCAATTTCCACAGGCCTTAGTAGATGCTATTGACATCAGTAAAGAAGCACTAGCCGTTGCTGCTTATAATGCAGCCGCATTAGGTGCAGCCGTCCATTTTATAGAAGCTGATATCCTAACAGCGCCATTGCCTCCATCTAGCTGGTCGCTAATCGTTAGCAATCCCCCCTATGTGCGCATGCAAGAGCAGTCGTTTATGCATGCAAATGTGTTAGACTATGAACCCCATTTGGCCTTGTTTGTGCCTGATGATGATCCGCTCTTGTTTTACAGGCGGATTATCCAGCTTGCTGCGCTTCATTTAGACCTAAATGGCATACTATGTGTAGAAATCAATGAAGCATTCGGTGAAAAGATTGTAGATTTACTACATCGCGCAAATTTTAAGCAAATATGCATACATAAAGATATGCATCAAAAAGAAAGATGGGTCATGGCTGTCTTTGAAGATCAGCCGCATGGCTCAATGTACACTTGAAATCATATTGGTATTTTAACTATGCAGTCTGCATTAAAAATAAGAATTTTGGGCGCTATCGTTGCCCATACATGGTTTGGCATTACCGCCATTGGCGCAAACCCGCATAGCAATCTTCCGGTTAGTAGGCTCCTTCAAGAGGAAAAAGCAGATCCTCCTCTGGAATCGGACCATCCATCTTTAGCAGAAGATGGTGTGCAAATGGAAAAAGAAGCCTTGCCATTGGTCAAAGTAGCACATAGAGATGTCATGGACCTTTTGTACCTCTATTTGCTGCCAAAATCCATAGATATACCTCATTATGTTCCTTTTATACAGCAGGTTGGGGTAAGAATAAACTGGTTGGAATGCTTACGAAATTTGTGGTCCAATGAGAAAAAAAGCTATGGGGGAGGCGTTGATTTTCACTTTTCCGGCCCTATACAGTTATCTTTTGACATCGGATATGCCGCTTATCACCCCAAAGATATAATCCATCCAAATGAGTTAAAATATAAGTCAAAAGGTGGATATGGTGTAGTAGCCCTTTTGTATGTAATGCCCCTCAATCAGCTTAATAATGCCTATTTTGGTGTGGCGTATGGGCAAAGCCAATTTGAGTTTATTGCGTATGATGCGCACATAGCCCCCTCCTCCAATCGCCTTGCAGTAGGTTGGGGCAAACTCGTTGGCGGATCTGAGCTTAGATTATTCCCTCAAATTTATGGAGGCATGCAGGTTGGCGTAGGTCATCTTTTGCATGCCCAAAAAAATAATGACCGTCGGATATCGAACTATTTTGTTCCAGGTTATGGCAGAATGGTAAATAAAGTAATGTTCGATATGACATTTTATCTAAAATGGAGTATCTTTTTCTTAGAAAAGAAAATAGTGATTTAGTTGTATCGGCTTACACCCAATAAGCCATAGAACAGCCTTTTAATTTTAAATAAACATGTCAAAGTTAGCTGTCATTGATTTAGGTACAAATGTGATAAATGTTTTAGTAGGAGCAGTTGACCAAGAAAAATATACCGTGCTTTATGAAGAAAAAATTACAAAAGCTATGGTGCAACAGCCCCTCTATGCCATGCACATTTCATTAGAGGAACAAAAAAATATTGTAGATACCTTGGTAGCCATTAAAAAAAAGTTAGACATAGATGGTGTGCCCTTTATTGTTGCCAAGGCTACAAGCCTCTTACGGGATGCACCTAATGCAGCTGAGGTCATTGAAGCGATTCGTTTTAAAACGGATATTCAAGTAGAAGTTATTTCTGGTATGGAGGAAGCTGCTCTAATTTATTATGGGATCAGCTCTTACTTTACCTTAACAGATGCGTATGGCTTAATTATGGATATAGGCGGTGGGAGTGTGGAGTGCATCATCTTTAACTACTTAAAACCATTATGGGAAAGAAGTTTTGCACTAGGCATACGGCGTGTGGCTGCTCAGTTTGCCTATAGTGACCCTATTACCCCCCTTGAAGCAGCCCTTTTAGAAGATTATTACTGTACTGCTTTGGCGCCGCTTTTTGCGCAAACTAAACTGTATAGCCCTAGTCAGCTCATTGGAAGCTCTGGTGCTTTTCGCACATTATTAATGTTATACAAATGCCACTATAACCTTTCCACTACGCAAACAGAGGGTAGCATAAAAAGAGTATCTGCAGAGCAGTTCTTTAACATTTACAAAGTGATACAAACCACCCCTGCATCTGTTTGGCAAGAAAAGCTTTCTGTTGAACCTGTTTTTTTAAAGTTAATCCCATTGTCAGCCTGCTTGATTAAAGTGATTCTTACCACATGTAATCTACAGGAAATCATTATTTCAGATAATTCGCTCAGAACAGGTCTGTTTATTCGAGAATGGAATCGCTTAAAGCAAAACAAGCTTATTTGAGAGCAGCCCTTTTTTGAAAGAAAAAAGGGAGCGGATAAGCCGCACGATAGTATGTTTAAAAGTACTTTTTGTAACAAGGAGGCTATGCTAGATTTTCTAGCTGCTAACCTATCTATAGAGATATTTAGTGCAATAGATCAGTCAAATTTCAAGTTAACCGATAAAAGCTTTGTGGATCCAGTAGGCAGAAGAGGAGAATCTGATTTAGTGTTCAGAACCAATATACTCTGAACGCTTAATATTTTTGCTGCGCGCCAACTTTTTATCCGTGCCCATTAGCGCTTTAACTTCACGCAATGGGCATAACCCGCCCATTAAAATGATATTTTATATAAAAATCAATACAATATAATCCTTAAGTTGACGCCATTGCATGAACAGATAAAATCCCTTCCTATAGCATAGTAGGGAACCTAGTATCATGCGCTATTTTAGATATTTTTTTGGATTGTTTCGACAATAATTGTAGATTAAGAGCATTCTATTTCTTTTAATAGAATGCTTTATTGTTTTTTGTCTATGATATCATTTAAAACTGGCTTTGCCATTGCAATAGCATTATACATGATTGCAATGAATTATTTGTTGTTTCATTACGTACGAGACAAATACTTTCGTAAGTAAGTAAAGATTTAAGGCAAGCTTTATTGTTTTCCTTTTCGGCTACTGTTAGCTTCTATATCACTACACATTGGGCCTTTAAGCACCTTCTAAGGGAGGGGCTTATGGCCATGATCCATCTATTTCAAATTCAGGAGGCCATTAGGCGGTATGGTAGCCCTCGATAAACGAATAATCGTATCAATCGGCATCTAAATTGTATGGGCAATCGTGTAAGCGCATTTGCTTTTAAAAAACCTTTTGGTTACCTTTCGTTTATAAGAAGTAAGTAAAGCAATCAGTTGTTTAGGTTGTAGGTGATGGTCTGTAAAGTAGTAAAAGTAGTATAAGTTAGAATGATGCATCTATCTATCATAGCGCCTAATGGTAGCATTTTTAATGGAGTGGTGGATCATGTAATGTTGCCAGGTGCGCTTGGTCCATTTCAGGTACTTTCCCATCATGCACCTACGCTAAGCAGTTTGGTAGCTGGGCAGATCACCTATAGCGTTGGAGCAGTGTCATCCTCCGTTGCAGTAAAGGGTGGTTTTACCTCAATAGCCGACAACCAGCTTATAGTAGTTTGTGACCCTATCGAACAAGGCCATTAAGCTATATAGCCGAGTTGGCGCGCAGCAGCTGCTGCTTAGGCCGGCTGGCGCTGGTTTTGCTTTGCGCTTTTTAAGTAAAAGAATAGTGATTCTTTTGTTTCTGAGTAAAAAGTAATCTAAAAATGTGATATATTGGGCATTATTCCTTGCTTGCATTTATTTGAACAGATTGGTAAAAAGAAACTGCCAGGCTAGCAAGCCTGTTTTTTGCGCTTTTGTAGCCATTAGTGTGAGCATACAGTACAAACGATAAAGAGACTAAACATGCTACATCATTGCACGCACACTATATTGTCTGAGGTAAATCAATACATTCAGTCTAAATCGAATGTAAAGGAGCCAGCTATATCTTTGTCAATCTTAGGAAATTCTCAGGTAGAAAGTAAGTCTTCAAAGGGAATTATTATGAGATTGGTAGATATTACTTCAGTAGAGTTGTGCAGCAATCCTACGCAATATGTGCCACAGGCAGATGGTTTTATCTTACGCAAAAGGCCAGAAGCATTTAATCTTTATTTTTTATTTTCTACTGATTATAAACTATCTGACCTATTAAAAAATTTAGAATTACTGGCTTATGTTGCAGCATTTTTTCAAAGTAAGTCACACTTTGATACTTCCAATACCCCTGTTTTACAAGAACTCGGGATTGAAAGTTTTTCGGTTGAGCTCGTTAAAATGACGCCATCAGAAAAGTCTATCCTTTGGAAAACGTTACATACGCCTTATAGTCCTTCTTTGTTGTATAAGGTAGGGCTTATATTTATAGGAGATGCTACAATGGGTTTAAAGGTAGTATCTGCATTTTCATCACGTGAAAGGTAATCGCTATGGCATTTACAACCAAATTATTTCGGATCGCTATTTCGAATGATTATTATAAATCCGGTAATGTCCAGAATGATTTTGCCATTCAGCCTACTCAGTCTACTGCTGCCTGGCTGACAGCACGTAGGGTGCGCCTCTTGGACCATCCAGATGGCATAGAATTGATATGGCTTTCACAGCACTATGATGATCCACTGACGTTGTTTCAGCAAAAAGCAGAGGGCATTACCCTCTCTTTTGTCATGACATTAAAAAATAGCCAAGCATTAAATCTTTCTGAGTTAGAGGCTGGCTACCCAACGGGAGCCGTCTATTATTTACACAATGGGCATACCCATAATAACCATTCGTTGCACCGTAAAACTTTTATGAGCAGTGCTGATCTGGTTAAGATTCAGGAGGTGGTGCATTACCCTACTGAGCCAGGTTGGAATGTTTTTGCAATGATTGATATAGATCTGGCCCATTGGGCGCATGCCCTATCCAAGCAAAAAGATAGCCGTTGTCCTGCGCCTGTTACCTATGCCATTAAAGTTAAAAATCGTTCTACCTTTTGGCGGTATTATGTAGTAGATACCAAAAATCAGCTTAATGGACCATTGGGTATTTTATCTGAAGGGGATCCTTCTTACTTTAGTGTTGTAAAGGCTTCTTCTGAGTTGCCGAATACCTATTGTGCAGAGTCTACCAAGCCTATGGAACTTTGCGATCGATACGATCGTTCTTTTTCGCTTTGTAAACTTGGTGGCACAAAAGGAGAAACCATATTAATAGAAAAATTGCCTTATCCTACCTATGATTCGCTCAAAAAGGATAAAAGCAATACAAAGAAACGCTATAGCGATATAGTTGTATATGTTTAATTTAAACTTCATTTAATTTATATATAATTCATAAAATCAAATAAAATGGCTGAAAATTTAAAAACTCCCGGCGTGTACATCGTCGAGAAGGATACGGGTGCCAACGCCGTGGTTCAAGTATCAACTGCAGTTCCTGCTTTTATAGGTTTCACTGAAAGAGCTGAAATTAATGGAAAGTCTTTTCATATGAAACCCGTTCAGATCTCTTCGCTTTCTGAATATGAGTTATTTTTTGGAGGGCCAGCAGTGCCTGTCTATACCATTAAAGAGGTAACCAGTGGAGATAAAGATTTGGTTATGAATGGCAAATCTTATGTGATGGAACAGAGTGCAAACTCTACATTTTACCTATATAATAGTTTAAAGCTATTCTTTGATAATGGTGGTGCAGACTGCTTTATTGTTTCTGTCGGTCAGTATGGTGATCCAAATGCACAGTTAGAGATTACACCAGATGTATTCAAGCAAGGCATCGATACCCTAGCTGGAGAAGAGGTGCCCACCATGTTGTTAATGCCAGACTCCCTCTTATTAGATGAAGAAGATGCCTCTTACTATGCTGTACAGACCTACGGGCTTGCGCATTGCGGTAAATATCTGAATAAAGTTGCCTTATTTGATATATGGGGTGGCAACAATGAATTATCTATTGAAGATAAAAACAAATATGTAAACAGGTTTCGTGAATATATTGGATTAGATAATTTGAGTTATGGTGCTGCCTATTATCCATGGGTTAAAACAAACATTATCCCATTGAATAGCATTGATTATAGAAACTTTGATCTAGAGTCGCTCAAGTGTGTATTGCAAGAGGAGCATAAAACCATGCTCTCTAACTTAATTAGTGCGACTACAGAGAAAGAGAAAGTTTATTGGGATGCTGGGCTAAAAAATACCAGTAAGGAGTACAAGCTATTGCGCAAAACCATTGCAGATCGGTTGAATATTCTTCCAGCCGCTCCTGCGATGGCAGGGCTCTACACCAGAACCGATAAAGCAAGAGGGGTATGGATTGCGCCGGCCAATCAAAATCTAAACTCTGTTGTGGAGCCAATGGTTAAGATTACCCATGAAGAGCAAGAAGCACTCAACGTAGATGGCATTAGCGGTAAATCCATCAATGCCATCCGTACCTTTAAAGGGGCCGGTGCAGCAGTCGTTTGGGGCGCTAGAACCCTAGCGGGCAATAGTCCAGAATGGAGGTATATTAACGTCAGAAGGTTGTTTATTCTTATTGAGCAATCGATTAAAAATGCGGCCTTCTCCGTTGTCTTTAGGCCAAACGTTCCCGTTACCTGGGCCGTTGTACAGGGCATGATTTCCAACTTCTTAACCAATCTTTGGCGACAAGGTGCCTTAGTCGGTGCAAGCCCTGCAGAGGCATTTACGGTCCTCTGCGGATTGGGTGAGACTATGTCGCAAGATGACGTAAATGAGGGCATCATGCGTATTTCCGTAAAAGTAGCAGCGCCTAGACCAGCTGAGTTTATTGTGATCACTTTTGAACAAAAAATGGGTGCAGACGGTTAGCCATTTAGGTATGCGTCTATAGGGGGTATATTACCCCCTATATTTTGTTTATAACTTTAAAAACATTTAAAACTAAAACAACCATGGCTGAGAATTTGCTGATACCTGCTATAGTCCATTTTAATTTAGGCTCTTCGAAGGTTAGTATAACGGATTACCACATAGCTATTTCTTTAGAGAATGGATCCCAATATGTTAGATCAATTAATGCACAAGGTAAATCCGTCTATGCGATACGAAAAGGAGGAGAGATTGGGCAAGCAACTGATATTAAGGTTTCTGTACTTAAAACACCAGATAAGAAATTTGATGATGATATTAAGAAAATAGAAAAAAACCTAGATGCCACGAAGGAGAATGATCCTAAAAAATATGTGGAAAATATGCTTTTTAGCATTGCCACCAATGATGATAAACCATTTACACATATACAATTCCAGGGTTATGTTAGTGAGATGAGCAGCGAGGTAGATGATGAAACGGGACTTCAGGAAGTGACTGCCGATCTTGCTGTTTATGATCCAGTTAGTTTTGTAATTAAAAAATAGCTTGCTGTGTTCATGATGGAGTTTTCGGATATTAAGCAGTTTAACTAGAATTTGAGATATTATGCAAAGAGTAACTATTGACTATAAACACTTTAATAAAGCAGGCTTTGATAGCAAGACCTGTAGTGTTTCAGCTGTTGGGATGCCCAATCAAAAAGTATCTACTAAAGCAGCTGTATATGATACAGCAACCAAAGCACCCCTTTTTCAGAATCAACATAGTGCACAAGAAGTGGTAGCTTTTACTGTAGAGTTTTTACCCTTTATAACTGGGAAAGAGTTATTAGTAAAAGCATATAGTTTGGTACAGGAAGTGCTTGAGGACAAGTATGAGGCAGCACCATTTACCCTTTGTGTACATAAAAAAGATGGTTCAATAGATACTAAAACAACTGTAAATGATGTTATCGTACAAAAAGCAGAGTTGTTTTTAAATAGAAAGAACGAGGCTACAGGTGAAATGGGCTATATCCGTATACGCTTTACTTTAGAAGGCTTGAATCCAGATAAAAAGTAATAGATTTCTTTTGAAATGCTAACTTCTGCTGGTAATTTGCTTGTCGATCCGGTTGCTAAAATCCTTACGTATATCTAGTACGCTGCGGTTTTGCACTCCGTGTCTTCTACAAATTCCTCAGCACAAGCGAGTTTCGAAAGAAGTCTAAGCGCATAATGGTTTTAACATTGTTTTGATAGGTATGGCTGATTTTAATGTAGTGCATTCGCATTCTTTTCGAGTAGAAGTATTGGGTATTACAGATGGTAGTTCCCCAGAATATTTCTATAAGGTAGAAGGGTTAAATAATTCTTTGAGTATGGAAGCCTATCTACCCGGGGGGGCTAATAGGCCTTATTATAGATCCAATGCATGTGATACTACTGATTTAATCTTGACCAGGCCCTTAGTAGAAGGTAAAACCAAAATAACCCTTTGGTGCGAAGAAGCCATTGATAAAGGCCTTTTTAAACTTACCCAGGCCCATATTTTGGTCCTTAATAAAGAGGGTAAGATCCTGGCACAGTGGAAGATAGAGGATGTTTATCCAAAGGGTATAGCCATCACTCCCTTTCAGCTAAGTGGTCCAACAGAATTTGGCGTAGGGGAAACCATTACGATTGGCTATTCTAGACTTGTACGAACCAAGTAGTATCTATGGAGTATAGGCCACAGCTTCGGCAAAAAAGTTGCTATTTAAAAAGCGGTTTCAAAAGGGAGATGCAAAACTAATTTTATGGATTATGCCTGTTAAAATTAATGAACTAGTCATCCAGGTTAAGGTTTATGAAAGCAATGTGCAAGGGGAGCATGATAAGACTACATTAGATGGTCTTGGATCGAATACTACGGAGCAGCAAAGAATAGAACTAGCCAGAGACTTGTTACACTTGCTAGAAGATCGGGAAGCAAGGTAAAATTATTCATCTGTAGTTATGAGCAAAGTTAGTAAACTCGTTATTAAAGGATGTAGTGATAATAAATTTTCCTCTTTTACAGGAGAGTTTATTACATCTATTAATCCAGAGAACTTAGCGATCAAAAGTGCAGTATCTTATGGTGTGCCTCATGGAATAGCGAATTATAATGCGCTTAAATACCGTGGCTCTTCTCCAAAGTTGCTTTCTTTTAGCCTTTTGTTTGACAATACCGGTATTATACCTGGCAGCAATGCCATTGCGGTTATGGAACAAGTTAAGCAATTGCAAGATGTTGCCTATAGCATCCATAAAAAAAACAATGCGCCTAATTACATCCGTGTCATCTGGGGGCAAATTGATTTTAAAGGTAGGCTACAAGATTTAAATATCGTCTATTCTATGTTCCAAGTAGATGGTACACTGGTTCGAGCAGAGGCACATATAGTTGTATTGGAAGAGCTGGTTCCTGTAGGAACGGGCAAATCTGCCGCTGGTGTGGATAGCGATTACGCCAAGCCATCTGGTGCAAATGCCACTTCAAATCGAAAAGCTCATTCTAGCCAAGATACACCTGGTCAGGAGTCTTTTGCACCCACCCCTAATGGTATTGGCGCTTATAGTGGTGCGCCACCTGGTGCCTATGATGGAGGGCCTGATCAGGTTTATCATGGATCAAATGGTGCTGGTGGGCCGGTTTATGCTTCATCTAGTGGTGGTGCGCGTTCTCATCCTTCTGTTTCGAATGTTGACTCGAGTGGTTCTAGCGGTTATGATTCTGGTGTGGGCGCTGCTCATTCTTCTAGGCCTGGTGCTGCTCTTGCTCCTAGCGGTCCGAATAAAGGCGGTGTGGCTGGTAATGGGCCTGGTGGCAGTGGCGGTGGCATTGGTGGAGGAGGGCATGGACCGGGTAGTGGTGCACCTATATCTGGATCTGGAGGGGCTGCTGTTCCTGGAAAGGGTAGCGGTTCAACTAAATCTGGCGCAGCTGGTAGCAGCCCTTCAGCAGGCAGTAGTCCGGCTAAATCTGCAAAAAGTAGTGCAACCCTTGGTGCTGGAACAGGTGGTGGTAGCGCTGCAGAGCAAGGTAGTCGTTTTAAAGCGGGCAATATTGCAGCTGCTGGTGTAGCGGGTAGTGCAGCAGCTGCGGCAGCCGCAGCAAGTGGAGCGGATAGTTTGCGTAAAGGGTTGGATCTAAAAGCAAAATTAGAGGGTATGAAGGAAAAAGCCAGTTTTTGGAGGCGGATGCAAAAATTTGCTAAGAAGGTACTACCCAAGAAGGTATATGAAACTGGAAAAGAATTAGGCAGAAAGATTTAGAAAGCAAGATACAAATTCTTTTTTTACCTATTATGAATAGACAATTGCGTCAACTTAAAGCGCTGATGGCCGCCGATAAAAAGTTGGTGCGAAGTAAAGGGAACTTACAAGTTCTTTAAGTTTACGCCATCGTATGAACCTATACATTAGTTAATTATATTATTAATATGCGTTATAAAAATCTTTTATCTGCTATTTTAGGGGGCTTTTTAGCCGTGTGCGCTTATTCCACTTCTTATGGTAAGGCTACAGCATTTAAACCTAATGTCATTAAAAATGCCAAGCAGTCTGTTGTCTGTATTGAGAGCCGTGCAGCCGTTTCTGCTTATAGTCCGCCTGGAGAGTGGTATGGCAATGGCGTTGTAATAGATAAGCAACTAGGCTATATTTTAACTTCTGGTATGAATATTGGACCTTGTATGGTTGCAGATTATACCGTTGGCTTTTTTAATGGGGTAGAGGCTCCAGCCAAATTGCTCTATTACGATACTTGGGCAGATTTTGCCCTGCTACAGGTCGATCCATCCCTGCTTCCTAAAGAAATTCAGGCGGTAAAGTTCAGTAGTAAAAACCCATTGTTGGGTCAGTCTGTTTTTACGGTTGCTAAAGCAAAAGACAAGCCTGCTGTACTCTATACGGGCAGCATAGATGATCTGAATTATAGTATGCCATGGACCATGCCGCAGCACTTTATTCGTGTGGGTATGCCTAGCAAAAGTGGCGCAACTGGTTCTTTGATTTTCAATGCTGCTGGAGAAGGTATTGCCTTAAATTGTGCTGGGTCAGCTACCATGGATGTCGGCTTACCGCTAAGCTATATAGCGCATGTGTTGCCTTTCTTAAAGCAGAAAAAACACCCCGTTAGAAAGCATATTGGTGCTTTACTAACTACCTATTCACTAGATGATGCCGTTCGTTACGACCACCTTGACCCGGTCTCGCAAAAAGCATACATCACAAAATTTAAAGATGCAAAAAATAAAGTTTTGCAAGTAGATAGTATACTAAAAGGCACACCAGCAGCCGGTAAGCTTTTACCTGGGGATTTAATTTGGGCACTTGATGGTCAGTTCGTTGGCCCTAATCTAGTAGATTTTGATAGAGCGCTTGATAAATCGAAGGACCAACTGTGCTTAACCATTTTTAGACAAGGCGCTTTTCATGATGTTGCGATAGCTCCTTACGACTTAAACAGCCATCGCATAACTAAAATGGTTCAATTTGGTGGTGCTACTTTTTTTGAAACAGATGATTTCTTTAGTACACTGACCGGTCTTGCACCTAAAACATTGGTTGCCTGTATTGCAGAATCGAATACTATTTTCAAAGTACCTGCTTGGCCACGGGAGCGTTTTAGCCTTTTAGGTATGGAATGTTTGGCGATTAATGGTAAGCCTGTTCAAACATTGGATGCATTGATTGCACTGATTCCCCAATTGGTGCATGAAAAATACTTTACAGTTGCGTACATCAATCACTTGCCAATGGAACATGGGGTTTTCTATTCATTTTCCTACAATCGTTATAAGGTCGATGTAGAATATGACGCTAACTTAGCACCACCCAAGGTTTGGGCGTGGGATCCCATCCATCTCGAATGGAAAGGTCAAGACATTGTTTTAACCGGCATAGACCAGCTGCAACCAAAAAATGGCCATTAGCCATCGCGTTTCGAAAGAAGTCTATAGATTGGTTTAGATGAGCTTAAGAGCTCTTTAAAATTAAAAATGCTTATGAAAATGAATTTTTTAAAACCTAAATGTTGGGTGATGCTTTTTGCCTTTTTATGCCATGCGCCTATGCTTTTCGCTAAGGAGGCGTTTTCTGAAAAATGCATTGAGCAGGCTAAAAAATCAGTAGTCACCATTTCAGTCAATGCTTCTTTTGCAGCTTATGGTAAAGGCAGCAAGTGGAATGGAACGGGTTGTGTGGTAGATAAAAAAAATGGATATATCTTAACCAACCAGCATGTAATAGGCGCTGCGGTAGTGGGTAGCTACCAAGTGACCTTTTTTAATGGCATCCAACAAGATGCCCATTTGGTCTATTATGATCCATGGTTGGATTATGGATTTTTACAAGTTGCACCTACATCTATTCCACAAGAGGTGACTGAAACCATCTTTAGTCCTTGTAATCCCGTTATGGATCAGCCTATTTTTATCGTTGGGAATAATGAAGGGTATAGCTTTTCTTTGCATACAGGGGTCGTAGCAGATTTGTATGAGATTGGAGGCGCTATGCCTCAGCAATCGATTAAGCTGAGTTTAAATACCAAAGGTGGGTCAAGTGGTTCGCCTATTTTTAATAGGCAGGGGCAGGCCATAGCGCTGAATTATGCTGTTAATCAAACATTTGGCTTTGCGATCCATCCTGAATATATTCGGTATGCTTTGTCCGCTATTCGGAAAGGTAAATCTCCTGTTAGGAGACAAGTTGGCGTTATTACTAAAGCTATACCTATTAAAGATTTAGTTCGGTATGATGGGTTGGAGCCATCTGTCCAACAAGCATATATCAAGCGATTTCCCAGTGGCGCCACCTCTATTATTGCAGTAGATCATCTCTTAGCGGGTAGCCCTGCAGCTGGTTTGCTCTTGCCTGGAGATGTAGTTTGGGCCATTAATGGCCAGCAAATAGGCCCTAATTTGGTTGATTTTGATATGGCTATGAATAAGGCTACTAAAGATGAGGTGGTATTAACCATTTTTAGAATGGGTCAGTGGCATGATATCAAAGTGGGCCTTTATGATCTTAACCTCCATAAAATCACTAAAATGGTCCATTTTGGAGGGGCAATCTTTTTTGAAATGGATGATTATGTTGCTCAAATAAGTGGTATACCTGATAAAAGCTTGACTTTTTTTTATGCAGATGCCAACCATATTTTTAGTCATGTTTCCCCCGATAGGGCTAAGCATGATTTTAGGCTTAAAGTGCTATCTTTTAATGCAAAATTAGTGTCTAACCTGAAAGAACTGGTAGAAGTGATTCCATCATTAATCGCTAAAAAATACTTTACTATAGAATATACTGATTTATCTCCTTTTTATGCATTTGGTACTGCATTACACTTAGGCCCTAGGCCATCAAAGGCCTATGTCGAGTATGCGGTCCATATTGCGCAACCAAGATTGTTTACTTGGGATGAAGCAAATCATAAATGGATTAATGTGCCTATAGTCTAAGGATTCAGCGAGCGGAAAAGCAACTTATTAGATGCGTTCAAAGATCTTTTCAGCATTTTGCGTAGTGATCGCTGCTACTTCTGTTAAGGGTACTGCTTTGATCGTTGCTAGTGTTTCTGCTGTGTAGCGTAAATAGCTTGGCTCATTGGGTTTGCCGCGAAAGGGTGCTGGGGTTAGGTAAGGGCTGTCCGTCTCTAAGACCAAATGTTTAAGGTCTATAGCGGCTATGGTTGCTGCTAATCCACTTTTCAGTATCGTAATGATACCACCAATCCCTAGCGCAAAACCTAGGGCTATACATTGTTCTGCTTCTTGCAAACTGCCTGTAAAGCAGTGGATTACTCCTCTTAGGTCACCATCTTGCGCTTGTTCCAATAATGCCAATACCTCTTTAAACGCATTTCTGCAGTGAATGGAAACAGGAAGCTGATAGCGCTTGGCTAAAGCCAGTTGAATGCTAAATGCTTCTTGTTGTTCCGCAAGCAAAGCAGTATCATGGTATAGGTCTATGCCAATTTCACCCACTGCTATAAAAGTGCCTTTACCAAGCCATTCCTCTACTTGGTAGAGCTGTTTCGTAAAATCTTTTTTTACGTGGCAAGGATGGATGCCCATCATAGGCAGGCAGTACGGATATAATGCGGCTATATCCATCATGCTTTCGATCGTCTCTTCATCTATATTGGGCATATAGATTTTTGTAATATGGTTTTGTGTTGCCCTTTCTAAAACCAGTGGCAATGGAGCCGTAAGGTCATATATATGTGCGTGGGTATCAATAAATTGCATAATCCATTAGCTTATTAGAGGCTTGCTGCTAAGGTTGCCCTGGGCCCCAGTTCTATAACCTCTATATTGTGAATCTTTTTCTCGTTGATCTCAAAACGCAATAGCGTACGCATGTGATGGGCACCATGGCGTCCAGCAGCACCAGGGTTAAGGTAGAGCAGCGGCGGACGTTTTATGTCATGCATCACCCGTAAAATATGTGAGTGGCCACCAACCAAAATATCAGGCTGTTTTTGGCTCAACTTGATGCCTATTTCTGGCGTATATAAAGGCGGATAACCGGTTATATGTGTCAGCCATATATGCAATTGTTCACATTCGAATGCATGAAAAACAGGGTATTTTTCTCTTGTTGTGTGGTCATCAATATTGCCAGATACTGCTCTAAAATGTTTAAAACGATCGAATGCAGTCAGTAATTCTGGGTCGCCAATGTCTCCTGCATGCCATACCTCGTCACATTTTTCAAAATGATCAAAAATTTTAGGGTCCAACCATCCATGGGTGTCTGAAAGCAAACCAATTTTCATCTCTATGTTGTGCCAAGGGTTATAACGTAAACTTTATCTGCCATCTCTATACAATTAAGATACTAAAATAATTATCCAAAGCAAGATAGCCGAATGGTAGGGGGGCTTAATGGTTATAAAAACCTATTTGATATCCTAGTGCTAAGCAGATACTAAGAAGCTGCATTTGCTTACAGCTTCTTAGACGTTTTTTAAATGCCATATTCTCTTCCTTTTATGTAGGGATGTATAAGCGTAATCTATGCAAGATAGATGGTTTTATTAGAAACTGGGCATACCTTATCGCATGCCCTCTAATCTCAGCAGCTCTTTTTTTATAGCAATCCCCCCAGCATATCCCCCTAATGACCCATCACTTCTAATTACTCTATGGCAAGGAAGCACAATAGATAAAGGATTTTTACCAATAGCTGAAGCGACTGCTCTAACCGCATTGGGATAAGGCGTTAAAGCTGCCAATGCTTTGTAGCTCCATACCTCTCCATAGGGAATCCTTACTAAGCTTTTCCATATATTTTTCTGGAAATCTGTCCCATGTAATGCGTAATCAATACTAAAATAAGGTCTTTTTGAAGAAAAGTATGCTGCTAGCTGTAGTTTAGTATCACTAAAGACCGCTCTATGCTCGTTGTGTTGCCAATAGTGTTGTATAACGGGAAAATGCTTTTGTCCTTTGATATGAAGCCCAATTAATTTACCATTGCTAGCGGTTAATAATATTTTACCCATTCGGGTTGTGATGTAGGTATAGTAGATGATAGGACTATCTTGTTGTACTTGCATAGATTTGGGACCATTTTGAAGAAATGGTTTGCATAGGCATATGCTAAGGCATCAATTATATTATTTTTTATCTTATGCCTCTTTAACTTAATTAACATAGACAATTATGCGTATTATTCTTATACTGTCTGCTTTCTTTTTATTATTTACCTTTTCAAGTGTAGAATTTGAGAACGGAAATATAAAGTATATTAGATTATTTAAAGAATATATACCCATCGCAGTCGTTGCGGAAATTGTAATTTTAAAAATGGTGATCATTTCTATTCCAAATCCGCTTAAAATAACCATTATAGAGGAAATAGGACTGGCAAGCGCACCGTGCAAAGCTGCAATAACAGAAAGGGCTAAAGGGAGGTTCCGGACGAATGCCCACTTCTTTAGACACTTCTGCAATAACAGGAAGAATGGAGTAAGCGATGTGGTTGGTACCACCTAAAAATGTAATCGCATACGTTACCATAGGGCTAATGTATATGATGCGACGTGGATGTTTTCTGATGCATAATTCAGCCAGTTGCACCAAATAGTTCAAACTACCTGCCTCTATGGTGCCCACTGCGGCAACTACTGAAGCAATACACTCAATCCCTAGAATTTTTGGATTTTTTTAATATTATTGAATAATGATCATTATCTTTTGTAAGATATCCATGTGGTATGCAATAAATTTATCCGTTTGGGAGTAGTCCTTTGCATAAGCTGTTTTAGGGTTTCGTAGTATTTCTCGTACTGCTTTGCTGGGTATGGCTTCAGCTTTACTCACCCTATTAGCTTGGGACAAATGGATGAGCCTTATAGTGGGCGCAACCAGTGGTACCTTTGTTTCTATACTCACTAATGGCTTAGTGATGCTGGCTGCACATTATTTATTGCTACAACCAAAGCCTAAAGTCCAAACATATAAAAAGCTAGATGATGACCTGTTTAAACAAATTCAATAATGCTGTCAATGAAAGATAGTCAGACAATATACACTTAGATTTGATGCTATAGCAGAAGACTTTTATCCGTTCAACAAGCAAATCGTTTTAAAGACATATCTTAGAAGGCTATTGATCATTGCATGCTATTTTGCTTGATCAAAAAGTATGATATATAAGTTTCTTTTTTATTACTGATCTAAGTGAATACCAGGTAAAAACAAATAAAATGATTGTTACTTATGCCACAATCTTTGAACTGGTGCTATTTTTTTACTCTACATCAAAGTCAAAGTAAGTATTTGGAAAAGGCTCATCTTTTAAAGTATAATGCCACCATTCTTTTTTATACTCATAAAATCCATTTTTTTTCATTATCTCTCTAAGATAATCTCTCATTTTTAAAAATTCTGGCTTTACTAGAGCAGTATCATGGTGTGAGGCTTCATCGAACAGATCAAAGCTTGACCCCATATCTATTGTGCCATCATTTAGGAACAATATCTGTGAACCATCAGTTAAATATCGTTTTTCTATTTGAACTTCGTGGGGTACACTATTGAGTTTTATTATTGTTAGGTCAACAGTACTTCCACGGGTATGCCCTGATTTTTTAGTAACATATCCCAGTTGAAATACCTCAGATTTATCAACTCTAGGGTAATATTTAGATTTTTCTACTTGATCATTTAGGTCCTGGCTCCATGTTATAAACATATCTACTGCTCTTTGAGGACGATACGCATCATAAACTACAAGCGAATAACCTTGCTTTAATAATTCTTGTTGCACATTCGACAATGCTTCAGCTGCTTGTTTGGTTAAAATAACCCTATTGGCCTTATAGCCATCTATTTGTATGCCAATAAAGTTCTCTTTCGAGTAATATCTCAGTGACTCAATAATACTGGGATTAATATCTTTTACATATACAAAGTCTTGTGGTAAGTGACAAGCCGGTTTTTCATAAGCCGGTTTTTCACATGCCTTTGGGTTGGCAACTAATAGCATAATAACACCTGTATATAACAGCCACCTAACCTTCCTTATTATCAACATCATAATATTTTCATTTAATTTAATTGTGCAAATTTTTATAGGGTATAGACCCCATGTGCACTCACCTGGTTCAGTCATAAAATAAACTATGCTTTACCAGCCTCCAACTCAGAACGCATTAATATAATTGTACCTTATACGGTATTATATATTTTTATTAATCGTATATCTATACAGCAATAGCTGCTTTAATAGCGGGATGGTGCATATAACCCAGTAGTGTAAAATCTTCATAAACAAAATCAAACAAATCGGTTACGGTTTCTCGGAGTTGCATAGTAGGCAATGCATAAGGGGTACGTTTCAGTTGCAAATTTGCTTGTTCTAGGTGATTATGGTATAGATGGGCATCACCCAAGGTATGAATAAGTGTACCAGGTTTTAGCGCGCAGACTTGCGCTACCATCATGGTCAATAATGCGTAAGAGGCAATGTTAAAAGGAACGCCCAAGAAAACATCCGCGCTACGTTGGTAAAGTTGACAAGAGAGTTTTCCATTTGCGATGTAAAATTGAAAAAAAGCATGACAAGGCGGCAAAGCCATTTTAGGGATTTCACCCACATTCCATGCACTTACCAATAGCCTACGGGAGTCAGGGTTCTCTTTTATTTCCTGGACTATGGCGCTTATTTGATCAATTTTTTTCCCTGTTGCGGTAGGCCAGCTTCTCCATTGGTGGCCATAAACAGGTCCTAGTTCCCCCTCTTTAGTGGCCCATTCATACCATATGGTAACACCCTGTTGCTGTAGATAAGCTACATTGGTATCCCCACTTAAAAACCAGAGTAGTTCATGAATAATAGAACGCAGGTGGACTTTTTTAGTAGTCAGCAATGGAAAACCGTCGGCTAAGTTAAACCGCATTTGGTAGCCAAAAATACTTTTGGTGCCTGTTCCGGTTCTATCCCTTTTGTCACCCCCCTCTGTTAAAATATGTTGTAATAATGTTAAATATGGTTCCATGGGTGTGGTTTATTGTCCTACTCCTATGATTTTATCTACAAGCCTAGAACTATTTAATAAATCGAATGCCTCGATCATACCAAGGATAAAATAATTGGTTTCAGAACGGCTATACATGCCGCCTACTTCACCATAAAAAATAGGCTGTTCTGCTGCATGGTGCAAAACCTTTTTTTTAAAAGTTTCCTCATCGATTGATTTATCCAAATCAAAGCAATACCTATTCTCATGCCTATAAGAAGCAATACAACTTGTGTTAGCTAATAGATGATCTATCGTGGCCTTGACTAGCCCAGGAGGGAGGTTGGCTATTGGGCTAGTAATCAGCTGGTATATATGGCAAGATAGAGTCATGTAAACTTAATTTCTTTTTGCTCCTGTAAAAGCATAATGGAGGCTACGGTCATTGTTCTTGTAATCTCAGAGGTTTGTACCTGGTATTGAGCTACCATTAAGTGTTTATTTTTACATTTAGTACAACCAGGTGCGCCTTGTGCTAGCACTTTATTTGGTGTGGCCATATAGCAATATATAGAGCCACTATTTAGATGTGTAACACAACATTCCTGTATGTCAGATGCAAGACTAGATTGTTTGGCCAAGATATTATGGGTAAATAAACCAATAAAGGTGAATGCTACTAGTGACTTTTTCATGTTAAATATGAGATTTTAAATTAATAGGCAAAATCTATTAAATGTAAACTTTAAGGCTAAAGTAAATTTAAGGCTAAACTTTGAGTTTGTTAAATGTTATACACATATAAGGTGTTTTTTTTCCGTTTACCATATTTACGCGCTCACTAAATGGCGTCGACTTAAGTAGTATATTTTATTGATTATCAAATAAAATATAATTTTAATGACGGTTGTTCTCATTGCGTTGATTTAAAGCTCTAATGGCCGCCGATAAAAAACTTGTTTTTTATCGGCGGCCATAGGCGGAGGGGTATACGAACGATCGATCCATTTGCATCTCTGTGCTAGAATAGATTTTCCTTCAGTTGACGCTATTGCGTGTAGATTGAGAAAAGTTAAAAAATCAGCAGGGCAAATAAATCGATCATTTATTTGAAAAAATATTTGCGGTTAAAAAAAAAAGTCATACCTTTGTATTATGATTCGGTGCAAAAGAGATGAAAAAGCTTTGATAGCATCAAAGTTAAGGTGTAAAAGCCTCAGTTAAATTGCGTTATATTTTCGTAAAGATGTTCTTTGACTTATTGTAAAAGCAAAATAGGGTAGGCGGATTCCTTTTTAGGAATTCAGCATATTTCCATTTCAAGAGCGAGTAAGAAATAATAAAGGGCGTATGGAGGATGCCTTGGCTCTTAGAGGCGATGAAAGACGTGATAAACTGCGATAAGTTGCGGGGATTGGTTGTACGATTTGATCCGCAAATTTCTGAATGGGGCAACCCACCCTGCCTATGTAGGGTATCTCTTTAATTAAGAGAAGCAAACCTGGAGAACTGAAACATCTAAGTACCCAGAGGAAGAGAAAACAAATAGTGATTCCATAAGTAGTGGTGAGCGAACGTGGATTAGCCCAAACCATATCAGTTTCGGCTGTTATGGGGTTGTAGGACTAGCTGTTAAAATAAATATTAAGAACTTAAATTATTTTGGAAAAGTAAGCCATAGAAGGTGAAAGCCCTGTCAAGGTAATTAATATTTGTTTAGTTAGTATCCTGAGTAGGTCAGTCCCGGTGAAAGGCTGACTGAATCTGCCGGCACCATCCGGTAAGGCTAAATACTCCTAAGAGACCGATAGTGAACAAATACCGTGAGGGAAAGGTGAAAAGTACCCTGAATAAGGGAGTGAAATAGTTCCTGAAACCATACGCTTACAAGCAGTCGGAGTTTTATAATAAAATGACGGCGTGCCTTTTGTATAATGAGCCTATGAGTTAATCTTTTCTGGCAAGGTAAATCCTTTTGAAAGGAAAAGCCGAAGCGAAAGCGAGTCTGAATAGGGCGCTTTAGTCAGAGGAGTTAGACGCGAAAGCCGGTGATCTACCCATGGCCAGGTTGAAGCGTTGGTAAAACAACGTGGAGGACCGAACCAGTGGATATTGTAACGTCCTTGGATGAGCTGTGGGTAGGAGTGAAAGGCTAATCAAACCGGCAGATAGCTCGTACTCTCCGAAATGTTTTTAGGAACAGCCTTAGGTGTATACTGATAGGGGTAGAGCTACCGATAGGACTAGGGGGGTAACCTACCGTGTCCAGACGAACTCCGAATACTATCAGTTTTGCTTAGGAGTGAGGGTTAGGGCGTTAAGGTCCTAATCCGAGAGGGAAAGAACCCAGACCATCAGCTAAGGTCCCCAAATATATACTAAGTTGAACTAAGAAGGTTTAGTTGCTTAGACAGTCAGGATGTTGGCTTGGAAGCAGCCATTCATTTGAAGAGTGCGTAACAGCTCACTGATCGAGCGACAAAGCGTCGATGATGAACGGGCATTAAGTATATTACCGAAGCTATGGCCTTGCTACTTAAGTAGTAAGGGGTAGGAGAGCATTCTAATAAAGCTGAAGCTAAGTAGTGATGCTTAGTGGATTGATTAGAAAAGAAAATGTAGGCATGAGTAACCAAAATAATGGTGAGAAACCATTACACCGTAAGACTAAGGTTTCCATGGCGATGGTTGTCATCCATGGGTTAGTCGGGCCCTAAGCTGAAGCCGAATGGCGTAAGCGATGGAAGATCGGTTAATATTCCGATACTAGCTAGTAATAGAGAAGGGGGGACGAAGGAGTGAAAGGTCTGCCTTCTGACGAATTTAGAAGGTTAAAGCCCGTAGATATAGGTATGGCAGGCAAATCCACCATACTTGTCGAAGGTGATAGTACTACAATCCCTCGGGGGCGTAGATAATGACCCTAATCATACTTCCAAGAAAAGCCTCTAATTGTTAGGTACTAGCTAACCGTACCGCAAACCAACACAGGTAGTTGAGGAGAATATCCTAAGGTGTTCGAGTGATTCGTGGCCAAGGAACTCGGCAAAATAGCCCTGTAACTTCGGGAGAAAGGGTGCCTCACTGGTCTTCCTTTTAGGAGGGTCAGTAGGCCGCAGTGAAAAGGCCCAGGCGACTGTTTGCCAAAAACACAGGACTTTGCAAAATCGAAAGATGAAGTATAAGGTCTGATACCTGCCCGGTGCTGGAAGGTTAATAGGAGGTGTTAAGTCGTAAGATTGAAGCGCTGAATAGAAGCCCCAGTAAACGGCGGCCGTAACCTTGACGGTCCTAAGGTAGCGAAATTCCTTGTCGGGTAAGTTCCGACCTGCACGAATGGTGTAACGATCTGGGCGCTGTCTCAGCCACGAGCTCGGTGAAATTGGAGTGGCGGTGAAGATACCGTCTACCCGCAATGGGACGAAAAGACCCCATGAACCTTTACTATAGCTTAACATTGATAATATGTAGATAATGTGTAGGATAGGTGGGAGACTACGCAAGTAGTCGCCGTTGAAATACCACCCTTTATGTATGTGTTATCTAATCCTTTTGAACAAGGAGACAGTGTTTGGTGGGTAGTTTGACTGGGACGGTCGCCTCCTAAAAAGTAACGGAGGCTTTCAAAGGTACCCTCAGTACGGATGGTAATCGTACGTAGAGTGCAATAGCATAAGGGTGCTTGACTGTGAGACAAACAAGTCGAGCAGGGTCGAAAGACGGATATAGTGATCCGGTGGTTCCGAATGGAAGGGCCATCGCTAAAAGGATAAAAGGTACTCTGGGGATAACAGGCTGATCTCCCCCAAGAGCTCATATCGACGGGGAGGTTTGGCACCTCGATGTCGGCTCGTCACAACCTGGAGCTGAAGCACGTTCCAAGGGTTGGGCTGTTCGCCCATTAAAGTGGCACGCGAGCTGGGTTCAGAACGTCGTGAGACAGTTCGGTTTCTATCTATTGCGGGCGTTAGAAGTTTGAGAGGGGCTGACCTTAGTACGAGAGGACCGGGTTGGGTAAACCTCTGGTGTATCAGTTGTGACCTCAGTTGCACTGCTGAGTAGCTACGTTTATAAGAGATAAGTGCTGAAAGCATCTAAGCACGAAACTCGCCTCAAGATGAGACTTCAATAAGGGTGGTTAAAGATGATGACCTTGATAGGTTGCAGGTGTAAAGTCAGAAATGGCAAAGCTGAGCAATACTAATTACCCGAATGTTTCTTGTTTTTTTCTTGATTTTGCTTTTACAGTAGTCAATTAATACCTTAAGGTAGTTTGTATAGTGGGTGTAAAAACCGACCATTAAAAGATTAAAAATAAAGGTGACGAAAGCGCTGGTGTGCACCTCTTCCCATTCCGAACAGAGCAGTTAAGCCCAGCAGCGCCGATGGTACTTCGGTAAAACGCGGGAGAGTAGGTAGTTGCCATCTTTTATTTTTTTGTGTCGTGCAGTGTGTTAATCATTGCATGACACTTTTTTTATATATGGCCCTAGAATTGAAAAATAAGTTTTTAACCTACATTCTGTACAAAACTTAATGTTGATTATGAGTATAGTATGAAAATTGCTTAATTTATAATTAATTTTCAGATGAATGATTTTCAATGCAAAGATTT
Organism: Cardinium endosymbiont of Nabis limbatus; assembly: GCF_965196625.1. GTDB lineage: Bacteria > Bacteroidota > Bacteroidia > Cytophagales > Amoebophilaceae > Cardinium. The sequence goes on along the minus strand of NZ_OZ239769.1, from coordinate 71,942 downwards.
TTACACTATAACTAAAAATAAGAAAATATACCATTTTTTGTACAAATCATCATTTTTGTAAAACATTATAAATCAGTAGAAAATAATTAAATGTAGCCGTTCATCCAATGGCGTTAACTTAAGGAGTATATTTTATTTACTGTCAAATAAAATACCATTTTGATGTATTTTTCAATGCGATGCGCGGCGTAATGTGGATAGTGTAGTTTGTCCAACTATATATCTAATAACGTTAATATATCTCTCAGTACACTCATCAATTATATTTTTAGTATGACTATCGTTAAGTAACATAAACTTAATGAGATCAATTTTATATTGTTGTAGCGTTACCTTTGTAAAAGCAGGTAATGGGGTTATATCCACAGGTTGCAGATTATACATTTCCCTCCAAGCTTTAAGGTCAATTCTATTGAGTGCTGCAATGGTAGAAAAATCTAATAATACCTCAAATATAATATAAATAGAAACAATATTATGGAACATGTTAATAATTTGAGTTATTTCATCTTTTAGCCATCGAGAAGAAGCATTGACATATTGAATTGGAGGAATAGCCTTCTCTATTGTATCATCTATGTATTTGAAGGAGTCTTTGCTTAGCTTCTTAATAGTACTGATGTCGTTATCAGTAGGTTCCGTACCCTTTTTAGGCGTATCATTCGCTGCTGTTTTGAATAGACTGACTACTTGCGTTCTATAGTTGTTTATAGATTTAGCACTATAAGTGCTTTTCATTAATCTGAGTACCTGGTCATGTTGTTTCTGCGCTTCGTTTGTATTAATTCCTCCTTGGAGAATACATTTATTAAATGCATACCTTATTAGGATATTAAAATAATTAAAAAAACGATATAAAATAAAGGTGTCGATCTCATTTAGCAATAGATTGTCATTATCTTTACCATACAATGACAATGGATTTGTCTCCTTCATATATACTTTATTTGATTTATTATTACAGCAGTTAAGCAGTATGCTGGGTAATATGTTTGTCAGTTTGCTATTGGTATCTTCTTGTTGTATTATTTTTGAAAATAATTCAATCATATCAGGAGAATTTTCTATAGATAGATTTTCCTCAATTTTTTTTATTTCAGTAGATAGAGATTGCTCCATGCCTATTAAACTACGCAAACAAGTGAAGTTTGGATCCTTATGATTTGCTGATACACTAGAATCATCAATCATAGCTAGGTTATGCAGTGCGTTACTATTGGATTCCTCTCGGTTACTTTCTAAGGACTGAATATAACATGAAACAGCCTGATTAACATTATTAAAAATAGATCTATTTTTCTCGATATGTTTAAGACAGTTTTTTATATGAACTTTATACTTATCTATAGTCCCGAAAATAGCAGGAGTAGTAGTAAACTTATGTAAGTTTAAACTAGATAATGAATTATTTTGTTGTTTTTGATGCTCATTCTCACTTTTACATGAACAGCCTTTTTGATTCCCTATCTTATTTGCTCCATGGTAACTGCATCCGATTAATGTCATAAGCATGCTTATGCACAAAATAGTGCTATAATAAATAGTTGATTTTTTCATTTTTTATCTGATTGCACGCCGGTACAGGTGTGAAACAAATGGGGTGAAAGTCCCCAGACTCTAATTTGTCTATTTCGAGAGTCTAGCAGGAGGTTGGGTTTGTGAGGCGACTTACAGGCCTAAGTTACCTTTAATAATCTGCAAAATAGCGGGCTGCAACAAAAGTGAACCCAAATTAGCCTCGTTAATAATTAAAGAGCACTTGCCGACTGCCTAGTCAGAGCAGGAAGGCTGATAGTAGGATGGAAAAAAAAATAGATCATATCCATCTTACAAGTGCCGGGGTGATAGGGGTTGCACGCTATGAATGTATCACATCGTAGGTCGGGAGATCTGATATGAATCCAGTAGGCCACTGGAAACTTTATTGTATAAGTAAAGCGAAGTCAATAGGGGTCATATCAGAAGTCCGCGGGGTTTATAGTACCGTTAGTATTGATTGAGAAACCAGTCAAGAGGGAAGGGACCCTACTTCAGTTAACGAGTTTAAAAGAGTTGAGAATGTCTGATTGCAAAAACGCTATGAACGGAACACAAAAAGTTCGGCAACTCCAAAGAACTCTATATCTTAAATCCAAGCAAAGTAAGGAAGTCAGATTTTATAGTCTATACGATAAAATATATCGATCAGATGTACTTTGGGAGGCATGGCGTCAAGTCAAGTCGAACCAGGGTTCAGCAGGGATTGATGGTAAAAGCATAAATGATATAATAGAAGCAGGTGAAGAATTGATTATCAATAAATTGCAAAAGCAATTATGCGCCAAGCTATATAAGTTTAGCTCAAGCAGGTTGGTAGAAATACCTAAACCCAAAGGCGGCACACGCCCCCTAGAGATAACGACCATAGAAGACCGCATAGTGCTGACAGCCATTAAAATAGTCATTGAACCGATCTTCGAAGCTGATTTTCATGAATGTTCATACGGCTATAGACCGAAACGAGGCGCCAAACAAGCAAGTATGGCCATCCATGACGATCTATACCAGCAGGCATGGGGAGTAGTTGAGATAGATTTTCAATCATACTTCACAAGTATTCCACACGAAAAGTTATTAAAACTGATTAGTAAAAGAATAGCAGATGGCAGTATGTTGCATATAATCAAGCAAACTCTCACGACCTCAGTGGTTATACACGGTAAAGCTATAAGCAAGAAGAAAGTTGGTGTTCCTCAGGGTTCTCCGGTTTCACCATTGTATAGTAATATATACCTAAATGTTATAGACCAAGTATGGCATTCAAGGAGCTATCCAGAAAAACTAAACGCAACCTTACACAGATATTGTGATGATGTAATTCTAGTATGTCGCAAGAGTGCCAAGTTAGCGCTGGAAAGATTCACAGAATTAGCCAAGAGATTATCGCTCACTATTAACCACCAAAAGACACATATAACGAAACTAACAGAAGGGTTTAACTTCATAGGTTTTAACTTTGTAAAAAGACAAAGTCGAATAAGTGGAAGAAATACCATCTATGTGTCTCCATCAAAACGATCCCAGCAAAATATTCGTAACAGATTAAAATATTTGACTTGTAGGAGAGCACCAATCAAACCGGTGGCATTCACGGAGCAAATCAAACCAGTAGTATTAGGATGGGTAAACTATTTTAAACATACGAATGCCAGTGAAGCTTTTCGGAAATTGCAGAGCTTTATCAATAACCGATTTCGCAGATACTTGACCCATAGAAGCAAAGGCCGAGGTTTTGGGTGGAAAAGATATCCCAATAGCAAACTCTACACAATGGGCATGTTTTACATTGATAGTGGCATGATCAAGTATCCTGAGAGACTTGCGTAAGGTTTATGAAGAAGACTGTCGGGCCGCCGTATTCGGGAAAACTGAACGTACGGTGGGATGAGAAGGGAATGGGTAAACAATGAAGAATAAAGTTAACCAGTTGCGGTAGTATGAGTAATCAACAGCATCAGGTGTGCTTAATTTTAAGTTGTCGAACCATTTCTTTACTCTAGTACAGATATTTAATATTACTTAATTCATTAATATGTGCATCTACTAAACAAGTATTTTATCTAGTTTTATTAATATACAATATATAAACACATTGATAACCAGTATTATTCATTGTTAAGTTGTTATATATAAATATATATGGAATAAACTCTGTAAAATAAATTTTTATTTATGCTGATTATCATATTAAAATATAGTATAATCCCTAGCTCATAATAATACTTCAGGGTCGACTAGGTAGTATAATCTGTTTAGATTTTAGATAAACCCCTGTGTTGGGGCTTTTAAAGAGAGACTGCTTTGTTTGTATTAATTGTTTGATTATATTCATATGTATGCATATATATGGTATGTTTGCTGATTGTATACTAAGAAACAATTTCTAAATCAGATTTAGATCTGGTTACTTCAATTTCAACCAAAACACAATAAAAAATGAAAGAAGAAGGGGATCAAGGTAATGCAACTGCTACTGATAAAAGCATTGAGACACGAAAAATACTCACAGTTTTACCAGTCAATATGATTGAGAAGATTCAAGATTATTGTTATTGGAAAAACATGACTCAAAAAGAGTTCTTGTATCAGGCTGTGGCTGCATTTCTAAAAGGAAAAAAAATTGAAAGTAGACCAGATTCAGTTAAGTATAGAGATGAATTCCTTAGAAAACGTAAAGCTAAAAAAAACAATGTACCATAGATGGTTAATCTAATTTCAATAGCAAATGACCCTCTTGGTAGATTGATGTATTTCATGAAAGGAACTTTTCTTCTGTAGGCGGTTGCTTATAAATTTAGATACTTTATGATCAACTTGGCGGTCTTTAAAAGGTCGTGTATAAAAGATTCATCGAATATTTTGTCTGGTTTACAGCCTAGAAAAGGACTGCAAGCAAATTCTTTTTTAAGCCTTCTCAGTTATATTTTTTAACCATAAATCAGTTGTCTGAATAGGTTCATAAATATACATTTGTATTTTATTAGTGCATACCGTTTCTATGCATATGACTGACGTAATTGATCAACATATTCATGGTAAAAAGACCATTTGGCTATATCAACAGGCGTTTGGTCATACTGATTTTTAATGCGTACATCAATACCTTTTGTTTTAAGTAATATTTTAGACACTTCTAAGTGCGCCTGACAAGTTGCCAAATGCAACGCAGTACTGCTGTATTTGTTTTTTGCATTGATATTTAAAGATTTATGCTCCAGTAGAAGTTGTACTACTTCTATTTTTCCACCGTATGCCGCTAAATGTAAGGGCGTATTATCATCTTTATCTCTGGCGTTGATATCAATGCCTATTGTATTCAATAATAGTTCAACGGCCTCTACATGACCGTCATTGGTTGCTAAATGAAGTGGCGTCAAGCCATCTTTGCCTTTACTATTTACGTTAATAAAAGGTTGGTCCAATAATACTTGAACAATATTTAAATGATTTGCATATACTGCCAAATGCAGTCCAGTATCACCATCCTTATTTTTAATATTGACATTAATTTCTTTTATTTTCAATAACAGTTGAATATGTTCTACATTACCTTCACATGCTGCAAAATGCAGTGAGGTGTCACCATATTTATTTTTTGCATTTACGTTAATGCCTTCAATCTTAAGCAGTTTTTTAAGGTAATCTGTATCATTAGTGACTGCTGCCCAATGCAGGAAAGTATTCTCATGGTCATCTTTTGCATGCATTAACATGTGGTTTTTTGATTTAGTAAGCGTTAGGTTATTTATTTGGTGGATTATGCCATTTTTTAACAAATGGCAATATGGATTTATGTGCACATATAATATAAATGTATATGACTATATTAGGTAAATGTAGTCTAATATGTTAACTTTATTTGATTGCGAAAGATTTGCATAATATAAGGTAAATTCATATAAAAAAGAACATACAAATGCAAGTTAATGTCATACATTGATCTATTTTTAACTGAATCAATTTAGGGTTTTTATCTACCTCAGGGTTTAAAGAAGCACACAACTAACTATAATGAATGAAAAAAGTGGCAATCCTCATGACACGTTTTTAGTGCAGCCAGAAAGGACGATTTTATGAGGTTTAAATCTTTTTTCTTAGATATTAGGCATATAACACGTGGCAATCAAATTAAAACGAACTATTTCAATATCCCCATGTAAAAGAGGTAGTAGAATGCGGTATTGCTTTTTTAAGGAAGTCGGTTTTAGTGACCTATGCTACTTATGATTTGACCGATAAACAGCCTGGTGATGTTATTTTAACGAATAGATTAGGAAAGAGCAACTACAAAGCTGCTTTTTGATATATAAATGCCTATATTTCATATTATTAGAAGTTTATACTAAATTGACTCATCTTATAAACTATCGTCGCAAACACGGGCTCTAAGGGCCAATGAGCTATTCAGTTTTTAAGATGAAAAGAGCTGGGGGCGGAACGTGTAAAACGGAATCTAATACCAGCACTTGAGCGACCTTATTCCAGATCTTTAATTAAGATAATCGTATAATACAAACGTATGACACTTAGAATGAAAGACTCGTGGTGTGAGGAGGAAAGCCCGTGAGGGCCTACCTACCTCGATAAACCTAATCTCCACTGTGTAACTTCATAATTTATGAAAGTCACTATTTATGAAAGCCATTCAACATAGCTTGGGCAATAAAATTAGCAACTTCGTAAAATTGATCATTGCCATTAGTACCAACAGTATCCAATAAATCTTGAATTGCTTTATCTGAAATATTAGAGTTAGGAACAATAGGATTTATAATCACAGCACGAAATAATCCAACCTTAGTACTATTATCAAGCTTGTGTTGCTCCTTATTATCAAGTTTTTTATTGAGATGCAAAGCATAAGTTACAATATCAGAAATAACGGTATTCTTATCTTTATCTTCCAATGAATATTTAATCTTAAGATGTACAAATTGAGAGTTTAATGCATTAAAAGCATACAACATAGAAGTAGCAATACGATCTGAAATTTCGTTAATATTTGATTCATTATTAGAAGAGCAAGCATCCAGTAAACCTTGGATATCGTTATCTGTAATATTAACTTTAGGAATATTTAACGAATTTTGACTACATGTATCTATACTGCTATTCTTAGGGAAAATAGGGTCTATAATCGCAGCACGAAATGAAATAACGAAATCTTAGTATCATTATCAAGTTCATGTTGATCTTTATATTCAGGCTTTTTATTAAGACCATTGGTATAGTTTTTAATAGCAGAAATCAAGTCACCCTTATTTAGATTAGCTAAGTAACATTTAATTTTATCAAACAAAGGTCGATAGTCTTTAAATATAGGACCCGAACCGAATATTGGTCCTTCAAACGCCTTCAACATAGAAGTGGCAATACGATCTGAAATTTCGTTAATATTTGATTCATTATTAGAAGAAACAGCATCGAACAAACTTTGAATGTCGCTATCTGTAATATTAGCATTAGGAACAGCACCTTGCATAAGTGTTTGACGAAATGTAAAAATATGCATATCATCTGCACCAATACGGTCATACTTTTCTTTAATTGATTTAGCATTAAACTTAATAATATCAATCAAGAAATTCTTATCATTCTTTTTTAATTTATTCTTAATACTTTCACCTCTACTTATTACCTTACTATCACTTTCAAGTGCATGATACATACCTTGACTAGGTCGAAACATATTATGACTTTGGTTCATGGTATTACACCCAGCTAACGTTAATGTATAGCAAAGAACGAACTTTTTATTTAACATATGTTTATTTTTATTAATTAATTTTTAAGAAATGTGTGATACACAAAAACATTTATGCAATTTTCAAAAAATTTTTATTAAAAAGCAAATAAAATCAGTTATAAACACACCTTTACGAGTCAATAAACTCAACGCAATACCCATATAAAGACCCTCTATTTGTCCTTCGCTTGACCCTATCAAACCCCAATTTCCTTAACGCACTACCTACCAATTTAGTATTCAAGTGAGCAGAAGAGTCTTTCGTTTTCAGTGGTATTATTTACAGAAATATAAAATCTAAAAAATAATTTACACGAACTATGTTAATAAGCAAATTTTTTGTGATAAAAATATTTGGTTGTTAAGGTTTATTTTGATTGCGATGTGGATTTATGGATAACTTGATAAAGTTATCCATAAGTCCACATCATAACTGTTATATTTTTAATTTATATTCATAATCAAATTATAAATTATTATCTTTCCTCTTTAGGCAGGCTAAGAGCTGACCTTTAGTTTAGATACATGGCCATCTACATAAAAAGTATTGTCGCGCATAATAGCAAATACTTGTCTAATAAGCTTGTTAGCTACTGCAATCAGTGCCACTTTACTAGGCTTACCCCTTTCTTTTAACCACTCATAAAAGTCCTTACAGGCCTTATTAAAGCGTATAGCTGACCAAGACGCCACATAGAGCAAAGAACGTAATTGGGAGTTTCCATGACGATTAATATGGCCTTTTTTTCTTATAGATGAGCCTGAATGTTCATAGGTAGGCGCTAACCCAATGTATTTAGAGAACTGCTTAGCACTTTCAAAATGGTGACCGCCACCAGTGGCAACGATAAGCTCCATAGTCGTTCTATTGCCAAGACCTTTAATAGAACTGATCTGTGTATAGAGTTCTTTACAGCGTTCCTGTGTAATAGTAAGCATTTCTTGTTCTAAGAATGCTATTTGTGCTTCTAAAGAAGCTATATTTTGATTGATCACTTTTAAGGTTACAGCATCTGTTTTAGGCAACACACTAAAAGACTCTAACAAATTATAAGACATCGTCAGTTGTTTTTTCAACTGTGAAAGAAGTGTTTTTTGTTGCTTTAAGGCTTGGATACTGGCTACAGGCATTTGGTAGGATTTAGGTTCCATCTTAGCACCATATAAAGCAATAAGTTGCGCATCTACCTTATCGGTTTTAGTTATATGATGCATTGCCTTAACAAAGTGTTTGATTTGCCTTGGATTAACAACTGAAACAGCTAGCTCAGCTGCTATAAGCATCTTCTACTAATAAAGCGCCATAATTGCCAGTGGCTTCTAAAACACAGTGATGAAAGGATCTATCAAGTTGAGCTAAAAATAGATTAATCCCATTTAAATCATTTGTATATTTAGACGTAGTAAATCCTTCACCTTGAGAAAAAGCAGCTACAAAGCTGCTTTTTGATATATCAATGCCTATATATTTCATATTATTAGAAGTTTATACTAAATTGACTCATCTTATAAACTATCGTCGCAAACATGGGCGCTAAGGGCCAACGAACTATTCAGTTTTTAAGATGAAAAGAGCTGGGGGCGCAACGTGTAAAACGGCATCTAATACCAGCACTTAAGCAACCTTATTCCAGCTCTTTAATTAACATAATCCTATAATACAAACGTACGACACTTAATAAGTGGACAGAGCCGTTCTTCGGTTAACCGGTCTATCTCGTTCTCAGCTTAAGAGCATTATGTAGTTACGGTGTCTTATGAACGCCTATCTATTAAAACATCTATCTCTTGGTGTATTTTTTTAAAATTTTGCTCAATATCCACATATTGATAGCACTCTTTCAAATTCTTTAGTTTGTGATTTTCAAACTTTTTATCAAAACTATTTACCTTCTTCAACTTGTATTTGAAGAAGGCTTGATTGCTTTCAACTACCCTTCCAGCAAACTCTCCCACTTTAAATTCCATAAAATCTTGCGGGGAAAGAATAGGTTTTTCTTGTAGATGGATGCCTTCTCCAGCTGTTTCTGTACGACCACTTTGGTAATGACTAGTTGAGGAAGAAGAAGAAGCTACTTTTTTTTCCTTTTTGCCCATTAGGTGACTAGCCCAGTCAGCAGAAGCTCCTTCTACATTACCAATAATCTTATTGACGAAGGTATCCTGTATACGTTTAGCTCCTATGCTACCGTAGGTATGTTCTAACTGTGCATTAGATTGCAGGCAAGCCACTGTGCTGATGCCATATTTTCTAGCAGTAGCCGGTAATTCTGCTAACCCTGGAATAAACAATGTGGGCAACTCATCTATGGCTACAAAACTTTTGGTTCTATTATGGCCATACATAGCTTTAAAGCAAACCGTTAGCAATAGCGAGATAACCGGTGAGAAGGCAGATTTAGCAGATGGATGATTACCTATACACAGGATCGTTGGTTTCCCGCTATCATTGATCGTTAAGTCTAAATCATCCCCGCTTAATACCCAAAATAAATCTTTATTTAAAAGGATTTGCAAGTTCGTTTTAAAGGTAGCTATAACACCTACCAGCTGCCCCGCTGTTTTTTCTCCACCCTTAAAAGCATCCAATATAGAACTAGCGTAACTAGCTGCTTCGTCATCTTTTTCAATCAGTTTAAATATGCTAGCAATAGGTTTGGTAGCCAGTACTAAAACATGCGGTAAGGTACAACACCGAGGTCTTCTATTAGCCAAAAAAACAATCATCCCTTTTAGCAATGTTTTGGTACTTAGGTTCCAAAAATCATCTTTTTTATCCGGAACCAGGTTATGTAATAGTACACTGGTGTATTCCTCTAAGTAGGCCCTGTTTAGAATATATCTTGGTGCAATAGGGTTGACGCGTATACTATGTCTAAGAGAGGTAAAATTGATGCTATGGAATTGAAATGTAGTAGGATCGCAGAACTGTAAAAAACAGTTAAAAGCGAACTTTGTAAGACAGTAGTTGTGATCAAGTGCAGTGGGTCTTCCTTCAAAGTCATAATCATAGATGATTCCAGCATAACCTTTTTTTATCAATGCGTATAATATAGGCTCCAATACATAGCGCGTCTTGCCACTACCTTGGTTTCCTAAAATGTATATCCCCCTTTGTGGATTATTAATGGGTAATTGTCCATTATCTGCAGGTAATGTGATATTCTTTTCTCTGTTTTGCGTCTTAGTGGGATTGATCAGTTGGGAATGCCCTTTATCGTTATCCAATGAGATTACACAGGTAACTAATAAAAAAAGTAGGGGATATAACCAGATATGGAAATTCCCTTTTACCCAAAATATAGGGTAATACATTACATAACAACAGAAAAGCACCGCCCAACCTAATATTAACAAACTGTTAAAGTGCCATTTTTGTTTAAGTCTTTCCATCAACCTAATGACTTTATCATATTGATAATGGAGTAAGCATAGTACGTATAGGCTATTCACCATCCAGTTATGTTGCACAGCTATACAATAAGATAGGAGTGTAGCCAATGCATCAGGTATAAGGGCTATATCATTTAAATAGAGTAGATGTAGGTAAAAGAACAGCTGATAGCCTATCAAAAAAGCAAATACTATAGAAATATTTTGGTTCATTCATAAAAATATAAAAAATAATTTTAAATCTATTGCTTTTATCAAAAAAGTTTTGTATAATTCATAAATTTTTATAAATATGCAATACTTTCGCAAAATATTTATACTGCTTTTAATGTTTTATACTCCTTTGCAGGGCAAAGAAGATTTAGGAAATCATACTAGTTACACAGTTAGTCATGTAAAAGAAGTTAAATCACCATTTTTAAGACATACAGAAGGTTGTAAATCTGTAGGTCTAGTTTGGCATAGAATGCCGGATCATCAGATGTGTTATGGTATCTATTATCATGGGCATCTGAGTCCATCGATAGCCTTGCACTTAAGTGGAGGTATTTCACCTGTTAAATTTAACTATAAAAAACATATGCGATGGGTCATTGCACCCTCGTTTTTATATACACTTTGTGCTATAAATGCGCACCATTACATCAGTTTGTCTCTAGGACCTATTATAGAATATGGTCCTTATCAGGCTATTATTTTTGGATTGCCAAATCGGAATGGGTGGGATATCAGAGTAACCTTAGGGCTCCATTATACTTTTTATTTCAATCAAAATGGACTATTGGTATAGGAATAGGTCCTTGTATTGGGTTTTTTAAAGATAAAGGAACTAGCGGATTATTAGTGGGTCTTTTCTTACAGTACAACCTATAAACTAACCCATTTAATTATGTAGGTATTACATACAAAATAAATATTTATACAAACCCATTTTAACATAAAAATATTAAATAAATCTTAATTATCAAAACCTTCAATAAATACTCAAATGATGCATCCATTATTTTATTTATTCAAACTATTTTTAGTGATCATTTTGAACACTTTGCAAGCTTGTTTTTTCCATAGGGGAGCTCAACAAGACTTATCAAGACAGACACCGAGTTATACCGTTTCACTTAGGTCAGACAACCAGACAGGATATTTTGAAGATCAAAGGATTCCTATACATATATTGTTTACATCTGAAAATGAACATATAAAAAATAATGGTATGGGCTTCAGGATTAAAAAGATATCTATAGAAGGCATCTCAGGGCACTTAGAAACAGAAAATCGAGATCTATTAGGGGATGGACATGATTTTGTCTATAAGGATGATGGCTATCCATTATTTTTTATACCAGCGGTTGATGAAGATAGTGGCCATTGTACAATTACCTTAGACACCTTATTGATAGATAAGTATGGCAATGAGGCACCTGAATCTAGCCATAAATTAGCAACCTACGGGTTATATATTTGGCACAAAAAAGCTATACAAAAATCGATTCAAGAAGAAGAAACAAAGTTTTCAGAAACTTTAAAGCCATTAAGTGAAGATCATTCTAATAGTAAACTACGTACCACTACCGTTTCATTAGAAAATACTGATTATCCACTTCAAGATAGGGTATTTTTTGCTCAGATTATCTGTAATGAAAATATTGCGTTAACGTTAGGTGGTAACCATTTAATAGGTGATGAAGCATGGATTATAGAAGATTGGCATTTTGAAGGTGGGGTAACAGGTAGCCTACATGATGCGTCAAGTAGTCATGAACTTACTAGACCATTAAAGTTACAAGGAGGCACTACCTACATAGGTTGCTCCCCAGCTATTGAAAATCTATCTGGCAGGCCAATAGTAGGTTTCTCTATCATCCATCCAGGTGGTCGAAAAGAAAAACTTCAGGTAGATATTTCTAGTATAATATTGTCCATATTAGCATCCAAGATCAACGAATATAAAACATTACTTTCGGATTTAATTTACACTACAACAGACCCAGATATCAGAGATAAAACCATCAAAGCGTCTAAACAAATTCTTGCTAAAATGAAGAACCTACTAAAGCAGAAAAAAGAAAAAACCAAAATAGCATCAATCGCTAAAGACTATGATTCATTCTTAAAAGAAAATCAAGCTCGTTTTGAAGGGGCTGTACGTGCCTCTGAAATATTATCCCTAGCAAACTCTGCCATAAGGAATAGTTTTGTTTTCTTCGAAAACAAATACATACCTACTTGGCGTGATGAGAACCCAAAAACGATAACTGAATTCCTTAATGAAGTGGATAAGGAGCCTAAATTATTTAGCCATTTACCAATAACTATCGAAAATATTAGGGAGCAGTTAGCGGCTATCGATATTCATTTCTATAAGGAGATGCGAAAAAACCTTATATCTGATTTAAAACATTAACAATCTATGGCATTACATGACAATTTAGAAGAATTAAAAGATTGGACCGGCAGTATTACCAACACCATATTTATTATTGCAGCCACCGTTACAGGATTGATGGTAGCGGCAAAATTTATCAGTAGCAGGGATAAAAAGGAAGCAATGAGCTATGCCATCTGGTGGATAGTAGGCATTTTCTTTTTCTTTGTCTGCTCTTCTATCATTTCAGAAATTATGGATATGTTTGGTAATCAATAATGATCGTTAATAAAAGCATAGAAAAAAGAGGGATGATAGGTCCTCTTTATACCCATGAAGCATTACTACTGGTACTCTTTAGCATGGTCTCTCTCTTTGGGTTAATGGTTTTAAATAAAATCTTTAAGATCAGTAAGCTATGGATGTTAACCGGTCCTGCTTCATGTTTTCTACTATTGCTCCTATTAAGATCTACTAGAAAAAGCCAAAATCCCACCTATTTGTTTTCTTGGATGGCTTTTCATTTCAAGCAACCGAAGTATATGAACGCAAAAAACAGTAAACTGTGTTACAAGAAAAATATATAGAAAACTATCTACCCATTACTGAATTTCAAGATGGGTCCATCATTTTGGAAGATGGAGCGGTAGCCATAGGCTATCAATTGAGTTTATTTCCTGATGAAGGGGTAGGAGAGGGAACCTATAAAAATTGTATAGATACCCTAGCCCAGACCATTCGAAAATTTCCTATTGGAACTGTTATACAACAATTAGATAGCTATTCCAATAAAACATTTTATATAGAAACTCAAAATGACTACAACTTTTTTCATCAAAAGCAGATTGAACACTATAATGGACATATTTTTTTAAACCATGTAACCTATCTATTCGTCATATGTAGGCTTACTACCCATAGCATAGAGCCGCATACGACTACTTTTTCTTGTGGGAAAGGTTGCTTTAAACATCCACTGGCAGAACTCAATAAAACAATAGATCAAGTAAAAAAATGTAGCCTAGAGTTAGAATCTGCCTTTCCAGATGGTTGGCACTATAGACAGTTGACTGCATCAGATAATATTAACTTGCTTTATGCCTGGCTCAACTTAGATTTTAGTGGCACCATAGATGGTTTAGAGCATGGCCTGACCAATCAAAAAGGATTTTTTAAAATTGGTAATAAGCAGGTAGCGATTGTATCGATGCAAAGCCAATCGAGTAAACCAGACTACACCAGTAAAAACGGGTTAGGCAATGGGGGAGGGGTAACCGTACCTTTTACCTGGGCGTTAAGCCACTATATGGACTGTCCCCATATTGTTGTACAAGCCATTGCCATTCAAAATACAGAAGATTTTTTACAAAGCCGTACCAAAGCATTAGAATGGAGCCAAGCGACTAAACGCAGTGGCCGAGCCATTCGTAATGTAAACCAAGATATGGAAGCGTTGATTGCCTTTGAATCAGCCATTAGAACACAAGAAGAAGTGATCGTAACCTTGAACTATCTGGTTATCCTTTATGAAGTAGATCCAAGACAATTAGCTGATAACATTGAAAAGGTTAAAAAAGTATTTAAAACACTAGATATCGCCCCTTTCGTAGAGGACTATGATACCGTTAATCTATATTTTTCAGCGATACCCGGCAATGGCCATCAGCTTTACCGGGGTCAACCGATGGCACTTAAAACTGCACTGGCCTATTTCAATATGATTACGCCTAGAAGCAGTAGTGATAGTGGTATACTACTGGCGAGTAGACAAGAAACACCCATCTATTATGATCCATTTAATCTCGACTTAGACAACCAAAATGCTTTTGTTTTTGGTCCTTCTGGATCTGGTAAATCTTTTTTTAATGGAAAAATGATTAAGGATCGGTTTCAAGCAGGTCATATAGTGATTGTAATAGATAGTGGAGGTACCTATAGAAGACTTTTTCAAATATTAGGCGGGAAATACATCGAATACAATGCCGAAACACCACTCCATTTAAATCCATTTCTGATCAAACCTGAAGCAGATGGCTTATTTAAGCCAGATATCAATAAAGTAACTTTTTTGGTACAACTGATTGGAAAAATATGGAAGGGAGATTTAAATGCAAATCCCATGAGTGAAGTAGAGAAAGCGCTGCTATTTGAATGGATACCAGGCTATTATGCTACTCTAGATAAGGCCTCTGTACCGAGCTTAACTGGATTTTATAACTATCTCAAACAACTAGTAGATCAGAAAGACAAACAGATTCAAAGATTAACTGGTGATAGATTGTTCCCATTTCATGAATTTTTCATTGTACTCCATCCTTTTGCCCATGGGATCTATAAAGCGCATTTTAATTCCTACGAGCAGGTCTATTTAGAAGACCATAAACTCATTTGTTTTGAGTTAGAAGCAATCAAAAACAATCCTAAACTTTATCCCCTTGTCGTACAAGTGCTATTTGAGTTTGCCTTTGAAATGGTTGCCCAATATCCTGACGTAGCTAAATTTATTGACATTGAAGAAGGGTGGACGATGTTAGATGACTATGCCGAAGAAAACATTGAAGCCTTTTTTAGAAAAGGCAGAAAAACCAAAACTTCCATTCGGATCATTACCCAAAACATAGATGAAATCAAAGCCTCTAAAATAGCTGGTGCGATGAAAAACAATGCCTCTACTTTTATACTGCTTTACAATGAGAAAAAATCGAGTAGGGAAGATATTGGAGCATTTATAGGCATGACTCCCTTTGAAAGGGAAAAATATGAAAGCTTAAGACGAAAAAATGGGTCAAGTGGATATAGAGAAGTTTTTATCAAAGAAATGGGAGAGGCTAACATATGGCTGCTGCACACATCACTTTGGGAACATGCACTACTCACCTCTAGGCCAGATGAAAGAAACGCTATTACCAGGCTGATTCAAGCGAAAGGAGATGATCGATTAGGGATTGCTGAGTGGGTAGACGGACAACGCAAACTACAAGCTAAATAGCCATGGAATATCTATCTGTGCACTATGTTTCTAGTGAAGTTTGGAGTGTTATGCGGCAAGTTACAAAGACCACAACAGAGATTGCGCTATTCTTACTGCCTACCTTTATAAGTATTGATTTTTGCGTGCGATACATCAAAGATGGATTAAATGAAGTCAGTAGTAAAGCAGCCATTATAGAGAATATCGCCAAAGGGATGGTATTGGCACTATTGCTGTGCCATTTCGAAGAGATCAATCAAGTATTAGATCATATAACCAGTGCGTTAATAGACGAATTGGGTTTGAATCAAGCGATGCAAAAATACTTAGAAGCACAAAAAGCAAACCTGGAAACCAATCAAGCAGATGGGTTTTGGGGATCAGGTAACTATATCATTCAATCAATACTCAATAAAATCAAAAATCTTGTATTGGGCTTTTTACAAATGTTTTCCAGAGGGGTAATGCACGCCATAAGGGGTTATTTACTTGTTTTTTCTACCCAAATAGGACCACTAGCCATTGCTATGAGTGCTTTACCAGGTAGGTATCAAAAAATAGCTGCCAATTGGTTTAGCTTGCACCTCTCTTTCTTTATGTGGGGTTTTACCATGGCGTTAATAGACCTAAGCATTATTCAGTTAAATATCAAAACGGTAGCGGGATGCGATATGTTAAACTTAATAGGGTCTGTAGCATTAGTAGCGATGTATTTAATTGTAGGTACCATTACAGGATTATACATAGGAGAGATGATGGGCGGCATGATCTTTACCACCGTAACCAGCTTTGCCATACATCAAATCGTAGCAACTGGTAAACAGATTTATAAACTTAAAAAAGAGAGTTTCAATAAAAATGGTTAACGTAAATGCATTCAATAGCTATAAGCTCAGTAGGCTGATCGGGCGTATACAATATTTATGTATAGGGGTTGTTGCTATTTTAACGGGCTTAACTTGTTTCTTTGCTGCCAAATGGGTCGGTGCTATAAACAGTGACTTAACCTATTTTGTAACGCCAGAAGGAAGCTATTGTAGCGGGAAAAGAAAACAATCCATTCGGCGAGAACCCTTTGAAATAGAAAATTTTACCATGCAGTTTCTAAAAAATGCTTTTGAGCATAATGAATATACCTATCAAGGTAACTTACTGGCTTGTTTACAGGTTATGGATAAAAAAAGTGGTCTTTTTCTAAAAAGTAAATACAACGAAGAGGAGGTATTTCAGGTATATAAAAGCTATAACGGTATATCCATCTTGTCAGTTGAACAGATAGAGACCAATCTGATGGATTATCCTTACGAAGTAGTAGCTTTTTATACAACTACTTTGCAGTTCTTAGGGCTAGAAGGCAAAAAGCTTAGCGGCCTAGATCATAAAGAACTACCCGGAGGGGTTTATTTTAAAGTGAAAACAACGCACAGAAGCAAAGAAAATCCCTATGGATTACTCATTACTGATTTTACTTTTGTTGACCCTAAAAATAAGCGTGAATATGTGCAAGATAATACGTAGCCTACTAATAAGTTGTCTTTTTTGTTTGACTGCTCAAGCGGCAGAAAAAATAACCAGTTATAGTCCTTTAGAGGAGATAGAAGTTGCGCATCGATTTTCCTCGATGCTATTGTTTGATGAGGCTATTAAAGAGGTCATCATGCCCAATAAAGATTATATCGCTAATATCAACCAAAACATGGTTTTATTGCGGGCTACCAAACCAGGTACAAGTGCTACTTCTATAGTGGTTACCTTTAAGCAAGGTAATAAGGTCTTTAACGGTCTATTGCGTGCAACCCATAAACCGCAAGAAGTCTATGATTTTACAAGCAAAGGAGAAGAAGAGGCTAGCCCCCATCCTACATTAGACCATCAGGTATTACAAAAAATAAAACAGATTCGATCGATGGAGCAAACCTATTTTAATATAGGCAAGCATACCAGGTACTATGACCTTATCCTTACTAATCTATTTCATGATGAGGAGTATACCTATCTAAAAGTATATTTGGAGAACAAAACAGGTCTAACCTTTGAACTATTTGAAACCAACTTTCAGCACTACAACAGTAAAAAAAGCAGAAAACTCGTCTTTCCTATATATGGCTTAGAAGATCGAGTCATACCCGCTTATAGCAGTAAAATGTTTGTATACGTCTTACCGCGCTATACTACATCTATTAATCGAAAACTCTTAGTGGGTTTTATTGAGCAATCTGGTAGTCGCTTGGTGAACTTATCTATACCTGCGCGTCTGCTTTTAGAAGCACCCTACTATGGTAGCGTAAATATCTATTACTGGTTGTCATTGGTGCTATTGTAACCTTTGGAAAGGTCTTTGTGGGAAAACACAAAATAGAAAATTTTAATCCTGTAAACGTAAAAGTTCCAGATTTTCAAGAGGTTAAAAAGAATGATGCCAAAACATTACTTGACGAGTATGATGAAGAACTATCTGGTAAAAAAGAATCGCTCCTGAAAAAAACTTCTAGAAAAGGGATCTCGTCACTGGCTGGTCTCTTTAACCTAACACCTTTAGCAAAACCTAAAAAGCCTAAAAAAAAGAAATCTATGTTCACGAAATTACCTAAAAAAACTACTGTTCGAACCACACCAAGCCAAGGTTTTATTTCCTATCAAGATAACCCACAAGAAGAAATATTAAATACCTTCTACCGTGCCCACTTAGATGAAAATCAAAAGGTAACAGACGAAAGTTCTGTAATCCTTAAACTAGAAGAAAATTGTATCATTAATGATACCGTGTTACCAGCGGGTACAGTTTTATATGGGAAAGCCAAATTTGCTAAAAATAGAATATTAATAGCCATCCATGTAGCCCAGTATCTAGATCGGACCTTCCCGGCCTCTTTAGCTTGTTACGATACCGATTTCTTACCTGGTCTCTTCTGTGAAGGGGTTAATCCGATTATTGAAAACAACAGTCATAAAGTTTTGGATATGATCACCGATCAAGCTGATTCAGGCTTAGCCAGTGAAATAAGTAAAATGGCTACCCAATTCATTAAAGATGTAACTAAAACCAAGTTCTTTAAACTGCATAAGGGTAGAGAGGTATATGTTTGTGTAGGAAAACAATTAAAAAACAGATGAGTTTTAAAAGATATTTATGGCTAGTCTTTCTATCAACCGCTACCGTAGCTTATGCAGGAGATACATGGGATAAAGCCAAAGAGACCCTGAAAGATGTGGTGAATAGTACGTTAGATTATATACCATTTGGTAGCACCATAAAAAAACTATTTGGCAAGCAAGACAAACAGGTAGACCTTCTTAAAACGATTGCAAAAACAGAACAAAGCACTTTTGATAAAATCAGGGATAGTGCCAGGACCGCTATGGAAACCAAAAGAGCCATAGAAAAGGCTGGTAGAGCGGTAAGAGATGCGGTTAACTTAGGTAAAAGACTCAAGAATATGAGCTTTAAAAAAATGATCTTAGGTCAAACAGAAGATTTATTAGGTATTAGTTTTAACCCTGCTCGATATATACCGGAAACAAAATATACCCATAAACTCAAAAAGAACATGAAATATAGCTGTGCAAGAGAAAAACAAACCATTCATTCAGTGAATAGATCCCTGAAAAATACAGGTAAATTAGTAGGTATCAAAGCAGCAAATGGAAAATATACCGATTTGAAAAAACTTAATAAGGACATCGAAAAATCAATTCAATATGATCGTACGGTCGGGGAATATGCCCATACCAAACAGTTACTCCTAGCAGACGCTTATCAAAGAGAAGCCGATGAGTTACTAGCCAATAATAAAGAAATTCAGTATCTATTAGATGATGATGCAGCTGGTCTTAAGGTCAATGAACGGCTAGCAGCTTATAATTTGCTGCAAAAAAATATTATTGCCTCAACAAAACTTAAAGAAAAAGCTGTAAAATTACGAGAGAAGGCTTCTACTTTAACTAAAGTTGACCGGATTTCTATCGCAGCAGAACAAGATCGGTTGGCTTGGAAAAGTATGATAGAATATGAAATCAACGAAAGAGAACGAAAAACAAATCAAAAAAGATAAAATGATGCGTAAGATTAATGCACTTCCTATTGGCTATTCAGATGTTGAAAGGGTTATCCGAACAGGCTACTATGTAGATAAAACCCGCTATGCTCAAGAGCTAATAGAAAAAGAAAACCCTGTATTTATAGCCCGGCCTCGTAGATTTGGGAAATCACTGTTTATTGATACACTAGATACTATATGTAGTGGAGAGCAAGAAGTGTTTAAAGATTATCATATAGGCAAAAAAGAAAATGGCTATCAGTGGAAGAAATATCCAGTTATTAATTTAGACCTTTCAGTGTTAAACAATAACACACCTGATTTACTTGAATTATCCTTAGAAGATTTACTTACGTGTGTTGCTTCATCACACAAGTTGACACTTACTGGACAGGTTCTCAAAACAAAACTGTCTAATTTAGTTAAAGATATGACTAAATTAGGGAATGATTATGAATCCAAAATAGTAGTATTGATAGACGAATATGACGCGTCCATAGTTCACCTAACCAAAGGTTCTGACCTAGAAAAGGCCAATATCAAAGTGATGAAAGATTTCTTTATGACTTTAAAATCCCTCAACAAATATTTTCAACTCACCTTTATCACAGGTGTTAGTAAGTTTAGTTTATCGGATATATTTTCAGGGGCCAATCATTTAAACGATATTACTATTGCCAAAGATGCAGATGCCATGTTTGGATATACGCAAGAAGAGATTGTATATACTTTTTCAGATAACATACATACCATTGGTGTACAATGGGGCAAAAAAGCGGATAAAAACATAACCGATCTAGAAGTTATGCGCCACATAGCAACCTATTACAATGGATATAAATTCCACCAAGATGGTATAAGTGTATATAATCCTTGGTCTACATTAAAGTTTTTAAATACTGGAGAATTAGCAAACTACTGGTACGAATCCGGTAGTCCAAGTTTACTCATTAACCAAATGTTAGCAGATCCTGACAGGTTTGATCTTCAGGTAAATAATCTCCAAATAGAAGCTACCAGAGATGACTTAATGTATACAGAAAGTAGGAATGAGATTAGTTTAAAATCTCTGATGTTTCAAACCGGATATCTCACTATTGACAATTATGATGAATCTACTGATCTATATACATTAAAGTTTCCCAATAAAGAAATAGAAGCCTCCTTCCAGAAAAGTATCAAGTCCAGTTTAGAAAAGAGTGTAAAAGATTATTTTTTACAAGAGCGAGATAAAATTAGAAAGGCACTAGCTGACAAAAAAATTGAAATGTTTATAGAATATATCAATACAGCCTTTGCCACACTGCCCTATTATATAGATACCAAGCAAGAAAAACAATACCACAGTAATTTACATATGTTACTGCAAGGGCTGGGATTTTTAGGTGGGAGAAAAATGCATATGCATAGTGAGTCCGCTTCTAGCCAAGGGAGATCGGATATCGTTTTAGAATCAGAAACAGCCATTTATATTATAGAGATAAAGTATAGATCTACCGGGAAAATAGCTTTAGAACAAATCAAATCAAACGGCTACTATAAACCTTATTTACTCAGGCAAAAAGCCATTATACTACTGGGCATTAACTTCAATGAGGAAACCAGGATGATAGATAACTGGGCGTATGAAATACATGAAGAGCATATAAAGTTGTAAAATAAATCTCTTGTTGAAATCTTATTAAAGCAACGTAACATTACTACGTAAAAAATAACTACTTTTTCCCATACAGCTTACATATAAATGTAGGCTACTTTTTCAAAAGTATAGCACACTATACTTTACTACGTAAAGTGTATTCCACACAAATGCCCTATTCTCCGATTTCGTTAATCTATAATCAAGCAAAGGGGAAAGAAATTTCCCATGATTTATATGCAGCAATATACGATACAACCCATACAATATGCCGTACTACACATCACTAAATATAAAGAAACAGGCAGAATAGGCACACATATAGACAGAAAAAATTTGACTCAAAATGTAGCACACTTTAAAAACGATATAGACCCAGCAATGCGTGAATTATTAGGCCCCCATATTGATCATACACGCACGCATTTAAATGAAGAATTATCGCCTCTAAAACATGAAACCCTAGCAAAAGATATTCATAATAGAATACAATCAGGATACAAAGGTAACAAAGAAATTAGAAAAGATGCCGTTAAAGCCTTAGGTATTATATTGACCGGCAGCCATGAACGGATGAAAGAAATTGAGCAAAATGAAAATTTATTTAACGATTGGAAAAGAGTAAATTACGGGTTTACTTGTCGGGAGTTTGGCTCAGAAAATATTGTTCGCTTCACGCTACATAGGGATGAAAAAACACCTCATATACACTGCGTAGTAGTCCCGATCTGTAAAGATGGTAGATTAAGTGCGAAAAGATTTATGGAAGGGTCTCATATGCTGATGGCTTATCAAGATAGGTATGCAAACGCTATGAAACAATTTGGATTAAATCGAGGGATAGCTAGGCATCTAACAGAACGTAGCCATATACCTATCAGTCAATTTAGACAAAAAACACTTAAAAAAAAGCAGGAGACAGTGCTGGCTGTTACATCAGACATACCCAGGCCAAATCTACTAAACTTTAAACAAGTACATCAGAATATATCTAATCAACTTTGTGCGTATGCTTATGAAGCTGAAAAACAGAAAATAAAAGCATTAGAAACAGAAAAAACCTATAGCAATATCATCAAAGAAAACATACGATCAGATTTAGATCGTATCAAACGAGAAGTAAATTTAATACAGCATGCTGCTTCTATGGGCTATCAGCTTAATAAAGATAAAAGCTCAAGATTATGGGCAGTAATGGATAAAGATGAAGACAAAATATTGATTAAAAATGGCCTAAATAACAGTGGCCACTGGACCTATAGCTCTCTAGTAGATGATAAAGACAAAGGAACTATAGTAGATTTTATGTTAAAGCGCGGCTTCAGCTATAAGTCCATTCGTGGCCTAACTAGTATGCATTTGGATGATACAGTCATAAAAAATCAATTTTCACTTGAACTAGCCAAAGCATACTTTTATAGCATTGATTCAAAAAAAGAAGAAAATTACTTAACAGCCCGTGGTATTGCAGCCTCAATCTATGGGCCTTATACATCGGCACCTCTTTGCAAGTAGGTAGAAAAGCGGTATTTGGTCTCTATCAAGGATTGGATAACCAGGGAAATGGAACGATGTGTAACACTATTTCCTACCAGTTTTTTAAAGGTAACACTGGGCAAATAAAAAGTAGAACATACTTTCAAAAAGGGCTTTCTAGAGGGTTAGCTGTATTAAAGCATCCCAATTTTCTTGTGCAAAAGATTGTGCTCACAGAGAGTCCTATAGATGCTTTAAGTTATAAACAGTTGTATGCAGAAAAAGATAATACGATGTATATCGCTACTTGTGATACTATTTCTAGTAGTATCGCTAAAGAAATCAGTACGCTTATAAAAGGGGCTAAACAACATAACCAAGAAGTAGTATTGGCTTTTGATATAGATCAAGAAGGTCAACGTATGCAAAAATTAATAGAAAATATTTCTAAAAAAGAAGGTATGCAACCTACTAAAATATCTGTAACTTCAGGAAAAGACTGGAATGAGCAACTACAACAGAACTTAACTGGTCAGGCTATTAATTTCCTTTTACAACTACAGAGGTCTATTGCTAGGGATATTAAATCAAATTATATTGATTGTGAATATAAAAATTATAGAAAAAGGAAAATAGCACATATCGATAAATATGTCGGAATAGAAATCTAATTTGTTTGATTTATTGTGGAGGCTATAGCAATGTATCCATTCAGCGCTGTGGCTAAACTTTCCTTTTCAACCTGTTTCAAGCATGATTTTAGGGCAAATTTTTAGCATAAACGCCTAATTTTGCCCTAAATTTTAGTAAAAAAACCAGAAAAAACGCATTTTCTGCCACAGTACTTCTAAGAAACTGCAGTCAAATGCAGTTTCTTTTCTAGATATAACCTACTTCTGTGGGTGTGGATTGAATGGATACAGAATAGAAAAAATGCGTTCCCAGCCACACTAGTGGCGGACACGATTAATTTTGTGGAAAGTTAGCAATACCACGCCTATTACCTATTATAATCATATTCTGAATTAGCGTATTAAGAAGATTAACCTGATTATGGACATTATTAGCATGAGTTTTAGCCTCAAAAGCAGATATATTAGCTTGATTAAACTCAGTTAGAATATTGGCATGATTCGCACGATAATTCGCAATATGCTCCCTAGTGTAATGCATACCAAGGATTGGAGGATTCATACGATTTATTATTGGTTGAATATTAGCATGTCTAGCATTAGCCTCTTGTGCAGAGTTTTGAGCCCTATTAGATTCACCTTCAGCATTATTAAAAGACTCTTCAGCTCGTCTTCTAACACCACTCGCTAAATTTAAATCACCTAAAATTGCCTGATCAATAGGTAGTGCTGCTACACCTTGCACATTAGCTCGAACAGCTGCTGCACGAGCCTGAGCATTTTGAGCATGTTGAGCAATGTAACCAAACATGACAACGATTCTATCATATATAGTACGTGCGATTCTAGAATCAGTTTCAGCAAGAGCAGGCTGATTGTTAGCCCAGATGGCAGCGTCATTAGCACCATTACGCATAGAGTTAAAGGAGTTTAACAATTCACGATTATAATTAGCCAAAAGTAGATTATTATTTCCCTGTAGACCATTATAATCTGCTATAAGCGCATCACGTGCTTGAACATACGGATCTGGTGGATTCATCATTCCCATTAACGAAACTGGTATGATAATGTAAAACAAAAATTTTAAACCTTTAATATTGATAGAATGCGTCATTACGATTAATGATTAATTGTTAAATGGTATATAAAATAAAACCTTAGTTAAAAAATATAGAATAGAAATAAAATTAGTTTAAGTTAACACACCCTACATTGCAAATATAGGGCTTAAGATTACGGCATGAATGCCTTAGCCACAACTAGTTTTCAACTTGAAAGTCTCCGAGTTTACCGTCTATCGATTCATGTCTATCACACATAACCCTTGATCGGTTAATACTGCACATATACATAACTAACTATGTTGAAACGACGCACTGCAAGTGCGGGGCTTTTCTCCCAAAGTGGGACAATAAAATAAACCTGTTAACTAAACGATATCTATAAAACATCTCCGCCTGGCCCTAATTCTAATCTAGCTCCTTTTTCTCTATCATCAGTTTTAGGCACTGTTTCTGCTAGAGTTGAAGCGTCACCTCCTCCTAGCCCTCTTCTAGCTCTTTCTCTGTCATTGGCAGTTTTACGTGTTGCTTCTGCTGCAGCTTTAGCATCAGCAGCAGCCTTAATGGCATCCTCAGCAGCCTGCTGTTTAACGATAGCAGCCTGCTCTGCAAGATCAGCCACACGTTTTATGCCAATAAGAGAATCTTCTAGAGACTTATGATATACAGTATCGCTTCCTGGCAAAGGAGATTCCTGTCTAGCTCTTTCTCTGTCATTAGCAGTTTTACGTGTTGCTTCTGCTGCAGCTTTAGCATCAGCAGCAGCCTTAATGGCATCCTCAGCAGCCTGCTGTTTAACGATAGCAGCCTGCTCTGCAAGATCAGCCACACGTTTTATGCCAATAAGAGAATCTTCTAGAGACTTATGATAATCTGAAGTAGAACTACTTTGCGTAACCGATACAGCTGCCCCAACATCTTGTCTCTTTTCGGATGTTCTATCACCACCACCATCCATATAATTTGGGTTCCCTATTTTGTTACACCCAGCTATCCCCATTGTATAGCAGCATAATAGAACTTTAAAGTTATTCGCGTTCATTTCAATTTATGTTTAGTTTAAATTAAAGCTAATTTTTATTACTGTAACAACTTAACAATTATTACATAATTTTACAAATTATTACAAAATCTGCAAGTAACTACTATACCCATACAACATATAAATATTTTGCATACTAACGGCCCACTAAATTAGTTTCTAAATCAAATTTTTATATACCTATTTGTGACATAGATTATGTTACTGAATAAGTAACAAAAATAGCATTTTATAATGCGGTATTGTTGGTTAATATTCTTATGTTTCATAAACGAACGTTTTTGAAACATAAGAATATAATATGCTTATAGGGTACGCACGTATATCTAAGTCGGATGGTAGCCAAACACTAGACTTGCAAATAGATGCTTTAAAAGAAGCAGGCATATCGGAAAACTATATCTACAAAGATGAAGCTTCTGGCAGTATAGATGATCGACAAGACTTAACCAATTGTCTCAAAACGCTTAGGGAAGGAGATACGTTAGTCGTATGGAAACTAGACCGGTTAGGTAGAAACCTAAAACACCTCGTCAATCTAGTACAAGAACTACATGACAAAGGGGTGGGGTTAAAAGTACTAACCGGACAAGGAGCAAACATAGACACTACTACGCCTTCTGGAAAAATGGTGTTTGCTATATTTGCTGCTTTAGCTGAATTTGAAAGGGCTTTGATTCGGGAAAGGACTATAGCGGGATTGGCCGCTGCAAGGGCTAGGGGCAGAAAAGGGGGAAGAAAATTAGCTATAAGCAAGGTTCAGCTCAGTTTAGCGCAAGCAGCTATGGAAAATAAAAAAACCAATGTCAATGACTTATGTAAAGAATTAGGGATTAGTAGAACTACATTATACAGATATCTTAACCCAAATGGAGCATTACGTAACAGATAGATTTTGAGTCCAAAGTAAAGGTACGTTCTTCCTTAGCTCTTTGCAGTAGAGATTGGCTAAATACATATAATTTTTTCTGATGTTGCTGTATAGGTAGATTTTTTACATAGGGTTCCAATGCATTAGCCATATCTTGTAGTACCTTTCCGCTATAGGTAGGATCTAATCGATTCCAGTTGGCTTGATTGTGTAGTGAAGCTAGCGCATACTGTTGCTCATAGCTTCTAGTTAATGCTATAGTTTGTAATTGTATGTGATTTTTATTCCTTAGATATCGATATACTAGGCAGCTGAGTAGAATAGTTAACCCTATCATTGTTTCTATGGTTATCAGCTCTTTATAACTTATAAGGGATAGATAGGGAGGTATCCATCTATGGATAAATAGCGATGTAAATAGCATAAATATCATTATAGTATATGGTAGTAATAGGCTACTTAGACCTATATTTACTATAAAAAATGCGCAAGATATAGGGGAAAAATGGCTCAATTTCATATATGTTATGCCAGTAATACAAAGGACAGTACATAACAATATAGGCCATAACCCATGCAGAAATCTATTTCCTCCTTGTTTATAAGTGTGAAAAGTAGGATATAGGGTTACTATTGTACCTATAGACATGGCAGATATATACCAATGAATGTAGGAAAATTCATATACTTGTTCTACGTAGCAAAGTAATATAGAGCTGTAAATAATAAAATAAATGCCTGATGCTATGAAGGTAATAGCGTTTTTAGGAAATATATCCTTCCAGTAAGATGGAGTAAAAATTGATTGAAAATAGTATAGTTTTCTTACCCACCAGCGCTTGTTTTCTTGATTTTGTAGTTCTACAGCGCTATAATCTTGGATTCCCACCCAACCTTTACCGGGTTGTTTAGGTAAGAGGCGATGCATAACAAGTAAAACAAGTGAACTAAGCAACAGAGACTTAAAAATATCTTTTTGTCCTATCGGTTGTACTTTTATAAATATGTGATAGGCTGTTATAGCAGTACTTATACCCATTGTACATAATACCGCAGCAGAACTTGGCCTAAAGCCAAAACAAGATACTATAAATGGAACAGTGATAACAGAGGTGTAAAATAGTGTTGATTTATTTAATAATTGTAAAACACTAGTCGTATACAAAACACAAAAGACACTGATCAAACCTATTAGTGAACAGGTGATGCGTACAGTAGTTAGAGAAGGGCTTCGGAATATTCTATTTGACCTAAATAGAAAAGGCCATAAATCATTAACACATAAGACAGAAGCAGCATGTAGATTAGAATCAGCAGTAGACATTAGTAGAGCAATAATATCTGTTACCAATAATCCCTTTATGCCTGGAAAGTATGCAAGACGTATGACATAGTCTAGTACATCTTGACCAGGATTAATTGTATGCCCACCTATATATAACGATGCTACAATAGTTAAAAAAAGTAAAGGAAAAATAATACGTATCACTGCACTAATTAAAAATACTTTGGCTGCTTGTTGTACAGAAGAAGCCATATAGATACGCTGGACACGTGCTGGGTCAAATGGGAACACAGTATGCCAAATAAATGTAGCTAACGCATCTTTTAATGTATTATTCCATGTACACACTGTTACTGGATCAAATTGTGGCATCATCATAAAACTTTTCCAATGTGTAGACGGTTGGGCATGATACAAGAATGTACAAATTAAAATAGGGAAACAAACACCAAAAAGAAAAAATTGATAGACATCTGTTAGTGCTACAGCCCTAGCTCCGCCAAAGGTCGAGTACAAAATAACCAACAAACCTATGATCATTGTTGAGAAAGCAGCAAACTCTTTTATTTCAGGGAATAGAAGAAGTGATACATTCATGCCTACTTTAAACTGAGCAGCCACTAAAGCAACGGTTTTTATAACTCCAATGATAGCTGTAAGTATTCGAACTACTTGACCGTAGAGATGTCCCATAGATTCGGCTATAGATAGATGTTGAGCCTGTAAATTATTTTGTGTAAGTGCCGTTTTTTAGGAGAATCTTCCCTCAAATTCGATAGCGAATCGATTCAGAGCCGCTCTCCAATCATGTAAAGACATAGTCCACTTTTGTGATGCCTTCTGTATGGCTAAATATACTACTTTTAATGCAGATTGGTCATTAGGAAAAATTTTACGGTTATTGATAGATTTTCTAATAACGCTATTGAGTGATTCAATGGCATTGGTCGTATAAATAATTTTTCGTATTTCATCAGGATAGTCAAAAATAGTTATAATGTTGCTCCAATTTTTATGCCATGAACGACTAATAGCTGGATATTTTTTATCCCATTTTTCACTAAAAATAAGAAGTGCTTCTTCCGCTTGCTCAAGAGAAATAGCGCGATAAATAACTTTAAGATCCGATGCGACGGACTTCATGTCCTTATAGGGTACATAACGTAACGAATTACGAATAAGATGAACAATGCATAACTGAATTTTGGTTTTTGGAAATACTGTATTAATAGCATCTGGAAATCCGGTTAATCCATCAACACAAGCAATAAAAATATCCTTAATGCCACGATTATTTAACTCAGTTAATACTGAGAGCCAAAATTTTGCACCTTCGGTTTCTGCTATCCACAAACCAAGTAATTCTTTTTGCCCTTGACAATTAATGGCTAATGCCAAATAAATTGATTTGTTGATTACGCGTTTATCTTGATGACACTTGATAACGATACAATCTAAATACAATATGGGATATACTGTTTCTAATGGACGATTCTGCCAAACAGTAATCTCCTCAATAACAGATTCAGTTACTTTCGAAATTAAACTGTGTGATACCTCTGTACCATACAGCTCTTTGAATGTATCTGAAATATCTCTGGTAGTCATCCCTCTAGCATAAAGAGCCAAAATTTGTTCATCAAATTCAGTGAAGCGAGTTTGCCCTTTGCGAATGATTTGAGGATCGAACGTGCTGTTTCGGTCACGTGGCGTATTAATTTCCATTTCGCCAAAATCACCCTTTAATCGCTTAGGAGAGTAACCATTACGGCTATTTCCCGTGTTCCTGCCTTCTATAGCATGCTTTTCATAGCCAAGATGATCCTCTAATTCTGCATCCATAGCACGTTCTACCGTGATTTTTAATAGTTGCTTGCTGAGAATAGCTAAATCTTTTTCACTCTTAATAGACTTCGACAATTCATTTAGTAGATTTGGATCTATATTTATTTGTTGTTGTTCCATTGCTTATGACTCATTTATAACTAACGATTTAATCCGTTAGATTAGTTAATAATAAGCATTTACACAATTTTATTTACAAACTCTAGATGTTCCATGAACTCTTTCATCCTTGGAATAATAAACGTGGAGGCTAAATAAAAACTAAATGGTCCAGTTAAATCCCTGACCAACATGTATAACCCTTTACAGGCGTAGTCATTTATTTTATAAGTTAAATGACCTCCACCATAAATAGTAGCTATCATTGAAATAGTAATCACAAACGTTGACATTTTCCTATTACCTACTGCATAGTCTTTAAATGTATGAATGCCTTTACTAGCGTATAGACCAATAACTAGCGTGATTATTAGGAACGTTATGATGATGATCAAGTCAATATCCATTTTATATCTCTATTTTTTATGTTTTTAACAAAATACTATAATCAATCCTCTATTGAATAACGAGATTTCAAGATTAGATTAGATTTTTTCAATTGATAATTGAATGACTTAGATTTATAAGGAAAATATTTGACTGCTGTTGAAGCCTTACATTTTAAGATAAGGTAAAATTCGCTTACATTCCTCTAGATATACATAAGCAAGTTCTTGGTCTCTATTTAAAACCATATATTCAAATTCTGAGAAATTCATTAACTTGACTTCGCTTACTTCATTAGGATTAAACTGAATATCACATATTTTGAAGTTATACCAGCCTAGATAGACATCATTAAATTGACGATCTATGTAGTTAGGATGTAAAACCTCATCTTGTCTAATAGAGAATAAAAACTCTAATTTTATCTCTTTAGGATCTATGCGCAGTTCTTCTTTTAACTCTCTTTTTACTGCTTGTATACTTTCTTCTCCCGCATTAACATGACCCATTACAGAGATGCTAAGCATATTTGGGAAACGACTTACATTATTAGAACGCTTTTGTATGAGAAGCTTATTAGAAGATTGTTCAAACAAATATAAATGAACGACACGATGTATCTTACCTAGTCTATGAACTTCTTTTCTGGGTAATATTACGCCCGTTTTATTTCCCTGTTCATCTAATACATCTATAACGTCTTCCCTTCTTTCAGAGCTATTATTGTTTGTACATGACATGCCTAAACTATATTTATAAAAGGGCTATGATTATGTTTAACGTTTTGACATTATGGCGTTATCTAATATTTGCTTGGTACAAGCATATATTATTGTATACTTAATACTAACTTAGTAAATATTAACCTGAGTTTCATGTTCAGGGTTAATGTGTATCTTTACACATGATAATCAATTACATAAACTATTATTAGTTAATTTTTAAGGGAGAAGAAATTGGAGTTTGCATAATTGTTAATTATCATTCTGAATCATCACTAGTATATGCTGAAATAGGCATTAAAATAGAAAGCATGTAAAACATGCAAACACTAAAAGAAGAAAAGATACTCCAGGTCAAACTTATAGTAAAAAAGGATAGCCTGCAAATCCATTTCACTAGAAACCACAGCACAGAAAATATAAGTTCAATCACGGTAAATTATTTTAAGGTATACACTTGGAAACCAAATAGCTATAAAGTGTTTTAATCCATAGAGGTTTTTACACGAAATTTGTAAGATTAAGGGCTGACTTATACAAATTATCAGTACTCTAATTTATGCGACCTTATCCCGCATGTCCGTAGCGTCAAAACGCAGTTTAGAACTAAAACTGGGTAACTTAGTTGCTCTTTTCTCTAATTTTTCATTCCTAGACAACATAAAAATCAACCGGGCTAACTCGTCAAGAACGATAGCCATTTTTACTTCCGAGCCAAGAGCTGGTCCAATGGTATCAAAACCATATGCCTGAGCGGCAACTGTTCTGGTCACTACATCCTGTCGATTGATATAGGGGCTGTTTGTCACTGCCAAATAATTTCCAACAGAAGGAGCTATTTTAAGCCATGCTTCTACGGTATCATCTGTTGTAGGGCGAAGATTATTTTTGATAGGTGCATTAATAAAATGCACTTTGATTTGTTGCTTCATAGCTTCAGGTAACTCTGATTGCTCCCAAATAAGTTGTATCATTTCACACTCTGTTTTTGGAAAATCTAAAAGTTTCCAATCTTTTCGTATTTTTAACGGCGAGTTCTTATCTTTTATCAGCTCATCTTGATTTTCACGTTGTGGGTCTAAAGGCCGCTCACCACTCAAGAAATAAAGATCCGAAAATCGTACCCCTTCCTTCCACTGTTTGATCAGATAGTAAAGGCGAATACGTACCGCTGGTAAAAGAGCACCGTGGACAATCGCCCCTGTATATTTCTGAAAATGAGCAGACTTTCCATTGATAAATCCTAAATCAGCAAGAAGGGGCTGAAGGCTGTTTCTTAATGGTTCAAATCGACTAGTTTGCGCTTGCCAGCGTTCCCCTTTTCTTAACAAGTTGGCTTGAGCCCATGCGCTAATTTCCTCTATGGATTTTTTAGATGGCTCTTGCATACCTAAAATCTGCAAAAGTTGACAAAGCTTTGGTTGTGGTTTCCCATCTTGACTAAAGAAAATCCCTGAATACCCCAAATGAAGCAGTTTTTCTTCCAATTGCACTATAATGGGTGATAGGTTACTAACTTTATCACCATTATTATTCAAAAGTTTTTTCTGCGTTTCTCTTGCTACATCTAAGGCTTGGTCATAGCGGCCTGCTCGTTCATATGTATCAATGCGTTTTTTAGCATCTTGTACGCCTGGATAAAAGCTGAGTAAGACACTAGCGATCACACTCCAAACAAAAGAAATACTTCGCATAATATTTTTTAAATACCTTAGAAACTCTAAGCCCATATAATATAGAATTATATTAAAATTTCTTCAAAATAATGAACCAGCCAAAAATCTATTGTCGATTCAGCTAGAAAAATGTTTATGCTCTAGGATGAGCATCTTGAAATGCTTTTTTTAATCTTGTAACATCAACATGGGTATAGTGCTGGGTAGCCATTAAACTTGAATGGCCTAGTAAATATTTAATACTTAACAAACTAGCTCCATTATTCAGCAAATGGGTGGCAAATGTATGACGAAATATATGAGGACTATGTCGACCAGCTTGAATATTTGTTGCCAAATGTTTTTTGATTATGCGATAGATAAGCATGGGATAACAGGGTTTCCCACGGTCTGTAATGAATAATTCTTTTATAGAGCTGTAACCTAATGCTTCTTTTTGGGATAAATAAGTCTCTATCATTTGTTTTAATGGTTGTAGAAAGGGGATAAGGCGCTCTTTATTACGCTTGCCTAGAACCTTAATTGTCCTGTTTATAAGGTTGATATCTGTTATATGAAGAGACAAAAGTTCATTTAAACGTATACCTGTCCCATATACCATCTCTAATATTAACTTATCACGGAACCCAGAAAAATTAACCGGAAACACATATTGGTTTAAGAAAGATAGAAGCTCTTTTTCTTGAAAGAAAATAGGTAATCTTTTTTTTACTTTTAGACTTTTAAGTCCATCAGTAGGACGATCAACCATAAGCTCTTTTTTTTGTAAAAAAGTATAAAAGGTACGTAGAGCAGCGATTTTTCTATTGATAGAACAAGTGTTAAGCGCTTCTTTTACTAAAGACATTATCCAGTCACGTACATCGTGCATAGTTGCTGCTGTAAGTGTTTTTTGAGACGTTATACGTGACAAGAAGTGAGCAAACTGCATTAGATCTGTTTTATAGGCAATAACGGTGTTCGAGCTTACCCTTCTTTCTGCGGCTAAATAGATCTCAAATCTAGAGAGCAAATTTTGATTATACATAATTAATTTATGGTAAAATTTCTATTTATATTTGCTTATTCAACAGTACAAATCCAGTAGCCACTAATTATTTTGGATCCCACTCTACGGGATATTCTCCTAAACCCAAGTTTAGAGAGTGAAGAACCTATCAGCTTTGTGCTTAGCCTAATGGAAGTCCCAGAACGATTGAATAAATATTCCTGAATCTCTGTAGTGGTCATAAACACTCCCGCTTCGTTATTAGAAGAGGTAAGAAACCGTTCTATCAAGTCTGTTTCTGCTTCCACTTTCATAAACCCTAATGCATATTCTTTATTAGCTTCGATCTCTTTTAGCGTGAGTTCTCCAGATTTATTATTTTCTTTATATAATTTATATGCCTGACACCAAGCTTCTTCTAAAATGTCTGTAGCTGCATCGTCTATATATTTAGTTCCAGAAACCCGAAAACCTATCCAGCGACTATATCCAGAATCAGCATCTAAGAACTCCAGATCATTGGTAGTACCTAAAATAGAAGCTATCCTAGGTTTTGTCGTTTCTTCTCTTTCATAGGGTAGGCGAATATTTATGGATGGCAGAGATATCCATGATTTAATTTGACGAGATATATCTTTATCTGTAAGCTCATTTAATTCATCTAAATTGATGATAAAGCAAGAAGTCAATGCCGATTGAAAATCTTTCTCATGACGTATAATAATTTTTCCATTATAATAAGCTTTAAGAGCTGGAGGGCACAAAAACTGACAGAAGAAAGATTTGCCAATATTCTCTTTTCTAGAACTTAATATTAAAACATGCTTATTAATAGCATCATCTTCAAATACCGTACGAATAGCACGTATCATCCACTTTCTCAAGTGATTATACCAGTACGAAGCAGCAGAATCACTGGTATCTTCTAAAAAAACATACTTAGATAGCTCTAGAATATAGTCTTGGCCACCTAGATTGCTTCTGTCAAACTGAAGAAAGTATGACTTGATAGGGTTATACATCTCTACAAAAGAAGATTCTAAAACAGATCGAACATCACAACGGGATATTTTAATTTTATTCATTACCAATTCTGACCATACATCTGCGCTATTTACCATCTGCCATTGGTCCGTTTTTCCTCTTGCACAGATTTGTATATGGTGCTTAATAATGTTAAATCTAAATTTGTATTTACTACGTAAATAGTTTCTTACTTTATGTAAAACAGTGTTACCTTCTTCATATAGGACAATATCTTCTTCTAACTCTGTAACTTTTGAAGCCAACTGAATCGGTTTTAGACACTTATTTTTATTGATTCCTTGATCCAACAAGATCTGAAAAGTAGCAGTATATATCTGAAAATATTCTGCCAGATCTTTAATATTTTCTGGTAGTTTAATAGGAACTATACTCAAATCATCCATCAATCGGTTAGAAGCATTAATGCCTGATACATCATTATCATAGCAACATAGCAAAACAGACGCTCTGCCACGTAGTTCCTTGATGAGTTCTTTTGTTGGGAATTGATTTTCGGATTGCATAGCTATAGCAATAAAACCATGTGCATGAGCACTCATACAGTCCTTTTCACCTGCAGTAAACATGATATAGGGCAGATTACCGGATGGTAATTGAGACAAACCAAATACATCTGATTTTAGCTGATCTTTATATCCAAAATATTTTTCTTGACCAGGAAAAGACTGATCATTAGAGAAAGCAGCAGGAACTTTTGGAACATATATTTTTACCCTATCATCTATATGATAGCAAGCTGCTAGTTTTTTTGTGTAAGTATATTTATAGCAAATGAACTTGTACGTATTACTTATAAAAGAAACTTCTGCAACCTGTCTAACATCAAATTTTTCCAATATTTCTTGATTAATTTTAAATTGTGCCCAATAATCCAAAAAGAGTTTAGAAAAAGAGTTATTTTTTGAAAAAGGGATGTATTGAATTTGAAGATTTCTGGTGATACTAGATGGAAGAAGCGCATCAGCTTCTTTACAGTACCATCCCAATAAATAGACATACTTGGATTATTATCTTTTTTCGAGAATATAGATTTATGATTTTTTCGTATATTGGGATCGAAAGTAGGAACAAGATGTTGCATTAGTGCCACTTCATTGGCTCTATTAAGGATCATTTCTTTGGTTAAGTGTGTAGTATTCATGCTTGATTGCTTTTAAGATTTGATCCGATAGGTGTCCAACCTCAAAAAAAATAAATTTTTTAGCCTTCTTCGGGAGGCTTTTTTTATGCCTTTCCAACGGATAATTTTTATTGTTAAATAGTCACCATGCTTTGACAGCTCTTTATAAAATTTATAAATATTTAATAATGAGCGTTTTATACAATTATTTCCATCCAAAATTCTACTTAACATAATATTAATTATGTATATAAATAAAATTCTAGACTGTTAAACGATTTATCTATATGATAATCTCATTGGATGAACAAATACTTTGTGCTTATTGCCTACCTGTAGATTACCATTTTAAAGCATTAAATTAATTATTAATAACTAAAATTAAAAATTATGGCCTTAAGATTTAGTCAGACCCGATTTTATTCATTCGTTCCTTCTATTTTTGCATCATACACAAATAAACTTAGATAACTCCACAACTACCTTTCAATTAAATAAAAAATTCTATCACACAAACATTTATATCTATCTGTATATATCTAATATAGTCTCAAATGTAATCAGATTATTGCCTTAATCTGATTACATAAAAATATTTTTGATCTGATTATGAATACATAATGAATTTTGTAAGCAGAAGTAACTTAATTAATGATTAACTATATAAACTGAATATATTAAGCCTTAATAGAATAGTAAATGTAACTATTATACCCAATTTATTTGACTACATTATTATATATCAGAAATATATTTATAATTATATAACACATTTTCAGTATATTTTATAGGCTTATTGATGTAGTCAGATTCAATTTTTAACCTGACTACATCTGCTTACAATGATACACTATTGATCGACTCAAGCTGGTTTATAATGTGAGTCTATATGCTAAGAGACTATTAAGATGTTGCATAAAACATGTTTTCTGGTGCGACATGTGAGATCAATCATCTTCTATATCATCTAAACCCTTAGCAAGTTCTGCTTCCAGTTCCTCAATGGTTGGAAGGACTGTTTGTAATTTTTTAGGTAAGCTTTTAGTAAGCCTGTATGTTGAAAGGCCTATAGGTTTATTTATATCACGTAAAGTGTATTCTGCTAAAACGTCGACCTTAGATCGGCATAAAATTAACCCAATAGAAGGATTATCACTTGAGTGGCGTAATAAATCATCTACAGCAGAAAGATAAAAATTCATTTTTCCTACATATTCAGGCTTGAACTCTCCAGATTTTAACTCTATAACTATAAAGGAACGAAGCTTGATATGGTAAAATATCAGGTCTATATAGAAATCTTGTTCTTCAACTTGAAGATGATACTGACGACCTAAGAAGGCAAATCCTTCACCTAATTCAAGTAGGAATTTTTCAATGTGTGCAACTAGCCCTTTTTCTAATTCTCTTTCATGAGCTTCATCCCCAAGACTTAGAAAATCGAATAAATAAGGATTCTTTAGGGTAGCCTAGGCTAAGGCGGCGTGTGAAGGAGGTAATTGTTTATCAAAATTAGTAATGGCACCTGACTGACGTTCATATAAATTGGTTTCTATTTGCATAGATAAATTATTTCTTGACCAGCCATTTTTAATAGTGCATTCTATGTAAAATTTTTGTTGGACTTTACTGAGCCCAGAATAGATCAGGACTACAATATGTCCCCAGGGTATTTGGTCAACAGCTTGTTGACCAATTTCATCTTGATCATATACTTGAGCAAACTTCCGCATATATTTGAGATTTTGTGGGCTGAACCCTTTCATCTCTGGAAAAGCAGCTCTTAAATCCTTAGATAGCTCAGTAATAACACCAGTGCCCCATCGTTCTTGCACCTGCGTATGCAGGATACGACTTCCTATATGATGATAAAGGCACACAAGTGCTTTATTAATATGAAGAGAGGCTTTGTATTTAGCACTGGCTACACTGGTTTTTAAATCATTTAGTAATTGATGGTAAGTTTGGTTAATGATACGCTTATTCATAAAATGAGGAGGTCAGATAATACAAACGTGATAGATACCAAGCCTTAACTTCTACAACCTAGTGGCGTTTACGCACTCCACCGCTTACTGGCTAATCTCTAATATTCTATCTACCCTAAATACTCTATATTCTTGCCGTTTTAAGCAAAAAGCTTTTACACCAATATAAGGTTTATTCAAGTATTCCATTTCTCCTACAGCAATAGGTGTAATGGATCTTTTCGATTTTTCATCTTTTGCTTTTAAATAAGTAATATGAATAGTAGCCTTATGTTTAATAGCTTTTTCTAGTATTATCATCTTATTTTCTAAAGCACATAAAAGATCAGATTTTTTATACTGGTAATCTGTAATAAATTTTACAACATTAAAATCCATCCAAACATGTTTCTTTGCAATTTGTTTCTTTAATACCAACCCTTCTAAACTGGTACACCTGCTAAGGGCAACATAGATTTGACCATGTGCAAATGTCCCTTTTCCTATATCTAAGATTACTTTCTCAAAGGTTTTACCTTGGCTTTTATGGATGGTAATAGCCCATGCCAGCATGACTGGATATTGCATAAAAGTACCCGTAATACTTGATTTTAACGCACTTCCTTCTAAGTAGAATCTATAAGATTCCCAAATATAAGGACTAATGCTAACCTTTTTTCCTTTTTCCAGTAAGATTACCAATTTAGGAACAGAATAATCTACATCTATATCTATTATTTTCCCAATAGTACCATTGATAAATCTGCCATTAGCGTCATTATTGAGCATCATTACTTGCGCACCAACTTTTAATTTTAGTTCAACAAGTGTAGGTAGTTGTTCTTTAGCAAAATCTCCTTCTATTATACCAGTAAATGTAAATTCTTTGCTTTTTATGCCTTTTAGCTTTTGTGTGTTAACAGCCTGGGCGTTTGCATTAGTAGTGGTTAAATAAATATAAAAGTCATCTAAAGAAGGCTCAAAACTAGCATCATATCTCTCATTAATGATTTCTATTTCACTGTCCGTTATAGAGTTGTTACGAATATTATTTAACAGCTGGATAAATTTTGTATCACTTTGTCGGTATATTTTATCAAGCTCTATAAATTCAAGGTCTAGTGATTTGAAACAATGCGCACTAAAGAAATAGGGGGTAGGATAGTGTGATGTAAATATTTGCTTTTCCCTATTTTGTATTACTGGTGGCAATTGATATAAATCACCAATACACATTACTTGCACCCCTCCAAATGGCTTCGTTTCCTTTTTACCATTAAGGCAGAGAAACTTATCTATGCAATCCAGTAAATCAGCCCTAACCATCGAAATCTCATCAATGATGATAGCATCCAGCTTTTTATAAATATTCTCTTTTTTCTTACTTTCTTTAATGGCTTTAATTGATTCAAGAGTTACATCAGGTTTAAAACCAAAAAATGAATGAATAGTTTGCCCTTTAATATTTACTGCAGCAGTACCTGTAGGTGCAAGCACTGCTATTGTCTTTTGGGTATTTTCTCTAAAAAACTTTAATAAAGTTGATTTCCCTGTCCCTGCTTTACCAGTAATAAAAACATTTTTTGCGCTTGATTCCATAAGGCCAAGTGCTTTAATAAACTGTTCATTTAGTTCTATATTGGTCTGAGTCATTCAATGAATTATATACTTAGTAACCTGCATGGAAGCTTAGAGGCTAGAATTGAGCTTTAAAAAGCTTCTTTATATTTTAAACCTGAAGATCAAATTTTCCACTTAACTAGCAAAGAAGAAAACTATGAGTGTAGCAAAGTTGATGGTCTTTGAAATGATGATTGCTTACATTGACAATATTGGTCGAACAAGTGTATAATTTAAGCAAATTTTTAGGAAAAATGTATTAACTACCTTGATCTTTTCTTGTACTATTTTCTTTACCTTTACAAACCTTTAGCGCTTGTTTAGCGGCTTTTTCTAATAGCGGTCCTATTTCTGGGCCTAAATATTCGTTTGCTAACCTAACATCTATGGCTAACGTTTCTTTAACCATATGCACTACCTCTTGTAAATGAATATATCCTGCTGCGTGGCGTAGGTCATAGAGTCGTTCGGCTAGTTTAATAAAGAGAACCGAAAGTTGTACGTGATCTTCCCTAATTGCCTCTTTCAATCGATTCTGCACATAGAGCAAAGAAGAATGATCTAAGTCTTGGCGTTTATCTATACCTACTATATTTAACACAAAGGAATAAACACCTAAATTATAATGTTCTTTAATGTAAGAAATAGGCAAACAAGTATAGCGAACCAATTCATAGAGCAAAGAAGCATAAATCACTTTAGGAGAGTGAAAAACCCATTCTACCACTAATTCCGTAATTCCTACCGCACGCACATAAAACAATTGACCAGAGGCATGCCGTTTAAATCTAAAATGCTGCCTTAACAGTAAAAGCAACCCTGAAATGATTTTTACATCAATAGGATCCTCTTCATGAGACGCTTTACAAATATAATCATGGAACTTCATTAATGCCATCATAGAACTAGCTTGCTCTTTAGGAGTGATAAGTCCTTCTGAGGTTAAACAATCTAGAGGCAGTTCGACAGTCATATTATCTAGAATATCTGTGACATCGCTAGGAAATACCAGTAACATAGTAGGGGGCTTACTGTCAATAGAAACTTCCAAATAACCATAATGGGCACTCACTATAGTGGATATAGTATCTTGCTCAAGATCTATGGATGGTAGTACCTTTTTCTTATCTTGAGCATCCGTAGTATCTATTGTATCATTATAGACCTCCTTTACCTTAGGAAGTGTATCAGAATCAATAGTAGCCTGGCTAATTACTAAAGCAGTAGCTTGAAAATCTATAAAGGCAGCATGGCTGCTATCAATAGGATCAGCCCGCTTAAATTGCAAAGAAGTGGCATACAATTGTATTCTAATAATAGGTACATTTGGGCCCTCTAGCTTACCAATTCGTAAAATAGACTTAACCAATGAATAGACTACTTGATGGATATCGCATACTATGTCGGGGCATGGTTCTCTATTAGGAAGGTTTATAGTTTCTACCAACAGCCTAGGTGGAGTAGCTACTTCTTGGGATAAAGAAACCTCTACCTTACGTATCAACTTTTCTAAAGTAATTTTATCAGGTTGTAGTAGTGCGTGATCCTTAGCTTTTTCTCTTCTGTTAAAATAGATGATCCAGTCATAAAATTTATTAATAATACTTTGAATATCTTCCTTAAAAAGGGGAGTATGGTTGTCTAAAAAGGAGATAGATTCTTCAACTTTGCGTACTATTTGGTTTAAAATAAAACCATACCCTTTAGAGGGAGCAGCACCAGTGCAAGGAATCAGAGCCGCGTCATAGAGGGATGCTTTGAGTTGCTGGGATTCTCTAATCCCTTCTTGATCTTTCAGATAGATCACTTGCTTCATAGAATTATCTAGCTTGCTTTTCAAGCAGATAATAATGGTAAATAGCAACAGAATCACTATAAATATCGGGCATAATGAGCATAATACTGGATAGGGTAACCCAGTAGAAATCGGATAAATAACCACTAATAAAGTAACCGTTAAACCTGCTATGCCTAGATAGAGTGGCAATACCCATAAGATTACGGCGCAATGGGCCAAAAATAATGATGTGGTAAAGATGGAATTTCCAGAATTCCACGAATGCCAAAGTAAATTTAAAGGCAGATAAAGCGTTAGGCCTATTAACCAACATAAGCCAATATACCAAGCTGGAATGGATCTTATCTTTTTTGAGATATCATAGATAAATGGATAGCCTAACCAACAAGTAGATACAAAGAGTTGAAGTATAAGCCAAGAACCATGATGTGTAATATGCATTATAAAATAAGCTAGCAAGCTAGTGACGGTAGTATAGCATCCTATATATACAATCGTAGTATGGCTGGGTACCAGATTAGCCAATATAACTTTTCTATTTACCCAAGCATTTTTAATTGTTTCTCTTCGTTCCGCGCGCTTGCGGGCATTTTCTTGTTGAATCTGTGTAAATATGCTATCTGGCTTAACCCAACCTGTACTTTTTGGCTGTTTTAGAAGATAATGGGCCGCCATCATGGCTAATCCATTGGCTAACATACAAGGAAAAGCACCATCTATACCTATTTCTGGATCAAGTGGTTCAACCCATTTGCTCCAAACTAAAATGGCTAGTGTACCTGTAGCCATACCAATTAAGGCTGTACGAGAAGTGCCTCGAAAACCAAAAACCGATAATATAAAAGGAGCAGTTACTACGGGTATTGAAAAGTCAATAGCTAGAAACATTAATTTCAATAAATCCCTGCACGAAAAAGCTACACACATAGCACACAGACCAATTACTATAGTAGTCAGCCTAGCTACCCGTATTTGATAGACATAAGGAGTTTTTTTATCCATCGGACACTTCCCACAATATCGTGACTAACCATAACAGCACAAGAATTTAAATACGAATCAGCTGTAGACATGGACATGGCTAGTAAACTAATGGAAAAAAAACCTTTAAAAGTAGGGGGGATATTATGCATTATATAGGGCCAAATCTTTTCTTTTGGTAAATCAGGTGTTCCAACAAAAACAAACAGACCCACTAGAATAATACAGCCCTCTATAAGCAGACTGAAAATACTACCATATGAGAAAACTTTTTGGGCCTGAAGTGGGTCTGAAGCCATATATAATCTCTGGATAGTTGTAGGTTTTATATAATACACTATACCAGATAAAACCAGTGAAACCATAGCTGCTAGCTTAGTATCAAAATGCAATACGGTTCTAAACTGAAATTTTTCCTGTCTTTGTAAAAAAGAAATAACTTCTGATATGGGGATCTCTGTTTTTATAAAAATAAACCAAGCTAAAAGAGGAATAATCATGGAAAAGGTTAGAAACTGCAATACATCTGTAAAGGTAACCGAACGAATACCCCCAAAAGCAGAATAAACAATAAGAATTAAGGTGGCGAGAATTGTAATTGCTACGGAGTCAACTGGCCCTACACAGATACTAATTGTTTTAGATATTACAACAATTTGGATGGAAAGACTAACAATAGATCGACAAATATTGGATATAGCAGTAATAATCCTTGGATACGTACCATATA
The DNA here is from genome assembly GCF_965196625.1 of Cardinium endosymbiont of Nabis limbatus. GTDB lineage: Bacteria > Bacteroidota > Bacteroidia > Cytophagales > Amoebophilaceae > Cardinium. The sequence continues at coordinate 28,902 of NZ_OZ239769.1, read as the reverse complement.
CATACCCTATGGTCTCTGCCATAGAGAGGTGTTTCATAAATGGCCTCATACGTACCGCTAATCGACTAATAATCCAAATGCAAAAACTGCTATCGAAAATTAGAAATATTATCCAATAAAGGCCGAGAGTTTGTAAATAAAATTGTGTAAATGCTTATTATTAACTAATCTAACGGATTAAATCGTTAGTTATAAATGAGTCATAAGCAATGGAACAACAACAAATAAATATAGATCCAAATCTACTAAATGAATTGTCGAAGTCTATTAAGAGTGAAAAAGATTTAGCTATTCTCAGCAAGCAACTATTAAAAATCACGGTAGAACGTGCTATGGATGCAGAATTAGAGGATCATCTTGGCTATGAAAAGCATGCTATAGAAGGCAGGAACACGGGAAATAGCCGTAATGGTTACTCTCCTAAGCGATTAAAGGGTGATTTTGGCGAAATGGAAATTAATACGCCACGTGACCGAAACAGCACGTTCGATCCTCAAATCATTCGCAAAGGGCAAACTCGCTTCACTGAATTTGATGAACAAATTTTGGCTCTTTATGCTAGAGGGATGACTACCAGAGATATTTCAGATACATTCAAAGAGCTGTATGGTACAGAGGTATCACACAGTTTAATTTCGAAAGTAACTGAATCTGTTATTGAGGAGATTACTGTTTGGCAGAATCGTCCATTAGAAACAGTATATCCCATATTGTATTTAGATTGTATCGTTATCAAGTGTCATCAAGATAAACGCGTAATCAACAAATCAATTTATTTGGCATTAGCCATTAATTGTCAAGGGCAAAAAGAATTACTTGGTTTGTGGATAGCAGAAACCGAAGGTGCAAAATTTTGGCTCTCAGTATTAACTGAGTTAAATAATCGTGGCATTAAGGATATTTTTATTGCTTGTGTTGATGGATTAACCGGATTTCCAGATGCTATTAATACAGTATTTCCAAAAACCAAAATTCAGTTATGCATTGTTCATCTTATTCGTAATTCGTTACGTTATGTACCCTATAAGGACATGAAGTCCGTCGCATCGGATCTTAAAGTTATTTATCGCGCTATTTCTCTTGAGCAAGCGGAAGAAGCACTTCTTATTTTTAGTGAAAAATGGGATAAAAAATATCCAGCTATTAGTCGTTCATGGCATAAAAATTGGAGCAACATTATAACTATTTTTGACTATCCTGATGAAATACGAAAAATTATTTATACGACCAATGCCATTGAATCACTCAATAGCGTTATTAGAAAATCTATCAATAACCGTAAAATTTTTCCTAATGACCAATCTGCATTAAAAGTAGTATATTTAGCCATACAGAAGGCATCACAAAAGTGGACTATGTCTTTACATGATTGGAGAGCGGCTCTGAATCGATTCGCTATCGAATTTGAGGGAAGATTCTCCTAAAAAACGGCACTTACACAAAATAATTTACAGGCTCAAGGCCGATATCATGGATCTTCTCTACCTCACGCACCAACCCTCCTCCACCAAAATTAGTAGCCAACATTGTAGCTACTAACGTAGCTGTAGCAAACCGTTTATTTCCTACCGCATATTCTCGGAAGGTGGTTGTTTTTTTACTAAAATAAAATCCCACAGCTAGTGTCAATAACAAAAAGATCACTACCATTAAAAGGGGTATATTAAAAGATGTCATAATGAGATGAATCTATATTTTTGATTCTATGTTTTCTCTCGTTTGGTCTATACCTTCCTTATTTTCAAGGAAAATGTATACAGCTTGATAAAAAAATTCATCTTGAGTCATATTTTTCCAATAACAATAATCTTGAATCTCCTCTATCATATTGGTTGGCAACACTGCTGGTATTTTTCGTGTCTCAGTGCTTTTATCAGTAGCAGTTGCATTATGTTGATCCTCTCGTTCCTTCATTTTGTGTTAAGTTTTTTGTGAAATGGCATCTAATATTAGTTTGAGAGTTATCCCTTACTTAAAACGAATATAAAAAATGTTTATATATATACATACATACGTATTTATATACGCATATATGTATGTATATTATTAAGCAATAAACTACTTATTTTATTTTTTTAAATTGATTATATGGTTATTATAAAATAGAGGGGGGTAGTAAGGAAATATTAAATAGTATTTTTATTAAAAAATTTAGTCTAAAGCTAGTTGTATAAACTATAGGCTCTTGCCAAGAAAAACTAATATACATTACATTGTTTTTCTTTGAAATTCTGTAGATTAAGTACTTATAACTCACATTCCGCACCAAACTTGATGCTGATTATGAGTGTAATATAAAAATCGCTTAATTTATAATTAATTTTCAGATGACTGATTTTCAATGCAAAAATTTTCAGTCATAGCTAAAAATGAGAAAATATACCATTTCTTGTAAAAATCATCATTTGTATAAAACATTATAAATCATCAGAAAATAATTAAATAAGTAAATATTTTCTGGTGCGGAATGTGAGTTATAAAGAAATACTAGGTGTTTTTTGAAGGACTTAATTTCAAGTATTATAAATCTAATTTTTAAAGCTAAATCGCAACGTCATCCATAGGTAGTCGACCCTGAAGTATTATTTATTCATTTGTTAATCAGCATAAAAACATTAAAAACCCGTTAAATTTATGCTAAAAAATAACAACTTTTTGAATTGTTTTGTATCAAAACCTTGCAAAATAGGAGCTTAAATTCTAAGCAGATATATAATATTTTAGCAACCTGCTATATAAATTTATTTATCTGATTGCACGCCGGTACAGGTGTGAAACAAATGGGGTGAAAGTCCCCAGACTCTAATTTGTCTATTTCGGGAGTCTAGCAGGAGGTTGGGTTTGTGAGGCGACTTACAGGCCTAAGTTACCTTTAATAATCTGCAAAATAGCGGGCTGCAACAAAAGTGAACCCAAATTAGCCTCGTTAATAATTAAAGAGCACTTGCCGACTGCCTAGTCAGAGCAGGAAGGCTGATAGTAGGATGGAAAAAAAAATAGATCATATCCATCTTACAAGTGCCGGGGTGATAGGGGTTGCACGCTATGAATGTATCACATCGTAGGTCGGGAGATCTGATATGAATCCAGTAGGCCACTGGAAACTTTATTGTATAAGTAAAGCGAAGTCAATAGGGGTCATATCAGAAGTCCGCGGGGTTTATAGTACCGTTAGTATTGATTGAGAAACCAGTCAAGAGGGAAGGGACCCTACTTCAGTTAACGAGTTTAAAAGAGTTGAGAATGTCTGATTGCAAAAACGCTATGAACGGAACACAAAAAGTTCGGCAACTCCAAAGAACTCTATATCTTAAATCCAAGCAAAGTAAGGAAGTCAGATTTTATAGTCTATACGATAAAATATATCGATCAGATGTACTTTGGGAGGCATGGCGTCAAGTCAAGTCGAACCAGGGTTCAGCAGGGATTGATGGTAAAAGCATAAATGATATAATAGAAGCAGGTGAAGAATTGATTATCAATAAATTGCAAAAGCAATTATGCGCCAAGCTATATAAGTTTAGCTCAAGCAGGTTGGTAGAAATACCTAAACCCAAAGGCGGCACACGCCCCCTAGAGATAACGACCATAGAAGACCGCATAGTGCTGACAGCCATTAAAATAGTCATTGAACCGATCTTCGAAGCTGATTTTCATGAATGTTCATACGGCTATAGACCGAAACGAGGCGCCAAACAAGCAAGTATGGCCATCCATGACGATCTATACCAGCAGGCATGGGGAGTAGTTGAGATAGATTTTTAATCATACTTCACAAGTATTCCACACGAAAAGTTATTAAAACTGATTAGTAAAAGAATAGCAGATGGCAGTATGTTGCATATAATCAAGCAAACTCTCACGACCTCAGTGGTTATACACGGTAAAGCTATAAGCAAGAAGAAAGTTGGTGTTCCTCAGGGTTCTCCGGTTTCACCATTGTATAGTAATATATACCTAAATGTTATAGACCAAGTATGGCATTCAAGGAGCTATCCAGAAAAACTAAACGCAACCTTACACAGATATTGTGATGATGTAATTCTAGTATGTCCGCAAGAGTGCCAAGTTAGCGCTGGAAAGATTCACAGAATTAGCCAAGAGATTATCGCTCACTATTAACCACCAAAAGACACATATAACGAAACTAACAGAAGGGTTTAACTTCATAGGTTTTAACTTTGTAAAAAGACAAAGTCGAATAAGTGGAAGAAATACCATCTATGTGTCTCCATCAAAACGATCCCAGCAAAATATTCGTAACAGATTAAAATATTTGACTTGTAGGAGAGCACCAATCAAACCGGTGGCATTCACGGAGCAAATCAAACCAGTAGTATTAGGATGGGTAAACTATTTTAAACATACGAATGCCAGTGAAGCTTTTCGGAAATTGCAGAGCTTTATCAATAACCGATTTCGCAGATACTTGACCCATAGAAGCAAAGGCCGAGGTTTTGGGTGGAAAAGATATCCCAATAGCAAACTCTACACAATGGGCATGTTTTACATTGATAGTGGCATGATCAAGTATCCTGAGAGACTTGCGTAAGGTTTATGAAGAAGACTGTCGGGCCGCCGTATTCGGGAAAACTGAACGTACGGTGGGATGAGAAGGGAATGGGTAAACAATGAAGAATAAAGTTAACCAGTTGCGGTAGTATGAGTAATCAACAGCATCAGGTGTGCTTAATTTTAAGTTGTCGAACCATTTCTTTACTCTAGTAAAATGTTATTTATAGTTTGCTAGATATTAAATAATCGTTTTAATTGGGTATACCCATTATTCAATATTTTGACTTGCAAGTCTCTAGCTGCGTTAGCTTTATCAGTCACTTTTACTTGCATCATACAAATAATAGATTATACATGCAAAATATTAAGGCAAGTTAATTGTATTAACAACCAAAAAGCACGATACATAAAAATATTGTTTATTACAAGGTTTTTATGTTGCTTTTATATAATTTATTTCATAACTCCTATTATAGTTATAGGGTGCGTCTACCTGTTTTTATCTTCGAACGCAATGGTTATGGGTAAAGCATATATATATAAAAGGGTTTGTCTTTGGTTTGGTATGTATCATTCAGCTTATGCAATGCACGATGTTGCGTCCTGGCTTATATGGTAATGGTTTGGTAAAATGTGCACATGGTCTAAGAGGTGTAGAAGAAGTTGGCCAAGAAAAGCAAGAATCTGTAAACATACTTTGTATTGAGTTTTATTCTTTATTTAAAGAAGGAAGGCTTGGTCTAGAACCCTATTTTCCAAAAGGTCAGGTTAAATATTCTAGCAATGACTATTTTACCATATTTCCTGATGAGCGAGTAACGCGTGTCTATAAGCGTATTGTTTTGAAACCTCAGGGTACACTAGATACGGAGTGTATAGATAGGGAACTATTAGCGGAAATAAAGAGGGATAGGCTTTATGATCCTGAAGGTTTTAAGGAGTTGATTACTGATTGTTTACAGAAAAACTATAAGGTCGTTATTTTTGCTTCTATAGCATATCCTGATTGCATTCCAATTGTATTGGAAGAGACTGGGTTGAGTCAGGAGCAGTTAAGTAATATATGCATTGTATGCAATGGAGAAGATGAAAATCTAGGCGCTGCTCAAGATTACAAATATATACAGTATGCTGAGTGGTTGTGTAATTTAAAAAAAGGTCAAGAGGGTAATGGCTTAGTAGTATCAAGTTCATGGCGTGGCCCCCTAACCCATTCAGATTTTGCAATAGATTATAAATTGTGGACGGTGGTTTTAGAATCTGAATCTAGTAAGCATGCTGCGGCTGCTTCCTATTGGCGTGTGATACGCGCATCTGAAGCTGAACGATATAGTCAAATGCAAAAGGCTAAAGAGAATAGGCAGGCATTAAAAAAAGTTGAATAACCAAATATGGGATTTAGTGTATTAGTCAAGATTAAATCTTGACTAATACACCTTAAGTTGACGCCATTGGATGAACACATACTATTATTTACTTTTTTTTTGAAAAGCAGAGACAATCCATCCTCCTCCTATTACATCTTCCTCTTCATAAAAAACAGCGGCTTGGCCTGGCGTAATGGCATGTACACCTGTACCAAAAAATACATGCATTTGATCGCCTACTTGTTCAATAACAGCGGGGGTGCCTGGGTCGTTATACCTAACCTTAGTAAGCGTATCTAACTTTTTTTCCTTTAGATCTACATATTTGGATAAATTGAGTTGGTGTACATACATACCATCTCGGCGCAACTGATCAAATGTACCCAATACTACGCGATTGGTTTCCTGCTCTATAGCGGTTACATATACTGGATAGCCCAAGGCTATGTTTAGCCCCTTTCGCTGGCCAATGGTATAAAAGGGGTAGCCTTCATGGTGGCCTACTACGGTGCCATCTTCTAATACAAACGCCCCTCCTTTAACCTTTTCTTCCAATCCAGGGACTTGTCGCTTTAAGAATCCACGGTAATCATTGTCGGGAATGAAACATATTTCGTATGACTCAGATTTAGCAACCAAATCTGTAAATCCACGTTCAGCAGCAAATGCACGAATAAAAGATTTGGTAAATCCACCGAGCGGCAGTAAGGTTCTCCTAAGGCTTTCTTGAGAAACCCCCCATAGAGCATAGGATTGGTCTTTTTTAGCATCTAACCCCTTCGATATAATATAACGCCCCTCCGCTTCTCGTACTTTCGCATAATGACCGGTTGCTAGATAATCACAACCCAACTTATTAGCACGCTGTAAAAGGGCATCCCATTTAATATGGGTATTGCACAATACACATGGATTGGGTGTTCTACCCGCTAGGTATTCAGCTTTAAAATGGTCAATGACATGGCCGCCAAATGCTTCTCTTATATCGACTACAATATGAGGGAATCCCAACTCAACGGCTACATGTCTTGCATCATTGATCGCATCTAAGCTACAGCATCCCGTCTCTTTTTTCTTGCCACCACTATTGGCATAGCTCCATGTCTTCATGGTGATGCCTACTACTTCATATCCTTGCTCGTGCAACATTACAGCAGCTACAGAACTATCTATGCCACCACTCATTGCTACCAATACACGTCCTTTTTTACTCATCTAGGTCAATCTTGTTATGAACTTAATAGTTTATATAAAGATATTATAAAATTTTAGGGGCATAGCGCATGTTGCTATTTTAATATGTCTGAAAGAGGAAATATGGGCTCAGTATAATACTTTAGGATGCGTACAGGAGTCTATTTAGTCTGATTGGGTTATAGCGTGGATGTTGATCTTGCATCACCATTTCTGAAATAAAGAAGCAATAAATGCATGGGGGTCAAAAGGCCTTAAGTCTTCTACTTTTTCACCCACACCGATATATTGAATGGGAATGGAAAATTGATCGGCTATACCCAGTACCATGCCTCCTTTAGAGGTTCCATCTAGTTTGGTTACCACGATTCCGGTTACCGCTACAGCAGCTGTAAAAGCTTCTGCTTGTAGAAAAGCATTCTGACCATTGGTGCCATCCAGCACCAATAATACCTCTTGTGGAGCACCAGGGAGACACTTTTGGATGGTTCGTTTAATTTTAGCGAGCTCATTGATCAAATGTACTTTGGTATGTAATCGGCCCGCTGTGTCTATAATAACTACATCTGTTTGATTGCGTATGCTCTGTTGTACCGCTTCGTGTGCAACAGAAGAAGGATCTGATTGCATCTTTCCGGCTACTACTTCTGCGCCTACACGATTGCCCCAAATGGTAAGCTGCTCTACCGCTGCCGCACGAAAGGTATCTGCCGCACCTAGCGTAACTTTTTTCCCTTGTGCTATAAATTGCGCCGCCAGTTTCCCAATAGTAGTCGTTTTTCCTACACCATTTACGCCTACTACCAGTATGGTATGTGGATGGATGGGTGGTGTAACCACCTCTTGATTTGGTATAGGTGCGATGTGTAAAAGTTGCTCCGCCTCAGATTGTAAAATCTGATCCAGTTCATCTGTGGTAAGGTATTTGTCTCGCGCTACACGTTGTTCTATAGCACCTATAATCTTAAGCGTAGTAGATACACCCACATCTGAACCAATGAGCAGTTCCTCCAACCTATCCAATATATCGCTATCAACGGTAGACTTACCTGCGATAATTTTAGAGAGTTTACCCCAAAAAGACTGACGCGTCTTAGAAAGTTCTTCTACTAAATGCGTTTTAGGCTTTGTTGGCTTAGAAAAAAAATCAAAAATACCCATAGCAAATAACTTATTTCCTTACCTATACAAAGCTATAGGCTGTTCTACTAGCTTATGCTACAATATACCTAGAAAAGGCGGGCTTTATAATAAGCCCAGCAAAGTGAGTAGTGCAAGTATTATGCCTTACTAGATATAATCTCTTTTACTACTTCAGAGGGCACAATTCTACTACGGAAGGTATAAGCCCCTGTTTTTGCTGATTTTTTTACTTGAATCAATTTGGTTAGCTTAACCGCATCACCTTTAGAAAGGGTGGCTACTACTTTCTTTGCCATAATATATAATGATTATTTAATTTCCTTATGAAGGGTATGTCGCTTGAGTATAGGATTATACTTTTTTAATTCCATTCGTGCAGTAGTAGTCGTTCTGTTTTTTTCTGTACAGTATCGCGACATACCTGCTACTCCACTGCTTTTGTGCTCTGTACATTCTAAGATTACTTGAACCCTACCACCTTTTTTCTTTGCCATTTTACTTTACTCCTTTTTATGAGGTTGTGCGTGATTGTCATTTAAACCAACCAGTGGTATTTCTTAGACAAAGTCCCCTTCTGCTTGGCCTCTTTTAATACCATATGAATTCCTTTTTTATTGATGGTACGGATAATAGAAGTAGAAACCTTCAATGGAATCCAAATACCCTCTTCCGGAATATAAAAACGTTTCTTTTGCAAATTTGGGTAAAACCATCTTTTGGTTTTGTTATTTGCATGGGATACATTATTCCCTACAATGGGTCTTTTTCCCGTTATATCACAAACTCTTGCCATTTTTCTATATGCTTTAAAATACTTACAAATATAGGGTAACGAAAGGATTATTCAAATGCTTTAGGTAAACTTCTTGCCTGTATATCTTTTCTTAGGGGGCAAAGGGAGGTCTTCATTGCGTTTTTTTGCTGCTTTACTAGGCCGTTTGTTGCCTGGTTGTGGTATTTGGTTCTCTAGTTGGCTTTTTTGTACTACTAGCTGATTAAGGTTGTCTATTGCAATAGGTTCCGCCTCATGCCTATTTTTTGTATCCTTATCTATTCTAGGTGATTGTAAGTTTGATATCTGAGTAATTATGCAATAGCATTGTTGAAGAAGTGCATTTTTGTAGTTTTTTTGGCTTTCAAGTTTACCTGGTATGTTGGTTTCGATATCATGTATTGCCGCTATTGTGGTACGCAAAATGGTATAACCCTGGTTATCCTGCATATTAGGATCAAAATTTTTATTACGCTTAATGAGCTCCTTAAGCATATCATTACGACTTCGCCTAGCGATCCAATGGGCAAGCGTCTGCCCTTGGTTGTCTGTGTTGTTCATTTCCCATTCAGGCAATAATAACTTGAATATTTCTAAACTTATTGCTCTAGAAGCTTGCGCATCTTCTGGTGGGCATTCTGGACTTGTTGTCCAGTATATAGCAGGACATCCCCCTATATTGGTTTTTGGGTTTATAAAAGTTTTCATGTTTATGAAATCTTTATAGGATAATGGGAATTTTGATTTAGCATATTCGTAGAGCGCTTTTACAGCCTCTAGATTATTATTTGCTACTGCCCAATGGAGGGCACTCTGCCCATCGTTATCTGTTTCCATGATATCAATACCAGCATCTTGTAGCAATGTATGCAATATTTTAAGGTGTGCTTCTGTATAATTTTTATTTTTATCTGTATCCTTATCCACTGCATAATGTAGCGCAGTAAACCCGTTTTTATCTTTTTGATTGATGAAACTTGGAAGTTGTTTTCTAAAATGCTTCAATATCTGTTTTACAGATTCTGGGAGCTGGTTTTTTACTGCGTAGTGCAGGATAGTCATGCCCTCCTTATCTCCTTGGTAACTGCTAGGATAGGGTAACAATAGTTCTAATATCTTTAAATTTGTCTGGGCATACCGCCCCCTTTTATTTGAGAATTTTTTGCTTACTGCCCAATGTATAGGAAGATAACCTTGGTCGTCTTTTGTGTTAACCCTCATATCGGATTGATCTATATTTTTACATTGTACTTCTAGGTAGTCTTGATTGAGCATGATCTGAACCCTCAGGATTTCATTCTTAGACGTTGCATTGTGTAATGAATAGGTTGGTTGCCCTTCTTCAACATAATCATCCCAATAATCTTCGGATGTAACATAACCTTGTTTTGTAGTGTGCTTAATATCTTTTTGTTCTTTTTGGTCTCTTATCCTAAGATTATAATTGTTATCATTATGATGTATAAAACCTATTAACTTACTACACGAAAGGATAAACATTAGAAGGATACTGTACAACATATTAAAATCATTTAAATTATTAATTACTTATTAAGACGGTTTTGATCAATAGATATGGTTAAATTAGCTGATGTTACTATTTTTAGTAAAAAATTAAGTATAAAAGATAGTGTGCTATTAAATAATAAGCAAGCAAAATAGGTTGCCTATTATTCATAATTATTCCAATAATAAAAAATATAATATGATTCAAAAATATGTTCGTACTTTTTTACCAGTAGATTATGCGCTAACAGATTGGGCTTCGATTGAGCCTTTTTATAATGATTTACTGGCTAGAGTGATTGCTTCATTGGAAGCGCTAAAGCAGTTTTTAGCCGATTGGAGTGAACTAGAGGGGGTGTTAGAGGAGCATGCTGGATGGTGTTATATTCATACATCTTGCGATACTACTGATTTGGCAGCTAAAAGCCGTTATGAATATTATATTACGGCTATAGCGCCTCATGTAGCAGCTGTTACAGATCAATTGCATCAAAAAGTTTTAGGGGTAAAAGAGGTTAATGTATTGCGTAAAGAAGCGCAGTATGATATCTTTTTTCGCAAGATTGAAAATCAATTGCGTTGCTATAAAGAAGAAAATATACCCATTCAAACGGAAATTCAATTAAACACAAGTCAGTTTGGTGTAATTTCAGCTGCGATGATGGTAGAGATAGCTGGGAAGGCCTGCACCTTGCAACAAGCTGCAGCCCATTTAGAATCTACCGATAGGGTTTTTCGAAAGGAGGTATATGATAAGGTACAACAACGTAGGTTGCAAGATAAAGATGCACTGAATACACTCTACTCAAAGCTGATTCAGCAACGCCATCAGGTGGCGTTAAATGCTGGTTTCAAGAATTTTAGAGATTATGCTTTTGTATCCATGAATCGCTTTGATTACACCTCAGAGGATTGTTTTACCTTCCATACAGCCATTAAGGAAGAAATCGTACCGTTGCTCAATGAATTAGCAGAGGAGCGAAAAAAAAAGCTGGGCTTGTCCATTTTGCAACCATTTGACCATGCAGTAGATATAGAGGGCAGAAAGCCATTGCGTCCTTTTAAGGATGTAGCAGAGCTGGTTGCTAAAACCATTACGGTATTTGAGCGGTTAGATCCTTTTTTAGCCGATTGTTTGCGTACCATGGAAGAGATGGGCCATTTGGACTTAGCCTCTCGCAAGGGAAAAGCGCCTGGTGGGTATAACTATCCGTTGGATGAGACCGGGGTACCTTTTATTTTTATGAATGCAGCTTCTACGGTAGGTGATCTGCTTACCATGTTTCATGAAGGGGGCCATGCGGTGCATGCTTTCTTAGTACATAGGTTGACCCTCAATGCTTTTAAACATTGTCCATCAGAGATTGCAGAGTTGGCTTCCATGTCTATGGAATTGCTCACCATGCCGCATTGGGATGTTTTCTTTACCGATCCAGAAGCGCTGCATCGTGCCCAAAAAGATCATTTGATTCATGTAGTCAGTTGCTTGCCCTGGATGGCTACGATTGATGCTTTTCAACATTGGGTGTATGAAAATCCTAACCATACTTTAACAGAAAGGGCAGAAAATTGGAACCGTATTTTTAATAACTTTTCAGATGGCATAACCGATTGGACCGGCTATGAGGAAGTCAAGTGCCATTTGTGGCAAAAGCAACTCCATCTTTTTGAAGTACCTTTCTATTACATTGAGTATGCAATTGCACAGCTTGGTGCGATTGGGGTATGGAAAAATGCCCAAGAAAACCCTAAACAAGCATTGAATCATTACTTAAATGCATTAAAATTAGGCCATACAACATCTATGCGTACCGTTTATGAAACCGCTGGTGTTGGCTTTGATTTTAGCAGGGAACATATTCGTACGCTGGTGCAATTTGTGCGTAAGGCTTGGGGAGCACTCTAGTGCTATGGCTGCTGTTATTATGATTAAGCAGCATCTACGGAATTGTTTGGTTGGCATTTGCCTAATACCTTTTTAGCAAATTCTTCAACCGTTTTGAACATATCAGGATGCGCGAGTATGTTTCTAGACTTTTTATTATAGGGTAACTCTAAAATTTCGTCATGAATGGCATCGTCAATAGTGTATCTTTCGAAATTTTTATTTTGTTCAGAGACGCAATTCGATGCAAGCTGGCTGTACAACGGAACAACCATATCATGGCGTTTGTTTTCATCATTTTTGAGGTGATCAGTGTTGGCCATTATGAATTGGGTCCATATATTACGCAATAGTTTAAAGTTATTATTTCTTTTCTTACTTAGGAAAACCCTAAAGTCACTTTGTGCACCGCCTATGGCTAGTATAGGAATGCTTTCACTAGAAAGGGCTGCTTTAACCCTTGCTAAGAACTCGCTTTCTGGTTTTAAATCATCAAATCCAGGCGTGCCATCTCCAGATTTGAATGATTCTAAGGTTGATTTAATTTTATTTTCAAGATAAGTATCATCATGTTTACCAAGGGCACGAGAAAAGGCTTTCATTTCCTCTATGAATTCAGGATGTTCCAAAAGTCCTGAAACCCATGCATCATTTAGATTAAGGGCAGGTGCGCCTTCCCATGGTGTTGCTAGGGTAATGATGCCTTTTATATTTAACTCGTTCCTGTATAGGTCAAGCATTTTATAAGCACGAAGACCACCTTGGCTATGACCTATTAATAGGGTGGGTCTGTTTCTTAAGTTATCTGTCTCTTTTAAAAGGTCCTGAAAGCACTGGCTGGCTTGCTCTTTTATGGAAAGAAGGAACGTATTATTGTTCTCCTTTACACTGGATAAAGCAATTACATCAACATCAGGGAAACTTCGCTCAAGTCTCTGTTTCAGCATACTAAAACAAGCGGCATCCGAACCCAATCCATGAAACAAGACGATGAGTGGCGGACCGGAATCTGACTTTTCATGTATCAAAGGCATTTCAGATAGTCTACGACACTCACAACCAATAATAGAAAGTAAAATAGTTAGATAAATAGCAATAGTATTAAACGGAAACATTTGATTATGGCGTTGTTAAAAGCTGTTAAATATCCTTTGAGGATAAGCGAATAATACAAAATTAAATTAAATCAAATCAAACCAAATACAAACGCTATCATACTATGAATAAATTAATTTAAGATCTTTAGTATAGGCCGCTAGATTAATGGCTATAGGGATTTGACCAAATAGCTTTTTAGTGGCATTTGTAAAGGATGGGGTCATTGTAGTTCCCATAAAACAATCAGGCAGTTTTTTTTGTGTGTTGTTTAAAAGATTATGTGCAGTTAGAAACTGTTTGACGGCTAATGCGGTAAGCTTTGCTGCATCTATCACCTCAATCTCTTTTGCGTAGCGGGCCTTTAAGAAATTTTTTAATGCTTTTTTTAAAAATATATAATGGGTACAAGCTGGGATCAGCGCATCTAAATTTTCGATTTGATTTAAATAATAACCTAATAAAAGGTGATCTATTTTGCTGCCATTGAAACAAGCTTCTACCATAGGGACCAATAGGGGAGTGGCTAAAGAGGTAAGCGTTAGGTCAGTTTTGCGCAATCGTGTTGCATAGATGCTAGATTCCACCGTATACTTTGTGCCTATAAGGGCGATCTGCTTATAGCGGTTGGTGGAATGGATATAGGTGGTTATGGGGTCAATGACATTGATGACGCCTATTTCTGCTCCTATCTGCTTAAGATAAGCGGATAAAAACCCATCTGCCGCAGCAGTGGCCGTATTACAAGCAATCACGAGCAGCTTATAGCCTTTGCTTAAGCAAAAACTTACGACTTGTGTGATGTAACCACACAAGTCGATTGATGTCTTTTCACCATAAGGCAGGTTTTTAGTATCTCCGATGTAATGGATCGATTCTTGTGGCAACAGTGTTTTGATTACCTTAGTAATGGCTAAACCACCTATACCACTGTCGTAAATGGCAATGGGCGCATGCTTATGGCTATCGGAAAACACAATTTAAGAGGAGACTGCTATTCAGGGCTTACAATATATACATACAAAAAAAAGACCCAAGCGAGGCCTTACAATAAGCTACTGTTCCAATAAAGCAAATGACGTGGGCCCACCAGGACTTGAACCTGGGACCTGCTGATTATGAGTCAGATGCTCTAACCGACTGAGCTATGGGCCCCTTTAAGAAAACCTATCGCTATAGGAAAGTCTTTGGCGATAAAAAGAACAATACTCCACAATATTACGTCTTTTTTTCTAAAAAACCAGGGATTTTGTTTTGCTGTTAGATAAATGTTTATCTATTATATGCGTAATCATCCAAATCATTCAATTGTATTATACAATAGCTTTGTCTAATCTGTTTGGTAGTGGTTGTTTCTAATCATTTTTGTATTTGGCTTATTTTTTTTAGCTTTGAAAAAGCACTGGGGTTGGTGCTATATACTGGATGGCTCTATTTCATTTTTGCGCATGCGTTATTTTCTATATTGGTTCTCTTCTTTGAAAAAGCTTTTCATTGCTATGCTTCCATTGTCTCTATTCTGGGCTGGATCTTGCCCTTCTGATAAAGTCAAACATATAACTCCTCATCCCGAATGGCATGTGTTGAATGAGTTAGAGAATAAGTTGGATAAAGGTAAGTGCATCATTACCAAATGTGGTTTAAAGGCTTTGCGTTTTCATGTTACGGATCGTCAAAAATGTTTTAATCCAAATGGTTTTGGTGCAAATGTTACAGGAAACATTGTACAAACGGACTCAGAAACCATTAACGTGGTCTTAACGCCTAATTTTTATGGCAGTATAACGGAGGAAAAGTTTTCTAAAACGATCAAAGAAGGCATGAAGTACAAGCATTATTATGATGAAGATAAAGGTAAGAAAGCTGGTCTGCCGTTGCCCTTTTTAGAAGAATGGTTGGCTATAGATCCTATCAATGCTCAAGACGCTATATTGATTATTTCTATAGGAATAGACGGTAAGCTAGGGGTTAGTGAATCACTAGACAATCCTTTAAAGGCTAAAAAGAAAAAGGGTGAAATTAAAGATTTTCGCATTCTAGAGACTGGGTATGCTATAAGGCGGCATAATGAGTTTGTGAAAGAGGGTAAAAAGGTCTTTACTTTTATTCACACTGCTGGGTAGTGGTTTTTTTCTTTTTTTGGGATCGCATTGCCAGAAAGCCAAATCGGATACACATTAAGGTGTTTTGGGTGTGCTACCCATTCATAAAGCGCTTTTTGTCTCTTTGCGCTTACGAAAAAATGTGCCTTGAAAAAAGCTACTGTAAACGCAAATTTTTCCAAGGCGCTTGATTTTTATCTTGACCCTTAATTAGGATAATAAGCAAGATGAGAATACTTTTGTGCTACTGGTTTGAACAGAGTCTATAACTTTTTAATAAAAAAGACAAATCTATTTTGCTACTTTTGGCTCCTCTCTTTGTCTATTTTTTTTAGTTTTTCTATTACTTCGTCTGCTTTTTTTAATCCTTCTTCTACGAATTTTTTTCTGTCTTTTTCATTTTCAAACACCTTTATACCGTTTGCACCGCTATTGCCGCATGCTACAGTACTAAATAAGAAAGATCCCGCAATAATTGAACGAATAAGTGCTGAATTTGTATATATCATATTTATTTATTATATTAAATTTAAATTTAATTAAGGATTCAAACAACTTTTATAGAATGCATGCAGATGACTATTAAAGCATAAGGCATACCAGTTGCCTCTCGCTTTAGCATGCTGCACTATCTATAACATCTGTCTATATTAGCATAGAACAGATCAGTAAGTTTATGCATTTTGTGCAGAAAAAGCAAATAAGTATCCATTCAACTGTATGGCGCAGCTATGCCAAAACGTACGACGAGAAACAAAAAGTGTAACAAAAATCCTTTTTTGACTAATGTTATGAACACGTACGTCCAATTCTTTAGGCGTTTTTGTTGCTTTGCGATTGGCATTTATCAGCATTGCATGGCCCCTTTACTCCCTCCTGTATGTCGTTTTCAACCCAGTTGTTCGCATTATGCAAGAGCAGCTTTTGCCAAGTATGGCATTCGAAAGGGCGTCTTGCTTACTTTGCGTAGGCTGCTCCGTTGCGGTCCTTGGGGTAGTAGTGGGTATGATCCACTACTGTAGACTTCTCTTGAAATGCTACTTCTGCTGGTAATTTGCTTGTCGAACCGGTGCTTAAATCCTCACGTACATTTAGTATGCTGCGGTTTTGCGCGCCGTTTCTCCTATAAATTCCAGGGCATAAGCGCATTTCAAAATGAAGTCTATTGGAATGGGCAGTTGCTTTTATGGCGCCAACTTTTATCGGCGGCCAATGGGCGATGGAGTATGCTGACGATCTTTTTTGTCACTATTTAGAGTAGATGTGTCTAATCTTTCTTTTTTGGAGTAGCTGGATAGCCAAACCTGGTGAGCAACAATCCATTTTTGCGCCAGTTTGGCGTGACCTTAACATGTTGTGCTAGGAATATTTTCTTCTGGAAAAACTTTTCTAATGCCTCCCGTGCATCTATGCCTAACTTTTTTAACGCCTCTCCTTTTTGGCCGATGATAATCCCCTTTTGGGTTTGTCGCTCTACATGTATAATCGAGCGAATTTTAATCAAGTTTTCCATTTCCTTAAAATCATCTACTACCACTTCTACACTATAGGGTATTTCTTGATGGTATTGGCCTAAGATTTTCTCACGTATAAGCTCCTGTACAAAAAAACGTTCTGGTTTGTCCGTTAAGGTTTCCTCTGGATAATAAGGCGGATGGTTTGGCAGGGATTCAACAATTTGTTCAATGAGTTGATCGATATTTTCATTTTTTATCGCTGATATAGGTACAATGGGTATGCCTGGGAGGTGGTGGCTCCAATAGGCGATTGTTGTATTGAGCTGGTTGGCCGTGATGAGGTCTACCTTATTCAGTACCAATAGCATTGGTTTTTTAACGCAGTTTTCATCAAGCCATGGAATCGGCTCTAGCGCTTTGACATCCACAAGCCAGATGACCAGATCCGCATCTGCACGCGCCACTTTTACCGCTTCCATCATAGCCGTTTGTAAGGGATAAGCAGGTGTAATAAGGCCTGGTGTATCTATGTAAATAATTTGAAAATTTTTTGCAGAAACAATCCCATAAAGTTTATGGCGTGTCGTTTGTGCTTTTGAATGGGTAATGGCCAGTTGTTCATTTACCAATACATTCATTAAGGTCGATTTGCCCGCATTCGGTTTGCCAATAATGGCTACAA
Organism: Cardinium endosymbiont of Nabis limbatus; assembly: GCF_965196625.1. GTDB lineage: Bacteria > Bacteroidota > Bacteroidia > Cytophagales > Amoebophilaceae > Cardinium. The sequence goes on along the minus strand of NZ_OZ239769.1, from coordinate 11,184 downwards.
AACCAGACCTATAATCGTTTTGATCTTGATGCATAAGAATAATATATTTGCAATGTTACAAAAAAATATATAAACTTGTAATAGTTCAAGTGGTTGTGTAAAAGCAATTTACCTATTGCAGATAGGTTATTCTCTTGATGGTTAAAGCTTTATCGCGGGGTGGAGCAGTTGGTAGCTCGTCGGGCTCATAACCCGAAGGTCATAGGTTCGAGTCCTATCCCCGCAACTTTCCCTTTTTTACTTTTTTTGCTAATGAATCAAGCAAAAGGTAGCCTACAAATTCCTTTGCGATCATGTCTTCCTTTCCTGAAAAAGGGCCTGCTGCTCCGTTAAGTTTAATTTTTGGCTGCAGGGCTGTTATAGAGACCATACGGGCCGGCAGAACCATTGAGAAAGTTTTTTTTCAAAAAAAAATTAAAACAGCCCATGCAAAGGCATTATACGAGCTGGTCTGTAAACATGAAATTCCCTTTAGTTATGTGCCCATTGAAAAGTTGGATCGTATCGTGCGTGGCAACCATCAAGGTGTTGTAGCTGTTTTATCACCTATTCTTTTTACCCCGTTGGATCTTGTGGTGCAAACCACTTTTGAAAAAGGAAAAGCGCCTTTAATCATCGCATTGGATGGCGTAACAGATGTGCACAACATAGGGGCCATTGCGCGTACCGCGCTTTGTATGGGTGTGGATGCATTGGTATTGCCTACACAACGCAGTGTTGCGTTAGCTGGTGCCGCTATGAAAACCTCAGCAGGTGCCCTCGCAACATTGCCCATTTGCCGCGTAGCTGACTTAGGCAAAGCGCTACGTTATTTGCAAGAAAGTGGATTGATGCTATTGGCCTGTCATGCACAGGCTTCAGCATCTATATATACGATAGATTTAAAACTGCCTATTGTACTTATTTTAGGTGGAGAAGATGTAGGTATCGCTGTAAAACATCTCAGGCTAGCTACCCACCATATTGGCATTCCTATGCAAGGCCCTATTGCTTCCTTAAATGTATCCGTGGCAACTGGCATCATACTTTATGAAGTATTGCGGCAACGCTTTGCATAATACCAATTTATATCTACATATACTTGATTGTCAGTTAAAAAAATATATATAGGCTTTTTTTTAATCAAAAATCAGGAAAAGCCTTTCTTTATTTTTTTTTAATCAAAAATTTCTTAGTATAAAAATTGGCGTTAGCAACATAAGTGTTTTGTAATCTTTCATTAACTGAACAGCTTGTTTTATGATATATTTTGATATGTCCCTATGTATAGTGGCTGTTTTTTTGGTATTTACCTTGCTCGTAGGCATCTGTTTTAGTAGAAAAAAAACTTCTTTTCGAGAATATGCGGTAGGTAATAAACAGTTTGCTACTGCTACCCTGGTCTTCACTGTATTGGCTACGGTGTATGGAGGTGGAGGGCTAGTGCGCAATGTAGAGTGTGTCCATTGTATTGGCTTATGGTGGATTGTTATTATGTTTTTATCTTCCTTTGGTTTGTGGATAGTTGGTCGATTGGCTTTGCGTATGGAGCCATTTATGCAGCACTTTTCTATAGCAGAGACGATCGGTAATATTTATGGTAGGTATCCAAGAATGGTAACTGCGTTGGTTGGTATTTGTAGCACGGTCCTTATTATTACCATGCAAATCAGTGTAATGTCTCAGGCTATTGGCATATGTTTGAAGATAACAAACCCCTATATAATGCCTATTGTGGCTACTTTACTGCTTATTTTTTATTCCACATTTGGGCGGATTCGTGCCGTTACCTTTACAGATGTATTTCAATTTATAACTTTTGCTATTATTATTCCTCTTTTGGCTTGGCTTATGTTTCTAAAAGTAGATAAACCCGTTTCAGAGATCCTGCCTATGCTACAGGGGCATGCTAAATTTCAATTTAGCAATCTATTCCATTTTAACTTCCAGTTGGTAGATATGTTGCTGCTGTTTCTATCTTTGATGGCTTCCTCTATATTGCCTCAGCTTATGCAGCGGGTCTATATGTCTTCTGGACCCATGCAAGCTCAAGAAGTTTTTTCATATGCCACCCTATTCAGTATGGTGATATCCACTTTTATAATGCTCATTGGTCTATTTATTTTTATAGGCGCACCAGACTTGTCGAAAGAAGAGATTTGGCGTTATCTAATGGACCATATTCCCTTTTTTTTTAAAGGATTTCTTGCCATTAGTTTGCTGGCTATGGCCATGTCTACGGCTGATTCTTCTTTAAATGCTTGTGCGATTATGGTTGGCCATGATATGGTGAAAAGCTTATACAATCAAAAAGAGATCACTGATGCATTTCAGCTTAAAATAGGCAGATGGGCCACTCTAGTGGTAGGTTTATTGGCCATGATGTTAGGTTTTTACTGCAATGACCTATTGCAGCTGCTCTATTGGGGGCTTGACATTTTTGTACCTACCATAACGGCTCCTTTTATATTGGCCATATTTGGATTTCGAGGTACTTCCCGCACCGCTTTGATTGGCATAGCTACAGGTGTATTCAGTATTTTAGGCTGGAAAAAATGGATTGAGCCATGCATAGGAATGGATGGTTCTTTTCTTGCTATGGCCGTTAATGGGCTGGCTATGATGGCGGCTCATTATCTACTCAAACAGCCCAATGGTCTGGGGTGGGTTGAACCAGATAACGAGTTTAAGCAAATGCAACAAGCGCATGTGCGCAAGTGCGCGGAACGAAAAGAAACGATTAAAAATGCTTGGGCCAATAGAAAATTTACCTTGGCCAAGCTGAGGCCTAGCGATAGTACCTTACGCTTGACGGGGCTTTATATGATCGTTACTGCTATTCTGGGTTATTGGTTTATTCAACCAGAGCTTGTCTATTGGGGCATATGTCAAGGCCTTTTGGGGGCTCTTTTTACATCTTATGGTGTGTTTATGCGCTATAACAGCTTTTTTAACCAGAACAGCCCAGGTTGGTTGATCGGCTTATGCTGGCTAGTTGGTTGCGTTTTTTATCTGCCTTTAAACCTGCTTTGGTACTGGTGGCATCTGGTGGACCCGATCTTTAGCGCATCTTTATCCTTGGCCCATTATGCTATAATCTTATGGGTATTGCCGCTCTATCTGGGCATTAGAGTGGTTGCAACTGCATTATTAGTAGCTATTTATCCTATCTCTGTTGGATTGTCTTTTTCAGTCTTATCTTCGCTATTTCCATTGTTTATGGTCACCCTATTGGTGGTTGCTATGATTATTTGTTTTAAAGTTAAAGTAGGTGGCTATATGGCCCAAAATCTTTACTTAAAAAACCAAGATAAAGTTAGGGTATCTCAGAAATTAAAAGAGTCGCTCTATGATTTGACTATGGTACGATCTGCTGCGCTTAACCTCTCTAAACGTTATGGCTCTATTTTAGAACAAGTAATTCGTAAAATTGAGCAATCGGTCTCATTTTTAGATGGAAATATGCCTCTTTATAAGCAAGATTTTTAGAGTATTATCAATAAACTCTATGATTGGGTGGCCTATTTTAATAAAAGAGCCAAGGCCAAGGACCATGCACTCCTGCGACCTGCTAAAATTTCTTTAGATAAGCTGATGCGCAAGGTAGAGTTTGCTTTGTCCCAAGAGGTAGCGCATCCTCCTAAACTCTTTGTAGAGCACGTAAAAGAACCGAATGGATGGCCATCCCCTTATATGGTATGCGACATCAATCAGGTCGTCTACTTATTGGTTCAGGCTATTTTACGTGTGGGTAAGCTAGAGGGTTCTATTACACCACTTGTTAAAGTACAGCTGCATACTACTGCTTTACAATTTAAGCAAGTTGATCCCATTGACAGCGGTTGTCCTTCGTTTATGCTTTTTCAAGCTACTGCCTTGGTCATCAGCCAAGCCACTACCGATTCTGAGGCCCTTCCTAAAGTAAAAGACCTCTATGAAGATAAGATAGATATTATTGCTGCTCCAGGAAAACAGGCGATACCCCCATCCATAGACCTGCAGCAGCAAACCATATCTAGTATTGTTGGTGCGCATTATGGCTATTTACAATATGTTGCGCGTGTGCAGCAACCTACTATGCTCCTGGTACTGCCTATTGATGTTATAGAAATTCGTGATAAGATGACTGCTAAATTACCCATAGATTGCTTGACCTCAGAAACGCCTGTAACCCCTAAGGAACAAGCTGATTCCATGATGGAACTCATGCAGTTCCATGACCATGTCTCTCAATTTTCTCATGATATGGATCCTATTGACCTAGGTACGATTTCCGGTTTGCTTTTGTTATTGCGGCAGCATTTTGGCTTTAAGCGGCATGCCTCTGGCCAATTGTTTTATGTACGGGCGGTAGGCATTTCGAAATTAGTGGTAGAGTGGGTTTTTCACTCTCCTAAGGTCATTTATGCTTCTTTGCTCTATGAGCTGGTGCGCCACACTTGTTTGCCCCCTTTCTTACGTGAGGGATCACTATAACTTAGGTGTATATGCCTTTGTATTAAATGTACTAGGCGTAGATAAACGCCAAGCATTAGACCATCCTTCTCTGCTTTATCTTGAGAATCGGTTGCAAAAAGCTATTAAGGAAGATCACGTACAGCTTTCCGTACTCTTTATCAAACTGGCCGAGCGGCTTTATGATCTGCGCCATGCTTCAGGCTATATCCATTTGCCAGAGGTTGTCCATATGGCGCAAGAAACCCTTTCCATAGATGTTAAGTTGGCCAATGAATACTTGGGCGCAGATATAGCGGCTGAATTAGAAAAAGCAGCCAAAAATGCACTAAATATTTCTAAAGACAAAGCGAAAGGTAGAAGAAAGGAGAAGGATAAAGACGATTAGACCTCTTGCACAACCTACGTTGCTGGATGTAAAAGTTTTTATATACTTTGTAAAAGTATCTAATTTTGTATGAATCCCGAGCGCACCTACTATGATCATTAGCCAAGAAACCATTCAAGCTGTTCAGCGTGTTGCCCGTATTGAAGAGGTAGTGGCTGATTTTTTGCCCCTTAAAAAAAAGGGACAAAACTTTTGGGCTTGTTGCCCCTTTCATCACGAAAAAACGCCTTCTTTTTCAGTGTCTTCCGAAAAAGGGTTTTATAAATGTTTTGGATGTGATGCTGCTGGAGATGCCATAACCTTTGTACAACAGATAGAAGGCACCTCTTTTGTAGAAGCCATTACCTATCTTGCCCAGCGATATGGCATACCGATCACATCATCGCAAGAAGGTACGCAAGATTTGCAGGGCTATCGAACCCAAGAAAGTCTGTATATTCTATTGAATTTAGCTAAAAATTATTACATAGATTTACTGTGGCATCATCGAGAAGCCGCTAAAGTAGCCTTACCCTATTTGCAAGAAAGAGCCATTTCACCTGAAATAGCTAAAAAATTTGAGTTGGGCTATAGCCTTGATCAATGGGATGGATTCTATAAATTTGCCATAAAAAAAGGGGTAAGCCTAGATCTATTGGTTGCCGCAGGGTTAGTGATCCAAAATGGTACTAAGGTGTATGACCGTTTTCGAGGTAGGTTGATGTTTCCTATTCACAATAGCAATGGGCAACCCGTTGCCTTTGGTGCGCGCCATATGGCTATTAGCCCCCTTTCGAATGCCGTAGATGGCCCTAAGTATCTCAACTCATCTGAAACCGTTGTTTACCAAAAGGGCAGGTTACTATATGGCCTTGCTTTTGCCAAACAAGCCATTAAACAGACGAACCATTGTTATCTGGTAGAAGGATATACCGATGTATTGGCTTTTCATAAGGCAGGTGTACAAGAGGTAGTTGCTTCTGCTGGTACCGCACTTACGGAAACACAGATCGATGCCCTGTCTCGTTTTACGACTAAAGTTACATTGGTTTTTGATGGAGATCAAGCAGGTATTCAAGCAGCTTTTCGGGGTATAGATAAGTTGTTAGCAAAGGGACTAGAGGTAAACGTCATATGGTTGCCTTCAGGAGAAGACCCAGATAGTTACCTTTGTAAAGTAGGCGTAGATGCTTTTAACCATTATATCCGTTGTTTTGCCCAAGACTTTATTACCTTTAAGGCAGGTTTTTTGCTTAATCAGTCTGTTGAACAGGGTCCAGTTGAGCAAGCAAAGGTTATACGAGAGATTGTCCAAAGCATTGTAGCCATTCCAGATGAAATACAAGCCACCCTATTTCTGAAAAAGTGCAGCAAACGTTTTGCTATAGAAGAAGAGCTGCTTTTTACTACCTATCATGCATTGCGTCATCAAACTACCGCAGTATGGCAGCAAAAAAGAATAGGCGCTTCACATTATGGTAGGCAAAAAAGTAGCCCCTATGTAGACCCCAAAAATATTCCCTTTACCAGCAAACTTACCGCAAGCATTGAAGCCTATGAGCGGGAGATTATGCGTATTCTGTTGACCTATGGTGCTACTAAACTATCTGAAGGGCAACCATTGTATGCATATATTCTCCTAGAGTTGGATGATGTAACCTTTAGATCTGCTGATTGTAAAGTATTGTTTGATTATTGTAAAGCGGTATTTAACAAAGGTGACTTAGTTGATATGCAGTGTTGTTTAGATAGTACAGAGGAATCCATTAAAAAAATAGCCATTGATGTAACCGCTTTACCCCATGACATTAGTGAAGCTTGGATCAAAAAATATGGCATTTATACTATAGAAGAGGGGCAAAATGTACAAAGAATGAGTTTGGAAGTAATCCTTAGGCTAAAGATTCGTTTGGTACAAGAGCTTATTGAAGAAAATAGAGCTGCACTCAAAGAAGAATTGTCTGAAGCTGAGGAAGCACGCCTACTGCAAGTCCACCAATTGCTTAAGCATTCTGAGTGCAGCATCGCCAAACAACTTGGTACAGTGGTGGCACAGTAAAGAATTGAGTCTTTCGTTTTAAGTGGTATAATATTAAAGATATATAAAATCTCAAAAATATTTATACACTTAAAAACAAAGACTCGGATTAAAGGACCGTGGAGCGGTAGCCATTAGTATTAATGCGCGTTACCCCATTGATATCTTCTGCGTTGATATTGATTTGATTATCACTTATTTTGCTTTCGATCAATTTTATGAGCTTATCTGCTTCTTTTTGTATTTTTTCTATCTTTTGTTTTATATTTTTTGCTACCTCGTAGTAGCTTTTTCTTTCTTCTTTGCTTAACCTGTCACCCTTATTTATGCGCCCACCTATTCTGTTATAAAGATTAATTGCCCTTTCACATGCGCTGTTTCGTGCATTTATTTTTATTTTTAAGTTTCTTTGCTGCTCTTTTTGCTTTTCTTGTAAATTATTATCTTTTCCTTCACGCAACGTTGCTATCTTATTCATTGTATCTTGTATTTCCTGTAGCCTTCCCATCAAATTAAGTTTTTCTATATCTGGTATATACTGATGTACAGTACTTGGGTCGACTTTTAAATCTTTTATTATTTGAATATATTTTGTAGCCTCCCTGTTTTTTACAGATACATTAGCGTGTTCATTACTATTGCTGGTGTTCAATGATTCGTTACCCTCGTTTACCTCATCAATGGTTGCATAAACAGGGTCATATATACGGATATCTCTTTGATCACAAGCATTTAATTGATCTTGTGGATTATTGCTTTGCTTTCCATTCTTGTATCCATCTATTGTTACAGGCTCTATGGTTTCGTAAATATGTCCATTGTTATCGTTGTTATGGTCCAACTTCTGGTCATCATCTTTTAGTGCTTCATAAATAGGGTACTTGTTATTGCTATTGCTATTGCTGTCATATCTGCTTTCATACACTTCATCATATTCTTCCTCATCCTCTTCGGAGCCACTTTCATATCCGCTTTCATACTCTTCGTTATCCTGTTTAAATAAGGCTTCTTTTTCTTTTTGCAATCGATCTATTATGGTATTATAGAGCGCTGTTAGATCCTCTCTGGATGAAACATTGTCTGTGGATAAGGCTTCTTCCACTTTTTGCGAGTAATCTTTTAGGGTATTATAGAGCTCTTTTGCCTCTTTTTTAGATGAGATATTGTCTTTAAATAAGGCTTCCTTCACTTTTTTCAAGTAATCTTTTAGGGTGCTAAGCGCATCTTTTAGATCCATATTGGATGGCGCGCTCTCTTTGGGTAAGGCTTTTTGCAATTCTTGCAAGTAATTTTCTAGGGTATCAAGCGTACTTTTTGTCTTATTGAATATTTGATTAGTTTCTATACCCTTATTATTTGAGGTAGCTATCGTTGGGATTTTAGCGGTATAACGTTTTGGATATTGGTCAGATACTGATATTGTCTTAGACAGGCTACACATGTTTCCATTTAGCATAAGCACACTACTGGTTAGTAAAAGTTTCGATTTTTTCGATGTTTTGTTTTTTATGAATTGCATTTGTTTTTTTGTTTTATTTGTCAATAGTTCATATATTATTCGGCTAGTATATAGATTATACCTTATTTAGGTATAGCATTAAACAGTATCTATAAAGCATATATCATACTGGTTGGTAAGGTTTTTAATATTGGTGCAGCACTGTGGCGATTTTAAAAGACCAAAGAAAGATAGCTATTTAATCGTATAGCATCACAAAGGGGTATAGGTTCATAACATTGGTCAAAAAGGAATTTTTAATGAAAAAACAGGGAGGCATTCTGCAATCCCTCCCTGAAACTGTTTTGCTTTTTTATCTGTAAGCTGTACTTTCTAGTCGTAACTTTTTACCAGGGCGCGTTTTTCCTGCTTTTAGGACATTTTATCTGGTTTAAGATAGCGCGGTATACGAACGGCTTATAAAGAAAAGGCTAATACAAATTGATTAAGCCCTCGCTATATGATTGAGCAGACGCAAAAAACCAACTTAGTGCAAGGGTTTTAGTGCATCCATAATGGATGGTAAGTAAATTTTTATAACTATCCAAATATATCTTACTGCCATATAGTAGTTCTATATCGATTTAGGCTTTCCATCTTCTATGTGACCAAAGCCAAAAAGGTGGGTTGCGTAGAATATCTGCTTCTAACTTTCTGGTATACTGTTCTGCAATCTCGCAGGTTGGTAGTAGGTCAGGTCTTTCTGCTAATAATATCGGCTTTGCTTGGTATTTGCCCCTTTTGATGCGCTCTATTTGGATGTAAAAAATAGGCTGGTTACACTTTTGAGCGAGTTTGGCAGCTGTTAAGGCAACGCTGGTCGGTTGGGCTAGAAAGGTAGTAGCATGGCCACTTCCTTTATGCAATGGCGCTTGGTCTATTAAGAGTGTAGTCGCCTGCGGGGCCCCTGTATAACTTCTTATATGCCTCAATAAGGCAGTTATTGGAATGGCTTTTCGTTGAAAACGGCTTCTTATATGGCGTACGGTTTGGTCTATGTTTGTATGATGTAAGGGTTGGTAGCCTGCGCATATCGTATAGGATGTTTGGTATGCAAGGGCATGTGCAATCCATTCCCAATTTCCAAAATGGCCAGCAACCAGTATAATCGATTGTCCTTTCTGGTAAAACCTTTCTAAGGTTTCTATATCGTTGCCATTAATGGTAACCTGTTGTACCAGGCGTTTAGGGGTTATGGTTAAAGCTTTTATATGCTCGAATAGTAGGTCACATAGATGTTGGTAAAAGGCTTTTTCTATTGATTTGCGTTGCTGAGCCGTTTTGTTGGCAAAAGCATGGGTTAGGTTTTGAACGACTACTTTTTTCCTATAGCCTATTAGATAATATATAATGATGTAGCATAGATCTGAGATAAGGTATAATAGCCAAAGTGGTAAAAAAGAAAGTAAATAAGATAACCCGTATACAATAGACATAACCAAATCGAAAAATTCTCTTATTTCATAGTTAATTTAATCTTATTTTCAAGTGATGCATACAACTCACTATATGATGGGTCTTTATTCAATAAGTTGTCTATGACCTGTACCGCATGTATCACCGTTGTGTGATCCCTGCCACCAAAATAAGCCCCTATGGATTTTAAAGAATGGGTCGTATATTTTTTAGTCAGATGCATGGCAACTTGTCGTGCAGCTACAATCTCTTTTTTGCGTGATTTACCTTTAAGATCATCTAAAGAAATATTATAATGGGCAACCACTTGCTGCTGCAGTGCTTCAATAGTGGTTTCAGCAGTGGGATGTTGCTGTACAATATGCTTTAAAACTTGTTGCGCCAGTTCTATGTTGATATCGCGCTTGGTCAACGAAGCATGCGCAATAAGTGAAATAAGCACGCCCTCTAATTCCCGTACATTTGTATCGACATGCTTGGCAATGTAATCGATTAAATCTGACGAAAGAGTGATGCCATCCGCTGCGACTTTACTATGTATAATGGCCACACGGGTTTCAAAATCAGGACACTGTAAATCTGCCGTTAACCCCCATTTGAATCTGGAAAGAAGGCGCTCTTGCAGCCCCTTTAAATCACGTGGTGCGCAATCACTTGTAATAATGATTTGTTTTTTTAGCTGATGCAGATGGTTAAAAATATGAAAAAATATTTCTTGTGTTTTTTCTTTCCCAGATAAAAACTGTATATCATCTAAAATAAGCAAATCTACTGCTAAGTATTGCCCTGTAAAAGATTGTACATAGTTGTTGCGCAGGGCTTCTATAAACTCTGTAGTAAATTTTTCTGAGGAAACATAGGCCACTTTTTTTTCTGGAAATAATGTTTTGACCTTATTGCCAATAGCTTGAGAAATATGTGTTTTTCCTAATCCTACACCTCCGTAGAGCATCAGTGGGTTAAAAGCAGTTTCACCTGGTTGATTCGAAACAGCTTGTGCAGCAGATTTGGCGAGTTGGTTACAACTGCCTTCTATAAGATTATCAAAAAGATAGTTGGGATTTAGCCGAAAGATTTCATTTCCTGAAATAGTAGATGGCTGTGCGGCGCTACCTTTTGGCGCTGGGCCTGGGTAGGTAGGCAAATTGACCATCAATGGCTTTTGTTTTTTGTTCCCTTTATCTATAACAACCGCATAGGCTAGTTTTCCGTGCGGGCCTATTTCTTGGAGTACTGCTTGCTTGAGCAATGGTAAGTGGTGTTCTTCTAGCCACTCATAAAAAAATTGACTAGGGACTTGAATGGTTAAGATACCATCTTTGAAGTCTTTGGCTATAATAGGGGTAAACCAGGTCTTATAGGTTTGTGGACTGATCTGACCTTGAATATATAGAAGGCATTTATCCCAAATAATCTTGCTATCGGTATCCA